>NZ_CM165558.1:195000-857500 GCF_056780525.1 Ruegeria sp. S263 | reverse complement strand
AGCCCGTCCGACCGTCTCTCCGATCCGTCAACACCGCCTCAGCAGCGCCGGTGAAGGGGGTTCTAAGGTTTACCCCACAAAGCCGCAAGTGGAAAATTGCATATAGCGCGTTTTTTTTGCAATTCAGTTTTTTATATTTTAATAACAATAACTTACATTACATCCATCTAGATGACTTCACACCTATTTACGATTATTGAATGAAGTACCAAGCAATCGCCACACCGCAGCACCCAAGTTCACCCTATATATAGTGAGATTTACTACTCCACCCACAACGCTGAAACGAGTCGGCCTTCCTGTTTTGAATCACGCCAGACCCAGAATCAGAGGTTCGACACTCAGCTTTGAGTAAAATGCCCGGCAACAATGGCCAGAGGCTTGCGTAATCCAACTGAATGCGGTCAGGTCGACCGAAAAGGAACGCCTTAGATTTTCACGTCATGATATCGTCAGACTCATACCCCTTTCCAAGAATTCAACCCGTCGGCTTTGACGGTCTGCTTGTTTCATTTGCGGATACCATGGCGGAGTCATCAAACCGTGCGGCGCTGGCCTTTAGAAATGCTTTGGACCTGGCCCAATGGCACGGCGTTATTGAAACGTCCGCTTCGCTAGCCTCGGCCTATGTCCGCTTTGATCCCGACCAACTCCCTCACGCGGAAATCCGATCCCGTGTTTCCGAGTTACTTGGGCAGCAAAACTGGTTTGACGCCCCGATGCCCTCGGGCCGCAAATATTGGCGCGTCCCCACTGTCTATGGAGGGGACCTCGCGCCGCAACTGAACGAAGCGGCTGCCGCAACCGGGCTGACGCCGGATGAAGCAGTTCGACGGCTCAGCGACTCGCGCGTGCGTGTTTTGACGATCGGATTTGCGCCCGGGCAACCTTACCTTGGGCCTCTGGGGCCCGAGTTCAATATACCACGTCTGCAAGAGCTGACCCCTATGGTGCCCGAAGGGGCGTTAGTTCTGGCCATCTCACAGTTTGTGCTGTTCTCGGGGCCGACGCCAACCGGCTGGCGGCATGTTGGGCAAACCGCGTTTCGCTGCTTTCGGCCCGAGACCCCAAACAGTTTTGCCCTGACGCCCGGTGATGAGATGCAGTTCTATTCTGTTACTCAGGAGGACCTGGAAAATATTCGCGCGAACGACTTTGATGGTTCAGGCGGTGCGACGTATCAGGAAATCGGGTCATGAGCCTTTCCGTTCTGCGCATAGGGCCTGCTTGTACAGTGCAGGATCTGGGGCGTACCGGTTACTTGGATCAGGGTCTGTCCCGCTCGGGGGCTGCAGACATACTGGCCTTGCACGAAGGGGCCGCCTTGCTGGGCCAAGCGCCTGCATTGGCGGCTTTGGAAATGGCAGGCTTGGGCGGTGAATTCGAAGCGACCGAACGCACACGCATTGCGCTGACCGGCGCGCCGATGCAGGCGAGCGTCGACGGAAACCCAGTCATTTGGAATGCGTCGCATGAATTAGATGCGGGACAGCGATTGACCATCGGCGCGGCAATATATGGGACCTATGGGTACTTGCATATCGGCGGCGGAATTGACGGCGACATGTTCCTTGGCTCTCGGTCTGCCCACCTAACGGCCAAGATCGGGCGGACTGTACAAGCTGGTGACCGCTTGTCTGCCGGGGCCGGTTCAGGCGCTGTCGGGTTGAAACTGCAGCCAGACGACCGATTTTCAGGCGGGGTACTGCGGGTCGTCGCCAGCTTTCAAACCCCTTTGTTTGACCAAGATACTCTGGACCGGTTTGCCAATACGCAGTTCCAACGCGGTGGCCGGGCCAACCGAATGGGAATGCAGCTTGAAAGCGCCGGAGAAGGATTTGCCGCCAAGGGGCAGCTCAACATCCTGTCCGAGGTCATAACACCCGGCGACATCCAGATGACTGGCACCGGAAATCCGTTCATCCTGCTGCCGGAATGCCAGACCACCGGAGGGTATCCGCGCATTGCAACCGTCCTTCCGTGCGATCTGCCGCGCGCGGCGCAAACGCCCGCTGGAGGACACCTGACATTCAAGTTTGTCACGATGGATGAAGCCGTCGCCCTGCACGCGGCTTTCCAAGGCGATCTGTCGCGCCTGCCCACTCAGGTTGAACCTCTGATCCGCGACCCACATGACATCCCTGACCTGTTGTCTTACCAATTGGTCGGCGGAATGATCTCTGCAACAGACTAAGGAGTTTTGCCGATGCCCAGCGTTGATCTGAATGCAGATATGGGAGAGAGCTTTGGCCCATGGAACATGGGTGATGATGCAAGCCTGCTCAAAATCATCACCTCGGCCAACATCGCTTGCGGCTTTCACGCCGGTGATCCGGACGTAATGGCGCAGACGATGATACAGGCGGCAGAAAACAATGTTGGTATTGGCGCGCATCCGGGGTTTCCCGACCTTCAGGGATTTGGTCGCCGCAACATGAAAATCCCACATGACAGCCTGCGCAATCTGGTCCGGTATCAGCTGGGCGCAGCCATAGGGGTTGCCAAGGCCGTTGGCACCAAGGTCCGGCACCTCAAGCTGCACGGTGCACTGGCCAATATGTGTTCGGTTGACATCGACATGGCGCGGGCTTGCTATCAGGGTGCCCTGGATGTGGACCCGGACGTTATCATCATGGTTTTGGCCGTGACCAAACAGGAAGACGCCGTGCGCGAACTGAATTGCAAATGGGTCGGAGAGATTTTTGCAGACCGCGCCTATAACGACGACGGAACTCTGGTCGACCGCGGCAAACCCGGCGCGGTCATCCATGACCCCGAACTGGCCGGTCCGCGCATAGTGAATATGGTTCAGGAAGGGGCCATCATTACCGAATCCGGCAAACGACTGCAAACGTCGATCGACACCATCTGTCTGCACGGTGACGGGCCAACTGCTGTGCAGATTGCCCGCTCGGTTCGGGAAAACCTGATTGCGGGCGGCGTTGACGTGACAAAATTTATCCGTTGATCAGGTTGGCGCAACTCGGCCACCCCATGTCGTGACTGTTGCCCGGTACGGCCCCAGGCCCTAGCATGTGCGTAACTGTATGATCTGAGTACCACAAATTCCGGGAACGATCCGCGCCGATCGAGCGGCGCAACGGCAAGGAGCGCGCTTAATGTCTTTTGATTTGATGTCTTACGAACCCCGCGGCGACAAGAAGAACTCGGACTTCTTCAACGAATATCTGCCTATGATTTACGAGCGCCGCTCAAGCTCGGGTATCGCAGATCAGGTCGGGTCGATGCGGGCCATTGTACTTCAGGTGGAACCGGATGCGCTGTTCGACACGCTGGTCGAACTCTACGTGATGACCCCCTATCGCCACACGGCCAGTTATCTTGGGCGAACGCACAAGTTTTCGGTTCTGCATTCTCATGCAGATTACCCCGCGCTAGTCGTCATGGCTCCTCTCAGCCCGACATTCGAGGACTTCATTCCCCGTATCAACCGCATGTACCCGTTGGCCCGCAGCACGCCCCAGACCCGGTATGTCGGAGAGGTATTCGCGGCCTCCGACCTGAAGACGCTGACCAAAACGCTGGAAGATCAAAACATAAGATTTGAATATAGTGGCGATACCGAGAACCCGTTTTACACGCTGGACGGTTTCCGTTTCACGACGCCATCGGATTTCACCTGCAATCGGGTCGGCTATTCCACGCTGGATTTCAACGACACGGACAGCCTTGGCCTGGGGGACCGTGTCTTGCTCAGCGACGCGGAACAAACCCGCCTGGATCAGGCAGCCGGTTTTGGGTCAGACAGCAAGATTGCACCTCTGATGTTGGGGATCGACCACCTTGCCACGCGGGTATTGGCCGGAGAGCGTGAGGATGCGATCCTCGAGTTTCTCACGATGGTGCCCTACTATTTCTGGGGTGCGTACAACATCTTTGACATGAATTCGTCCACCAATGTGAACCGCAATCCGAATGTCGACGATGACAAGAAATCGCCTGCCAAGGTATTCACGGCGAACAACACGCCCTCATTCGTGAATTCCTTTGCCAAGTTACCGATGCCCACCGAAGACTTCGTGCGCAACTTTGGCCGCCGCCTGCACCATATGGCCGTCGAGATACAGGATGGAGACCACGGCGCTGGTGAAAAGAACGTCGATTTCGTCGTGAACACCCTCAAAGACAAGGGCGTGCCTTTCCTGGCGCATGTAGTTGGCGAATGCAAAGACGACCCAAACCTGAAACAGATTTTCTCAAAACACTCCAAGCACACTCTGCTGATCACCGAGTATATTGAGCGCTGCCATCACTATGACGGCTTCTTCACCAAGGATAACGTCGCCGCGCTGACTGCCGCCGCCGGTCAGGATGAACAATATCAGCACGGCCACGTCTTCGACTAAGAAAAAGGGCTGCGAGTGTTTTCGCAGCCCATGTTCAGTCTGAAGATTGCATGTCGGGTCTTATGACGGCCCAATCATGAAACACGTCACGTTCCGTGCCTGAAGCCTGCGACAGGCCAAATCAGCCTGTTCGCGGGTCATGCCCTGAAACGTCGCATCAAAGCCGCGCGCGCTTTGGTTCACTTTGCGCAGCGTTCCTTCCAGAGTGGTCATTTCCGAAAGGGCTGTTTTCAACAGCACCTTTTCGGCCTCATATCGTGTTGTGTAGCGCCCGACATTCACACCCCAGAGGTGCCCACCCGAGGTGGACAAGCGCGTGACGATCTCCTGCTCGGGCTCGGGCTGTTCGATCGGGCCTGTGGAAGCAAGGACAAGATCTTCGGGACGGGCCGCCGGGCGGGTCGTATCCTCGGACGGGGTTTGTATATCTGCGGCGGCAATGGCTGCCGCAATCCCGTTCTGAATGCGCGTGCCGTTCTTCGCCGCGGTCGCCGCGACCGTACCGGCCACCTGAACGGCGGCCCCCGGTCCGGGGCGCAGTACCGGTCGTAAACTGGTGGTCGGCGCGCCGACCAACCGCGCCACTTGTACATTCAGACCCGCATTTCCTGCATATACAGGACGCGACGGTTTGCGAATGGGTGCGCGCGACGGTGCGCGGCGGAAACCCATGTCCAGCAGTTCTGCCACTTTGGCATTTCGCGACGCGCCGGATTTACCGCCGAATACCGTGGCAATGATCCGTTCGTCTTTGCGTTTGGCCGAGGCGACAAGGTTAAAGCCTGCTGCCCGCGTGTATCCGGTCTTGATCCCATCTGCTCCCCGATAAGCGGCCAGTAACCGACGGTTCGTGTTCGGCACCGTCTTGATCCCGGCATGGGTCGATTGACGCGAAAACAGGTTATAATACTGCGGGTAATCATACAGCAGATGCCGGCCCAGCGTGGTCATGTCCCGCGCGGTCGACAGGTGACCCGATTCCGTCAATCCATGAGCGTTCTTGAATGTCGTGCGGCTCATGCCCATGGCTTTGGCAGTCCGGGTCATGCGGCGGGCAAATGCTGCCTCGGACCCGCTGATGGCGATGCCGATTGCCGTGGCCGCGTCATTGGCCGATTTAACGGCAGCGGCGCGGATCAGATACCGGAACGCGATCGTCTGACCCGTGCGAAGACCCAGTTTCGAGGGGGGTTCGGACGACGCTTTCTTGGTGATGCGAACTGGGGTGTCCAGCTCGATCTCACCGTTTCGCACGGCCTCAAACGCGATATAGAGCGTCATCATCTTGGTCAGCGATGCGGGGTGAAGCCGGGTGTCGGCGTTGCGCGAATGAAGCACCTCACCGGTGCGCGCGTCGATCACCATGGCCGCATAGGGCGCCGCCAATGACTGGAGTGGTGCAAAAGCAAGCAACCACACGAATGCTATAAGAATAAAGCCCATCCGGGCCGGAACTGTCCGCCGAACCTGCACGATCTTTGCCTCTGTCTACCTCGCGCTGCCGGGTTTTCCCGGTCAGCAAATCAATTATTTTATTATTCTTCAGGCTAACACAGAGACCCCATGAAATAAACCGTAAGCTGACAAATTCGTCGCTTTGTCGGCCACGATAGAAACACCATATGTTGCCCCACCTGGGCCCCAAACCACTAAATCCGGGACACCCAAGAATACAGCCCTTGTAATCGCTCTGTTTTTCCCGAACTGAGACCTATCGGCAACATCATCCAAGTGCCTGAACAAACCCTGTCAGCTCTCCCAGGTGTTGCAACTCTTTGAAGCGCGGATTGCCCAATGGTGTTTCTGCCTTTTCGATCTCCCAGACCAGTCCATGCGGAACATATACACCCCAACACCCTGCCTGAATCGGGGCGACCACGTCGGATCGCATCGAGTTCCCTACCATCATCGCCCGCTTGGGCCCCTCGCAATATCTGTGGAAAATCTCTCGGTAGGTCTCCGGGGTTTTCTCCGAGACAATCTCGACTTCATCGAACAGCTCACCCAAGCCTGACTGGGCAAGCTTGCGTTCCTGATCGATCAGATCACCCTTGGTGATCAACACGACCTTATGTGTCGCGGCCACGCCCTCGATCGCTTCGCGTGCATGGGGAAGCAACTCAATCGGATGGGCCATCATGTCCTGCCCTGCTTCGATCAACTGCCGAATGACTGACGCGGGAACGCGGTCTTCGGTTACTTCGATGGCGGTTTCGATCATCGACAGGGTGAAGCCCTTGATTCCGTATCCATAGTGTCGAATGTTGCGCTTTTCAGCTTCCAGCAAACGCTCCAGCAGGTGGTCGCGCTCGGCATGATCGGCAAGCAATTCCGCAAAATGGCTCTGCGTCAGTTGGAAGAACCGCTCATTGTGCCACAATGTATCATCCGCATCGAACCCGATTGTGGTCAGCTTATTTTCCATTGCAAATGCGTCCTGCTGGCTCTTTTCTCTGACCCCTTAGACGTTATATAACCGCACAGATAAACCGAAGCCTGAATCGGACAGCCGTGTGATGCTTATTGACCAATGGATGATGTCTGACAATTCCGACGACGATTCTGACTCGTCGGTTCTGGTCCAGACACGCCCCAAGACCAAGCGCCCGCCGCTGTATAAAGTCCTGCTTCTGAACGATGACTACACCCCGATGGAGTTCGTCGTTCATGTGCTTGAACGGTTCTTTGGAATGACACACGCCGAAGCGTTCGAAATCATGCTGACCGTCCACAAAAAGGGCGTTGCCGTGGTAGGTGTATTCAGTCACGAGATTGCGGAAACCAAGGTCGGGCAGGTTATGGATTTTGCCCGTCGGCACCAGCATCCTCTGCAATGCACCATGGAACGCGAAGAGTAACGCCAGCGGCGGCTCTAATCGGATTTGCCCATGTCCCCTCGCCTTGATCTTGCCCTGCAAAGCGGCCTTGTTCTGTCTCAACCGCTGACAGTCATCGGGCCGACACCGGCAAATGATCTGTCATCTTTGTCGCGCGACACGCAGGTCGTTCAGCCCTTCAAACCGTTCCACGACCATTTTGCAGACCAGGGGTTTGCCGTAACGCCGCAGTCTCAGGACCCGTGTCAGGATGCGATCGTGATCCTGCCTCGCGCCAAGGCATTGGCCCGCAGCCATGTGCAGCAAGCCTCCGCACGCGCAAGCGGGGTGATCGTTGTGGACGGCGCCAAAACCGATGGCGTGGACAGTCTGCTGAAAGAGATCCGCAAGCGCACAGATGTTGAGGGGCCAATTTCCAAGGCGCATGGTAAAATCTTCTGGTTCCGCGCTGCGCCTGATGCGTTTGACGACTGGGCCGCGCCACAAACCCAAATGGCGGACGGATATCAAACCGCTCCCGGCGTTTTTTCGGCAGATGGAGTCGATCCGGCGTCAACGCTGCTTGTGAATACGCTGCCGGACAAGATCGGAGCGCGGGTTGCTGATCTGGGGGCGGGTTGGGGATTTCTCTCAGCGTCGCTGATCCAAAAGGCGGGTTTGCGCCATCTGCACCTGGTCGAAGCCGACAATATCGCCCTGACCTGTGCGCAGGCGAATATCACCGATGAACGCGCGCTTTTCCACTGGGCCGATGCTGTAAAGTGGAAGGCGCCCGACGCGCTGGACACCGTCGTCATGAATCCGCCCTTCCACACGTCACGCAGCGCCGAGCCGGAATTGGGCCAAGGATTCATCAAGTCCGCCGCCCGCAATCTGCCCAAACATGGGGACCTGTGGATGGTCGCCAACCGCCACCTGCCATACGAAGCAACTTTGACTGAAAGTTTTGCGCGCGTTGAAGAAGTGTCCGGCGACGCACGTTTCAAAGTGTTCCATGCCTCTCGCCCTCGAAGGTGATCCCGGTTAACCTCCGCCTCAACTCAGGAGATTTGCATGTCCTTTTCCATCGCTGGCAAAACAGCAATCGTGACCGGCAGCGCCAACGGTGTCGGTTTGGCCATCGGTCGTCACTTTGCGGATGCGGGTGCCAATGTCATGTTTGCCGATATGGACGAAAAGCGTCTGGCCGATGAACTGGGCGAACAGGCCGATGACAGCAACATTCGCTTCTTTGCGGGTGATCTGCGGGAAAAGCTAACGATCGCCAATCTGCTTTCGGCCACCATAGACGCGTTTGATCAGGTGGATATTCTAATCAACGGGGCACGGCAGGTGATTCCTTCCGACCCTCTGGATACTGACGATGACTCGGTGCGGACTCTTCTGAACCAGAATCTGATGCCCGCTTTGCGGCTTAGTCAGGTTGTCGCCAAACGGATGATTAAACAGGCGGGTGACAACGAAAACCCCGCAGGGTCGATCATCAACCTGTCGTCGATTGCCGCCCGACGCACGCATCCGGATTTGATGGCCTATTCGGTTTCAACCGCCGCGCTGGATCAGATGACCCGGTCCCTGGCCGTGGCGCTGGCCCCGAGCCGCATCCGTGTCAACTCGATCGCACTGGGATCGGTGATGAGTGCTTCGCTGCAATCTACCCTGAAAGAGAACCGGGATTTCCGGGATGACATCGAAAAACACACACCTCTGTCCCGTATCGCAGCCCCGACCGAACTGACGGAGACTGCTCAGTTCCTTGCCTCGGACGCCGCCGGTTTCATCACCGGCCAAATTCTGACCATTGACGGTGGCCGCACCCTGCTGGACCCCGTCGCAGCCCCGGCGCACTAATCCAATGTTCGAAAAAGAAAAATCAACGGCCTCAGCCTGGTTCCGACACCTGCGTGATGACATCGTCGCGGCGTTTGAAGCGCTGGAAGACAGCCACGACACCGGCCCGCTCTCGGACGCCGAACCGGGTAGGTTTGAGGTCAAGGAAACGAAACGCCAGGCTGACGACGGTACGGATGCAGGTGGCGGCTTGATGTCCGTCATGCGCGGAGGCCGTGTGTTTGAAAAGGTCGGCGTCAACATCTCGACCGTTTACGGCACACTGGGTGAACGCGCGCAACAGGCCATGGCCGCTCGCAAAGGCATTCCCGGCATGACGGAAGACCCGCGTTTCTGGGCTTCGGGCATCTCATTGGTCGCGCATATGCAGAACCCGCATGTACCGGCTGTCCACATGAACACGCGTATGTTCTGGACACCGCATGCTTGGTGGTTCGGCGGTGGGTCCGACCTGAACCCCTGCATCGAGTATGATGAAGACACGGCCCATTTTCACGCCACCCAAAAGGCCCATCTGGACCCGCATGGGCCAGGGCACTATCCACGGCTTAAAGACTGGGCAGATGAGTATTTCTATATCCCGCACCGCAAACGCGCCCGTGGCGTCGGAGGCATATTCATGGATGACTACTGCACCGGCGACTGGTCAGCGGATTTTTCGCTGACGCAAGACATCGGCAAGGCGTTCCTCCCTGCCTTTGCGCCACTGGTCGAAAAGCGCCGGGTCCAGGATTTTGGTGCGGCAGATAAGGACGCCCAGCTTGTGCACCGTGGCCTCTATGCAGAATATAACCTTGTATATGACCGTGGCACCAAGTTCGGGCTGGAAACCGGCCATGACCCCGATGCCGTTCTCATGAGCTTGCCGCCGCTGGCGAAATGGGTCTGATCAGCGATCAGAACCCGAAATCCATGAAGTTGTCATAGCAATACCCCTGCGCGGATCCGGCGGACATGTTTTCACCGACGCGCTTGACCGTGACCGAGTAACCCGGAGTGGTATCGACCCCGTCGGGCGGGGTCAGCGAGAATTGCACGGTCCTCGTCTGTTTCTCGTAGGCCCGGGTGATGTAGATGCGCTGGGAGGCCTTGGTTCTGAGGGTGCGAATGGCAAAGTCGCCAATACCACACCAATACGCAACCGGCGCCGAAGAACCGGTAGTGGAAACTTGGTAAATACCGTTCTTCAGGGGTGTAACCGTGGTTCTGAACGCCGGATACGCGCCGATCCCGAAACCGACTGCCTGCGCGAGTCCCGGCAGGGCAATCAACAAAGCCAAAAATGGCAGCTTCCAATTTCGCATAACAAAAATCCCGTGAAAAACCTGACCAGAACCATAGCAAACAAAGAGACCGAGTAAAGAATCCCGATCACAACGCAAGAAGGGCCGGTGGCCTAATAATTGCCCAGACGCCCGCCTACATCCTGCGGGGCCAGCGCGACGGTTTTGATCACCGCATAACAAACCCGACCGGGCTCCAGCCCCAAGGATGCGACCGAGCGGCGGGTAATCCTTGCCAGAACCGACCCAGCCTCGGTTTTTATGGAAACAATTGCGCCCGGCCCGTCACCTGCCCGGATCGTCTCAACCGTACCCTCAAGCATGTTCAAAGCAGAAAGCCCCTCGGGGCGTTTGCTGGACAGGATGACCTCTTGGGCCGGAATGCGGATACGCAGACTGGCTCCGATCTGATGAGGGATAAGCGGTAGAAACAGACTGGTGCCACCTGCATCCAGTTCGGTCAGCCCGTCTTCATGGTGCTTGGCCACGCGGACCTGCAGCACCGCACCGACGGATCTGACACCTGCTGGCGCAACCGACGGGTCGGCCAACACCTCGGACGCGGGACCATGGCGTACGGCTTTGCCGTCTTGCAAAGCCACCACCGAAGTGGCAAGGCGCGCGACCTCGGCCGCCGAATGTGTGACATAAAGGATCGGTACGGACACTTCATCGCGAAGCCGCTCGAAATACGGAAGAATTTCAGACTTGCGCGCATCGTCCAGCGCGGCCAAAGGCTCATCTGCCAGGATCAGACGCGGGCTGGCCAGCAATGCGCGGCCAATCGCAACACGTTGCTTTTCACCGCCCGAAAGACCCGCTGGTCTGCGATCCAGAAGATGCCCGACCCCCAGCATTTCGATTACCTTCTCCGGGCTTTCCTTACGGGTCCTTCTGGGCGCAAACCATCGCCCGAAGAATAGGTTCTGACGAACTGTGAGATGCGGAAACAGGCGCCCTTCCTGAAAGATATAGCCAAGCCGTCGTTTATGCGGCGGCAGCCACAGGCCACGCTCGGTGTCGAACAACTCCCAATCATCGATCGCGACGCGACCTGCCGACGGGCGCAACAAACCCGCGACCGCATTTACCACCGTGGTTTTACCCGCCCCGGATCGCCCGAATAACACCGTCACCCCGGGCGGGGCCTCAAAGCTAATGTCCAGACTGATGTCCGGCAGGTCGTGTTGCAGGCGTACAGAAAGACTCATGATCCGGCCACCCGTGCAGCGACCCGACGCCCTATGAATTCTGACAACAGCAAAGCGCCCATCGCGATCACGATCGAGATCACGACCAACCTTGTCGCGGCAGCTTCACCCCCCGGCACTTGCAGGAATGCGTAAACGGCCGAGGGCAGGGTCTGGGTCTGACCCGGAATGTTCGAGACGAACGTGATGGTCGCCCCGAATTCCCCCATCGCTTTGGCAAAGGCCAGTATCGCCCCGGCGATCACGCCCGGCAGGATCATCGGCAACGTTACCGTAGCAAAAACCAGCGGGCGCGACGCACCCAGTGTAGCCCCTGCCTGTTCAAGTTTGGGGTCCACAGCCTCGATAGACAGCCGGATCGCCCGAACCATTAACGGAAACGCCATGATCCCAGCGGCCAGCGCTGCTCCGGTCCAGCGAAAGGCCACAACGATACCGAATTCCGCCAACAGCCTGCCCAAAGGCCCCTGAATGCCAAAAGTAATGAGCAACAGATACCCTGTGACGACTGGCGGCAGGATCAATGGCAGATGCACCAGCCCGTTCAGAACCTGCCGACCTGGAAACCGCCAGCGGGCCAAGGCATAGGCAACAAAGATGCCAAAAGGCAGGGTGACCAGCGTGGCCCAAAAGGACACACGCAAGGATAGCTTCAGCGCCTCAAGCTCTTCCGGCCCTAGCCATCCCATGCGTTATCCACCCGGCAGGGCAAACCCCTGCTCTGCAAACACAAGGCGCGCCGCTTCCGAGTTGAGATGGGCAAGAAAAGCTTTGGCCCCGGCGGATGGTGGCAAGATCGCTGCCGCAGGGTAAATGATCGGCGGATGCAGGTCCGGTGAAAAGGTCGCAACGACTTGGACACGATCTTCAACCTTGGCGTCGGACCGGTAGACAATTCCCAAAGGCGCCGCCCCGGTTGCAACCAGCGCAAGCGCGGCTCGGACATTGTCTGTTTGCGCGACCTGATTTTGAACGCGGCTCCATTGACCCAGGCTTTGCAGCGCCGCTTTGCCATAGATCCCAGCGGGCACAGCATCCACCAGCGCCATAGCCAGATGCCCCCCATCCAGTGCGGCCTGCAGATCGACTTCCGGCCTCATTTCGCCGATTGTGATTGCGTCACCACCAGCAATCAGGACAAGCCCGTTCCCCAAGAGATCGACACGAGAGGCCTCATCTATCAATCCCTGTTCCTGCAGGACATCCATCCAGTCCGCGTTGGCGGAAATGAATAAATCCGCGGGGGCACCAAGCTGTATCTGCCGGGCCAAAACGGACGATGCTGCGTACGAGATGGTAACCTCCTGTCCGGATTGCTGTTCAAACGCGGGCGCGATCTCATCCAGCGCGGTTTTGAGGCTGGCGGCGGCAAATACCAATACGCCTTCCGCTTCCGCCCGCAGCGGACCCTGCAGCGACCCCACCAGAACGAGGGCCGCAATCAATACGCGGTGGGCACGTGACAGGAGCATATCCTTTTCGTTGGCATCGTTTCAGTCCCTTCGGGGATATCTGAGGCAACCGGGGGCACGCAAGCGCCTTTGCGGAACGCAGCCGCATATCAGGCAGATATTGAAAGAAAAATGCACAGCATCGCCATTTCCGTCAGTTGGTTTGCGACCAATGTCGCAAACGATATTGATCCAGACCCTTCACAGATGGATGCTGCAATCAACTCAGGAACAGGACGTCCACCATGCTGCACACTTCACCCGGTCTGATCGACGCCATTCGTTCACGCTTTGCCCATGTCGATGCCTGTCCCTTTCAAGGCCCCCGCATTTTTTTCGAGAACGCAGGCGGGGCTCTTACGCTGAACTCGGTCGTTGAAACCTCGGCCAAATTCGCCGCAATCCCTGACAATCAGGGACGAGACAACATAGCCAGCCATGCGCTTGTGGGCATCATCAACACCGCCAAGGCCGATTTGTCAGTATTCATGAACGCCTCGACAGGGCAATTCTTTGTCGGTGAAAGCGGAACTGAGTTGTTGTTCCGAATGATCCGAACGGCCTGTGTCAACGCACCCAAGGGCAGCAAAGTGATCGGCAGCTCGATCGAACACCCCGCAAGCCGTAGCGCCGCACGACGCTGGGCCGCGATTGCGGGGTTGGACTACGTCAACGTGCAGCATGATGACGAAACGGGTTTGGTCACAGCCGAAGATTACCGCGCAGCCCTGACGCCGGATGTGCGCGTCGCAACGATCGTTCACGCGTCGCCCGTTACCGGCATGGGCATGGACGTCGCGGCCATCGCGCGGGCTATACGTGACATCTCACCCGACTGTTTTATCATCGTCGATGGCATTCAACACGCGGCGCATGGGCAGTTGGACATCGACAGCTACCGCGTCGATGGCTATGCGATTTCGCCTTACAAAGTGTTTTCTCGCCACGGCTACGGAATTGCATGGATTTCAGACCGTTTGACCGCCCTGCCCCATGATCAATTGATCGACGCCCCATCAGAGGGGTGGGAGTTCGGCACCCGCGACACCGGGTCTTACGCAACGATGTCCGATGTTGTGGCCTATTTTGACTGGCTGGGGGCTCAGGTCTCGGAAGAATCAGATCGACGCGCCCGGATTGAGGCTGCGGGTCGCGCCATTCACGCCTATGAAACCCACCTGACCGACGCGATGATCAACGGCACCGGCAACCTGCCCGGCCTGCGAGATATGGATCACATCACGATTCTGGCCGGTGCGGATAATCCTGCGCGGGAAGGGCTGGTCTCAATCGTAGTGCGCGACACACCCTCCGCCCAAGTCGTGACGCGACTGAATCAGGAAGGTATCCGTACCCACATCAGAAAGGCCGACCACTATAGCGGCAATGTACTGACACCACTGGGCTTAAGCGACTGTATCCGCATCTCGCTCTGCCACTACAATACCGAACAGGAAGTGGCGCAGTTGCTGACCGTTTTGAACGAGATGGCGGACTGATCCGAAATCTGAGAAAGAAATTATGCAAGACCCTCTTGCACCCGCGCGCTGGCTTGGCTACATGCACCGTCACGGGTGATTAGCTCAGTTGGTAGAGCGCTTCGTTTACACCGAAGATGTCGGGAGTTCGAGTCTCTCATCACCCACCATCCTTTCCCCACAATGTATCAAGGTCTTACGCGACTAGCACATTTTGCTTTGCTGCGCGTGAAACTGTGTCCGCTGCGCCTCCGCTGCACTTAAACGGAAAAGATGTCTCCAACACAGGAGATATGGGCCATGGCAACAATCGTAAAACGGCCTAGCGGAAAGTGGCAAGCGACTGTACGGAAAGACGGGCAATCCCGATCTAAGTCCTTTCTAAAGCGTTCTGATGCGGCGAAGTGGGCGCGAGAGACGGAGTTGAGCGCCGACAGAGGATTGCTAACCCCAACCCTCAGTGTGGGCGCATCCGAGATGACGCTTGATGAAGTGCTGCGAAAATACCGAGATAACATCACAAGCGAGAAACGGTGCGCGGAAAATGAAAGTTATGCAATCAACGGGTTCCTGCGTAAGTGCTCCAAGTTAGCCACCAAGAAGGTCGGCAAGCTGCGATCTGGTGACTTTGTCCACTATCGTGACCAGCGCATTAAATCCATGAAGGCGGCGACTGTGGTGAGGGAACTGGGTTGGTTGCAGCATGCCCTTGATGTCGCCTGTGAGGATTGGGGGCAGACCCTGCCGCATGGGAACCCGGTCAAGCCTGTCCGGCGGCCCAAGATCGACAACCGCCGCGAGAGGCGATTGCAGCAAGGAGAATGGCAGGCTTTGTTGGAAGCCGTAAACCAAGCCCGGTCTCCACTGATGATACCGTTGCTGACGCTGGCCTTGGCAACCGGGATGCGACGCGGGGAATTGTTATCAATGCAATGGAAGCACGTAGACCTTGAGCGTCGGACAGTGTTCTTGCCCCAAACCAAAAACGGTCGCGCCCGTACAGTGCCTCTCAGCCCGAATGCTGTTGCCGTATTGATGGACCTGCCGCGCGAGGACGACCGGTGTTTGCCGTTGTCTGGTAACTCTGTGCGATTAGCCTTTGAACGTCTCAGGCAACGGGCGGGCGTGGTTGACCTTACATTTCATGACATTCGGCACGAGGCGGTATCGCGCTTTGTGGAAAGTGGGTTATCGCTTGCTCAAGTCCAGATGATCAGCGGGCATCGCGATTTGCGGATGTTGATGCGTTACACCCACCTGCAGACTGATGACATCGTGGCGAAGCTGGCAGCCGTAGAATTTGCTTAAATCGAATTGATATAGTGCAGGGTGGTCAAACTCTCCCCAGTGCGTCGGCAGGGACCACCCTCACCCGCATCCAGCGACAACAAGTGTCCCTTGTGCATTTTGGCTGTCCGGTTGCTGGCAAAACAATCCTCAAGAATTGGCAATGACGTTAGCCCTCCGTCTGGTGAACTAACAGGCGTTACCACTCCCTCATTTGAGCAAAACCCCTCCATCAATTGAGCATACAGGTTTCGCTTGGTCAGCGTTGATCAAGTTGCTTTTTACGGGATTGGACTTCCTTCACTCCAATGCGAGTGGAGTAAGTGGCCATTAAGCATAAGTAAACAAACACAAAATCACGCTGACCTGTAAGCAAAGATACTGAAAAGAGGGCTTTTGATCCCTCTAGTTTAGCCATTGCGTGTTCACCGGGATTTTCTCCCAGTCGCCCCAACGGGGCAATTCTATCTGCTCGGTATCCGCGAGAGCGTATCCCCAAAATGGGTCCAATGGACCAAACACAGGAGGCTTACATGCCCCATATCACTATTGTCGACAAACCGTGCGGCTATGGCAAATCCACACAGATCAACCGCAGCTTCAAAAAGCAGGAGAAGTACATAGCGGTTGTGCCTTACCTGAGTGAGGTGGAACGGTTCATCGAAGATGCCCGAAAAGGCTCCGATTTCATTCTTACACAACCCGTTAACAACGGTAGCAACAAAAGCGATCACTGCGAGAAGTTGATCCGGGCAGGTAAATCAATCGCATGTACGCACGCACTTTTCTACCGACTTGGAACTCTGGCAACCCAAGACACAGGGATTGTGAGATGTACTGATTTCGACAGCGGCGGCAAACCGACAATCGAAGTCGATCACCTACTTGATAGATACAACATGATCATCGACGAAGTCGTAAACCCCTTCGAGGTGGACCAGACAGTCCGAAAGGTTGACTTTGACACAGCTTACCTCGGCCTTGGCATGGCAAAAGAGGAGCCTGACGGACGTATTGTTCCAACGGAAATGTGGGACGAGCTTTACCGCAAAGGGAACAAGACATTTGACCGATCCCTATATGACAAGGCCAAGTCGGGCGCACTGTATCGCATAAGCGAGAAGCTGTTCGTCCTCGCCATTCCCAAAGAACTCTTGCTCAAGCCCAAATCCGTGACGATTTACACGTACCTTTCTGAAGGATCGGTGCTGTTGCAGTACCTGCACAAACTGAAGAAAGACCACCCCGAATGCTTCACATTGGAGGTGGAGCGTCTGGATGCAGTAGATGAGGCAGCATGGCGAGAAGATGTTGCTAACGCGCTGACGGTTCTACCCATGCCAGAGATAGGGAGCCAAAAGTGGACACATTGCGCACAGCTAAAGTCGATCAAAACGCATCGGGAGTGCTCTTCGATTGGCCAGAAGCTACGCAGGTTCAAGGATAGAGAACTGTATGGAGTAAACCTCAAAACCGTAATGCTGACGTGTGCACGTGACCTGTGGCACGGGGCAGTAACAGGCCAAAAGCCAAAGGCAGGGAGGCTATCAAAGCATACACGGCTGTTCGGTCGAGCGATGAAGGAAGAAGTGTACAACAAGGGCACGGAGACCTTTGACGAGGAGTGGACCACAAACGGTGTCAGCTTTGTGCCCAACACCACACGCGGTACTAATGACCATATCGGATGCACAACAGCGGTGTACCTATATGACCAAAACCCCAACCCACAACTGTTGACCTTCCTAGGCATGAAACGCGACAGCAAGGAGGCTCATAGGTTCTCGAATGCCTATGCGTTGACCGAACTGGTGCAGTGGCTATTCCGATCAGCAATACGTGTCGGAGGTCTAAACGGTACCGGACACGCCTATACGCCAAGGCGTCGGGTAACGCTTTACATGCCATCTCAGAGAATGCGGAACCTACTGCTGAACTGGCTGCTATCGGGTCAGGTCGACAGTGGGCCGGTCAATGCGAAAGGACAGAGACAGATTGAGTTGCTTGCCCGATTGGAGGGTCGTCAGGTGGCGGCAGTAGCCTAATGCCGTTTGACATAGCTGCGGAACAGACGTTCCTAACTCGTGAAGAGGCCGCCCTGTGCGGCCTTTCTCGTTTCTGGACGGGTCGTCCGTGTAAGTATGGGCACGTGTCCGAGCGGTACGTTAGCAATCGCCAGTGTGTGCAGTGCAATGCAGAGCAAACGGCGCAGCGAGATCGGAGGTGTCGAGCAGTCGACCCATCTTACCGGATGTACAGGTCGGTACTAAACCGGTCGGGACAAGTACTGATGGGGCGGGCGAGCCCCTCTAATTCGGTTAGCTGCTCTCAGGAGGACTTGAAACAGCACATTGAGGCCCGGTTCACAGACGGCATGACATGGGATCGGTATGGTCAATGGGAAGTGGACCACATAGTGCCACTTTCGGCTGCACGGTCTTTGGAGCAACTCATCGAACTTTGTCACTACAGCAATCTGCAACCACTTTGGAAGCGGGACAACTTAGCAAAGGGCGGGGCGTAAGCCTCGCCCGTGCGGGATGTAATCTGTCTTCTTTCGGTAAGCTCCCAATAATCTAACGCGAATAGAACCCATCACGTAGTTCTTGCCTTAGGCGCAGACGCTCGGGGTACTCTTTCAGGAATAGTTCGGGTGGTTTGCCCTCCCAAACCTGCGCATAAACTCGCATCTTGTTACCGCCATAAATCTTCGCAAGGTCCTCATTGGAATAACCCCTCGCCCAAAGGTCATCGGTAATCGCCGCAAGGATTTTGGCAAGTTCACCGTTGCCAGTGGCCCCTTTGTTGAACGCATCGATCATGTAGCCGCCGTCGTCGTACATGCTCGCGTTAGCAGTTGCGAACTGTACGACTAGTTCAGTCGAGAACATGTCGTCCGTAGCGATCCCAACATGGTCGACCCCCACAAGTTGGACATAGTAGTCGATCATATCAGCAGCTTGCTCGGGTGAGATATCCTCGGGCCAAACTCCGTCCATCATCCATTCGGTGAAGGTCGGAGAAATATAGCCGCCCGATTTGGCAGCACGCAGCGCCTCGTCGTCGGGAATGGCCCGATAACAACCGCGTGTCGTGGCATTGGGTTCGTTCGCATAGAGCCCAGCTGGGACAGAGTGCGTATAGACATATGGCACGCCGGGATAGTTTTCATCCATGTAGTCCATGGCGTCGTTGGCCGTTTTTGAACCCGTGTGGCTTAGGTCGAGCAGAATACCGAACCGCACCATTTCATCGATGACCGACTTCCCCCAAGGCGTCAGACCAATGTCGCGCCCGTTATAGGCCGCCAACTGCCCCGATCCGGTTCTGAAAATGTCATTGTAAGCCAGGATCATACTTTTGATCCCCATATCCTTTAGCAATGCCATTTTCTTAAGATCGCCGTTCAGGATTGTGGCGGTTTGGCTGTTCCAGATGACGGCCGTCTTGCCTTGTATATGGGCGGCTTCGATATCTCGGGTTTCATTGACGATCAGGTAGTTTTCCGGTTGCTGCGCCATGGCTGAGCGAAAGTGATAGTGCTGCTCTAGCAGGGTTTCAAACGACATATCCGCAGCAGCCAGGGTCATCTCGTGTCCCGTAATGCTGTTGTCCCGAGCGCGCGCGAAGTAAGTATGAAGCTGGTCGTAGTCGGTCCAACCAGTGCCGTAGGGGCTGGCCAACATGCCGAGGACGATGGTGTCTTGTACGAATTGCTTCGCCTCTTCTGATGCATCCCAAGTCTTGCTTTCCTCGCTCGCGTGTAGTGCGCAACCTAGAGTGATCGCGATAGCGCTTACGGCCAACATGGTCTTCATGACAGAACCTCCCTAACTGCTTTGTTTTTAGCGCCACATTCGAACCCGTCAGAAAACGATCCGGGTTCTTAGACCGAAGAGCGTAATGCTATCCTGAGTGGGGTTCAGCAGCGGGTCAGAAATGAACTGCAGTGATGGCGTGATCTGCAGTCCGGGCGAGATTGAAAAACGGTAGAATGCTTCGAGCGTGAACTGCTCACCGTCTATTCCTCTTGCCTCGGCCCAGTTCAGGCCCAACCCGGCCAAATCGGTATTGCGACCATAGTAGCCCAGACCTGCAGAGACGGACCGGTCATAAAGCGCTGCGGTCCCCTTTGAGGCCCCAGCCCGAAAGAACGGCATCCACTTATTGTCAACAAACCATGCGGCAGAGAACGCAGCGCCGTAATCTTCCGCTCGACTGCCATCGTCAGCCGCATCCGCATGCCAGAGGGTCAAATGGATATTGTCGAAGTAGATGCGATCAAAGCCGGAGGTGTAACCAAATTCGAGTGATTTGAAGAGTTTGCCGTCGCTAAACACATCAAAGTTTGGATCAGACGGGTCGGCGTTTGCGTCTGAGACGCTGGCAACGGCGTAAAGGTTCTCGCTCAGCTTTACCCCACCGGCAACACCAAGGCCTTGGTTGGGCGTGTTAACTGTCGGGTTGGTATTGAAAGACAGGTTTTGGAAACCACTGTAGGGGCTTACCAACCCATAGATATCCACAAAGTCCGTTACATCAATCTGCCCGACTTGGAGCGTCCACGAACCGTTCTCGGCCCTTTGGGTCCAGAAAAGGTTGGTCAGCAGCAGACCATTATCGTTGAAGGCCGTTCCCGTGATTGAAAGGGCTCCGCCATCCAGACCGAGAAACTGCGGAGCAACGTCCGTGTAACTGTGCCGGTCTTCAATCTTGAATGTCAGGGAACCCCGTTCAGTTGCCTGCCAACTACCGTAGAAGCGCGCAATTCCGCTGGCCGCGTCGCCGGTTCCCAGATCAGCGTTCGTGGATTGGCCCAATGCCAAGTAATCAATGTTGAACCGAAACCCGCCCTCAGCCAGTCGGTCTTTCCATTGAAACCAACCCGGTGCGATGTTGCGTGGAAAATCGGAACGATATTGAGGGTCGGTTAGTCCATCTCCGGGCTCTAGATCAGCTTCGACCGAAGAGGGCCCGGACAGACCTTGAGCCGACGCTACACCAGCGAAGGAAATGCTCAATGCGGCAACCAGAAGTCTTATCATTCAGATGCCTTTGCCCCGCCGGTCTTGCGATTTCCCGCCGCCCGGATGCGATCGGCGGCACGCTGCTTCCATTCCAGCCTGTCTGCCTCGGTTTCCAGAGTTTCGACACGTTCCGTCTCTAACTGAAAAGTCGCATTCATAGGCATGAGGCCGTCCACAACCATCATGTTCTGAACAGACGGATCGATTGTTAGCGTGCCCGTCAGCCGAACGGGTTCGTGGAAATAGCTGGGCGCCCAATCCCCATTCAACCGAACACGGATCATTTGGTTGGGCGGAGGTGGCGGCATGTGGCTGCACATCCCGCGTTCCGGCACCAAATACGCAACAGGCCGCCCGTCCGGATCATTCGGAGCAGGAATGGCAAAGCCCGCCAGTGTGATTGATTGACCATCGAATTGTGGGTTTCCGTTCATCCCAGCCTTTCTCCGACGTTCCATCACAACTTCACGCTGATCGAGCAGCCAGTCGACGTCAATTCCATCAGATGCCAAGGCATCCTCAGTCTCGGTCAAAAGCATTTGCCACTTTTGCCGCTCTTCTTCGCTACCACCATCCTGCTGCAGCCTGCCACGCAATCGAACGACGTAAAGAACATCGTCAAATTGTTCAGGGCTAAGATCACGGTAGGGGTCTTCAAAGACCTGCGCAGATGGGTCTGGCAAGTCGGTCCAATCCAATGCGGTTTCAGGCGTTGCCAACGCAGAATGCCCACACCATAAAAACCCTGCGAATACTACCCAGCGGAACCAATGGTGCATAAATTCTCTCCGGCTACTTAGGCAGGTCAATTCAGTGTGTTTTTGTAGATAACGCCATCTTTCATGATCAGTCGAATCGTATCAGGGCTTTCAGGCCTCGGGTCAGCCCCAAACCATTGATCACCCGTACCAACCACCGAGAAATCTTCGAGCGGGTTACCGTCGATCAGCAGGATATCCGCATAGGCGCCTTCCTCGATCACACCGAGCTTGCCAGCCGTGTAAGGGTTCGAGAAATCGCCTGACAATGCTACGACCTCACCGCCGATTGACGTAAGCGTCACCATCGACTGGTACGGTCCGAAGAACTCGTTATTGAGATGTTTTTCATAAGCAATCTGGATGTTGCAGGCTTCCACTGATCCCACGCAATCGGTCTGAAAGCCGCGTTTTACAGGGCATTCCTTCATATTCGGAATGTAGTTCGCGAAAGTCGCGGACGCCGATATCGCTTTCGCGAGGCTCTTGGGCTCGTTCTTGACCGATGGAATATCCAACAAACCCGGATCAAAAGCCGTGAGGTTGGTCGTTATGTAAGCCCCTTTCTCGTTCATAATCTCGGCAATCTCGCAATCGAAGGAGAAGCCGTGTTCAATGGACATTACACCGGCCTCAAGGGCGTTCATGATTGCTTCCTTGCGATAAGAATGCGCCATGACATAGGTGCCGTATTCGTTGGCAACCTGAACGGCAGCTTCGATTTCTTCCTTGGAGCCGGCGAGCAACTGCCATGGGTCAAAGGCCGAGATCACCCCACCCGACTGCATGAATTTCAGCTGTGTCGCCCCCATGCGCATGTTATTACGACCATACAAGTAGACATCATCGACACCGCTGACCTGTTGCGCCATGTTCAGATTACCGAAGTTGGTCTGTCCGCCCGGCGGCGAGGTGAAGGATGCGAAGTCAGCGTGGCCGCCGCGTGTCCCGAGGAACGCGCCTGACGCATAGTGACGTGGACCGACGATCTGTCCGGCGTCGATGGCCCTCCGCAGACCGCCGTTGGCGCCGCCAGCATCTCTTACAGTCGTAAATCCTTGCATCAGGTACATCTCGGCCATCCTGGTTCCATGGATGCCAAAATCCTCCCAGGTCGAGTTCGTTTCCATGGAAGCGATAGACGGTCCCATGAGCATGAGGTGTGCGTGAAGCTCGATGAAGCCAGGTGTGAGTGTCCTACCGCCGCCATCGATCACCTCCGCATTGGGGGCATCAATCGCATCTGTTGAGACGGCCTTGATCAGGTTGCCTTCGATCAGAACGCTGGCATTTTCGATACGCTGTTCATTCACACCGTCGAAGACATGCACGTTGGTAAACAGCGTTTGGGGTTCTTCTTGATCCTGAGCTTGTGCAGACGTTGCAACAAAGAGACCTGCAGCGACAATTGACGCCGAGCAAAGAGACATTCGCAGACCGGACATAAGTACTCCCTTCATATTCATGTTTCGCCAACTGTAGCCCGGAAAGTTTTGCCTCGGTTGCCAGTTTCGCATTAGGATGTTCGAATGTGACTGCAAAAATGGCCACTGATCACAGCATTTGATCCTGAAAGGGTGACGAGATTGCCGTTCCACTCCACCTCTCAAGAGCATAGCGAAGGGTTCATTCGCCTCGCGTTGGCAGCTCCGTTTCTGCAGTATCTCACCGACCGCGAGATCGATCCGCAACCAGCCTTGGATCAGGTCGGCTTGAAAGCTGAACTGTTGTCTGAACCATCTGTCTATGTCCACTCAGAGCTGGTCTACGGTCTGTTAAATGCCTTCTCAGACTTATCAGGGGATCGATACCTTGGCCTGAATGTAGGAGAAACTTTTGACCTGCAGGAATGGCCTCCGTTTGCTCAAGCCTTGCAATCAACAAAGTCACTGTTCGAGTTTTTTGCCCGTTTCGTGGGGCTAGTACCGCAGGAGTCCAATTCTGTGCGGCACAGCCTTGTCATTGAAGCAGACAAAGCGACTTATCGTATCGAGAGGCAACAAGACCCAACTGTCCCACCCATTCAGGTGACCGGTTTTGGTGCCGCAATCTATGTACGCCTCTTGCAGACCGTCGTCGGCGATTCCTGGGATTCTTCACTTGTGCGATGGGAAAGCAGATACATCAATGGTTTGCCTATCGACTACAAAGGGATCGAAGTTGGGTTGGGAACCGATCCCGGAATGCAAATTAGTTTTCCGGTGGAATGGTTGTTTCTGCACCATTCCTCTGAGGGCTCTGCCAAACCCGTTGCCTCGGCTCGACAAGATGAAGAAGTGACTGTGGTGGCCGCTTTGCGATCCGTCTTACGCGACAAGCTGGATGAAACCGAACTGGGGCCAGAGGTGGTGGCCGGATTTCTGGGGATACAGCCGGAACGGTTTCTGAAAGCGCTTCAACAACAAGGCACGACGTTGCCCCGGGAGATCAAACGGCTACGTATCGATGTCGCCAAAGAGCAGCTCAGAGATGAGAAGATGACAATTGCGGAGATTGGTCTGATGCTCGGCTACTCTGACAAGTCCCATTTCACTCGCTTTTTCCGAGGTCAAACCGGAATGACACCGACCAAGTTCCGCCTTGGTGCATAATTACGTTGCAATTACTTGGACTGCTTAACCACTACGTAACAAGTGCGGGCCGACGAGAATTTGCGACACATTTTTTGAAGCCCCTATCTAAGGATCGCAGTGTGACAATTGCCCCCATGGCCCCTGCGGCGGGGCATGCAGCGCTGCGCCTCCGCTGCAGCAATTCTCTGTTTTAGTTCGATCAGCAATACACCCGATTGCAGAAAGCTGTCATGTGCTATTGAACCGCCGGGAAGATTGTGCAACCTTCAAGCCACTGACAACACTAGACATCTATCCAAGATAGTGCTGGTTGCGGCAGTGGAAAACAGCGCCTTGTTGCACGGGCGGATTAGGATAGAGCGCTTCGTTTACACCGAAGATGTCGGGAGTTCGAGTCTCTCATCACCCACCATCACATTTTCCCCTTATTTACTGACACTTGCGGGCCAATTTCCCCCCTTTCAGGTATGGTCCGCACATACTGTGCGGGTTTTTGTACTAAAACTGTGGGTCAAACATCCAAGGCCATCCGTGCCTGAGCAACCACATCAACCGTTTCAAGTTGAGCGTATTTAATTGTTTGAGAAATGTTCGAATGCCCTAGAAGGATCGAAACTTGTTGGATCGAAAGCCCACGCTGAACCATCCGGCTTGCGTATGTATCCCGAAGGCTATGCACTGTCGCCCTACCCCGTGTCGCCACAACCCGTTCTGACTTGTTACAATGGGTTCGGATCACTTCACGCAACACCTTGATAGCCCATTCCATGTTCTGGCACTTAGTACGTTCGAGGCTCGCCAATCGTAGCTAAAGGGGTGGAAGTACTCTCTGGAACCGGGATCACTCGCCTGCTCAGAAAAAAATCGCCCATAGGCTATCTCTTTCACTCTTCTGTCAAAAGCGCTGAGAGATGTGAGGACTTTGGTTTCAACGTGTTGATTTTCATTATAAAAAAACTCTTCTGCAAAAAAATTGGTGCTTCCCCAGATATTTTTTCCATCTACTGTTAAGCTTGACCCCATTATCCCTGGGACAAACACTACTTTGTTTTTACTTCCAGGTAAGCTGAAGCCGTTTCCCCGAACGGCGTCAATTGCCTGCGCAGATGCAGTTTCGCTGAATGAGTTAAAAGACAAAATTATAGCGATTAACCCAAGCAATTTTCTATACATGACAACCTCAAACAAAGATCAGTCCGCAACAATGAAATCATTTTGACACTGTGATCAAAGGTTGTCGAGGCTTTAGCCGACTACCGAACTGGTAGAGTCAAAATGCTCAGTTTTGGTATAGGTGCAACGATGTGGAACGACATATCAGGCTTCCACCAGAACTTCATTTTGAGTCGAACTACTCGGAACCTTTAGAATAATTTTTGCCCAAGCGTGTTTCTAATCTGAGCAGCCTCAACTGACTGGTCCAAGTTGATTGTTAGTGCATCATCGGCCAGTGATCCATCGGGATGATGGTTTCGGGCGCTGGCGGGCGGTAACCCAGAGCACTGTGGGGTCGTTTTGTGTTGTAGTGTTTTCTCCATTGTTCGATCAGGATTTGTGCTTCGCGCAAGCTGTAGAAGATCTCTCCGTTGAGTAGCTCATCCCTGAACCGGCCATTGAAGCTTTCACAATATCCGTTCTCCCATGGGCTGCCGGGTTCGATGTAAGCCGTCTTGGCGCCGACGGCAGCAATCCAGTCTCGGACAGCCTGGGCGACAAATTCCGGCCCATTGTCAGAACGTATGAAACTCGGCACGCCGCGAAGTATGAACAGATCCGTCAGAACGTCGATTACATCGGTCGAGTTCAGTTTCCGCTCGACCCTGATTGCCAAGCATTCCCTACTGTATTCATCAAGGATGTTCAGCGTTCGGAAGGCTTTTCCATCATCGGTTCGGCAATGGACGAAGTCATACGACCAAACATGGTTGCGAAACTCTGGCCGTAGCCGAACACACGACCCATCGTTCAGCCAGAGCCGTCCTTTCTTCGGTTGTTTCACTGGCACTTTCAGCCCCTCCCGTCGCCAAAGCCGTTCAATCCGCCCATCACTGACAGACCAGCCAGCCTCTCTCAGCAGTGCAGCGATCCTGCGATAGCCATATCGACCGTATTGACGGGTCAGCTCGATCATGTCGGCCACCAATCGGTCTTCGTCTGCGCGACCTTCTGGGACACGCCGTTGCGTGGACCGGTGTTGTCCAAGCACGCGGCAGGCGCGTCTCTCGGAAACGTTCAGATGGCTACGAACATGATCGATGCAGGCACGACGACGAGCGGGGCTCAGTAGTTTCCCTTTGCGGCTTCCGTCAGGATCAGTTTGTCCAGCGTCAGATCTGAAACCGCGCGTCTCAGTCGCTCGTTCTCTTTCTGAAGCCGCTTGAGTTCTTTCAACTGATCTACACCCATTCCACCGTACTTCTTTCTCCAGCGGTAATAGGTTTGTTCAACAACGCCGATCTGCCTGATCGCATCAAGACGGGACATGCCTTGCCCCATCAGAACTTCAACCTGCCGTAACTTCGAGACAATCTCTTCGGGCTTTGGTCTCTTGTTTGCCATTCGTGGTCCTCCGTTTCCTAAACATAACGGTGGACCAGTTCAGTGGGGGAGGCTCACTCAAGGATTTCCGTAAGCGCCTTTTACTGCTCGGGATTCGCCGTTTCGTACCACCAACTGATCTCTTGTGCTTGCGCCGGCAGCACCACCGCCAATCCCAGCACTGCCGCGGCGGCAAGCATCGTTGTGTTCTGCATGGTTGTTCCTCCCTCTTCAGTCGCGATCAATGCGCGACTGTGCAGCTACGGTTTTATGTCGAGGCACGCTCGACAATGGTAAATTCGACTACCTTTGAGACCCCCGGGCCACTGCGCTCGCTATTGATGCGCGACATTAGACACTCGGCCGCGCGCCGACCAAGCTCAGCCTGCGGCTGCGCAACTGTTGTCAATGATGGATAGGCAAGGGCCGCGACAGGGATGTCGTCGAAACCCATGACGGCGACGTCACCCGGCACCGAAAAACCTGCGGTATGCAGCGCGTGCAGGGCGCCAATGGCCATGTAGTCGTTGACTGCAAAGATCGCGCGCGGACGCTCTGCGCCAGCAATAAGGGCCTGCGTTGCGGCGAACCCACCCTCTTCGTTAAGCGAGTGCGCTTCTATAGTCTTAACGTCACATCCACGATTGCCAGCTTCGCAAAGAAAACCGGCGACACGTGTTGCGCTCGGCTCTCCCGGGCCAGAAACGATTGCCAGCGGGCCATAGCCCTTTTCAATCAAGAATTTGGCCGCAGCGGCAGACGCCGCTTTGTTATCAACAAAAACATTGTCAACTGGAAGCGCGCCGCCGGATTTCTCAGAAATCTCAATTCGCGAAATTGCGATGCCTGAATCCAGAAGTGGCTCAAGGTCTGGCACACGAAGATTAAAAAACGCACCGACGACACCGTCTACACGACCCGATTGCGCCCAATCAATAAATCTTCGCTCTCGGTCCGGTGCGCCTTCGCTGTCATAAATGATGATATCGTGATTGCTCTCTTCAACCACCTTGCGAACCCCGCGTACCAACGCCGGGTAGAAAGGGTTGGTCAGGTCGGGAACGACGCAGCCAATAGTATGCGTACGCCCGCTCTTTAGTGCCTGGGCGAAACGGTTTGCACGGTAACCAAGCACTCTTGCCGCCTCTTCGACGGCCTGAATTGTATCCACTGAAAGCGTCGCCCGCCCCTGTGGACTAAGCGCCAAAGAGACCGTTGCTTGCGAAACCTTCGCCAATTCCGCCACTTGTTTCTGTGTTGCTGCCACGCTTTCGAATCTCTATTTATACGTATCAGTAAATATTTATACGTATTAGTCAAGAATTGATACGAATAACTCGCGCGAAGCCCCGCCATGCGGTTGGGCTGCCAGTTGGGAAAGTCTTACGCGATTGGCACTTATTTCTGCGTTGCGCGAAAACGGAAAAGATACCTTCAACACAGGAGGCACGGGCCGGTCCCTTACCCTCTGAGGCAATAAGGGTCGCAGCTTAATTCCCACCGCAAATTGCCAGCCCACGGGATTTATTTGGCGATCTGTGATAGAGTGTCGTCCAGTTTATGGGTACCAGGATGTTACAATGTTTGAATACGGAATAGCGACGGACACTTTTACGGGCTCGGGTTCACGAAGTGGCGGCAGTAGCACAAACCTGTCTTATTGGGTCGGATATTTCGAACAAAACCCCGAAATATTAATTGCCTCGATTGTCGGAATTTTGCTGATCGCAAGGTACATTTTGGCCCGATAATATATGCTCGGCACAACAGACGGACATACGCAGGCTGACCGTTTTCAGTGGCTTTTCAGAGGGTGCTAAAAATGGCGATCCCGGAAGGACTCGAACCCTCAACCTGCTGATTAGAAGTCAGCTGCTCTATCCAGTTGAGCTACGGGACCGCTGCGCCCTTCTTGCGGTTTTTATGACCGGGGTTCAAGAGCCAAGCGCATGAAGGCGCTGTTCGGATCCTCTTTGTAGCCAAAGATTGGCCCGCAATAGGAATAACCTAACGACTCATAGAGTTTTCGCGCCGCGTCATATTCAGGAAGAATGTCTGCTCCGGTCTCCAGAACTAACGCAGTCACGCCCTCGGCCCGAGCGATTTCTGCCAAACAGGTCATCATAATGCGCGCCAGTCCCCGCCCCCGTGCCTCTGCCAGGACATGAACAGATTTGACTTCGGCCGTCCCATCCGGAAGCTCCTTTAACGCACCGCAGCCTACGGCCTGACCCTCGTCATACATCGCCCAAAACCGAATACCCGGCCCTGCCAGCCCTTCGGCATCCATCGTGTGATTGCTTTCAGCAGGACCTGCTGTTTTGCTGTGGGCAAAATGAGCCTGAACCACCGGACGCAGCGCCGGTGAAGTCGGGTCGGCCAGCCGAATGTCGATCACTCAGTGTGTCCAGGGAGTGCGCCGGTCGGTGGCAAAATTCTCACCATAGCCGCGCGATCGCAGGTTTGCTTTACGCTTGTGCGGCTCGCTGACCTGCGCGTCGATGCCGTTATCCTTGGCATAGTCCAACGCCTCTTCTTTGGTGTCGAACTTCAAACGCACCTGTGTCTGCGTGTCACTGGATGACGTCCAACCCATCAGCGGATCAACCTCACGCGCGGATGCCGGAGCGTACTCCAGTACCCACTTGCGGGTCTTGGCCATTCCCGAAGTCATTGCATTCCTTGCAGGCTGGTAAATCCGTGCGCGCATGTCGCCTCTCCGTACTCGCTTGGCTGAGGACGTTTATGCGTCAGAGCGCGCTCCGGGACAAGGTGGCAATTGTCGCGCCCATTCCCCTGCCTCTGATGACAACTATTGTCATCAGATTGGGCTAGAAAGAGCTGAGGTGCAGACGGAAAAAACGCAACGCTTTGCCCAGAGCGCAACCGGGACATCACCGCCGAAACACTCAGCCCAGCCTCAAGCCGCGTAATGAGACTAGAATCTGGATCAGGTCTTGCAGTTGGACAAAATAAGAACAAATGTAAGGACCTGATCCGGAGCCCGCCCATGCCTTATGCCCATTCCGACAAGACCCAACTGACCGCCGAAGACGTCCGCGCGCGCCTGAAACTGGAAGGCGGCAAACAGTTCGTTATGCACACTGAATTCAATGCGGCAGGGGACCAACCCACAGCCATCAAAGAGCTGGCGGGCGGCGTTATGGACGGCGAGCGCGATCAGGTTCTGCTGGGCGCGACCGGAACGGGCAAGACCTTCACCATGGCCAAGGTGATCGAGGAAACCCAGCGCCCCGCCATCATCCTGGCGCCCAACAAGACGCTGGCCGCTCAGCTATATGGGGAATTCAAGGGATTCTTCCCGGAAAACTCGGTCGAGTATTTCGTCAGTTACTATGATTACTACCAGCCCGAGGCCTACGTGCCGCGCAGCGACACCTATATCGAGAAAGAATCGCAGATCAACGAACAGATCGACCGGATGCGCCACTCGGCCACCCGCGCGCTGCTGGAACGCGATGACGTTATCATCGTGGCCTCGGTTTCTTGTATCTACGGCATCGGTTCAGTCGAGACCTATGGGGCAATGACGCAGGATCTGAAAGTCGGCCACGAGTATGACCAGCGTCAGGTGATGGCTGACTTGGTCGCCCAGCAATACCGCCGCAATGACCAGGCGTTTCAGCGTGGGTCCTTTCGGGTACGAGGCGACTCGCTAGAGATTTGGCCTGCTCATCTTGAGGACCGTGCGTGGAAACTGTCGTTCTTCGGCGAGGAATTGGAACAGATCACCGAGTTTGATCCCCTGACCGGCGAACGCGCTGCAACGATGGAACAGGTGCGGGTCTATGCAAACTCGCACTACGTGACGCCGAAACCAACGATGCAACAGGCGATCATCGGCATCAAAAAGGAACTCCGCATCCGGCTGGACCAACTGGTGGGCGAAGGCAAATTGCTCGAAGCTCAACGTCTGGAACAGCGCACCAATTTCGACCTGGAAATGCTCGAAGCCACCGGCGTCTGCAACGGGATCGAGAACTATTCGCGCTACCTGACCGGTCGCGCGCCGGGCGAGCCGCCCCCGACCCTATTCGAATTCATCCCCGACAACGCCATCGTCTTCGCCGACGAATCCCACGTCTCGGTCCCGCAGATCGGTGGCATGTACCGGGGCGACTATCGCCGCAAATTCACGCTGGCCGAACACGGGTTCCGCCTGCCGTCCTGCATGGATAACCGCCCCCTCAAGTTCGAGGAATGGGACGCCATGCGCCCGCAATCCGTCTTTGTCTCGGCCACCCCGGCTAAGTGGGAGATCGAACAGACCGGCGGTGTCTTCACCGAACAGGTGATCCGCCCCACCGGCCTCTTGGACCCCGAGGTCGAAATCCGCCCCGTCTCCATGCAGGTGGACGACCTGCTGGACGAGGTCCGCAAAGTCGCCGCCAACGGCTTTCGCACACTGGTCACCACGCTGACCAAACGCATGGCCGAGGACCTGACCGAATACCTGCACGAACAGGGCATCAAGGTGCGCTACATGCACTCGGACATCGACACGCTGGAACGCATCGAAATCCTGCGCGACCTGCGGCTGGGGGCGTTCGACGTGCTTGTCGGCATCAACCTGCTGCGCGAGGGGCTAGACATCCCCGAATGCGGGCTGGTCGCCATTCTGGACGCCGACAAAGAGGGCTTCCTGCGCTCGGAAACCTCGCTGATCCAGACCATAGGCCGTGCCGCGCGCAACGCCGACGGACGGGTGATCATGTATGCCGACAAGATCACCGGCTCCATGGAGCGCGCCTTGGGCGAAACCAACCGCCGCCGCGCCAAACAGCTCGCCTATAATCAGGAACACGGCATCACCCCCGAGACGGTGAAGAAAAACGTCGAGGATGTTTTGGCCGGGCTTTATGACGGCGACGTGGACATGAACCGCGTCACCGCCACCATCGACAAACCGATGCACGGCGCCAACCTCGAGGCCCATCTGGACGGGTTGCGTGAGCAAATGCGCAAAGCCGCCGAGAACCTGGAATTCGAAGAGGCCGCCAATATCCGGGACGAGATCAAACGTCTGGAAGCCGTCGATCTCGCCGTCGCCGACGACCCCATGGCACGTCAGTGGGCGGTCGAGAAGGCGTCCGAAGACGCAGTGAAATCGCGGGGGAGGTCAACGGCTGGTCGACCGGGGCAACGAGGTGGGAATGTGAAGCGACGGAAGCGTTAAACTGTTAACAACGCAACTCAAAGTCGCAGCACTTGGCGTTGTTTGTTTCAACCGCCTTGCCTAACCGCAGTCTGTGGCTAGGTTCAAGGTATGCGAGCCATTCTGATATCACTGATCCTTAGCACGCCTGCCTATGCGTGGGATGCAACAGTTGGTCCAATTTGCACGCTTTCGCACGAGACCGGCGCGGCGAAAATATTTCTCACATACGATCCATCGAAACCACTTTATTCAATCACCGTGACCCAAACGAACTCTGTTTGGAAACAGGCCCCTTGGTTTGCAATGCGTTTTGAAGGCTCGTCCCCGATCGAGATTGCTACATCGCGCCATGTTCTATCCGACGGCGCAACTTCTTTGACCGTCACGAATACGGGTTTCGGAAACGTGCTTGATGGGTTGGAGTACAACCGCATAGCCTACGCATTCACGCAGGATCATGTGGCCACATTCTCGCTGGACGGCGCTGCTGACCCCGTGCGGGTTTTTCGTGAATGTGCTGGAGCGCACCTATCTTAAAGCGTCCGGAACGCAACCATTCCTGACATAGTTCTCATTGCGTTTTCACAGCAATATGAATTAAGAGAGTAAGCCTCGAACGGTCTGAACCCGAGCGAGTGTTCCTCGCTCAGGTCAGTGTTCAGCCCTTATCCCAGTGGGCAACCACATCATACCCAACAGGCGTTGGCGGGCCTTCCATGAATTCGGCGAATTGGCCCCACAGCTCTGCCACTTTCGGGGCATTCGCGTTCGAGGTCGCCTCGCTCTCGACCACGGAGATCACATAGCCCGAGCCGTCTTCATTCATCACATTCGTAAAGCTATGCATGCCGGGCATGCCCATGATTTCTGACTTCAACGCGTTCATTTTCGCCGTCGCGGCCTCGCGTGTGCCTGGCTTCATTTTGAATTGAGTAATACGTGCAAACATGACTTTCCTCCCTCGTCTGGCGAAATTGCCGTAGGGCGCGACCAAAACGATCCCGCCGCGCGTAAGGTAGCATGGCGGCGTCAAATCCCGTATTGATACTTGTGGATTCAGAGTGTTTTCAACCGCGCGCCGTACCCGAGTATGCAGCCTAACACTCCAAGGTTGCAGCCCAGCGCGTAGAGCCGAAATGTTGCAGGACTGCCGCGCAGCTTAAACCCCCAACTCCGCCCGCGCCTTCTTAGTCAGTTTCGTCACCACAAGATCATAAGAGGTCACGATATGCTCGCACAGGGAGGCATCGCTCATCCCGCGTGCCTCGTAGACCTGAAGCCACTTCATCCCGCGCGAGGCCAGATAGGGCGCGGGGCGGATGCCGGGTTGATCACTTAGCACCTCAAAGGCCAGATCGGTGGCTTTGAAAGTAAAGGCGTCGCGCCCCTCGTTCCAGCCACAGATCGCAAACACCTTGCCGCCCACTTTCCACACATCCGCATTGCCCCATTGCACAACATGGGTGGTCGCCGTGAGGCCCGCGCAAAAAGCGTTGAAGTCGTCTCGTGTCATGTCAGAACCTTAGGGCCGAAGGAATTTTGCATTTCCAACCGCGCGACCAGCGGGGTCCGGTTGTGCTGTCTGCGGGTCCTGGGGCGGTGCCGCCTGCAATTGCGGGTCACATGCAATTCCGTCGCCATCGGGGTCATTGCGCCGGTGATAGCCCGGCAACCCTTCAAAGAACGGTCCGGGTATGATGGCTTCGGCCGCTGGGCAACCAGCCATAGCGATGAGGTGAAACAGGGCTTCCTCCCGGCCGAATTCAGAGGTCCGCGTATAAACGGTTACCGCGATTGCCGCAGTCGTCACCGGCAGCATCAAAATCATGATCGCAATGCGCACGGGCGACAACGCGCGTCGTCGCACGGTATCGGCGCGCATGCGACGGGCCGGTGTATTCGGGTCTGTAAACAACTGTCGCGGGTGGGGGTCACGGGGCGGCATAGCTTATGATACATCGAATTTGCGGCGAATCCGAGGCCCCCTCGCCGATACTTCAAATTAGGTGGATTCGTTCTGTGGCACGTCATACCAAGTTCCCGCGGCCATAGATGTCGCAAAACCTGACGTACCCTGCCAAAGGCGCAAGAATTGACATGTCGAACACCGATCCATTCCGCCCTGTTGACGAAACGGCCCGTCAGTTGGCCCGCGATCTTATTGCCAGAGCAACCTATGGCGCTCTGGCGGTTTTGCGGCCAGATATGCCGGCTCCGTCAGTGTCGCGTATCGCTATTGCCGCAGACGAAGACGGAACGCCGTTTACCCTGATCTCGACACTGGCGGATCATACCCGTGCGTTGCAGGCCAACCCCGTTTGCGCAGTTTTACTGGGTGCACCGGGACCAACCGGAGACCCTTTGACCCATCCGCGGCTTACGCTGCACGCCAATGCGGTATTTGTTGCGCGTGGTACGGATGAACATGATCGCCTGCGCGCGCATTACCTAAAGCTGCGGCCCAAGTCGAAGCTCTATGTTGATTTTACCGATTTCGGCTTTGTGCGGTTTCGCATTTCAGACGGTCTGCTGAACGGCGGGTTCGGCAAGGCTTGGCGCCTTGCCCCATCGGACATATGGCCCGATCACCGCACCACGTGAACCGCGCAGGCTGCGTGGCGTACAACGTGGTTCGCCGTTGAACCAAGTAGCAAGTCCTGCATTCCTGGTCGGTGGGAGGCCATGATTATCAGATCGGGCTTATGCTCTTCGGCCCAGTCAAGAATGGTCCGCCCTGAATGCCCTTCGACCAATACACCATTGGCATTTGGCAGCTTCGCGGCCAGATCGTCCAATTCCGACTGCAGGGCCTTTCGTGCCTCGGCCAAATATTCGGGCGGCATGTATGAGATCGCATAACTGGGAATATGCTCGACCACATGCAGCAGGGTCACCTGCGCATCCGGCGTCGCCAGCACCTCGGCCAGTTTCAGGGGGCCGGATATATCCCGTTCTGCATCAAACGAAATCGGGACAAGAATATTGTGATACATGGTGCGCACCTCCGTTCAATTTACGATAAAGATGCGTCGCAACAGAACGTGCTGCTTTGATTTAAGTCACGATCCGCCAAATGTTTCGGCGACATCATACATAACCGGCTCAAAGCTTCTGCACAATTCGTTGATCTTCCGGTTGCGCTCCCGCATTTCCGGGGTGCGCAGCATGGCCAGAAAATCCTCGCGACGCGCCCATTGCGAGTAATTGGCGATTCTGGTCTGCGCGTCATTCACATGCAAACCCGCAGCAACAAAACCAGGTTGTTTCGAGATGAAGTCCGCATAGGCGTCGGTCAAAGCCTCCAGCAGATCGTGACAGGTACCCGGGGTCATTTCAAAAGTGGTAATGACAGTCTGGACGCTTGCGTTCTTTGCAATCTTCGGCATCTGGATTCTCCCTTTTCCAATTGAACTTAACATAGGTTTCGGAAAGATCGCGGGTTTCCTTTGGCTTTTGCCCAAAGCTGCAATCATTGAAAATCAATACATCCTAACGATCCGTTAACCATGCTAACGGATGCTGCGCGAATGTGGCGGTTTGTTTCCCTTCTTCTGCTTATGTTGTCGGCTTCCCCCGCGTTGCCCGGCCCGTGGCTTCGCGAGAAGGACAGCGCCTTTACCGCCGCATCTGTCACGGCTTTCAAAGATGGGGACTATGGTTATGACTATAAGTCCGCGCTGTACGCTGAGTGGGGGTACAAAGATAACCTCACCCTTGGATTCGACTTTGAGGAAAACCGAGACCTTTACGGCCACGCAACCGTATTTGCGCGCCTGCCCTTGGCCAGCTTGGGCGAAAAGGGAAGGTTAGCGGCGGAATTTGGCGTGGGCGTGCACCACCGCCATAAGGGGGCGTGGGCATTGTACAAGGCAACTTTGTCCTACGGCAAAGGCTTTCAGACCGGCTGGGGCAATGGGTGGGTCGCGGTCGATACCACGTTGGAATACCGAACCCACAATGCCCTGATCCGAAAACTAGATCTGACTGCAGGCCTTAAATCGCGACGCTGGGTTGACCCTTTGCTGCAGGTCGAAACCGCATATCGTTCCGGCGACGACCTATATTGGCGGGTGCGTCCGTCGGTCATGGTCAGCAATCCTGACAGTCCCACAACGTGGGTGCTGGGATTTGAACGCAATGATGCCCGTGATAACACAGGCATCAAAGTTGCGATCTGGGGAGAGTTCTGAGTGCACCGCGAACCACATGTGGAATTGCGGTTCAGTACTCCATGCGCACTATTGCCGACACCTGACCTCGGACACCTTGCGCCCATCGTAGTTGGATTTGGTCCCCGTTAGAGCCCTGCTCCAAGTTGACATACGGTGTCGTGTAGACCGCCGACCCGAACGTGTTCTTCAGTTGCCCAATAATTGTAACGGCATCGCATCCGCGTGCCCGGCCACCAAAAGGCAGACGCCCTTGGGTACCAATCGTCCAGACCTGCGAGGTCGAGCTTTTTGAGTATCGAAGCCGCAAGGGGTTTTCGACTTTTGCTGAAACGCCATGGAACGTGTTGTCCTGAAACTTGACGTTAAGATGCGCCTTACGGTTCAGATCGGCAAGGGTCGTATCCACTTGCTCCGCCCGGTTGATATTGCCGTTGGTCGAGCGGAACTTGTTGCCCGTCACCACGACACCGTTCAAAAAATGACCCGAACCATGGGGGCGAATAACGATTGGACTAAACCACGGGGCGACTTGGCTGGAATAAAAGATATTGTCCGTGATGGTCATGGCGCTGAAAGAGAACCCACCACTGTAGACCGGATTGGCGTCCCTTTCATTCGTCCATTGGACAAAGCAGTTGTCGACGTAATTCTCGGAAATTGTCGAGCTGTTATAAGTGCCGATCATCACGAGGCCAGCCGTGCGGACGCCCTGCGGAATACTGTCGCCCTGAAAGAAATGGTTTCCCAGAACAAGGTTGTTCGTACCCCCAAGAACTGCAAAGTGCAAAAAACGTACCGCCCGATTGTGGCGCAGCTTGATGTCGTTTGCTGTCGCGTTCAACGCGATGGATTTGCGGTCCGAAACATTGAAGGATTCCTCGGAAGACAGGAATTGGCAATTGTCGATCAGCATGCCCTGACACCCGGTTCCGATAGACGTAATCCCACGGTCCTTTGGGCGGCTGATAAAGCAATTGGTGATGGCGAATGTGCTGCCAGACGGCGCAAGGCGAATTGCACTGCAACGACCGTTGCACTGGAATTCAATCTCTTCCACTCCAAACTTGCGCAGTGTGCTGAAGCCACTGAAATCGAGAAGGTACTTAAAGTCGACAAAGGTGAATGTCTGCGTGCCTGAGGCGTCATAAATCGGAGCGTTCAGCGTGATCTCGCCCGCGCCGACGTTTTTGGATCGCACGTAGATTTCGCGCCCGACACCGCTGCCCTGAACCAGCGCGCCCACCGGGATATTGGCCACATTGGCGACATTTCTCAGGCGTGTCGGATCCGATGGATTGTAGGTCGCCACTGACGTGAAAGTCTCGGTATCCCAGGCAGAGCTGTTTCTGACATCAAATTGGCCATTGCGGATCACCCGGCGCGTTGAAAACCCGGCTTGTTTGTTTGGAACTGCCGCCGCCATATCAATTGGCCCGGTGATCGCGACTTTTCTGCCGCCAAGATCAAGGGACTCGTGGTCAGAATTGTTCAACAAGGCTTGAAACGCCTTTTTGAAAGCAAGCTCTTCATCACCAAACGCCGAGATGTAGGCGGGCAGATTGTAGTTCTTGGTCAAAAGCAACATCTTGTCGTCAGGCATGGTGACGGTGCCCTCGAATTCCACCTCTGACGACAGGGTCACGCTCTGCGCCAAAAAGTACGTTCCTTCGGAAACAAAAACGCGTCGCCCGCTTGCTGCCTGGTCGGCCGCCTCAAATGCGTCAGTGTCGTCAGCAACACCATCTCCTACGGTGCCAAAATCCCGCACATCGACTAGGCTGATCTAGGCTGATCATGTCGCGCAGGAATACACCCGTGACATCCTCGATCTCGATATCGTCGACTCGGATAACCGAACCGTTCGCGCCTTCGATATCCAGCCCGAAATGCCCGTAGATCGCCTGAATACCCCAAGGCATGTCCACACCGGCGCGCTGGCCAGTGCCCACAATGGCCGTGACCTCGTGCACCGTGCCGTAGCCCGAAAGCTGCGTTGCCGAACCTTGTTCGACCACTCCAGTGACATGGGCATCCCCAGCACCACCTGCCCAGGCCGCAATGCGGACTTCGGGCAAAGGACCACTGATTGCTTTGACCCGCGCCTTGATCTGCAAGTAACAGCCCGGCAGCAGCGGTGTTTGCCCCATATATCGCAGCTTTTGCGTCGGGCTTACCTTCAGGATTTCAAGACAGCCTCCAAAATCCGCATCGGCGGGGACAAACGCGCCCGTGCCTGAACCGTCATATGTCGGCGATCCGGGCGTTCCGTCGCCGCTGGACCAAACATTGAGGCCATTTGCGAAAGCAGGCGGCATGAATACGATGCCGTCGGTGATTGCCTTGTTCATAGAAATCCCTTTCCCATTAGCGCTACGGCAGGTCACCGTGCGCATAAACCCAGTGCCCGAGAGCCATGCCCAAGCGCGAAATCCTGAGTATCGGAAAGGAATTAATCGCCCGTCACGCCTCCGTAACGGAGGCGTTGCATCAGGCGGACGGGTCGGAATTTCCAAGCAATTGGACGCCGTTGATCTTCCACCCGCTTTCAAGCTGGATCATTTGATAATCAAGGATATGGGCACGCCCATCCCCATCGACGATCATCACCTTCTGCCACAAAGCTCCGGCCACTTCGCGCAGCTCCAGAAACCTTACTTCGGACGGTCGCCAGACCATCGGATAGCCATTTCGCACCATCGCCCCGAAATTCTCGGGCGTGCGAAATATGTTCTGAATATTCGGGCTGGCAAAGGTAAAGGCGGTGACGAAATCATCCACTTTGAACGCTTGTATCTGGGCCGCGATATTGGCCTCGATCTCGGCATCCTGAGCGGCACCGCCCGACGCCAGCCCGACGCTGAAGGCTATAGCAAGAATAATACGGCGCATGGGGCCACCTCCTGATCCAAGAGTAGCCCCATGCGGTATTAGGTCAAATCAGACCAGTTCTCCGGCCAGCGCCTTGTCGATCAAGGCAATCGTTTCCGGCACGCCATACAGCGCGATAAATCCACCAAAACGCGGCCCTTGAGAGGCCCCCAAGAGGACTTCGTACAGGGCGGTAAACCATCCCCGCAGAGGGTCGAACCGATCCCGCCCGATGGCATAGACCACGGATTGCAACGCCTCATCTTCGATCGGACCGTCATAGTCTGCAAGCGCGGCTTTAAGCGCTTCCAACGCCTCGCGCTCTTGATCTGTAGGTGCACGATGTTGGCGGGTTGGCTTGACGAAATCGTTGAAGTAGCGAACCGCAAAACCTGCCGCCTGATCAAGGTCAGGATGCGTTTCGGCCGTGGCTTCAGGCGCGTAGCGATGGATAAAGCCCCACAACGCCTCTTTGTCCTCGGCGCCGGACACAGACGCAAGATTCAACAACATCGCAAACGACACCATCAGCGTTGATTCAGGAACGTCGCCGCCGTGGATATGCCAAACGGGGTTGTTCAACTGCGCCTTCGATTCTTGCCCCGGATAGGCCCGCAACTGCTGGTGATACTCATCCACCGCTTTGGGAATAACATCAAAATACAGACGCTTGGCCGTCTTGGGCTTTTGGTACATGAAATACGAAAGGCTTTCGGGCGCGGCGTAGGTCAGCCACTCCTCCATCGACAAGCCGTTGCCTTTCGATTTCGAGATCTTCTGCCCCTGCTCATCATTGAACAACTCATAGTTCAGCGACTCGGGCGGCTGTTTGCCCAGCGCCCGGCAGATTTTCGACGACTGCGTGACCGAGTCGATCAGGTCCTTGCCCGACATCTCATAGTCCACGCCCAGCGCGGCCCAACGCATCGCCCAATCCGGCTTCCACTGCATCTTGACGTTGCCACCAGTGACCGGGATTTCGACCTTTTCACCGTCGGGCTCCTGATAGACGATCGTCCCCTTGGCCACGTTACGCTCTAGCGTGGGAACCTGCAGAACGTGACCGGTTTTCGGGCTGATCGGCAGGAAGCAGGAATAGGTCTCGCGCCGCTCGGCCCCAAGGGTCGGCAGCATGATTTCCTGAATCTTCTCGAACCGGTCCAAGGCCGTCAGAAGCATCTCATCAAACTTGCCGCTGGTATAGTAATCGGTGGCCGAAGCGAATTCATACTGGAACCCGAAGCTATCCAGAAAGTCACACAGCATCGCGTTGTTGTGTTGCGCGAACCCTTCATGCGTCCCAAACGGATCGCGCACTTTGGTCAGCGGCAAGTGCAGGTCTTCTTTCAACTCTTCCTGCATTGGTACGTTGGTCGGCACTTTGCGGAAACCATCCATATCGTCCGAGAAACAAATCAGCTTGGTGGGAATATCGCTGATCTGCTCAAACGCGTGACGCACCATCGAAGTCCGGGCAACCTCGCCAAATGTTCCGATATGCGGCAGGCCCGACGGTCCATACCCTGTCTGGAACAGTACATACCCCTTTTCCGGAGCGCCCTTCTGATAGCGTTTGAGCACCCGGCGCGCCTCTTCGAAAGGCCAGGCCTTGGACGACATCGCGGTTTCACGCAGTTCAGACATTATTCGACAAGCTCCATCGGGAAAAACAGTGCCGGTCACCGCACGCAACCGACCGGCCCCTCCTATTGTGCCGGTGCAGCATGAGTCAATAAAGGCTGGGGTTTTTCCTGACGGGAAAGCCTGGAAACGCGGGATCACTCGGTCAGTTGATCCAGTTTAGCCGCCCAAATGAAATCATTCTCGCTGAGCCCGCCAATTTCGTGCGTCGTCAATTTGACATCTACATACCCCCAGCCAAACGCGATATCCGGATGGTGGCCCTGTAGATCCGCAAGCCACGCACAAAGATTGGCCAAATACGTTGCCTTGGCAAACCCCTTGAACGCATAGTGGCGGCTCAGCGTTTTTGCGTCTGCGCCCAGTTTCCAGTCAGCGGCAAGCTCAGCCATATGCGTATTGGCCTCATCAGCCGTCAAAGGTGGGATTCCTCCAGAACAGGGCACACAGGTCCGGTCTGATAGGCTGCACGTCTCTCCAGATAGGGTCATTTTCATTCACTCCGCTGCAGTTACTTTTTCCGGAAATTTGTTCGGCAGCAGCCCAAGGGTCTGCGCTTGCCGTACATCAGCCAACAGGTCTCGGTCGGCGGCCTCAAACAGGTTTTCGGGCGAGTTTAGCACGAAATAGCCCATTTGATGCATGTCGATCCGATAAGGGGTACGCAGGATCGTAAGAACGTCGAACGGATCCCGGTCAGGTATGTCGCTTTCCACGGCATAGACCAACTCTGTCGGCGACGAGGCAAGACCCGATCCAAGCGCCTTGATCTGGCCGTTTTGACGGCGCAAACCAAATTCGATCGAGAACCAGTAAAGGCGGATCAGCCACGAATAGTCCTTTGCACCGGCCTGAACACCGGCCTTGCCAATCGCATGGCTAAAGGCGGCGAAGCGCGGATCACTCAGCAAGGGAGTATGGCCAAAGATCTCATGAAAAATATCGGGCTCTTCGATGTAATCAAAATCCACGCGCGAGCGGATAAAGGATGCGGCTGGGAAAACGCGGTCGGCCAACATACCAAAAAAGGTTTTGAACCCAATCAGGGCAGGCACCGGCTGCACCCGCCAACCGGTAAGGTCCAAAAGCCGCTCTGAGATTGCGGCGCAAGAAGGTACGGACGTTTTCGGCATATCCAGACGAGCCAACCCGTCCAGGTAATCCTGAGCCATATAACGTTGAACATTTGCCTCTTGAGCTGCGTAGAGATCGGCCCAAACGGCGTCCTCTTCCGGCGAATAGGCAATATGTCCGCGCGCATCGGCGACTTTGGCGACGTATTTGGTCGACTTCGGCATCACGTTTCCTCCTCAAGAGAATTTTAGCTACGTCGAACGGGAGATTTGGTTTGGATTCATCCGGAAATTTCGATATTTTGGCAGATACATGTCGAAAAAGTGAAAAATATGACACGAAATCTTCAAACCGCCGATATCGCCATTCTGCAAGAGCTTCAGGCCGATGGTCGTTTGTCCATGCAGGAGCTTTCTGACCGAACAGGATTATCCGCGTCACAATGCTGGCGGCGCGTGCGCGATCTAGAGGCCGTCGGTATTATCGCGGGCTATACGGCTCAGATACGCGCCAAGTCCGTTGGGCTGAACGCAATCGCCTATGTCCATGTAGCCCTGCGCGAACATCAGGAAGACAGCATCAACGCCTTCCTGCGCCTGATCGAAACCGAACCGCAAATTGTCGAGTGCGCCTCAATTACCGGGGATCACGACTTTATCCTCAAGGTCTATGCCAAAACCCCAGAAGAGCTTGAGCATTTCATCATGCAACGCCTTTTAAAATCCGGTTTGGTTCGCGACACGCGCAGCAATTTTGTGCTGCGCCAGACAAAAACACGCGGGCCTTTGCCCATTCTCTAACAGCGGCAAAGCAAAATCCGTTGAACCTGCCCGCCAGCCCTCCTATCGTGCGGATGCAGAAAGCCTAATCAGGACGACACCATGACCGATCAAGTACCTCATCCTATGTCCCCCCAAGATTGCCTTGTCGCGATCATGGTTGCGATCTCTGCCTCTGACGAAACCATACGCACTGCTGAACTGGTCAAAATCGAAGGCGCGGTGAACATGCTGCCGGTCTTTGCCAAATACGACATCGACCGGACACGGCGTGTTTCGCAAATCGTATTTGACCTGTTCGAACAAGAAGACGGGCTGGATGCGCTTTTCGGTCTGATCCGGGACAACTTGCCCGAACGTCTGCACGAAACGGCCTATGCTCTGGCTTGCGATGTTGCCGCGGCTGATGGATCTCTTGCGGAAACCGAGCTGCGCCTGTTGGAAGAAATCCGGTACGAATTGAACATCGACAGGCTGCACGCCGCCGCAATCGAACGGGGCGCACGGGCGCGTCACACTACCTGATTTCAACTGCCGTTCAGGGTTCCCCAACGCTCGATCAAGGCGCGCTGTAATCTGCGAGAACGACTGTTCCAACTGCGCGCGCCCTGCGGACGCTCGCGCTGGGCCCGTGGGATCGTGGCCCGATGATCAACATCAGCCGTGAAGATGGCGAACGCCAGCTCGGACCCATCCGGCGTCGTGATGAACCCGCCCAACCCGGACACAAAATTCAACGTCCCGGTTTTGGCGTCTACCTTGATTGGGTGGTCCTTGACTGGGCGCCCCTGGCTGTCTGCCAAAGTGAACTTTTTCAACAAGGGCCGAAGGGCACCGGTTTTTTGTGCTTCGATCAGCGCCTTGACCAAATCTTCGGGGGCGACACGGGACGCATCACCAAGGCCCGAGTGATCAACCATGGCGATCCCGTTTACGCCATATGTCTCGGCAGCCCAGCGATTCATCTCTGCGGCTGAGTCCGGTAAGGTCTGAAGGTCTGCGCCCCGTGCTTTCGACGCTGTCATTCCAACCAATTCAGCGGTCAAGTTGGTCGAATACTTCAGCATCCCACGAAGAATACCGTCAAGCGGATCACTTAAATGAACAACCAGGTCCGTACCCTGAGGCATCTCGCGCGTGACCTGAACGCGGTCCAGTACGATCCCATTAGACCGGGCCAGTGTTTGGAATACATCACCCGCGTAAAGGGCGGGCTTGCGAACAGGTAACCAACGCGCCCCCCCATTGCCCAGTGCGGCCTTAGCGACAGTCCAGCGATCCTGCCGCGCGCTTGGCTCATAGGTATAGATCGGAGTCTTGCGCCCCTCGACCCGCATAGTCGCCATATCGACCGCTGGATTATACCGCGCGCTTCGTGCGTCCATCGCAATGTCGTAGTCCGTCCCCTCGCGCTTCCATTCAAAATGTACCCGGTTGAAGTTAAGAGATATTCCACTGACGGCCGGGCTATAACCCAAGTGATCCGGCTGACCGGGGTCAATGCTGAACACGTAGGGCAAGGCTCCGTCATACACCTTGAACGCGCCGCGCACTTCGATGACACCCGCCTCACGCAGATTAGCCGCCATCGTCGCCAGCGCATCAGTGTCCAACAGCGGATCACCACCGCCAACAAGAACCAAATCGCCTTTCAGGACACCATTTTCAACCGGCCCGTCCGCAACCAGTTTTGTTTCGAACCGATAGTCAGGACCCAACACATCCAATGCATAAAGGGCCGTCAAAGCTTTGCCCACGCTGGCCGGGGGCAAACCCAGATTACCGCCAACCGCTTCCAACTCGGCCCCGGTTTCCACATCGGCAACGGCAAAGGCAACTTCACCTTTCAGACCGGCTGCTTTGATCAGGCGCTCGGCCCCGTTGGGCTGCGCTCCGCGAAGCTGCGGTCTCAGCGATACTTTGGGCGGATTACCGAAGGCCGCAACTGGGACAAAGGCGGCGCCAAGCCCTCCTAAAAACTTACGACGTGAAAAACGATCAGCCATGGGTCAATTAAAATCCCAGAGATCACAGGCGCACAACCGGTCACAGATCATTATGCGCCCTCTGGGGCTATTCGGGCAACACCTCATTCGCCCAAGCGCCCCGAGACCGCAGATCGGTTGAACTGACATGGACCATCGGCACGTTCACGAAACACCACGCCGGGGCCTCAGCCCGCCCAAGCAAATGCCGAGCCTGCCCGTCGATCCGATACTTGGAATAAATCCGCGCCGCAGGCGACATTCGGGCAGATATCCGGTCACCCGGGCGCGCGACAACGCCAACGGGCACACTGTCCATGATCAACCGCCAATCTTTCCACCGATGGAACTGAGCCAGATTATCAGCCCCCATCAACCATACGAACCGGACCCCAGGATAAAGCTTCTGCAATTTCATCAGGGTATCTGATGTCGCCCGCGTACCAGTAAGGGTCTCGATACCCGTAACCGCAACGCGAGGGTGCTGCATAACTTCACCCGCAGCCGCAAGCCGGCGCTCCAACGGTGCGGGCCCTTGATCTTTCAACGGGTTTCCCGGCGTCACCAGCCACCAGACCTGATCCAAACCAAAGGCTTTCATCGCTTCAAGCGTCACATGCACGTGTCCCTGATGTGGTGGATCAAATGACCCGCCAAACAGCCCAACGACCCGCCCGGGTCGCGCAAATGGAATATCGTGTCGAAACATCCCTTGCTGTTGTTCAGAACTGTGGCAGCTTGTCAATCAACAGGTTTCACTGCATCCCCCAGCTTGACCCGCCCGGGCCGGACCACTTCTGCACACCAACCGCCGTGTCCACGCACGGCAGAGTATCCGCCCTTGCCCAGCGCCTCTTCCATCCGGCTGCACGGCGCACAGATCACGGTAAAGCGCAAGATGGCCTCGCCCACCTGCACCTCACGCCCCTTGAGCGCGGCCAGATTGATCCCCGAAACCACCAGATTGCGCCGCAGGATTTTCGGCGTAACCGGCCCGCGCCCCAAATACGAGCCAATCGCGGCCAGATGTTCCTGCAGAATTAGCGTGACCGCCCGCTTGCCCGCGCGACTGCGATCACCTGAAAGCCCTTCGTCAGAAATAAAGACTTCATTTTTCTGAATCATTTCTGAACGGCGATCAGGGCGCAATCCGATCCATTCGATCCGGCCGGGAATTGCCCAACCCGCAATTAATTCCGCCAATCCGCTCAATACACAGCCCTCGGTCGCTCCTGTTCATTTACCCCGCGACATTTCCAAATGAAATTCACAAAGTCACCAGCTTGCCCCGCCCGCCTTGCTTGGATATCTAGCGGTCTAACCTGATTTCCCCGACCCAGAGGACGCGACATGGCTGCCTATCAATATGTCTACCACATGCAGGGTGTCTCCAAGACCTATCCCGGTGGCAAGAAGTGCTTTGAAAACATCCACCTCAGTTTTCTGCCCGGCGTAAAAATCGGTGTCGTCGGCGTCAACGGCGCGGGTAAATCGACGCTGATGAAAATCATGGCCGGCCTCGATACGGACTTTACTGGCGAGGCTTGGGCCGCCGAGGGTGCAAAGGTCGGTTACCTGCCGCAGGAGCCACAGCTCGATGAATTGCTGTCCGTGCGTGAAAACGTCATGCTGGGTGTAGCCGCGAAAAAGGCCAAGGTTGACCGGTTTAACGAGATCGCCATGGAGATCGCCGAGAATTACTCGGACGAGCTGATGGAGGAAATGACCACCCTGCAGGACGCGATCGACGCGGAAAACCTCTGGGACCTCGACAGCCAGATCGACGTCTCGATGGAGGCGCTGCGCTGCCCGCCGGACGATGCCAATATTGCCAACCTCTCGGGCGGTGAGAAGCGCCGCGTGGCGCTCTGCAAACTGCTGCTGGAAGCACCCGACATGCTGCTGCTGGACGAACCGACCAACCACCTGGACGCCGAGACCATCGCCTGGCTGCAACAGCACCTGATCGACTACAAGGGCACCATCCTGATCGTCACCCACGACCGCTATTTCCTGGATGACATCACCGGCTGGATCCTCGAACTCGACCGCGGCCGCGGCATTCCCTACGAAGGCAACTACTCTGCATGGCTGGAACAAAAAGCCAAACGGCTGGAGCAGGAAGCCCGCGAGGACAAGTCCAAGCAGAAGACGCTCCAACGGGAACTGGAATGGATGCGTCAGGGCCAAAAGGCCCGTCAAGCCAAGTCCAAGGCCCGGATCAACGCCTATAACGAGCTCGCCGAGCAGTCCGAACGCGAAAAGCTGACCCGCGCCCAGATCGTCATCCCCAACGGCCAGCGCCTTGGCGGCAAGGTGATTGAGGTCGAAGGTCTGTCGAAACACATGGGCGACAAGCAACTGATCGAAGGGCTGGACTTCGCCCTGCCTCCCGGCGGCATTGTCGGCGTCATCGGCCCCAACGGTGCCGGTAAATCGACCCTTTTCAAGATGCTGACCGGTCAGGAACAGCCCGACAGCGGCACCATCACGCTGGGCGACACGGTCGAGCTGTCCTATGTCGACCAATCCCGCGACGACCTTGCCGACAACGATACGGTGTGGGAGGCGATCACCGGCGGGGCCGAGATCATCCAACTGGGCGACGCGCAGGTCAATTCCCGCGCCTATTGCTCGTCCTTCAACTTCAAGGGCGGCGACCAGCAAAAAAAGGTTTCTCTTCTATCCGGCGGTGAGCGCAACCGCGTCCACATGGCCCGCCTGCTGAAAGAGGGCGGCAACGTCCTGCTGCTCGACGAACCGACCAACGATCTGGACGTCGAAACCCTGCGCGCACTGGAAGATGCCTTGGTCGATTTCGCCGGTTGCGCCGTGGTCATCAGCCACGACCGCTTTTTCCTCGACCGGATTTGCACGCATATTCTGGCGTTTGAAGGCGACGCGCATGTTGAGTGGTTCGAGGGCAACTTCGAGGACTACGAAGAGGACAAAAAGCGCCGTCTGGGACCGGACGCGCTGGAACCCAAGCGGTTGAAGCATAAGAAGTTTGCTAGATAATCGGGCGCTCCATTAAAACCCAACCACAAATAAGGGTCGACCAATCTTGGTCGACCCTTTTTTAGTCAAATGAGAATGTAGTTATGATTTTCGCGGGTTGAGTGGATTTATCAAAGCGATCTGCGGGCAGTAACTTACGGTCGATTAATCCGGGTAAAGCCTTGTCAATTTGGCCAAGATGTTTTGGCTTTATACGATTTTTCTTACAGGCGCCTTTTTCATTCCAGAGGCGGTAGGAAATGCCACTGGAAATCGCCGCAGCGATGACTCTTGGTGCTATAGGATTGGCGGTGACCGTTCCTTTGTCCTCCAGGCCTTTTATTGCTTCAACCGCAATCCGCACACTTTCTTTGAATGTCACGCTCTCCATCTTTTGCTCTTCTGCGGTCGCGTCATTGTCATTCAAGCATTTACGAGCGACAAAAAGCCAATCATGGAGCATATAAGCCGGCGCGTAACCCCACGGTGAAAACCCTTTCAGCGCTTGGGCGGCTTTGGGAATTGATCCGCCATCGGTGTACATGATTTGCGGCCGAATCTCGGGAACCGTAGCACGGGGATCATGGCGCTCCATACGCAAAGGGTCTTTGTTCGGCACGAAAACGAAGGTACCGTCGCCTGATCCTCTTTGGGTTTCATCGACCCCCAGAAGAGTTAGGGAACCTTTAATTTCACCTGCCGCGATGTCATCGTAGTTCACATGCGTGCAAGCTGACGTAACAAATAGAATTGTCGACAAATACCTAAACAACCTGCTCTCCAATCACGTTTTGATTTCCACCTAGCAAACAGTGAGGCCGCTAATTTTTGTCAGGAAAAATACTGTGGAATGTTAATACCAGAGCTCCAACCATCATTAAGCTTTTTCTGAACAAACCAAACTCGACGAGTTTTTCGACGTACTCAGAAATCATACACCCTTGCCACACGCCCACCCCAATGCCATATCCAAAGGGCTTACGTTTTTCTATTTCGACCTACTGTCTCCTTCTACGGCGCTCAGTCACTCGATCCAGACCGACGACGCCAGGCTGCCGCATCCACGTGGGCAGCACTAAACAGGAGACACGGATATGCCTGCAGGCACCGTTAAATGGTTCAACACCACCAAAGGCTACGGCTTTATCGCACCCGAAGATGGCGGCAAAGACATCTTTGTGCACATCTCGGCCGTCGAACGCTCGGGCCTCACCGGTCTGGCCGACAACCAAAAAGTCACGTACGAACTGCGCTCGGGTCGTGACGGCCGCGAAAGCGCTGACAATATCGAACTGGCGTAAGCCGTTCCAAGGGCAGGGATAATCCCCTGCCCTTTTTCTTTTTCGACTTGTTTTTTCGACCGGCGGCACCACGACGATACTGTGTCCGCAGGAATACATCACTTTTCGGTTACTCTGTCCCGGTGATTGACCGGATCGGATATCATTCAACATTATCGTTATGATTTCCGTGTTAATTTGAAGAGAACCACCATGTTCACACGTCGCACATTCGTTACCACAGCCGCAGCCACCTGCTTGATCCCCGGAATGGCCACGGCAAAGCAAAAAGCCGTCGAATACGATCCCACGCCGCAATATGTGCGGATCAAGAAAGAATTTCTGCCGGGCCAGTTGTTGGTGGTTCCGCGCTCTTTCTACCTCTACTACGTCACCGAACCGCGCAAGGCCATTCGCTATGGCTGCGGTGTCGGCAAGGCCGGGCTGGAATTCACCGGAACCGCTACGATCGACGTCAAGAAAGAATGGCCCACCTGGCGGCCGACCGAAGAGATGATTGAACGGGAACCAAGGACATATGCCCGCTTCAAGGACAACGACTATGTCCAACCGGGTGGGGGCGACAATCCATTGGGTGCCCGCGCTCTTTATCTGTTCCAGAACGGAGTCGACACCTATTTCCGAATTCACGGAACGACGCAGCCGCAGACGATCGGAACAGCGGCCTCGAACGGGTGCATCAGAATGCTGAACGCGCACGTCATCGACCTGTACGAGCGTGTTCCGGTCGGAACCGTTGTGACGGTGGTCTGATCAGTCGTTGATCTGGTTCACCAGGTCCAGAACACTTGGGCCGATCGCCTCGACAATCAGAGAAACACCCTTGGCGTTCGGGTGGATGCCGTCGGGCTGGAGGTAAGCGCGGATGGCATTCGGATCGCCCTCTGCCACCAATCCCGCGAAAAAATCCGGAGCGTATCCGGTCTGAAACTGTGCGGCCAGATCGGGGTAAATTGCGTCAAATTCTGACTTATATGCCGCGCCGTAATTTCCCGGCGCTTGCATGCCGACCAGCAGGACCTCGACCATTGCGGCGTCCGTGGCCTGCAAGATCGCTTCGAGGTTAGAGCGTGACACGGCCGGGTCGATCCCCCGCAACAGGTCATTCCCACCCAATGCGACGATCATTCCGTCCACCTCGGGCGTCAGGGTCCAACCGACACGCGACGCCCCACCCGCGGTGGTATCGCCGGACACTCCGGCGTTAATCAGCCGCACGTCGGCCCCTTTGTCCCGAAGCCAGCTTGAAAGCTGCGGAACAAATCCCTCCTGTTCGGGTAACCCATAGCCTTGGGTCAACGAGTCGCCCAAAGCCGCGATCACAACGGTTTCGGCTGTGACCGCAAAGCCGCAGCACGCAAACGCGCCCGACATCAAAGCCTTGCGCAAAATCCCAACCGCTCCATATCCCAATTGACCGCCTCCGATTGGATTGACCTATGACATCACCAGTACTCTCGCTTCAAAATGCTGCTTTGTCGCTGGATGGCAATGCCGGTCGGGTGGATATTCTGCACGACATCAATTTATCGGTAAACAAGGGGGAAACGCTGGGTCTGGTTGGCCCGTCCGGGTCGGGCAAGTCGTCATTGCTGATGCTGATGGGCGGGTTGGAGCAGGCAACAGGCGGCAGGATTACCGTGCTGGATCACGATCTGACCGACATGGACGAAGACGCACTGGCCCGTTTCAGGCGCAGCGCGATGGGTGTTGTTTTCCAGAACTTCCACCTCATCCCCTCGATGACGGCCTTAGAGAACGTCGCCACGCCGTTGGAACTGGCCGGACATCGCGATGCCTTCTCGCGGGCAGAAACGGAACTAGAGGCCGTCGGGCTGGCGCATCGTCGGGATCACTACCCCGCGCAACTATCGGGCGGTGAGCAACAGCGCGTCGCCCTTGCACGCGCCGTCGCGCCGCGCCCTCAGATATTGCTGGCCGACGAACCCACCGGAAATCTGGATGAAGCAAACGGTACTGCGATTGTTGACTTGCTGCTCGACCTACGGGATCGACATGGCGCCACCCTCATACTGGTCACACACAGCCACAGCTTGGCCCATAAATGTGACCGGGTGATCCGGTTGCGCGGCGGGCGCATAACCGAAGACACGCAGCAAGAGGCCGCAGAATGAGCCTGCGCCTTGCCGCGCGTTTGGCGCGTCGCGAACTGCGCGGTGGGCTGCGGGGGTTTCAAGTATTCCTCGCTTGTCTGGCGTTAGGGGTCGCGGCAATCGCCGCAGTCGGATCCGTTCGCCACGCCATCCAGACTGGACTGTCCAAAGAAGGCGCGTCCCTTTTGGGTGGCGATGCCCAGTTGGAGTTCACCTACCGCTTTGCCAATGACGACGAACGCGCCTGGATGCAGAATACGGCAGAAGCTCTGTCCGAAGTCGTAGATTTCCGCTCAATGGCCGTTGTCCAGTTGAACGGCAAAACGCAACGCGCCCTGACACAGGTGAAATCTATTGATGACGCCTATCCGCTTTTGGGGTCGCCCGTGTTGGAACCCGAGATGCCGCTCTCTGTCGCGATGGATGGGCAAGGGGCGCTGCCCGGTGCCGTCATGGATCGAATTCTGATCGACAGGTTAGGTTTGTCGACAGGCGACCAGGTTACGCTTGGAACTCAGGACTTTGTATTGATGGCAGCCCTGCTGCATGAGCCGGACGGGGCCGCAGATGGGTTTGGGTTGGGGCCGCGAACGATGGTCCGCACAAAGGATCTTCAGTCGTCTGGACTGCTGGCACCGGGAACGCTGTTTTCAACAAAATACCGGTTGGAGCTGCCGCAAGACGCTGATCTCGGAACGCTATCGGCAAGTGCACAGACGTTCTTTGACGGAACTGGCATGCGCTGGACCGACGCACGAAACGGAGCACCGGGAATTTCCGAATTCGTCGCCCGACTAAGCGCCTTTCTGGTTTTGGTCGGGTTGTCCGGTCTGGCAGTCGGCGGCATCGGTGTTTCCGCCGCAGTGCGCGCTTATCTCGCCCAGAAAACCGAAACAATCGCAACCCTACGGACATTGGGCGCAGATAAAGCAACCATCTTTCAAACCTATATGATCCAGATCGGTATCCTGTCCGGCATTGGCATCGTGATGGGCCTGATATTGGGCGGAGTTGCGCCTCTGGTCTTGGCGCCTTTGATCGAAGCCCGCCTGCCTGTACCCGCTGTTTTTTCACTCTACCCGCAGCCCTTGGCAGAGGCCGCGCTCTACGGGCTTTTGACTGCCTTTTTATTCACACTTTGGCCACTGGCCCGAACAGAAGAAGTCCGCGCCGCAACCTTGTTTCGCGATGCCCTGACCTCGGCAAGGGTTCTGCCCCGCCCAGTGTATGTGATTGCGACTGGCATTGGTCTGGTGCTGCTGATTTCAGCCGCAGCGTGGTTCAGCGGGTCCGCGCGCCTGACGCTGTGGACCAGCGGAGGGTTGATTGCCGCGCTACTTCTTTTGTCGCTTTCTGCACTGGGTATCCGTAGGCTTTCACGCCTCGCGGCGAAACCGGCCCGTGGTCGCCCCGCCCTACGCTGGGCGCTGGCCGCGATTTCCAACCCCCGCGAAGGCGCAGCTTCGGTCGTGTTGTCCTTGGGATTGGGTCTTTCTGTATTGGCGGCAGTCGGACAAATCGACGGGACATTGCGCAATGCAATCTCAGGAAACCTGCCGGACGTGGCACCATCCTACTTTTTCGTCGACATTCAGAAAGACCAGATGCCCGGCTTTTCTGACCGATTGTCAAAAGATTCAGCCGTCACCCGCGTAGAGAGCGCACCGATGCTGCGGGGCATCATCACCCAGATCAACGGACGCCCGGCGCGGGACACAGCTGGTGATCATTGGGTTCTGGATGGCGATCGCGGCGTGACGTATTCGGCGCTGCCCCCAAAAAACACACGGATTACCGCAGGCCAATGGTGGCCAGAAGATTACTCGGGCGGCCCCCAAGTCAGCTTTGCAGCCGAAGAAGCTGAGGAAATGGGCCTAAAGCTCGGTGATGAACTGACGGTCAACATTCTGGGGCGTGATATTACGGCCAAATTAACCTCACTGCGTGAAGTAGATTTCTCGACCGCAGGAATAGGTTTCATCATGTCCATGAACCCGTCAGCCCTTGCCGGTGCACCGCATAGTTTCATCGCCACCGTCTATGCCGAAGAACAGGCCGAAGCCGCCATTCTGCGCGATCTGGCCGGGCAGTTTCCAAATATCACCGCGATCCGCGTGCGCGATGCGATCGACCGAGTGTCGGGCCTCTTGGCAGGTCTGGCGGCGGCAACGTCTTACGGGGCAGGTGTTTCGCTACTGACAGGCTTTTTGGTGTTGATCGGCGCAGCCGCCGCAGGCGAACCCGCCCGCAGGTATGAGGCCGCAATCCTTAAGACACTGGGCGCCGACAGACGCCGCATTTTGCTGAGCTTTGCCCTGCGCGCAGTACTTCTGGGGGCTGCGGCAGGCTCCGTCGCATTGCTGGCCGGTGTTCTGGGGGGATGGGCCGTGGCGACATTCATCTTTGACGCGGATTTTACCGTTATTTGGCCTTCGGCCATCGGCATCGTACTGGCCGGTATCTTCGTGACCCTGGGCGCGGGCCTTGTCTTTGCCCTGCGCCCCCTTGCGGTGCGCCCGGCCCGCATACTGCGAGCCAGCGATTAAACTTACCTTGCACAGGCCACCGGTTGCAGAATTTTCAACAACTGGTCGTTGTCACACACCAGCGCGTCCAAAGTGATCTCATCCAGCGAGGCATAGAATACTTCGGCCGCATCCTGCAGCGCCAGTCGCAACCGGCAGGCATCTGTCAACGGACAGGTATTATCGGCATCCGCAAAACACTCTGCCAGCGGCAGGTTGCCCTCCACATGGCGGAAAACCGACCCGATACGGATCTGATCGGCCGGACGCGCAAGCGCCAGACCACCGTTCCGCCCGCGTTGCGTGCTGAGATAATTCAGTTGACTAAGTTGATTGATCACCTGCGCCAGATGGTTTTCCGAGATATTGCAGGCTTCGGCGATCTCGGACTTGGTCACCAACCTGTCTTGATGCGCCGCACAATACATCAACAGGCGCACTGCTATGTTCGTCCTTTTGGTGATGCGCATGATGGCCTCCCAAATTTCAAGATGGGATCTTATTGCATGTCTGGCAAAAAGGCGGTTTGACATACATCAATTGCCCCAGCAGAACACAGGAAAACATGGCAGATCCCTATTTCTTTGGCTACGGCAGCCTCGTGAACCTCGCCACCCACGACTTTCCCGATCCCCGCCCCGCCCGGCTAAAGGGGTGGCGACGCGCATGGAAGCATACGGACCTGCGACCAGTCGCTTTTCTGACTGCGGTTCCGGACGCAGACTCTGAAATCGATGGCATGATCGCCCATGTTCCCAAAAACGATTGGGCCGCACTGGATGAACGGGAATGGGCCTACGACCGCGTACCCGCGACGCATTCCATCTCGCATCCCCTGACCCACGATGTTGAGATCGCCGTATATGCCGTTCCGCATGAACGGCACGGCGAGCCGACGGACCAACACCCGCTATTGCTCAGCTATATTGACGTCGTCGTTCAGGGGTATCTGCGCGCCTTTGGCGAAGAAGGGGCCGAACGTTTCTTTACCACCACTGACGGGTGGGACGCGCCGATCCTGAACGATCGGGTCGAACCACGTTACCCGCGCCACCAACAGCTCAAACCCGACGAAACGCGCTTTGTCGACGACCGCCTACAGCATCTCTCTGCAACCATCGTTAACGCCCAATAAAAAAGCCGAGGTCAAACCCCGGCCCTTCTTCTGTTCAAAAATACTTCCGTCGGAGACACGCGCCACAAGGCGCGTTCATCACCCCCGCGCGCGGATCACTTGCAGCAATGGCAACAAGGCGGCCATCTCGGGACCCCGTTCCATACCCGTCAGCGCCTTGCGCAAGGGCATGAACAGACCTTTGCCTTTGCGGCCTGTGGCCTCCTTCACGGCGCTCGTCCATTGGCCCCAGGTTTCCCCATCGAACGGACCTTCGGGCAGCAGCACAACAGCCTCGGCGATGAACTCACGGTCTTCGTCAGCGATCAATGGCTCGGCCCCATCGCGGCACAGCTCCCACCAGCCTTTCAGGTCGGCCAGCGTGGTGATGTTCTCGCGTGCCATGGCCCAGAAGGGTTCAGCCAGTTCCGTCGGAACACCAGCGTCCGCCACGGCGTCGGCAACATCCGCCAGCGGCAAAGACTGTAGGTGCTTTGCAGTCAGAGGGAACAGGTCCTGCACGTCGAACTTGGTCGGGGCCGCACCGAAACGGCCAATATCAAACCCGTCAATCAGTTCGGCCATGTCCGAGCGCAATTCGACCGGATCGGACGAGCCCAGACGCGCCATCAGGCTCAACAGAGCCATCGGCTGCACACCCTGTTCGCGCAGATCGCGCAGCGCCAGCGTGCCCAGACGTTTCGACAGCGCCTCACCCTGAGGGCCGGTCAACAGCGAATGGTGCGCAAAGCGCGGGCATGTGCCGCCCAGCGCCTCAATGATCTGAATCTGCGTCGCGGTGTTGGTCACGTGATCCGAGCCACGCACCACGTCCGTCACACCCATCTCAGTGTCATCAACAACCGACGCAATTGTGTAAAGAACCTGCCCGTCGCCGCGGATCAGCACTGGGTCAGAAACCGATGCCGCATCAATCGAGATGTCGCCCAGAATGCCGTCATTCCACTCGATCCGCTGGTGATCAAGCTTGAAGCGCCAGACGCCGTTGCCACGCTCGGCGCGCAGGGCCTCTTTTTCAGCATCGCTAAGGTTCAACGCCGCGCGGTCATAGACCGGAGGCTTGCCCATATTCAGTTGTTTCTTGCGCTTCAGATCCAGCTCGGTCGGGGTCTCGAACGCCTCATAGAACCGGCCCATCTCACGCAGCTTGTCGGCGGCCTCGGCATAGCGGTCCAGCCTGTCAGACTGACGCTCAACCCGGTCCCAATGCAGGCCCAGCCACTCCAGATCCTGTTTGATCGCGTCGACATATTCTTCCTTCGAACGCTCGGGGTCGGTGTCGTCGATGCGCAAGATGAACGTGCCGCCAGCCTTGCGGGCGATCAGATAGTTCATCAGTGCGGTGCGCAGGTTGCCCACATGGATGTAACCGGTGGGCGACGGGGCGAAACGGGTGGTTGTCATAGGTGTCTCCTGTTGGCGCGGCTCTTGTCACAGGATGGGCGTTTTGTCCAGCCACGGCCCCGTTCACGGTAACTTCAAGTGGCAAGTTGATATCGACGACCTATCTTTCACCTGCTGGGATACACAGGGAGATCAAAAATGACCGTTAAACTTACCCGCCGGGCCGCTCTGGGCGCTGCGGCTGCTTTGCCGTTTGCATCAGCGGCAACCCCGCTTCTGGCTGCGGGAACTGAAACCAAGGCCAACTCGACCATCGCCAAATCCTTTCAACTAGGTGATTTTACCGTCACAACCCTGCTGGATGGCAGTCTGCCCCGCGATGGCGCCAAGGAAATCTTTGGCGGAGGCGCCTCGGATGAGGATTTCGCCAAGGTCTCGGCCGATAATTTCATCTCACCCGACGTAGCACAGTTCTTCTTCACCCCGACGCTTGTCAATACAGGGTCCGAGCTGGTTCTGTTCGACACAGGGCTGGGCCAAGGCGGCATTCAGGCCGCGCTGGCGGATGCGGGGGTGTCTACAGATCAGATCGACGTCGTTGTGATCACCCATATGCACCCCGACCATATCGGCGGCATGACCACAAACGATGCGCCCACCTTTGCAAATGCGCGCTTCGTGACCGCATCGCCGGAATATGATTTCTGGGCCGCGCAAGACGCCGGGAACCGCGTTGGCGATCTGGTGGCCGCCAAAGTCACCCCGCAGGCCGAGAAAATGTCGTTCCTCGAGGACGGCGGCGAGGTCACCTCGGGCATTACCGCCGTGGCTGCATATGGACATACACCGGGCCACACGGTCTATCATCTGGAAAGCAACGGCCAGCGTCTGGTGCTGACCGCTGATCTGGCCAACCATTATGTCTGGTCTTTCGCGCATCCGGAATGGGAGGTCCGTTTTGACATGGACAAAGCCGCAGCGACGCAGTCACGGCGCAACGTGCTGGGAATGCTGGCCGCAGACAAAGTACCGATGATCGGGTATCACATGCCCTTCCCGTCAGCAGGGTTTGTCGAAACCCGCGGCGACGGATTCCGCTTTGTCCCGGTCAGCTATCAGATGATGGGCTAACCCCTAATATCCAGGATCCGGCCGCACCTTCGAGCCGTCTGTAAACCGAGACAGACGAAACGCGGCCGGGTCCACGCATGGGGCGGCTCCGGTCACAAGATCGGCCATAAACCGCCCTGCCCCGGGCCCGATACCGAACCCGTGGCCCGAAAATCCCGTGGCGATGAACATTCCGGGCATCTCGTCGACGCTCGACATGACCGGAATTGCATCTGGGGTCACATCAATCATGCCCGCCCAGCTTTGAACAATCTCTGCCTGCTTCAATTCAGGTACGCTTTTGCTGGCCCGTGACCAAACCTGTCTCAGAACTTTGCGTGACGGTTCCGGGTCCAGAACGCGGCAATGTTCAAACGGCGTGACATCCGTGGGCAGCCACCTCCGGCCCTGTTGTGCCTCAGCCGCCCATCGTTTGGAAAAGCGGAACCGCAGCGACCGCCACTCTTGCCTGTAGGCCGGCAGAAATCGCCGCGCCAACCTAAAACTGTCAGGAACGATATCGACCGTGTTTTCGTGCCCCGAGGCAATGGAATAGCCCCCGTCCGCGCGTTTTCTTATGGCAAAGTCATCAGACCATAATGCCGTTTCAGGTCCGTCAGCGGGCGAAGTGCGCAGCACCGTGTTCAACACCTTGAGTTGCGGCAAGTCGATCCCCGCATTTCCAGCAAAAAGACGCGACCAGGCACCGCCGGCCAGCACGACCTGTGTGCAGGCCACACGCCCCCTTTCGGTGAAGACACCTGCGACGCGACCGCCTTGCACATCCACGCTGCGTACCGCGCAGTTGGTCATCACCGAGGCACCTCGGTCGCGCGCAGCTTCGGCCATGGCAGGCGCGGCCCATTGCGGCTCGGCACGGCCGTCCTGCGGCATATGCAAGGCCCACTCCAACTCTGTGGAACACCCCGGCAAAAGCTCTTTCAGGTCTGCCCCGGACACCATTCTTGCACCTGTCTGCAGCCCGTCTACATGGGTCAGCCAGCGCTCTAGGTTGTTGCGGTCGCGGGGGCCCGATGCACCAAACAAAATTCCCGAGCGGACAAAACCAGTTCTTCGACCGGTCCTACGGTCCAGGTCATCCCACAGACGCTGAGATTCGATCATCAGCGGAATTTCCCGGGGATCCCGCAGCCCTAATCGAACCCACCCCCAATTACGAGAGCTCTGTTCGCCAGCGATATGACCCTTTTCGCAAAGCAACACCGACAAGCCGCGTTCTGACAGCTCCAAAGCGGTAGCACAGCCGATGATCCCGCCCCCGATGACAACGACGTCCACGGCTTTGGGTAAGCTCAGATCAGGTTCGACAGGAATAGGTTTCGGGACGGGCATTTACCGCTCATTATTCATTGCTCCGACAGCAATGAATGCCCTTCAATCGTGCCGAAGCAATACGACCGAAGTCGAGTTTGACACTATTTTGATGATATGTGGCCGCTGCGCACGCTTCGCTTCTAGTCGCGACCGAAACGTTCAGGCAGCGCCGACCAATTCAGCCCATTTCTGGCGCAGGGCAGACGTGAAACCGATGACCGTTTCCGAGGGATCGTCAACCTTTTCGTCTTCGGCGTCCAACTCTGCGGTTTCAGTGGGCCGCGCGAATTCGGGTTGGACCGCCCGAAAAGAGGTCTCCTCGCTCAGGAGGTCGGCTATGACAGTGTCAATCTTCGCCTCGTCCAGCGTTTGCCCTTCGGATTCCATCGACTTCCACGGCAAAGGCGAGTGGAGAGGTTTATCGTATTCCTCACGCATAATCGTACCAGACCATTACAACCAAAACCCATATCAGTGTTCCGCATTTGGCCAGATAGCTGTCAAAGGCTCGTGGCCCAGTGCAATGCGTCACACCCGCCCCACATGAGGCGATAATTCAACAAAACTATGGCGAAAAGATGTCAGATCATCAAGCAGCCACCCCTGCTCCCAAGGGAAGCGGCCACAAACCCATGGGATTTGGAAACAGTTCGATGAATGGGGGTAGTTTGTATCCGAAAATAGACGTTTTGCGGCCCGCGATACCTTTAGGATCGGTCGCGCCAGCGGTTCACAATTGGGTATCTGCGATCCAACCAAAAGGCACGGCTGGTCAAACGTGTCCCCGGCGCGGACTGAAAGCGTTTGTATTCGCTGACATAGATCAGATGCTCGACCCGGCGCGCCACGTCGCCATCGAAACCAGCCGCGACGCAATCCGCAATAGACCCCTCCTGATCCACCAGAATATCCAAAATCGCGTCCAAAACAGGATAATCCGGCAAACTATCGCTATCTTTCTGATCCTCGCGCAGTTCCGCACTTGGGGGTTTGTCAATCACGGAAGGCCGGATCACCTCGCCCGATGGACCGGACATCCAGTCACGGTGATTGGCGTTGCGCCAGCGGCACGTCTCGAACACACGCGTTTTGTACAGGTCCTTGATGGGGTTATAGCCCCCATTCATGTCGCCGTAGATCGTGGCATACCCAACGGCAACTTCGGACTTGTTGCCAGTGGTCAGCAGCATCTCGCCAAATTTGTTCGAGATCGCCATCAACAGCAACCCGCGCAACCGGGATTGGATGTTCTCTTCCGTCAGGTCCGCATCTCGACCAGCAAATAGCGGCGTCAGCGTTTCTGTCACCGCAGCCCGGCTGTCCGAGATAGGGACAAAGTCATAGTGAACACCCAGCGCCTTGGCGACGGCCTCGGCATCATCCAATGACTCCTGGCTGGTATATTCCGACGGCAACATCACACAGCGGACATTCTCGGCTCCAATCGCGTCCACGGCGATTGCCGCAACAAGGGCCGAGTCGACGCCCCCCGACAATCCCAACAGCGCTTTCGGGAAGCCTGTTTTTCTCATATAGTCACGCAACGATTGAACCATCGCGCGATAGTCCTGCTCCCATTCATCCGGCTGCGGCGCAACGTCAGCGGGCGCGATCCGCCACCCCTCATCACCACGCTCAAGATCAACATGGCGCAGGGCTTCGTCAAAGACCGGCATTCTGAAGGCAAGTGTGCCGTCAGGGTTCAGGCCAAATGTGCCACCGTCAAAAACCTGATCATCCTGTCCACCGACCATATTGAGATAGATCAGCGGCAAGCCCGTTTCGACAACTCGCGCAACCATATGATTCAGGCGCACATCGTACTTGTTGCGAAAATATGGGGAACCATTCGGAACAAGCAGAAATTCGGCACCTGTTTCCTCGAGCGTTTCGGCAACATCCGGGTGCCAACTGTCTTCACAGATAGGGCTGCCTATTCGCGTATTGTCGACAGAATAAGGGCCGCCTAGCGGGCCTGAGTCATACAACCGGACTTCGTCAAATACTGTCTCGTTGGGCAGGTGGTGCTTCAGCACCTTGCTGCCAATCTTGCCATTCTTGAGGATCAGGTAGGCGTTATGAAGGTTTTCATCCTCGACCCAAGGCCCACCGATGGCCATTGCCGGTCCGTCAGCGCATTTGGCAGCCAGTTCTTCGATTGCAGCCATGGCAGCCCGATGAAACGCAGGCTTCATCACCAGATCCTGCGTATTGTAACCGGTAATGAACATCTCAGGCAGCGCAACCATGTCGGCCCCGGCCTCGCGCGCGTCTTCCCATGCGGCGATAGCCTTGGCGGCGTTGCCGTTAATATCCCCCACAATAGGGTTGAGTTGCGCCAGAGTGATGCGGAATCGGTCGGCCATGCTGCCCTCTTGCCCTCGTCTGTTCTAATGCCATTTAACAGATCGCACCGCGAGGAAAAGACAAATGCGGCAAAAGCCGTTGCCCTGCCCCCATCGGTATCTTAGTTTTGCGCAAAAGGACGATAACCGGGCAGGCTGAACAACCATGAACGCATTCCGCACTTCGATTGCCGCAACTGCGATGGCCTTGATGACACTGTCCGCCTCCGCGCAGGATGGTCAGGTGATTGTCGCGGATGACGAAGTTGGCGGTGTTTACGAAGGCACTTTCCTGAATGGTTTGCGCCACGGCACCGGAACCTATCGCCTGCCAAACGGATTCGAATATTCCGGCGAATGGGCCGAGGGCGAGATTCAGGGCAAAGGTGTTGCGCGATATGTGAATGGCTCGGTCTATGAAGGCATGTTTGCGAAAGGCCAGCCGGAAGGTCAGGGAAAGATTATCTATCTCGACGGCGGCAGCTATGTGGGCGCGTGGGCTAACGGATCAATCAACGGCGACGGCATTGCGACTTATGCAAATGGTGTGATCTACGAGGGCGCATTCAAAGACGCGCGTTATCACGGCAAGGGTGTTCTGACTGACCCAAGCGGTTACGTATATGACGGCGATTGGGTGGACGGAACCAAACAGGGCAAGGCAAAGATCACGTCGGCACAGGGCAGCGTGTATGAGGGGGACGTCCAGAACGGCCAACGCCACGGTCAGGGCACGCTGACCATTCCCGATGGCATGACATATACAGGCGCATGGACCGAAGATCGCATGACCGGTAAGGGGCGTTTGCTTCAGGCGAACGGCGACCTCTACGAGGGTGATCTTGTGGATGGCCAGCGTCAGGGCAAGGGCAAGGCAACCTATGCCAATGGCGCGACGTACGACGGCGATTACCTTGACGACCGGCGCCACGGAAAAGGGCGTTTTCTGGGAACAGACGGGTTCGAATACAACGGTGACTGGGCGGACGGGCAGATCCAAGGGTTTGGCGAACTGACCTACCCCGACGGCTCGACCTACGTGGGTGACTTCAGCGCGGACCTGCCGCATGGCAAAGGGATGCATACGTATTCCGATGGAATCATCTACGAAGGCGACTGGATTGCCGGTGTGTTTGAAGGAACCGGCAAGGCAACCTATCCAAATGGCGCTGTCTATTCCGGACAGTTCAAAAATGGTCTCAGTCACGGGACGGGTGTTCTGACATTTGCCAACGGATACCGGTACGAGGGCGACTGGGCAGAAGGCGCGCGGCAGGGAAAAGGAAAAGCCAGCTTTCCTGACGGAACCGTGTATGACGGCGAGTTTTCTGACGGAAAACGCCACGGACAGGGCACCATCACAACACCGCGCGGCTTCACCTATACCGGTGGATGGGTCGATGGCAAAATAAGCGGCACCGGGGTCGCAACCTATGCCACGGGGGATGTGTACGAAGGTGGATTTCTGGACAACAAGCGCCACGGTGACGGCACCATACGCTACGCCAATGGTCAGGAAGAATCCGGTGTCTGGGAAAACGGAGTGCTTCCAGAAGAAAACGTGGCAGAGCCTGCAGTAACACCTTCGACAGAGACCCCCGAAGAGGACACGCCCACGGCTGACTGAGCATCGCTCACCACGGCACGGTCTCACCTTTCCAATCAAAAAATCCGCCTGTCTGGGCCGGAGTAAGACGGTCTATAACGCCCAGCAAATTCTTGGCGGCCTCTTCTGGCGCGACAGTTGGATGGCGTCCGGAATATTTTTGGGTAAAGCTGGTGCGAACTGTCCCTGGATGCAAGGCGACGCAAATGGATTGCGGATGCGTGCGCGCCAATTCTATCGCCGCTGTGCGCACGATCTGGTTCAAGGCAGCCTTGGCTGCGCGATAGCTGATCCACCCACCCAAACGGTTATCGCCGATCGACCCGACGCGGGCAGACAGGATCGCGACGACGCATTGCCTGTCGCGCGGCAACAACTTATGTGCGTGCCCAAGTACCAGCGCCGGCCCGACCGCGTTGAGTGCAAATTGATCCATCATGACAGGTGCCGAGATTGACTTGATCGTCTTTTCTGGCTCGGCCCCGTTCACCTCCAGCGCGCCAGTGGCGATCAAGATCATGTCAAACGGGCCATTCTGCTTATCCAACCCCCGATCCACGCTTTCAGGGTCTGTCACGTCAAAACCATCAGACGACCGGGACAAGCCCGTCGCCAATACACCGCGCTGTCGCAATCCTTGGCACAAAGCGCTACCAATTCCGCCTGATGCACCGATGACAAGAGCTGACTTCATCATCAGTGACCTAGCTGCCAGGTCCCATGGATCAACCGGGTCGAAAATGAAAACCTTCTGACGGCTATACGCAAATTCCTTCTTTTCATTCCCGGCATGGGTTGTATAACCTCAATCCTATGATCAACCGCGCAGATATCCTTGTTGCCGACACCGCCACCCGCGGTGCGTCACTGCGTGGCCTACTGATCCTAATCCGCCTCTGAGCGTGCCATCCGGCGCGCCCGCTCAGAGGAGGACGCCCGCGCGCCATAGGCTTTAGGACAGAAGAAGAAAGAGATTCCCATGACCAACGTGACCGACCAAGACCGCGTCTTGATCTTTGACACCACTTTGCGCGACGGCGAACAAAGCCCCGGCGCGACCATGACCCACAACGAAAAGCTGGAGATTGCCGAGCTGTTGGACGAAATGGGTGTCGACATCATCGAGGCCGGTTTTCCGATCGCCTCCGAAGGTGACTTCAAAGCTGTCAGCGAGATCGCCGAGCGGTCGAAAAACAGCCGCATCTGTGGTCTGGCCCGCGCCAATTTCGCAGACATTGACCGCTGCTGGGAGGCGGTGAAACACGCCGAGAAGAACCGGATTCACACCTTCATCGGCACCTCGCCCCTGCATCGCGCCATACCGAACCTGACCATGGACGAGATGGCCGACAAGATCCACGAAACGGTTAGCCATGCCCGCAACCTGTGCGAAAATGTGCAATGGTCGCCGATGGACGCGACGCGGACGGAATGGGATTACCTCTGCCGCGTGATTGAAATTGCGATCAAGGCCGGGGCCACCACGATCAACATCCCCGATACCGTGGGCTATACTGCTCCGGTCGAAAGCGCGGATCTGATCAAGCGCCTGATTGATACGGTTCCGGGCGCGGACGTGGTAGTTTTTGCCACCCACTGCCACAATGACCTTGGTATGGCGACCGCGAACTCGCTGGCTGCTGTCGCAGGCGGGGCGCGTCAGATCGAATGTACCATCAACGGTTTGGGTGAACGCGCGGGCAACACCGCGCTTGAAGAGGTCGTGATGGCCCTGCGGACCCGCAATGACATCATGCCTTGGACCACGGGCATCGACACCACAAAGATCATGCATATCTCGCGCCGCGTGGCGACCGTGTCGGGCTTCAACGTGCAGTTCAATAAAGCCATCGTCGGCAAGAACGCCTTCGCGCATGAAAGCGGCATCCATCAGGATGGCATGCTGAAAAACCGCGAAAACTTCGAGATCATGCGCCCCGAGGATATCGGCCTCTCCGGCACCTCTCTGCCTTTGGGCAAACACTCGGGCCGCGCCGCGCTGCGCGACAAGCTCGAGACGTTGGGATTTGATGTCGGTGACAACCAGCTCAAGGACATCTTCGTGCGGTTCAAGGATCTGGCCGACCGTAAGAAAGAGGTGTTCGACGACGACCTCATCGCGCTGATGACCATGGATGAGCATGACGACTACCTCCAACTGGTGTCCATGAAAGTCACATGTGGCACCGGGGGTCAGGCGGAATCGACGGTCGAGCTGGAAATGGACGGCAAGGACATCATCGCGACGGAACATGGCGACGGACCGGTGGACGCGACCTTCAAGGCGATCCGGTCGATCTATCCCAACAAGGCGCATTTGCAACTGTACCAGGTTCACGCGGTAACCGAAGGCACCGACGCGCAGGCCACTGTGTCCGTGCGGCTGGAAGAAGACGGCATGATCGCAACGGGGCAATCGGCGAATACCGACACAGTCGTTGCATCCGCCAAGGCGTATATCCACGCACTGAACCGGTTGATCATGCGACGTGAAAAGGCAGGCCCCGGCGCGGACGCCCGCGAGATCAGCTACAAGGATCTGACATAAACCGGACGGCCCGCACAAGCGGGCCGTTTTTCGTTTGGCGCGTCAGGCCAAACCGGCTTTTTCCAAGCCACGAACGAAATGGTGCAGATCGTCTTCCTTGGAATAGTGCAGGGTTGCGACGATATCCTCGATGCTGATGTCTGGTTGCGCGGCCTCGACTGCCTCGGCATGTTCGCGCGCTTCGGCATCATTTCCAAGCCAGGCATGACAAGCCGCAACATAGGCGTTTTGGACCATGTCCAAAGACGGCAAACGTCCGAAATCATCTAGCGCCTGATGATAGTTTTTGGCGCAGAACCGCGCCTTTCCCAGATGGCTCCAGAACCGGGCGGGGTGATGCGGGTTCAGGCGCATGGCTTTCTGTATCCATTCCGCCCCCTCGTCGGGTCGGCCTGACCAGGTCAACAACTCTCCCATCTGGACAACGACAAGATCGTAATTGGGATTCAGAGACAACGCTCTTTCCTGATGGTACCGCGCACGCCCAAGATTGTTTCGCAAGATCTCTACCGCCGCCATCAGGCGATGCACGTCAGCGTCGTTGTCATCCAGCGATGCTGCCTTAAGTATGGCCTCTTCGCATTCGGCCAGCATCGCTTCGCGGTCGTCACACCAGCCGTACCCCCAGGCCTGTCCACGGATACAACCGCTCCAGGCATGGGCATGCGCATAATCCGGATCCAGTTTGATTGCCCGGTCGATCATTTCGGTCGCTTCGACATTCGCTTGGCGCGTGCTGCGATGGTGCAGCACCTTGGCCGCCAAGACGCATTCATACGCTGCGAAACTGGAGGGTGTCTTGCGCGTCAGACCCTCTTGCTGCGATGCTTCGATCCGCCCCGGCAAGGTGGCGACCACAGCGGAAATCACTTCGTCCTGAATCGCAAATATGTCGTCCAGATCGCGGTCGTATTTCTCGGCCCAGACGTGCCCGTCATTATCGCTGTCGATAAGCTGAACGGTGACCCGCACCCGGTTTCCGGCCTTTCGCACACTGCCCTCGACAATGTACTGCGCCCCCAGTTTTTCACCGACCTCCCGCACATTCACGGCCTGTCCCTTATAGACAAAACTGGAATTTCGAGAGATTACGAACAACTCGTGCCTTCGGCTAAGTTCGGTCAGCAGGTCCTCGGTCAGACCATCTGCAAAGAACTCCTGCTCGGTGTCGCCGCTCATGTTGGCGAAAGGCAAAACCGCGATCGAAGGCTTTACGACCTTGGTGTCTGCTTCTTCTATCGGCTCGACGTCGTCAGAAGGTCTATCCAACTCGACACGATAAGCATGGACGGGTTGAGACAGGTTCTTTAGTTCGAGATTGCCCAAGTCCTGATATTGAAATTCAAGTCGACCAGACACCTGATCATGCACTGTGCCCGAAATCACCACACCTCCGGCATGGGCTGACTGCTCCAACCGGGCGGCAATGTTTACGCCGCTGCCAAAGATATCGCCGTCTTCGAAAATGATCTCATCAAGATTGATGCCAATCCGGAACTGTATGCGTTGATCCCTTGGGACATCTGCATTCCGCCGCAGCATCCGGTTCTGAACCTCGACCGCGCAGGTAACCGCATCGCTGGCGCTGGAAAACTCGACCAGCATCCCGTCGCCGGTGGTCTTGATGATCGTGCCCCTGTTCTTGTCGATGGCCGGATCAATCAGTTCTATTCGGTGCGTGCGCAACCGCGCCAGCGTGCCTTGTTCATCGTTCTCCATCAAACGGCTGTACCCGACCATGTCGGCAGCCAGAACCGTAGCAAGTCGGCGATCCATGGCACCCCTCCTCGCCCGAATTCTAGGGCCGAAAACCCCATTGTCATAAGGAATTTTCAAAAAACACCCTGTGCGTGTATAGGGTGGAGGTCAATGCGACCGACGCATGTATTCAGGCGTCTTAAAGCCCGGCAAAGAGTGAATCCAGCCGACGGGTTTCCTCATTGAACCCAAACGGGGCGTTCACAACGAACATTCCGGAACCGATCATGCGGTGCCCTTCGCGCGCGGCCGGAAACCGGACTTCATGACATTCGGCTTTCGGCAGGTTCTGTTTTACCAGCGCCTCAACCATCGCTTTGTGCCGCCCGTCGGACAGGATCGGATACCACAACGCAATCACCCCAACGTTCCACTTGCGGTGCAGCTTGGAAATGATCCCAGGCAAGCGATCGTACTCCGATTTCACCTCATAGCTTGGGTCGATCAACAGCAGCCCTCGGCGTGGTGTCGGTGGCAGCAACGACTGCGCCAGTTCGTAGCCATCCTGCTGGTAGATCTTTGCCCCGTAGGCAGACATCGTCATCGACAGTGCCGCGTATTCCTGCGGGTGCAACTCGGCAAAGTGCAAACTGTCCTGTTCGCGCAGCAGGCTGGCAGCGATCAGGGGCGAACCGGCATAGCTGTTCTCACCATGACGCGCCCGAACAATACTTAGCGCCATTGACAAGGGATGATCCGCGCTGAACCACCCTTCGCGCCGCGCCCGTTCGATTCCAGCGGCGGCCTCGCCCGTCCGCACGGCCTCGGCTGCATCCAACTGATACAAGCCACGGCCCGAATGCGTCTCGAGATAGGTCAGAGGCTTGTCCTTGCGGGTCAGATATTTCAGCATCCATGCCAACAAAGCGTGCTTTTGCACATCAGCCAGATTTCCAGCGTGGTAAATATGTTGATATGAGAGCATGTTGCCTTCTAAAGTCCCTCTCAATAAGGCGGAAAGGTGCTGATTGACGCGGAATCAGCCCTTTTACCGGGCGAGATGGCACCCTATAAGACATCCGTCCCGGAACCGTCGAGTCGCGGGCAGTAGAAATTCTGACGAACGGGATCAGTGAACACATGGGAATCTTTGGCAATCTGGGCGGCTTGTTCACAGCGGACATGGCCATTGACCTTGGGACAGCGAACACGCTGGTTTATGTCAAAGGGCGCGGTGTGATCCTGTCGGAACCCTCAGTGGTTGCCTATCACGTCAAGGACGGTGTCAAAAAGGTTCTGGCCGTGGGTGAGGACGCCAAGCTGATGCTAGGCCGGACACCGGGGTCCATCGAAGCGATCCGCCCGATGCGCGAAGGTGTCATCGCGGATTTCGACACCGCCGAAGAGATGATCAAGCACTTCATCCGCAAAGTGCACAAACGCTCGACCTTCTCTAAGCCCAAGATCATTGTCTGCGTGCCCCATGGTGCGACACCCGTTGAAAAACGCGCGATCCGACAGTCGGTTCTGTCCGCAGGCGCGCGCCGCGCAGGCCTGATTGCCGAACCGATTGCAGCCGCCATTGGTGCCGGGATGCCGATCACTGATCCAACCGGCAACATGGTCGTCGACATCGGCGGCGGTACTACAGAGGTTGCGGTCCTGTCGCTGGGCGACATCGTCTACGCGCGATCGGTCCGCGTGGGTGGCGACCGCATGGATGAGGCGATCATCTCGTACCTGCGCCGCCAGCAGAACCTGTTGGTCGGTGAATCCACCGCTGAGCGGATCAAGACCACCATCGGCACCGCCCGCATGCCCGACGATGGCCGCGGCCAGTCGATGCATATCCGGGGCCGCGACTTGTTGAACGGCGTGCCGAAAGAAATCGAGATCAGTCAGGCGCAGGTTGCCGAAGCGCTGTCAGAACCCGTCCAGCAGATTTGCGAGGCGGTGATGACCGCGCTGGAAACCACGCCGCCCGATCTGGCCGCGGATATCGTGGACCGGGGTGTCATGCTGACCGGCGGCGGCGCGCTACTGGGCGATCTGGACCTTGCGCTGCGCGAACAGACCGGTTTGGCCGTGTCGATTGCCGATGAAAGCCTGAACTGTGTGGCTTTGGGCACCGGCAAGGCGCTGGAATATGAAAAACAACTGCGCCACGCGATTGACTACGAAAGCTAAGGCGCGCACCCTTTTGGGGTGAAAACTCGGGCAAGAGCAGCACGGGAAGGTAACCTGTGGCAAAGGACCGATCACAGCGCGACGAATACACAACCCCCTTACGCCGCCTGCTGCTGGGGATCGTGGTTCTGTGTCTGCTGGGCATCTTTCTGGTCTGGCGCATTGACAGCCCGCGGGTGGAGCGGTTCCGCGCACAGGTCGTAGACACCGTCGTACCCTCGATGGATTGGGCCATGGTTCCGGTCACGGCCGTCGTAAACCTTGTACGTGATTTTCAAAGCTATCAGCGCCTGAGCGAGCAAAATCAGGAATTGCGCAGCGAACTGCGCCTGATGCGCGCGTGGAAAGAAGCGGCCCTTCAGCTTGAACAGGAAAACGCCCGCCTTCTTGACCTCAACAATGTGCGGCTTGATCCGCGCCTGACCTATATCACGGGCGTCGTAATGGCGGATAGCGGCTCGCCCTTCCGTCAGTCGGTCTTGCTGAATGTGGGCGAGCGTGACGGGATTATGGACGGCTGGGCCACGATGGATGGGATCGGCGTGGTGGGGCGCATCTCGGGCGTTGGCCCGGACACGGCGCGGGTGATCCTGATGACCGATGCCTCCAGCGCGATACCCGCAACAATTCAACCTTCTGGCCAGACCGCACTGATCGCGGGGGATAACACGCCTTCTCCGGCGGTCGAGTTTCTTGAAAACCGCGAACTGGTACGTCCCGGTGACCGGGTTGTCACATCGGGCGATGGCGGCGTTTTCCCGGGTGGTTTGTTGATAGGCCAGATCACGGCTGACCCCGGTGGGCGCCTGCGGGTCCGTTTGTCCGCTGATTTCGAAAGGCTCGAGTTTCTGCGGGTCCTACGGTTCCATTCTGCGCCTCCGATTGAGGATTCCGGCGATATCGTCGGGCCAAGACGACCCGAAGCCGCCAAAGCACCTGCAGAGGCTGGCGATGGATAGGCAGGTCTCGCAGCTTTGGACCAAGCGGGCGCTGTACCTGTTTCTGGCCTTTCTGATCATGTTTCTGCACCTTTTGCCGCTGGACACACAACCGGGGCGCTTGCCGTTTCCCGACCTGCTGATGGCCTTGACCTTCGCTTGGGTCTTACGGCGGCCTGAATACGTTCCAATCCCTTTGATCGCGATCGTGATGCTGCTGGCGGACCTGTTGTTGCAACGTCCTCCGGGATTGCTGGCTGCGCTTGTTGTTCTGGGGTCAGCCTATTTGCGCGGGGCCGCGCCCGGTATGCGCGATGCCGGATTTTTTGCCGAATGGACAACCGCAGCCGTCGCGATCACGGCTGTTTTTGTACTGAACCGCATAATTCTTGCTATTCTAACCGTGCAACAAGCGGCATTGGGGCCGATGGTGATACAAGTGGTTCTGACAATTGCAGTTTATCCGGTGATCGTTCTGCTCAGCCAAAGCGGATTCGGCGTTCGACGCGCCTCGGCGGTGGATTCTGCTGCAGCGGGGCTTCGGTCATGAAACAGCGCAAGACCAAATCGCAGGGGCTTGCCTATAAACGCCTGCCGCGCCGCGCGGTGGTATTGGGCGGCTTGCAGGCGGCCTTCATCGGCGGGTTGGCGGCCCGAATGCGGTTCATGCAGGTGGATCAGGCGGACGAGTACCGCCTGCTGGCGGAAGAGAACCGCATCAATATCCGACTTATCCCCCCAACACGCGGACGGATCTACGACCGTAACGGACAAATTATAGGACAGAACTCGCCATCCTATCGGATCGTGATGGTCCGAGAGGATGCGGGCGATGTCGATGCTGTTATCTCCAAGCTGTCCGATCTGATCCCATTGACCGATGACGAAATCGAACGCGCCAAGACTGAGATGCGCCGGTCCGCCCCGTTCCTTCCGGTAACGCTGGCGGATCAGGTGACGTGGGAAGATATTTCAAAGGTCGCGGTCAACGCCCCTGCCCTGCCCGGTGTCACCCCCGAAGTTGGCATGACCCGCCAATACCCAAGATACGAAGACTTTGCGCATGTCGTTGGGTATGTCGGCCCGGTCAGCGACTACGACCTCAGCCAGATCGAGGATCCCGAGCCGGTTCTTCGTATTCCCCGTTTCCAAATCGGCAAGGTCGGTCTGGAAGCCAAACAGGAAGGCACCTTGCGCGGCAAAGCAGGCGCCAAACGGGTCGAGGTCAACGCCACAGGCCGCGTGATGCGCGAATTGGACAGGCAAGTGGGTGAGGCCGGTGCCGATCTTCAGCTATCCGTGGACGCAGACCTGCAGCAATACGTACAGGCACGTTTGGCAGGGGAAAGTGCCGCAGCCGTTGTAATTGATTGCGAAACCGGGGACATACGCGCCATCAGCTCTGCCCCCAGTTTCGACCCAAACCTGTTCGTGCGCGGCATTTCTGTCGCGGATTATCGGACGCTGACTCAGGACAACTACCGCCCGCTGGCCAACAAGACGGTGCAGGGCACTTACCCGCCCGGCTCGACTTTCAAGATGATCACCGCAATGGCCGCGCTTGAGGCCGGGGTAATCGGCCCATCCAACACCGTGTATTGTCCCGGCCACCTGAAAGTCGGCAGCCGCAGGTTCCACTGCTGGAAGCGCGGCGGCCATGGCACCGTCGATCTGGAAACATCGCTCAAACGCAGTTGCGATGTTTACTACTATGACGTGGCTTTGCGAACCGGTATCGACCGGATCTCGGACATGGCGCGCATCTTCGGACTGGGCGTGAAACACGACATACCGATGTCCGCCGTTGCCGCAGGGCTTGCACCGAACCAGGAATGGAAACAGCGCGTGCACGGTCAGGATTGGCTAGTGGGCGACACGGCGAATGCCTCGATCGGTCAGGGGTTCATGCTGGCGTCACCATTGCAGCTAGCGGTCATGACGGCGCGGATCGCCACAGGGCGTGCTGTCTCGCCGCGTTTGGTACGGTCAGTGAACGGTGTCGAAGAACCCTCGGGCGCGGGTGAACCTTTGGCGGTGAACCCAAACAACCTTGAACAGGTGCGCAAGGCGATGTTCTCGGTCTCGAACGACCGGCGTGGAACGGCCTATCGCAGCCGGATTATCGCTGATGAGTTCCGCATGGCGGGCAAAACCGGAACCAGTCAGGTGCGCAACATCACCAAGGCTGAGCGGGCTGCTGGTGTTATCCGCAACGAAGACTTGCCATGGGAACGCCGTGACCACGCGCTGTTCGTCAGCTTTGCGCCGTATGACAACCCAAAATATGCCGTCGCTGTTGTCGTGGAACACGGCGGCGGGGGCTCCAAGGCGGCGGCGCCGGTTGCGCGGGATATCATGCTGCAGGCCCTTTACAACGGCACACCGCCACTGGAAGCCTACCCGGTCGCCGACCGCGACCGCATCAAGGAACAGCAAAAACGGCTTGAGGGCGATCGCCGCCCCAAAGCGCGTCCGTCCGAAAAGGACCGCGCATGAGCTATCTTGAATACGCCGTCAAATCCACTCCGTCAGGGTTTCGCAAGTTTCTGTTTATGAACTGGCCCCTCACCCTGTTGCTGATCAGCACGGCCAGCGCCGGGTTCCTGATGCTGTATTCGGTGGCCGGAGGGTCTTGGACCCCCTGGGCGGAACCTCAGATGGAGCGGTTCGGCCTTGGCCTAGCGGTCATGTTCATCGTGGCGCTTGTGCCGATCTGGTTCTGGCGCAACATGTCAGTGGTGGCTTATCTGGGCTCGATCGCTTTGCTGGTATTCGTGGAGCTGTTCGGCACTGTCGGAATGGGCGCACAGCGTTGGATTGATCTTGGGTTCATGCGGCTGCAACCATCCGAAGTCATGAAAGTGACGTTGGTGATGCTGCTGGCATCGTATTATGACTGGTTGCCATCGCACAAAACATCGCGTCCGATCTGGGTCATCATTCCCGTCATCCTGATCTTAATTCCCACGTTCATGGTGCTACGCCAACCGGATCTTGGCACCTCGATCCTGCTGCTCGCGGCCGGGGGTGGATTGATGTTTCTTGCGGGTGTCCACTGGGCCTATTTCGCTGCAGTGATCGCTGCGGGTGTCGGCCTGATTGCCACCGTGTTCAACAGCCGTGGAACAGAATGGCAGCTTCTGAAAGACTATCAATTCCGCCGCATCGACACGTTTCTCGACCCGTCTACCGATCCGCTGGGTGCGGGGTACCATATCACGCAGTCGAAAATCGCACTGGGGTCTGGGGGGTGGAACGGGCGCGGATTCATGCAGGGCACACAATCGCGGCTGAACTTTCTGCCTGAAAAACACACCGACTTCATCTTTACCACGCTGGCCGAAGAGTTCGGTTTTGTTGGTGGCATCACACTGCTGACCCTGTACGGACTGATCCTGATCTTCTGCATGGTCACGGCGCTGTCGACGAAGGACAGGTTTTCTTCGCTGGTGACACTCGGGATTGCGTTGAACTTCTTCCTGTTTTTTGCCGTGAACATGTCGATGGTCATGGGCCTTGCCCCGGTCGTGGGTGTGCCCCTGCCAATGGTCAGCTATGGCGGATCGGCTATGCTGGTTCTGATGGCAGCCTTTGGCATTGTCCAAAGCGCCCATATCCACCGTCCCCGGTGATCGGAAAGGCCCCCAATGTCCGTGAACGTCCTGTTTTCCGCCCGCCCCGAGCTTTGGCCGGTATATCAGCCGCTGTTGTCAAAGTACCTGACCGAAGCCGGATTGAACTTCCGTCTGTCAACTAACATCGAGCCGGATCAGGTGGACTATATCGTCTACGCCCCAGATGGCGGGCTTCTGGACTTCGCGCCATATACACGCCTGAAGGCCGTGCTGAGCCTTTGGGCCGGGGTCGAAAAGATCGCGGGCAACGAAACCCTGACCGTTCCTCTGGCGCGGATGGTAGATCACGGCCTGACGCAGGGCATGACAGAATGGGTGGTGGGGCATGTTCTGCGCTATCACCTTGGGATGGATCAGCACATTTCTGTTCAGGATGGCGTATGGGCACCGGACGCCCCGCCATTGGCGCCTGAGCGACGGGTTTGCATCCTGGGTCTTGGAGCATTGGGTGATGCCGCCGCGCGCGCCCTGGCCACGCTTGGTTTCGAAGTCACGGGCTGGAGCCGCACCGCCAAGGATATTCCGGGGGTAAGGTGTCTGCATGGTGACGCGGGGCTGCGTACCGCCCTGTCACAAGCTGAAATTGTCGTGCTGCTCTTGCCGGATACGCCTGTGACCGCAAATACACTGAACGCCGAAACGCTGGCCCTGCTGCCGAAAGGCGCATGCGTTATCAATCCCGGCCGGGGGCCATTGATTGACGATGACGCGATGTTGTCAGCCCTGAACTCCGGCCAGATCGGGCACGCGACGCTGGATGTATTTCGGGTGGAACCCCTGCCCGGCGATCATCCCTATTGGGCGCACCCCAAAGTGACGGTCACGCCCCACATCGCATCGGAAACCCGCCCTGCCACGGCCGCGCAGGTCATTTGCGACAACATCGTCCGAGGTGAAGCCGGGCAACCCCTGCTGCACGTCGTGAACCGCAATCTGGGATACTGATCAGGCCGAGATCAGGCCACGGCCTTTCAACAACGCCTCTACCCCCGGCAACCGGCCCCGGAAGGCCAGATACAGGTCTTCGGCCTCGCGCGAGCCACCGGTGGACAGGATATTTTCCTCCAGCGCCTTGGCGCGGTCGGGATCGAAGGCTCCTCCGGCTTCTTCGAAGGCGGCGAAGGCGTCGGCATCCATGACCTCGGACCACATATAGCTGTAATAGCCCGCGCTATAGCCATCGCCCGCAAACACATGGGCGAAATGCGGGGTGGCGTGGCGCATCCCGATGGCCGGGGGCATCCCCAGACCCTCTAGCACCTGCGCCTGTGTCGCGATCGGATCGGCGGGGGCCGCGCCGTCGTGGAATTCCAGATCGACCAGCGCCGAGGCGACATATTCGACCGTCTGAAACCCCTGATCGAAATTGGCGGCCTTCAGCACCTTGTCCAGCATGTCCTGCGGCATCGGCGCGCCGGTATTAGCATGGGTGGCAAACTCGGCCAGAACCTCGGGGACTTCCAGCCAGTGTTCATAAAGCTGGCTGGGCAGTTCCACGAAATCGCGCGCCACAGATGTACCCGAGATACTTTCATAGGTCACATCCGACAGCATCTGGTGCAGCGCATGACCGAATTCATGAAACAGTGTCCGCGCATCATCATAGGACAGCAACGCCGGATCGCCTTTGGCGAAGTTGCAGACATTGATCACGACCGGAGCCTGCACCGTGGGGAATTTGGCCTGAGACCGCATCGCGCTGCACCACGCGCCGGATCGCTTGGACGCGCGCGCGAAGTAATCCCCGATGAACACCGCGACATGCTGGCCGTTGCGCGTGACCTCCCACGCGCGGCAATCGGGGTGGTACAAAGGCACATCCAGCGGCGCGAATTCCAACCCGAACAGACGGTTGGCGCAGGCAAAAGCGGCCTCGATCATCCGGTCCAATTGCAGGTAAGGCTTCAACGCGGCCTCATCCAGATCATGCTCGGCCTTGCGACGTTTCTCGGCATAGTAGCGCCAGTCCCACGCGGCCAGAGGGCCATTGACACCATCTGCCTGCATCATCTGCGTCAAGATTGCGGCATCCGCATCGGCTCGGGCCTTAGCCGGTTCCCAGACCTGCATCAACAGATCACGCACCTTGTCTGGTGTGCGGGCCATCTCGGTTTCCAACTTGTAGGCGGCGAAATTGGCATAGCCCAGCAACTTGGCGCGTTCTTCGCGCAGAGCGAGGATTTCGGCGGCGATCTCGCGATTGTCCGTCTCGCCCCCGTTCGCGCCACGCGCGGTCCACGCCTTATACGCCACCTCGCGCAGATCGCGGCGGGGCGAGAATTGCAGGAACGGCACGATGATTGAGCGCGACAGGGTCACAACCGGGCCGTCTGCGCCCTTTTCCTGCCCGGCGGCGCGGGCCGTATCCACGACGAAATCGGGCAGACCTTCCAGATCATCCTCGGACAGAGGCATGAACCACTCACGCTCATCCGCCAGCAGGTTCTGGGTAAAGGATGTACCCAGCGAGGCCAGCCGCGCCTTGATCGCCTGCATCCGCGCGTCTGCATCCCCAGTCAGCGCCGCACCCGCGCGCACGAACCCGCGATGGGTCAGCATCAGCACCCGAGACTGTTCGTCCGTCAGGCTCAGATCGTCCTTCCGCGCCCACAGGTCGGCCAACCGCTGAAACAGCGCCTTGTTCGACGAAATGCCCGAGAAATGCGCCGCCAGTTTGGGCGAGAAGTCTCGCTGCAACTCTTCACGCATCGGGTTGCTATCGGCCCCGGCCACGGTGAAGAACACCGACAGGACCTTGTCCAACTGCTCACCTGCGGCCTCAAGCGCTTCGACCGTGTTGGCGAAGGTGGGCGCGTCGGGGTTGTCCGCGATGGCATCGATCTGCGCGTTGTGGACCTTTAGGGCGGTGTCCAGCGCGGGGGAAAAATCGCTGTCGGCAATCGTGTCAAACGGTGCGATTTCAAACGGTGTGGTCCAGTCGGACAGGATCGGGTCGGTCATGAAACTCTCCTTTGATCGCAACCTAGGAGCGCAGGGCAGGATGATCCAGCGCGCGCGCTCACTTACCGCAAATCGGACAATCGGCGCGGCGTGACAGAGTGATCTTGCGGCTTTCCCCATAAAGCGCGTCATAGATCAGCATCTCGCCGCGCAGCGCCTGCCCAGCCCCGGTGATCACCTTGATCGCCTCGACCGCCATCATCGAGCCCACAACGCCGGGCAGAGGGCCGATCACGCCTGCCTCAGCACAAGAAGGGGCCAGACCGGGGGCCGGGGCCTCGGGGAAAATGCACTGATAGCAAGGCGCGCCGTGGGCAGGGTCAAAGACACTCAGTTGTCCTTCCCATTGCGACAACGCGCCCGAGATCAGCGGTTTTCCCAACGCAACGGCGGTGCGGTTGGCCAGATAGCGGGTGTCGAAATTATCCGTTCCGTCGAGGATCAGATCAAAATCAGCGAACAGGTCTGCTGCGATCTCGTCAGTCAGGCGGCGGTGATAGGGAAGCACGGTCACGTTGGGGTTCTGCGCTTTCATGGCCTGCTGGGCCGAGAACACCTTGGGCATCCCGATATCCGCATCCCGGTGGATCACTTGCCGTTGCAGGTTGGCATTTTCGACCTCATCATCGTCGATCACGCCGATGGTCCCTACCCCGGCAGCAGCCAGATATTGCAGCGCGGGCGCGCCCAGACCACCGGCACCAATCACCAGCACGCGGGCCTGTTTCATCTTTTTCTGACCCGGGCCACCCAGTTCCCGCAACACGATATGGCGGGCATAACGTTCCAGTTCGGTTTCAGAGAATTGGTCGGATGGCATGGCGGGCTCCTGCGTGGCGGGCGTCGCGCGGTTGCGTAACGCTTTCAGCACCCTTCCATAAACCAGAACCAGAACCGCGAAACCACCCAGTATAAGCCACATGGCAGCGGACCCGCCAGTTGCCGCACGCAGGGGGTGGCCGTCGGGCAGCACCAATTGGGCTGTTATTACGCCCAACAGCAACACCGCGACCGAAGCCAGACGCGCCGTACGGGACACTCCGGCAAGATAGCCGATACCCCACAACCCAGCGGCCAGAATGAGGACCAACAGCATCAGCCGCGCCCGGTTGACCCGAAACCGCCAGCCCCGCGCGCGGTGTCGCTGAGTGTATCGGCGGCCTCAAAAGTGGCCTGCACAACGGGGGCCACGATCAGTTGGGCGATGCGTTCCCCATGCGTGATCTCGAACGCCTCCTGTCCGGCATTGAGAACGATCACCCCCAACGGACCGCGATAGTCGCTGTCGATCGTGCCCGGCGTGTTTGGGAGCGTAATGCCATGTTTCAGCGCAAGCCCGGACCGCGGGCGCACCTGCACTTCGAAACCCTGAGGGATTTCGATCCGCAACCCGGTTGGAATTAGCGCCCGTTCGCCGGGCTGCAAGGTGACTGACGCACCGTCCGGCATATTAGCCCGAACATCCGCACCGGCCGCACCGGCGGTTTCATAAGAGGGCAAGGGCACCGAGGGGTCCGCTCCGTCCTCGCGGATCACACGAATTGCAACCATCTGAGTTCCTTTTGCCTAGCCGTTCAAGGCATCCGCGATTTTGTCGGCCAGCCGCTTGGCCACGGCGTCCTTGCCCATACGGGGCCATTCTTCCGAACCCTGATCCGAGATCAGGACGACCGCATTTTCCGAGCCCCCCATGATCCCCGTCGCCGGGCTGACGTCATTGGCAACGATCCAATCACACCCCTTGCGTTTGCGTTTGGCCGTCGCGTGTTCAACCACGTTGTCCGTTTCGGCGGCAAAACCAACAACCAACGGGGGGCGTCCGTCGTTCATCTGCGCGACCCTTTTCAGAATGTCCGGGTTCTCGGCAAACTCCAGTGCAGGAAGACCGTCACGGGTTTTCTTCAGCTTCCGGTCCGAGGCGCTGGCCACGCGCCAGTCCGCCACAGCAGCAGCAAAAACTCCGGCGTCCACGGGCAGCGCGGCGTCCACAGCGTCAGACATCTGCTGGGCAGTCTCCACAGGCACAACCTGCACCCCGTCCGGGGCTGGCACATCGGCGGGTCCGGTCACAAAGATCACCTCTGCACCCAAAGCAGCCAGCGCACGCGCCACCGCAGCGCCCTGCGCACCCGAAGACCGGTTGGCAATATACCGAACCGGATCAATCGGCTCATGCGTTGGGCCAGAAGTTACAAGAATGCGTTTCCCCAAAAGCGGGCCATCACCAAGCTGGGCCTCGATCGCGGCAACGATTTCCAAAGGCTCGGACATGCGACCGGGGCCATATTCCCCACACGCCATGTCGCCTTCATTCGGACCGACAAAACCGACCCCATCAGATTTCAACGTCTGCAGATTGCGCTGTGTCGCGGGATGATCCCACATGCGCACGTTCATGGCCGGGGCGCACAAAACCGGCGTGTCGGTCGCCATCAACAGGGTCGAGGCCAGATCATTGGCCAGCCCGCCCGCCATTTTCCCCATCAAATCCGCCGTGGCTGGCGCAACAACAATCAGGTTCGCCGACCGGGACAATTGGATATGCCCCATCTCAGCCTCATCCGTCAGATCAAACAGATCGCGATACACCTTTTCCCCGGCAAGCGCGGAAACAGACAGGGGTGTCACGAATTCTTCAGCCGCACGCGTCAGAACAGGCGTTACAGACGCGCCGCGTTCCTTCAACCGTCGGATCAGATCCAACGATTTATAGGCCGCGATCCCTCCGCCGATGATCAGCAGAATGCGTTTCGATGCCAGCATGTTGTGCCCTTCCCATTCCGGTCGGCCCCGACATTAGGCAAGGCCGCCGAACAGTTCCAGCGGTTAATTCTGGGTCTCAAATGCAAGGCAGGGGTCTTCCCGTTCGACCGAAGGGCTGTCAATCACCGCGTCGAATTCACCTTCGATGCTGCCGTCCTCGGACTGTCCCAGAACGAATACTTTCAACCCCGGGCGCAAGCGAGACAAAAAGGTCGGGACTCCCCAATCCTTGCGCGCATGGCCATTTCCCGTGATCACAGCAACCGGGCCACCCGTTTCATCCGTTGCACGCAGAATCGACCGTGTAAGAACGGCATCGCGTAGCCGCTGAATGGCAACCATTTGCGGCAATGCGCTTTCGGGAATGGCATCGCAATGCGCGGCAAGCTGATCGGCCTCGCGCGCCATCTGCTCGGCGGTCGACAAGGGGATCGTCAGACCATATCGCGCCGCATCCGCGCCCAATGCGGTCGCGGCCCCCCGCTCCATCGCGGCGCGGGCAGCGGCGCGTGGAACCATCGCGCCATAGACCGGCGCATCTGTTGCCTGAAAAACGGGGTAATACATGCTCAATGGTGGCCAGCCGGACTCGGCCCACCGCAATATTCGCGACAATTCCTCGGGGTTGGAGGCCGCTTTCTGGGCAAGTCGCTGCGCCCCCTCCTCGGTCACCATTTCCCATACCACGGCCGAGGGCCACACGATCTTCAATGCTTCGGTCTGCACCATGTGGTGTTGGGGATTGTCATGGATTTCACCCAGAATAACCACGTCCGCCGACCGCATCGCGGCCGCAACGTCGTCTGGAATATGTTGATCAGCACGGCCCTGACTGACCGTAACCATCAATGCACACAGCAGAATCGCAATCTGTTTCATGCGATGAAGTGTTGCACCTCGCGGGATTGCGCTTCAAGGTTCTTGCGCATTTTCACGAATGCCGCCGCTTCCAACTGGCGCACGCGTTCCTTGGACAGGCCAAGCTCCTGCCCCAGACTTTCAAGCGTCCGCGCAGGTTCGCGCAGCTTGCGCTCACGAACAATGAACCGCTCACGCTCGTTGAGCGCCTTCATCGCGGTCACAAGCCATTCCCGCAACTGTTCGGTGTCGTGAGTGTTTTCGACTGTCTCAGCAGCCTGTTCGCGCTCGTCCTCCAACGCATCAATCCACTCGCGCCCGTCTTCATCGGCAGACTGCACGGCGTTCAACGAGAAATCGGAACCGGACAACCGCCCCTCCATCATCTCGACGTCGCGCAGCGGCACGCCAATCTCGGCGGCAATCATCTGATGCAACTGGTGACGATCCAATTGCATTCCTTCTGTCGCGGCTTCCCGCTCCAGCCGTGCCTGGACACGGCGCATATTGAAGAACAGCGATTTTTGTGAGGAGGTCGAGCCCGTCCGAACCATCGACCAGTTCCGCATCACATAGTCCTGAATGCTGGCCTTGATCCACCATACTGCATAGGTGGAAAAGCGCACGCCGCGATCCGGGTCGAACTTGTCGGCGGCCTTCATAAGACCAAGCCCCGCCTCCTGGATCAGGTCATTCATGGGCGCACCGTATCGTTTAAACTTGGCCGCCATCGAAATCGCCAGCCGCATATAGGCCGTGATCAACCGATGCAGAGCTTGCTCGTCACGTTGGTCGCGCCATGCATACGCAAGTTTCAATTCAGTTTCCGCGTCCAGCAATTCCGCCTTCATTGCCTGTCGCGACATTGAAAAATCGTTTGAATTGTCCAGTGCCATGGAAATCTCCCCTTTTCACAGGCGCAGCACGGCCTTGCTTTGCCGACTGATGGTCGATACGCAGAACAAAACCGGGTGGATCACACGGAAGGTAAGAATAGTGTATCCGGATTTAACCTTTGTGATAGGGGGCGCGGCCTCAGGCAAATCTGGCTTTGCCGAACAACTTGTTGTTTCATCAGGTAAAAACCGCACTTACCTTGCCACATCACAAGTGTTTGATGATGAGATGCGCCTAAAGATTGATCGCCATATCGCGCAACGCGGCCCGGATTGGTCAACGATCGAGGCACCGCTGGACCTTGAACCAGCCTTATCAGCTCTGACACCGAACGATGTGTGCCTGATCGACTGCGCGACCATGTGGCTGACCAACCATATGCTGGCCGAAAACGACCTGGTGCAAGCCCAGACCACGCTGTTGAAGGCCCTCGCAGACTGCAAGGCCCCGGTCGTTATTGTTTCCAACGAATTGGGTCAGGGCATCGTACCCGAAAACGCCCTGTCCCGCCGCTTTCGCGAGGCGCAGGGGCGGTTGAATATTGCGCTGGCGGCTCAGGCAGAACTGGTAGTTCAGGTTCAGGTCGGTCTGCCGCTGGTTCTGAAAGGACAGCTACCATGACTCGCCTGCATCTTGTCCGCCATGGCCCGACTCATGCCAAAACCATGGTCGGTTGGTCCGACTTGCCTGCTGACCTCAGCGATACGGCCGCTGTGGCGCGACTGCATGACCATTTACCGCCCGAGTCACTGGTGATTTCCTCGGACCTGTCCCGCGCGGTCGATACGGCATCGGCCATACAAGGCGCGCGCGCGCGCTTGCCCCATCACCCCGACCTGCGGGAAATCAATTTCGGCACGTGGGAGTTGCGCGGATTCAAAGATATCGAGGCCGACGACCCCGAGCTGGCCTTTGCCTACTGGGACAACCCAGGCGACGTGCGCCCGCCCGAAGGTGAAAGCTGGAATGAGGTCCGGGCGCGCGTGGATACCGTTGTTGACGCGTTGATCACACAGCACACCGGGCAAGACCTGGTCGTTGTTGCGCATTTCGGGGTCATTCTAACCCAGGTACAACGCGCATTGGATGTCACCGCTCGAGAGGCGTTTAGCCACAAGATCGACAACCTGTCAGTCACAGAGCTGACCCATCACGGCGACGGGTGGTCTGTTGGGCGGATCAATCACCTTCCGTGATCTATACCCGCACAAATCACTGATTTACGGATAGGTTTTCACGCGCCATCCTGCGGTCATGACCTATGATCTGTTTATTGGGGACCGCCTGTTTTCCAGTTGGTCCATGCGCGGCTGGTTGATGCTGGAAAAGTTCGACCTGCCGTATCGAACGCATATGATCGGCCTTTATTCAGGCACAATGGCCGAAGATATGAAGCCACTTGCGCCAGCGCGCCTTGTACCTGCCCTGCGCCTGCCGGAAGGTACTGTTGTGGGAGAAAGCCTCGCCATGGCCGAAACGCTGGCCGAGCGGCACCCCGCGGCCGGACTATGGCCCAAAGACCCGTCAGCCCGTGCAACGGCGCGGTGGTTGTGCGCCGAAATGGTGGCCGGGTTCTCGGCGTTGCGCGGGGAATGCCCGATGCAGCTCAAACAGTGTTGGCAGGGGTACAAGCCGTCGTCAGAAACTCTGAACGATCTGGAACGGATCGAAACGCTCTGGCATCACGCGCGCGACGTGTCCGGTTCGACGAGCGGTCCGTTGTTCGGCACCTATTCTTTGGCGGATGTATTCTATACGCCGGTTGCAGCGCGCATCGTCGGGTACGGGCTGCCCGTGTCCGATGCCAATCGGCAGTATTGTCTGGACCTTCTTTCTGACCCAACCGTCCGGCAATGGCGCGCGATGGGGCTGACCGTGAATTATACGCCATTTCCCTATCCACAGGATCTTTCATCACGCCCTTGGCCTGTTGGTGGGCGCACTGATGCAAGAGCCGTTTCCGGAACCAATTCAATCAACAGCGCCTGCCCTTACTCTGGCAAACCGGTCACTCATGTTCTTGAGTTGAACGAACGGCTTTGGGGTTTCTGTAATGCGTTCTGCCGCGACAAAACTGTTGCAGACCCTGAAGCTTGGCCAAAATTCACCGCGATGGTAGCCGGCGTTAACGATTCCTAAACTGCCCGCGTGTCAGCAACGACCTGTTAACCAAAAAGGTCGTTCATGGTCGCCCGCTCACATACCGTCGCTTTCCAAGGGGTCGAGGCCCGCCCCGTCGAGGTGCAATGCGCTGTCTCGCCGGGCCTGCCCGCTTTTTCCATCGTCGGCCTGCCCGACAAGGCCGTGTCCGAGGCCCGCGACCGCGTCCGTAGCGCGCTCAGTTCCATGGCAATCGCGCTACCGTCGAAACGTATCACCATCAACCTGTCACCTGCCGACCTGCCGAAAGAGGGCAGCCATTTCGACCTGCCCATCGCCGTGGCGCTGCTGTCTGCGCTCGAGATCATCCCCCCGACGCCGCCGAAGACCGAGCACTGCTCTGCCCCAAAGCCTCCAGCGCCGAGGCCGCATGGGTCGACGCCACGCAGGTCATAGGGGCCGGATCGTTGGGGGATGTGGTGCGACATTTCTCAGGCCAGGCTCCGTTATCCGCCGCCCAACCCGGCGAGGTCAGCCTTGCACCCAGCGCCCGCGACCTGCGGGATGTGAAAGGACAGGAACGAGCCAAACGCGCGCTCGAGATCGCCGCCGCCGGGCGACATCACCTGATCATGATCGGCACGCCGGGGTCGGGGAAATCCATGCTGGCCGCACGTTTGCCCGGAAATCTGCCGCCGCTGACCCCGGCCGAGGCGCTGGAAACCTCGATGATCCAATCGCTTTGCGGCTTGCTGGACGAAGGCGGCATCAGCCGCACCCGTCCGTTTCGGGAACCGCACCACACCGCTTCGATGGCCGCAATCGTTGGCGGTGGAAAAGGCGCGAAACCGGGGGAAATTTCTCTGGCCCACAACGGTGTGCTGTTCATGGACGAATTCCCGGAATTCCCGCGCACAGTTCTGGAAACCCTGCGCCAACCGATCGAGACAGGCGAGGTCATGGTCGCCCGGGCCAATGCGCATGTGAAGTATCCCTGTCGTTTTATGCTGGTGGCCGCCGCCAACCCTTGCAAATGCGGTTATCTGACAGACCCCGCCCGCGCCTGTTCCCGCGCGCCGGTCTGTGGCGAGGATTATTTGGGCCGCATTTCGGGCCCACTGATGGATAGGTTTGATCTGCGCCTCGAAGTGCCGCCAGTCGGTCTTACCGATCTTGATCTGCCCCCATCCGGCGACAGTTCGGCCACTGTTGCCGCGCGCGTGGAATAGGCACGTGCTGTTCAGGCGCAGAGGTTCGAGGGCACATCGACCCGACAGAACGCGGATGTGGAAGGTGCCATTCTGGAAGAAATCGCAGCGCCAGACGCCGAAGGCAAAGAATTGCTGTTGAAGGCCGCTGAACGGTTTGGCCTATCCGCGCGCGCCTTTCACCGTATTTTGCGGGTGGCGCGCACGATTGCGGATCTGGACGGGGCACCGGATGTAAAACGGCCCCATGCGGCTGAGGCGCTGAGCTTTCGCGTCAGCGCACAAGCCGCGTCTTAGACCTTGGCCTCAATTGCCTGCCAGATTTTTTCAGCGATGTTGACGCCGTCAAACCGCTCCAGCTCCTGAATGCCGGTGGGCGAGGTCACGTTGATCTCGGTCAGGTAATCGCCGATCACGTCGATCCCAACAAAAATCTGGCCCTTTTCCTTCAGTAACGGCCCAATCGCGGCACAAATTTCAAGATCGCGCTCGGACAGGCCGATCTTTTCAGGACGCCCGCCGACATGCATGTTTGACCGGGTTTCGCCTGCCGCTGGTACACGGTTGATCGCGCCAACCGGTTCTCCATCCACCAAAATGACACGCTTGTCGCCATTGCTGACGTCAGGCAGGAACTTCTGAACAATCAGCGGCTCGCGCGAGAACCCGGTGAACAGTTCATGCAGCGACGTCAGATTGCGATCATTTGCATCCAACCGGAACACGCCCGCGCCACCGTTGCCGTAAAGTGGTTTTAGGATGATATCATCGTGCTTTTCCTTGAACGCCTTAATCGTCTGCAAATCCCGCGCGATGGTTGTGGGCGGGGTCAGGTCCGGGAAGTCCAGCACCAGCAGCTTTTCGGGATAGTTCCGCACCCAGAACGGATCGTTGACCACCAGCGTCTGCCCTTTGAGGCGATCCAGCAAATGCGTCGACGTGATGTAATGCATGTCGAACGGAGGGTCTTGCCGCAGCCAGACAACATCAAACTCGGCCAGATCAACCTCACGCTCGGGGCCCAGCTCGGCCGGGTTCCCGGCAATCCGCTGCACCGTCATGTCCTGACCGCGCGCCGTTATGCGACCTTCCTGATAGGCCAGTTGATCCGGCCCATAGAAAAACAGGGAATGGCCGCGCTTCTGTGCTTCTTCCGCAAGGCGGAAGGAACTGTCGGCATTGATATCCACGGCCCCGATCGGGTCCATCTGAAAGGCGATTTTCATGGCGTGTCCCTCAGTTTCACGCCAGATACATGGCCCAGCGCGCCCAAGGGTTCAATGGGTGTCAGTCCTGACCAAAGGCGTTTTCAATAATTTGAACAGCGCCCGAGGCATCCACCAGCGCCGCGTCGAACCGAACATTAGTGAGTTGACCACCCGGTTCATTCTCCAGAAATTGCGCGGCAGAGGCGCAAATGCGGCTCATCTGTCGGTGATTGATCCGAGCGGCAGCCATTTCAAAGCTTTGGCTTTTCTTGACCTCGACAAAAACCAGCCCTTTGGCGTCTCGGGCGATCAGGTCGATTTCCCCGCCCGCGCCACGCCAACGATGATGCAGGATGGTGAATCCGCGACGCTCGTAATCTGTCGCCACTCGCAATTCCGCAGCCTGCCCCGCGTGAAAAGACACAGAGCTTTGCACGGATCGCCTGGACATTTCATCCCTTTCCCAGCTTCAATGCCTTCTGGTAGATCGGTCGGCGCGGCAACTTGTACATTTCAGATACAAGGTCAGCGGCATCGCGCACCGAATGCGTCTCCAAGGCACGTTTCAATGCCTCTTCTACGTCAGATTCGTTAACGGTTTCCGAATGCCCGCGATCCACCAGCAGAACAATTTCGCCTTTGACGGTTTGCCCCGCGATCTCGGTTGCAAGCGTGCCCAGCGTGCCGCGCCGAACCTCTTCGAATTTCTTAGTCAACTCGCGACACATTGCGGCCTGCCTATCCCCTCCCAGAACATGTGCCAGATCCGCCAAAGATGCGGCCACACGTTTTGGCGATTCGTAGAACACCAGCGTTCCGGGCACATCCCTCAGCGCTTCGATCCGTGTTCGGCGTGCACCCGACGCGTTCGGCAGAAACCCTGCGAAAAAGAACGCGTCTGTCGGCAGGCCTGCAAGGGTCAGGGCCATCAACGCAGCAGACGGACCCGGTGCACAAGTCACCATATGGCCGGCCTCAGCCGCCTGTTTTCCCAGATCATAACCCGGATCGGCGATCAGCGGCATCCCGGCCTCGGACGCATAGACCACCGACTGACCGGCCTGCAGCGCGTCCAGTATCTTCCCCCGCGCACCTGCGCCGCTGTGATCGTGGTAGGCCAGTATCCGACGCCCGTCCAACGGAACTCCGTGGATCTCCATCAGCCGCCGCAGACTGCGCGTGTCCTCGGCCGCGATCATGTCTGCCGAAGCCAGCAGATCCAACGCCCTGAGCGTAATATCGCGCGCCGTTCCGATCGGAGTGGCAACAAAATACAGGCCCGCGCCCAATCTGACTTTTTGGTGATTCAAAGCTGGACCCTCACAGCGTGACGTTTATTATCGCGGCATAACAGACTTGCGGTACTCCAAGCCGCCGGGACAGGGAGTTTTCATTTAGATGTTTATCCATTGCAAGCCCGTTCGCAAACTGGCGAAAACCGCCGCCGTGCTGGCAACTGCCGCATTTCTGGCTGCCTGTGAGACAGGTAATCTGGGTGGTGGACCATCAATCAATACCTCCGCGCCTGTTCCTGTTGCCCTTCTGGTGCCCGCAGGTTCACCCCAGTCTGGTGACGCAGCATTGGCACGCAGCCTTGAAAACGCCGCGCGCCTTGCAATGGCCGACCTGCAAAACGTGACGATTGATCTGCGGGTCTACGATACACAAGGCAGTTCCAACACCGCCGCCGAGGTCGCACAGCGCGCTGTGGCAGACGGGGCGAAAATCATCCTTGGCCCCGTTTACGCGCAGGCGGCAAACTCTGCCGGGCTTGCTGTCCTAAACAATAACGTCAACGTGCTGTCTTTCTCGAACAATACCAGCATCGCGGGTGGAAATGTCTTTGTTCTGGGCCCGACGTTCCAGAATACGGCCAATCGCCTTGTGAACTTCGCCGGTACGCAGGGAAAAACCGGTGCCGTGATCGTCCACAGCAATGACGCCGCAGGTCAGCTTGGCCAGTCGGCGATCGCCAATGCGCTAAGCAGCAGCCGGGTTAACAACGCCGGTACGGTCGCATATGACCGCTCACAGCAAGGTGTCATCAACTCGGTACCCACGATCAAGGCCACGGTCGATGCGTCAGGCGCCGATTCCATCTTTTTGACCGCAACCACAGCGGGGGCATTGCCGCTGTATTCGCAATTGCTGCCCGAAGCTGGTGTTTCGCCTGCAACGACGCAGTTTATGGGTCTGACGCGCTGGGACATCCCCGCCCAGACGCTTGAGCTGCCGGGCGTGCAAGGCGGGTGGTTTGCGCTGCCCGATCCATCCAAGGCACAAGCCTATCGCCAGCGCTATAACAATACCTATGGCGAAGCGCCGCATCCGATCAGCGGCCTGGCCTATGACGGCATCGCGGCGATCGCTGCGTTGGTCAGCCAAGGTAAGTCGAATGCGCTGACAGCGTCGGCACTAACACAAAATGCCGGTTTCCAAGGTGTTGGCGGAATTTTCCGCCTACGCTCGGACGGTACGAACGAACGCGGTCTGGCTGTCGCCACGATCCAGAATAAACAGGTAGTAGTGATTGACTCCGCCCCACAAAGCTTCTCTGGCGCTGGCTTCTGATCGGCCCGCGCTGACCCTCGTTCCGCGCGGCGAACTGATATGCCCGGCTGATGACATATTCGACAGTAACTCTGTTATGGCGCAACTGTCGGAAGCCTTCAAAAAGACATCGGAAAACGCCGCACGGCGCAATGAAACCGTGCGAATACTGCGCGATGCCCAAAAAGCCGGACGTCAGGCCATTGCCGACGCATTTGCCAAACGTCCCTTCGATGCGCGTCCGCTCACCCGTTCTTATACCTACCTGACCGACGGTCTGGTCTGCACTGCCATGCAAGTGGCAAGCCTGGACCTGCATCCGCTGGCCACCCCGACGCAGGGTGAAAAGATTGCCGTACTGGCGGTGGGGGGATATGGGCGCGGTGAAATGGCCCCGGCATCAGACGTCGATCTTCTGTTCCTGACCCCCTACAAGATTACCGCCTGGGCCGAGAGCGTGATCGAGTCCATGCTCTATATCCTCTGGGACCTGCGGCTAAAGGTCGGGCACTCCTCACGCACCATCAAAGACTGCCTGCGGCTTGGCGGCGACGATTTCACGATTCGTACCGCGATGCTGGAACAGCGTTATCTGGCAGGTGACGAAACGCTTGCCGGCGATCTGACAAAACGGCTGCGCGAAGATCTATTCAAGGGCACCGAGCGTGCCTTCATCGAAGCCAAACTACAGGAACGTGACGAGCGACACATAAAGCAAGGCCAGCGCTACATGGTCGAGCCCAACGTGAAAGAAGGTAAAGGCGGGCTTCGGGATCTTCAGTCTTTGTATTGGATCGCCAAATACATCTACGGCGTACAGGATGTGGCCGAGTTGGTGCCCCTTGGTCTGTTCACGCCGGACGAATTCGCCACCTTTGTTCAGGCCGAGGATTTTCTGTGGGCAGTGCGTTCCCACCTGCATCTGGTGACGGGACGGGCCACTGAACAACTGACCTTCGATCTGCAGGTCGAAGTGGCCGATCGCATGGGGTACGAAGACAGGGCCGGACGCCGCGGCGTAGAAGTGTTCATGCAGCGCTATTTCCGCGAGGCCACGAAAGTCGGGGAACTGACGCGTATTTTCCTGACCAAACTGGAAGCAAGCCACATGAAAGGTGCGGCTTTGCTTGAACGTATTCTGCGTCGTCGCCCCCGGGTCAAACCCGGCTTTCGCGTCGTTCACGGTCGACTGAACGTCGCCGACCCGGATCAGTTCCTTGTCGACAAGCTGAACATGCTGCGCCTCTTTGAAGAGGGGTTGCGCACCGGAATGTTGATCCATCCCGACGCGATGCGACTGGTTACCGCGAACTTGCATCTGATCGACGAGGACATGCGCGAAAACAAGGAAGCCCAGCGCATTTTCCTTGATCTGATGCTGAAGCACGGAAACCCTGAACGGGCCTTGCGCCGAATGAACGAACTGGGGGTTCTGTCTGCTTTCCTGCCGGAATTCGAACACATCGTCGCAATGATGCAGTTCAACATGTATCACAGCTATACGGTGGATGAGCACACCATCCAGTGCATCGTAAACCTTGCCCAGATCGAGCGCGGTGAGTTGGTGGAATCCCTACCGCTGGCCTCGTCAATCCTGAAAGAGGGCATTAATCGCAAGGTCCTGTATGTGGCGCTGCTGTTGCATGACATTGCCAAGGGACGGCCCGAAGATCATTCTATCCTTGGCGCGCAGATTGCCCGCAAGGTCGCGCCCCGTTTGGGGCTGAACAAGAAGGATGCGGAAACCGTCGAATGGTTGGTGCGGTATCACCTGTTGATGTCCGACATGGCGCAAAAGCGCGATATTTCGGACCCGCGCACGGTAAGGGATTTTGCCAAGGCCGTGAAAACGGTTAAGCGGCTGGACCTGCTGACGGTTCTTACAGTCTGCGATATCCGCGGTGTGGGGCCGGATACCTGGAACAACTGGAAAGCAACTCTGCTGCGGGCCCTGCACGCCGAAACAAAGCGCGCACTTGAGACAGGAATGGAAGACCTTAACCGTGCCAATCGCGGTGCGGGTGCCAAGAAAGCGTTGCGCGCGAAACTGGCCGAATGGTCAAAGGGTGACCTGAAGACGGAAACTGCTCGGCACTATGACCCCTATTGGCAAGGTCTGCACCTTTCAACGCATGTCGAGTTCGCCGAGATGCTTAGGGACCTTGATCGCAACGGGGATTCAGGTGGGATGGAAATCCGCCTGCACCCGGACGAGGATCGTGATGCAACGCGTGCCTGTTTTGCCATGGGCGACCACCCGGGTATCTTTGCGCGAATTGCGGGGGCGCTGGCCTTGGTCGGAGCAAACGTGGTCGATGCACGCAGCTATACCACCAAGGACGGATATGTGACCGACGCGTTCTGGATTCAGGATGCCGAGGGACGCCCGTTCGAGTCCAGCCGACTGCCACGCCTGACGCAGATGATCCACAAAACGCTTAAGGGTGAAGTGGTCGCGCGCGATGCCCTGAAAACCCGCGACAAGATCAAGAAGCGTGAGCGCGCATTTAACGTGCCCACCCATATCATCTTCGACAATGACGGGTCCGAGATTTACACAATCATCGAAGTGGATACGCGCGACCGCCCCGGCCTACTGTATGATCTGGCCCGCACGCTGGCCGCCGCCAATGTCTATGTGGCAAACGCCGTGATCGCGACCTATGGCGAGCAGGTGGTCGATACCTTCTATGTCAAAGACATGTTCGGGCTGAAATACCACTCGGAAGGCAAACAGCGCACACTGGAGGCCAAGCTGCGCAAAGCCATCACCGAGGGCGCTAAGCGCGCAGCCTCATGAAGCAGATCCGGCTGTTTTCGGGCCTGTTCACGGTCGGGTTCTGGACCCTCACCAGTCGGATATTGGGATTTCTGCGTGAAATTCTGCTTACGGCCTATATCGGGCCGGGGCCAGTGATGGACGCGTTTGTCGCCGCATTTCGCCTGCCAAACATGTTCCGCCGATTTTTCGCCGAAGGTGCATTCAACGCCGCGTTTGTGCCGATGTTCTCGAAACGACTGGAGGGCGAAGAGGACGCGCAGGGCTTTGCACAGGATGCCTTCAACCTGCTTGCGGCGGCGGTGCTGGCACTGGTCGGGCTTGCAATGGTTTTCATGCCCGCTCTGGTCTGGGTAACGGCCGAAGGGTTTTACGGCGATGAACGGTTCGATCTGGCGGTCGACTACGGCTATGTGCTGTTCCCATACATCCTTTTCATGTCATTGGCCGCGTTGTTTTCGGGCGTTTTGAACGCTACAGGCCGGTTTGCGGCTGCTGCGGCCGCGCCGGTTCTTCTAAATGTCTTTGCCTGTGCCGCCCTGATCGCCGGGGCCATGTCCGGCGGGGAAGTGATCCGCTGGCTAATCGCCGTAATCCCGCTGGCCGGTATTGCGCAACTGGCGTTGGTCTGGGTCGCGACCGAGCGTGCCGGATTCCGCATTCGCCCCGGGCTACCAAAACTCAGCCCCGAGATGCGGCGGATGGTGCGCATCGCTGTTCCTGCGGCGCTCGCCATGGGGGTGACGCAGGTCAACCTTGTGGTGGGACAGCTTGTGGCGTCCAAGACGGAAAAGGCCGTTAGTTGGCTGTTTGCAGCCGACCGCCTGTACCAGTTGCCCTTGGGCGTCGTCGGCATCGCTGTTGGCATTGTCCTGCTGCCTGACCTGTCACGACGCCTGCGCGCCGATGACAAGGACGGCGCACGCAACGCGTTCTCGCGCGCGGGAGAGTTCACGCTGCTGCTGACGATCCCGTCGACCGTGGCTTTCGTGATCATTCCGAATCCGTTGGTTTCAGTCCTGTTCGAACGCGGTCAATTTAGCGCCGAAGACACGGCGGCGACGGCCCTTGCCGTCGCGATTTACGGAATTGGGCTGCCCGCCTTCATGCTGCAAAAGCTGCTGCAACCTTTGTTCTTTGCGCGCGAGGACACGCGGTCTCCCTTTCACTATGCGGTGGTCGCCATGATCATCAACGCTGGGCTGGCCTTTGGGCTGTATCCGGTGGTGGGATGGATTGCGCCTGCGATCGCGGCCTCGGTCGCAGGCTGGGCCATGGTCGGGCTGCTGATTATCGGGGCACGGCGCATGGGGGAAGAAGCCCGGTTTGACGACCGTTTCAAACATCGTGCGTGGCGCATCATGGCTGCGTCTGCCGGGATGGGCGTTGTGCTTTTCGCCGCCATTCACCTGATTGGCTGGGCGTTTCACGTACCCGGCTGGCGGTATCTTGCATTGATGCTGCTGATCTTGGTTGCCGCCGTCACGTATTTCTTTCTTGGTCACCTAATGGGCGCTTTCAAGGTGTCTGAGTTCAAGACAGCTTTGCGCCGGTCGTGATCAATCCCGCCGTATACGCCCCACGATCCGCGCCCAGCCACCCGGAGCCAGAAAGAACGACAGGCCAAAGCCGGTGGCAAACCCACCCAGATCAGCGACCCAATCCAGCGTTCCGCCAAATAGAAGGCCGAACAGCAACTGAATGCCCATCAACACCGCAATCAGGCTGAAGGCGCGCGACTGGTTCTCTCCGACCAGCGACAGCTTTCGCCACAAAATCCACGTGAACGCTCCAATCAGGCCGTAGACCGGGGGGAATCCTCCGACCAGCGGATATTGCGGATCAAGCGGCACGGCATAGATCAGTGCGCCGCCGATACCGGACAGCACAAAGATTACCAGCATCTGCACGCTGCCAAACACTTCGGCCACCATCTTTCCCATGGCCAACACAAAGACACAGACAAAGACGGCCTGGGTGAAATTGGCCGACACGAACGGATAGGTCACGAAACGGATCAGATGTTCGAAAGGCCACCGGCCATTCTCAACCATCCAGTCAAAGATGTCGGGCGAAAACGAATACTGCTGCAACGCGTCCAGCCGCCAGCCGATAGCAGACGGCCCTCCGACCAGCCCGCGTGAGCCCAGCATAAAGATCAGCTCGATCCCGAAGATGAACAGAACCAACGCCACCACAACGGGCGGCAGGGGGTTCACGGCTGGCGTATAATGCTCACTGCTCATTGGGCTGGCCTTTCGCGGCTGTTGACGTCCCTTGACCTCATGGGTAAGCGACGGGGGCTGATTTTTCCAGACGGGAGTTCCCTTCGATGACCGAAACCCAGTTCACACCGCGTGTGTTTTCCGGCATCCAGCCTTCGGGAAACCTGCACCTTGGTAACTATCTGGGTGCGCTCAAGCGTTTTGTGGATATGCAGGGCGAAGATTACGAGACCATCTATTGCATGGTCGACCTGCACGCGATCACCGTCTGGCAAGACCCCGCCCGTCTGCGTGAAAAAACCCGCGAGGTTTGCGCCGGTTTCATCGCCGCCGGGCTGGACCCCGAGAAATCTATCCTGTTCAACCAAAGTCAAGTGCCCGAGCACACGCAACTGGCGTGGATTTTCAACTGTATCGCTCGCATGGGCTGGATGCAGCGGATGACGCAGTTCAAGGACAAGGCGGGCAAGAACGCACAGAACGCTTCGCTTGGCCTGTTTGCTTATCCGGCGCTGATGGCGGCGGACATTCTGACTTACCACGCAACGCACGTGCCAGTGGGTGAGGATCAAAAGCAGCATCTGGAGCTGACCCGCGACATCGCGATCAAGTTCAACCATGACTATGGTGTCGAGTTCTTCCCAGTGACCGAGCCCGTGATCGGTGGCCCCGCGCCGCGCGTGATGAACCTGCGGGACGGGTCGCGTAAGATGTCGTCATCGGACCCGTCGGACATGACGCGGATCAACATGACTGATGACGCTGACGCCATTGCCAAGAAAATCCGCAAGGCCAAGACGGACCCGGATGCCCTGCCCTCAGAAGTTGAAGGCCTGTCGGAAAGACCCGAAGCGCGCAATCTGGTGAATATCTACGCGGCCCTCAGCGACCAAACCGCCGAGCAGGTTCTGGCCGAGGTTGGCGGCAAGCAGTTCGGAGAATTCAAGCCCATGCTGGCGGAATTGGCTGTGTCGAAACTGGCCCCGATCTCGTCCGAGATGGCGCGACTGATGGGTGAAGAGGCCGAGATTGATCGCATTTTGGCCAATGGCGCGGAAAAAGCACGCGCGATTGCCGCCCCGATCCTGCAGCAGACCTACGACATCGTGGGCATGGTCGGCGCAAAACAGGGCTGATTGCGCTGGACGTTGCCGTTGCGTCTTCCTAGGTTTGCCGCAAAGCTTGGGAGGGCGTCATGGCAGTCGGCAAAAACATCCGTACCTATTTCGAAGGTCAATGGCATGACGGGGACGCGCCGATCATGCGTGCGGCTGATCACGGTGCATGGCTGGGATCGTCAGTCTTTGACGGGGCGCGGTATTTCGATGGGCTGGCACCCGACCTTAAGGCCCATTGCGCCCGCGTGAACCGCTCGGCCGAGGCGCTGATGCTGACACCGACAGTGACGACAGATCAGATGGTCGAGATCGTGCGCGAAGGTCTTGAAAGCTATGCGCACGACTCTGCCGTTTATATCCGCCCGATGTACTGGGGCATCGACGGGGACGCGACCGCGATTGTGCCGCAGGAAAACAGCACCGGCTTTGCCATCTGTCTGGAAGAAATTCCGATGGCACCTGACACCGCCTCGGCCACGCTGGGATACACGCGCTTCCGCCGTCCGATTCTGGAATCAGCCGTTGTGAACGCCAAGGCGGGCTGCCTTTACCCGAACAATGCGCGGATGCTGCAAGAGGTCCGGTCCAAGGGCTTTGCAAATGCCCTGGTGGCTGACGCTCTTGGGCATGTAGCTGAAACCGCTACTGCTAATATCTTCATGGTTCGTGACGGCGAGGTCTTCACCCCCACCCCCAACGGCACTTTCCTTGCCGGTATCACGCGCGCGCGCCACATCGAAAACCTGCGTGCCGATGGTGTGACCGTGCGCGAATCCGTCCTGACCTTTGATGATTTCCATAAGGCTGATGAAGTCTTCATGACCGGCAACATGAGCAAGATCACCCCGGTCACGGCGCTGGAGGATACGCAATATCAGGTCGGGCCCATCGCCCGACGTGCGCGCGAGCTGTATTGGGATTGGGCGGCCAGCACGCGTTAGGCATCGGTTGCCAGCGCGCATCAGGTCGGGCATGATCGCCCGAAATGAATGAGGAAACCCATGCGTAAGTTCCTGGTCGTATTGGATGACAGCCGCGAATGCCTGAACGCGATGCGGTTTGCAGCGATGCGTGCGGCCCATACGGGCGGCGGTGTGACGATCCTATCGGTCATTCCCCCTGATGAATTCAACCATTGGATCGGTGTGGCCGAAGTGATGCGCGAGGAAGCCCGCGAACGTATCCACGCCCATTACGAGGTATTCGCGAAGTGGATGCGCGACAAACAGGGTGTCGACCCTGAACTGGCCATTCGAGAAGGCGAACCGGTGGCGCAGATCATAGAACATGTACAGTCCGACCCCGAGATCGGCGTGCTGGTGCTGGGCGCTGGTGTCGAAAAGAAAGGCCCCGGGCCATTGGTAACTCAACTCACCAAGAATTCTGGCAGCATGCCCATTCCGATCACGATTGTTCCCGGCGATCTAAGCAAGGAAAAGCTGGAAGAAATCACCTGAGGCCTAACCATGCCGCATAGCATTCAGTTCTGGTTCGAATACGCTTCGACCTATTCTTACCTCAGTGCGATGCGTGTCGAGGACGTCGCGACCAGCCACGGGGTCACTGTCGAATGGCAGCCTTTTCTGCTGGGGCCGATTTTCGCGTCGCAGGGTTGGGATAATTCTCCGTTCAACCTGTACCCGGCCAAGGGCCGCTACATGTGGCGCGACATGGAACGACTGACGGCGCAGCGAAACTTGCCCTTCCAAAAACCCAATCCATTTCCACAAAACGGCTTGAAGGCGGCGCGGCTTACGTTGGCCATCGAAGATCACGCGCAAAGAGCCGCGTTCAGCCGCGCAGTTTATTCGGCAGAGTTTGCAAACGGGCAAAACATCGCGGACGACGCTGTATTGCGCGCATGCCTTGCCGAAGCCGGATTATCGCAGGACCTGCTTGACAAGACGCAGGACCCCGCGGTCAAGGCCGCGCTTATAACACAGACAAAAACAGCGCAGGATAATGGGCTGTTTGGTGCCCCCAGCTTTCTGGTGGGCGGGGAACTGTTTTGGGGGGATGATCGGTTGGAGGATGCGGTCAGGTTTGCCCCCACAATTTAGAACGGTTCCAAATCTTGACTTCCTGCGCGCGGACCCGCATATCATGAGCAACGAAAACGGAGCCGCGCCATGTTCATCCAGACCGAATCCACGCCGAACCCTGCAACGCTGAAATTCCTGCCCGGCCAAACCGTGCTGGAGGTTGGCACCGCAGACTTTCCAACAGCGGAAGCGGCAGAAAAATCGCCTCTGGCGAGCCGTATCTTTACCGTTGATGGCGTGACTGGCGTTTTCTTTGGCAACGATTTCGTGACCGTCACCAAATCGGCTGACGTGCAGTGGGACCATATCAAACCGGCCATTCTTGGCGCGGTCATGCAGCACTATCAATCCGGCCAACCGGTCATGGCGTCGGACGCGACCACAGCTTCTGGCCATGCAGAACACACCGGTGAAGATGCTGAGGTTGTGAACCAGATAAAAGACCTTCTGGACAGCCGCGTTCGGCCTGCCGTGGCGCAAGATGGGGGCGACATTACCTTCCACGGATTTGACCGGGGCGTGGTCTATCTGCACATGCAAGGTGCCTGCGCGGGCTGCCCTTCCTCGACCCTGACGTTAAAAATGGGGATCGAGAACCTTCTGCGCCACTACATTCCCGAAGTGACCGAGGTTCGCCCAGTTGCCGTCTGAACCGGTTATTCTGGCTTTCGACACATCGGCCGCGCATTGCGCGGCCGCTTTGTTGCAGGGCGACCACATTGTCACGTCAAAGGTCGAAGCCATGACCCGCGGTCAGGCCGAACGCCTTATGCCATTACTGGAAGAGGTTCTTGCAGAAGCTGGGCGCACATGGGGTGATCTGTCCGCGATTGGCGTCGGGATCGGGCCGGGCAATTTCACTGGTATTCGGATTTCAGTTTCCGCTGCGCGCGGATTGGCCCTTGGTCTTGGGGTTCCTGCAGTTGGTGTGTCGGGCTTCGAGGCACTATGTGCGGATTTTCAGGACAGAATTCCGGCAATCCGCGCGCCGCGAGAACAGGTATATATCTCGACCCCGGAAACCGGTCCCACACTACAAACTCTGGAATCCGCAGAATCACTTGGCCCGCTGGCCTTCAATGATGACGCCGATCAACAGGTCCGGGCCATCGCACGCATCGCGGCGCATCGGTGGCGAACTGTGACTGAACCTCCGGCACCTCTTTACATAAGGTCGGCCGATGCCGCCCCTTCACGGGACGTTCCACCGGCATTGCTGGACGAATGACACCGGAAGAGCTGGCCGAAACTCATGCGGCGGCGTTCACGCAATCCCGCCCGTGGACGGCTGCCGAATTTGCCGACCTGCTGTCAAACCGGTTCACGCATGTCGTTGGAAATTCAAAATCTTTCGCTCTGTTTCAGGTGATCGCGGACGAAGCGGAATTGATCACCATTGCAACGCACCCCACACTTCAGCGTCAGGGGCTGGCAAAACTGCGTATGAACGAATGGCACACCAAAGCCAAAAATTTAGGCGCATCCCGTTCGTTTCTGGAAGTGGCCAAGAACAACTCTCCTGCGATCGCTCTTTATGAGCAGATCGGATACCGCCCCTGCGGGTTGCGCAAAGGGTATTACCAGCAGGAAAACAATAATAAAATTGATGCCGTTGTCATGGAATTCACCCTGACCCGACATCAGGCAGCGAATTAATTCGACCAGATGGTCAAAAATCTGTTGACCACGGCTGTTGCAAACGTCCTTAATTCCCGCCATCACAAGAGTTATGCTCGCTCATAGTGGGTAAACGGGGCTATTTTGGCTCCGACCGACAATAACAAACGGGAGTATGAAATGAGCCTGATGAAATCCTTGATGGGCGCTGCCGCCGCCGTCGCTCTGACTGCGGGTGCCGCATTGGCCGAACCGGCCCTGATCTTTGACCTGGGTGGCAAGTTCGACAAGTCGTTCAACGAAGCCGCACATAACGGCGCACAGCGTTGGGCCAACAAGACCGGCGGCACATACCGCGAGATTGAGCTTCAGTCCGAAGCGCAGCGCGAACAGGCCCTGCGCCGCTTTGCCGAAGCAGGCGCGAACCCGATCATCACCATGGGCTTTGCGATGGCCGACCCGCTTGCCGCCGTTGCAGGTGACTATCCGGACACCAAGTTCGTCGCTGTTGACGTGAACTGGCTGGATGCACCGAATATTCGTCAGGTCAGCTTTGCCGAGCATGAAGGCTCTTATCTGGTTGGCATGATGGCGGCCATGGCGTCTGAATCCGGGACTGTTGGTTTCATCGGTGGCATGGATATCCCGCTGATCCGTCACTTTGGCTGCGGCTACGCGCAAGGTGCCAAGGCAGTGAATCCTGATATCGAAGTGGTTGCCAACATGACCGGCACCACCCCTGCCGCATGGAACGACCCGGTGAAGGGCTCGGAACTGACCAAGGCGCAGATCAGCCAGGGTGCTGACGTGATCTATGCAGCCGCAGGCGGCACCGGCGTGGGTGTTCTGCAAACCGCTGCCGACGAAGGCATCCTGTCGATCGGCGTTGACAGCAACCAGAACCACCTGCACCCGGGCAAGGTTCTAACTTCGATGCTGAAACGTGTGGACGTTGCGGTTTATGACGCAATGACCGCAGGCGAAAACGTCGAAACCGGCGTGTTCACCATGGGTCTTGCCGAAGACGGTGTTGGCGTTGCCATGGACGACAACAACAAGGAACTGGTCTCGGCACAGATGGCCGATGCTGTCGAAGCCGCGCGCAAGGGCATCATTGATGGCGACATCAATGTGGTTGCGTACTACGAGAACGACACCTGCCCGGCACTGCAGTTCTGATATCGCGCGAGGCGGGGGCTGACCTCCGCCTTGCACCCATTTTGCCGCGTTGTGCATCGCGGCCGTTCGGCAACCCAAGGACAAGACATGACCGTCCCCGCCATTGAGCTCAAAGGGATTTCCAAAGCCTTTGGGCCGGTTCAGGCCAATAAAGACATCTCGATCAGCGTTGCCCCCGGTACGATCCATGGGATCATCGGTGAAAACGGTGCGGGCAAATCCACGCTGATGAGCATCCTCTACGGCTTTTACAAAGCCGATAAGGGCGAGATCTGGATCAACGGTACCAAAACCGACATCCCAGACAGTCAGGCAGCGATCGCAGCCGGCATCGGGATGGTGTTCCAGCATTTCAAGCTGGTGGAAAACTTCACCGTTCTGGAAAACATCGTTCTGGGCGCCGAAGACGGCGGGCTGTTGGCCCCGTCGCTGTCAAAGGCGCGTAAGGAACTGAAAGCGCTTGAAGAAGAGTATGAACTGTTCGTGGACCCTGACAAACGCATCGACGAGATCGGTGTGGGGATGCAGCAGCGTGTGGAAATCCTTAAGGCGCTGTATCGTCGGGCTGAAATTCTGATCCTGGATGAGCCTACGGGTGTGTTGACGCCGGCCGAAGCGGATCAATTGTTCCGCATTCTGGACCGCCTGCGTGCCGAGGGTAAAACCATTATCCTGATCACCCACAAGCTGCGCGAGATTATGGAGGCCACAGACACCGTTTCCGTGATGCGGCGCGGCCAGATGACGGCAACCGTCAAAACGGCCGAGACCAACCCACAGGAACTGGCCGAGCTGATGGTGGGCCGCAAGGTCCTGTTGCAGGTCGACAAGGTGCCCGCTCAACCGGGCAAACCCATTCTGGAAATCGAAAACCTGCGGGTCGTCGATGAGGCCGGTGTCGAACGCGTCAAGGGCATTGACCTGACCGTACGCGCAGGCGAGATCGTGGGCATCGCGGGTGTCGCCGGAAATGGCCAGTCCGAGTTGCTGGAGGTATTGGGCGGAATGCGCCCCGGCCTTGGTTCGATCAAGCTGAATGGCTCTCCTCTGGCGCTGAGTGGTGCTGGATCGGACGGGCAGGCCCGGCGCGCCCAACACATCGCCCATGTGCCCGAGGACCGTCAGCGCGAAGGTCTGATCATGGACTTCCACGCGTGGGAAAACGTGGCGTTCGGCTATCACCGGGACCCGGCGTATAAGCGCGGCATCTTCATGGATAACGCCGCCCTGCGCGCAGACACCGAGCGTAAGATCGAAAAATTTGACGTCCGGCCGCCAGATGGGTGGCTGGCCGCCAAGAATTTTTCGGGTGGTAACCAGCAAAAGATCGTCGTGGCCCGCGAAATCGAGCGCAACCCCGACCTGTTGCTGGTCGGTCAGCCCACGCGCGGCGTGGATATCGGCGCGATCGAGTTCATTCACAAACAGATTGTCGCCCTGCGTGATCAAGGAAAAGCAATCCTGCTGGTTTCTGTCGAACTGGAAGAGATATTCTCGCTGTCCGACCGGATCGCTGTGATGTTCGACGGACATATCATGGGTGAGCGTCTGCCCCATGAAACGGACGAAAAAGAACTGGGCCTGCTGATGGCCGGTGTTGCGGGAGAGGCCGCGTAATATGGATAAAATGCCCAAATGGGCCGACGTCATCCTGATCCCGCTGATCAGTCTGATATTGGCCGCAATCCTGTCGGCGCTGGTCATCCTCGCCATCGGAGAAAACCCTCTCGAGGCTGTAAACCTGATGGTCACCGGCGCGCTGGGGTCCACCTATGGCTGGGGCTACACCCTGTATTACGCGACCAACTTCATGTTCACCGGGTTGGCGGTGGCTGTCGCCTTTCACGCCCGGATGTTCAATATCGGCGGCGAAGGACAGGCCATGTTGGGCGGGCTGGGTGTTGCCATGGTCTGTCTGTATATTGACTGGCCACATTGGAGCATCGCGTTGCTGGCCGCATGTGTCGGCTCGGCGCTGTTTGGCGCGATGTGGGCTGCAATTCCGGCCTATCTGCAGGCAAAGCGTGGCAGCCATATCGTGATCACCACGATCATGTTCAATTTCATAGCCGCTGCGTTTCTGAACTATATGCTGGTCAACGTGATGCGTCCGCAGGGCTCGCAAGACCCCGCGACGGCACGCTTCCCCGAAACTGTGCATCTTCCGACGTTCCAGTCGATGTTCTCGACCGCAGAGAATGCCCTGTTCCGCGGCGCGCCTGCGAATATCTCGTTCTTTGTGGCTTTGCTGGCCTGTGTCGTGGTCTGGGCGCTGATCTGGCGCACTCGGCTGGGATACGAAATCCGCGCCTACGGCCATTCCGAAACCGGTGCTGTTTATGCCGGGATTTCACCCGTGCGTATCACCATCATCGCGATGCTGATTTCGGGCGCGCTGGCCGGCATGATGGCCATCAACAACGTAATGGGCGAGGCTGAACGGCTGGTTCTGAACTCGACCGAGGGCGCAGGCTTCATCGGGATCGCTGTGGCTCTGATGGGTCGATCTCATCCGTTTGGCGTGTTCCTTGCCGCGCTCCTGTTCGGCTTTCTGTATCAGGGCGGCGCGGAACTGGCGTTGTGGACCTCGATCCCGCGTGAGCTGATTGTGGTCATTCAGGCCCTTGTGATCCTGTTCACCGGAGCACTGGACAACATGGTTCGGATGCCGCTTGAAAAGCTGTTCCTCAGCCTGCGGAAAGGAGCACAGTGATGGAGTTCTTTGTAACGCTCATCCAGGTCCTTGATTCCGCCATCCGTCTGGCGACTCCCTTGCTGCTGGCATGTCTGGCAGGGCTTTATTCAGAGCGGGCGGGTATTTTTGACATCGGTCTGGAAGGCAAGATGCTGATGGCGGCCTTCTTCTCGGCTGCGGTGGCTGCTGTGACCGGTTCGGTCTGGCTGGGCCTTCTGGCAGGTATCGGGGCTTCGCTGATCCTGTCGGCGCTGCACGGCGTGGCATCTATCACGTTCCGGGGCAATCAGCTTATTTCGGGGGTCGCCATCAACTTTCTGGCGTCGGGGCTGACTGTCCTAATCGCTCAAAGCTGGTTTCAGCAGGGCGGCCGCACCCCGTCGCTGTTTGGCGGCGGCCGTTTTGAGCCGATCAATTTCCCCTTCGCAGACGCCCTGAGCGGCGTTCCCATTATCGGACCTATCTATTCCGAATTGCTGTCGGGGCACTCCATTCTTGTCTACGTGGCGTTCCTGTTGGTTCCTGCGACATGGTGGATTCTGTATCGCACCCGCTTTGGCCTGCGCCTGCGCGCTGTGGGTGAAAATCCTGCAGCGGTGGATACGGCCGGCGTTTCCGTTGTTGGCCTTCGGTTCGCAGCCGTCGCGATCTGCGGCGTTTTGTGTGGTATTGCCGGAGCGTATCTGGCCACCGCCCTACAGGCCGGGTTCGTCAAAGAGATGACAGCCGGGCGCGGCTTTATCGCACTGGCTGCGTTGATCTTTGCAAAATGGCGCCCGTGGCACGCGATGTGGGCCTGCCTGTTGTTCGGCCTGCTGCAGGCCGTGGCGTTGCGGTTCCAGAATATCGACCTTGGCGGTGTTGTCATTCCGGTTCAGGTCATGGACGCCCTGCCCTATATCCTGACCGTAGTCATTCTGGCCGGGTTTGTGGGCAAAGCAATCCCACCGCGCGCAGGTGGCGAGCCTTATGTGAAAGAGCGCTGATAAGTCCAGATATGGACATGTTTCAGTCCTGTTCGCTGCAGAGCGGCATGCAGAGTTGATTTTGCATGCCGCAAAGGTTCTAAAGAGGTATGCGCGTGTTTCCTGTGATATCCGACCTCGAACAAAGACCCACCGGGGATCCGGGCGCACTGGAACACAATTGGGAAGCGGCGGCATCTCAATTCCCTTTGCTCAACCCGGGTGTTTTGATCGGACGGATCACAGCCGGGTCGCCAAGCTTTTTCACTGCCTCCGAACGCGTTAATGCGCAACCACGTCACTTTTTGCCGGACCGTATCGCAGCGTGCGATGCATCCAGCCTCAACCGTTAAATAGTCATGCAGATTTATCTACCAATCGCCGAAGTCTCTGTGAACGCCTTTCTGTTGCTGGGGCTGGGCGGGATGGTTGGCATCCTGTCGGGCATGTTTGGTGTCGGCGGCGGCTTTCTAATGACGCCGCTGTTGTTTTTTATCGGTATTCCCCCGGCCGTGGCCGTGGCGACCGAAGCCAACCAGATCGTCGCCTCTTCGTTTTCCGGCGTTCTGGCGCATTTCCGACGACGAACTGTCGACTTCAAAATGGGCACGGTCCTTCTGACAGGGGGGTTGATCGGTGCGGCGCTTGGGGTAGTCGTCTTTAACTATCTCAAAAGTCTGGGCCAGGTCGATCTGCTGGTAACGCTGTGCTATGTCGTCTTTCTTGGGGTCGTGGGCAGCCTGATGTTCGTCGAGAGCCTGAACGCATTGCGCAAATCAAAGAAGGGCGGCGGTGCCCCTGCCCCCCGGCGGCAGCGCGGCTGGGTTCACGCGATGCCGTTCAAGATGCGTTTCCGCACCTCGGGCCTGTATATCTCGGTCATCCCGCCTATGCTGGTCGGCCTTTGCGTCGGCGTTCTGTCCGCGATCATGGGAGTTGGCGGCGGATTTATCATGGTTCCTGCGATGATCTATCTGCTGGGGATGCCCACAAAGGTCGTTGTCGGAACTTCGCTATTCCAGATCATCTTTGTGACTGGCTTTACCACAATGCTACATGCGACCACCAACTATACGGTGGATATCGTACTGGCCGTCCTGCTTTTGGTCGGCGGGGTTGTCGGCGCGCAGATCGGAACAGTGATCGGATCACGGATGCCCGCGGAACAGTTGCGCGTACTTCTGGCGGCGTTGGTTTTGGTTGTTTGCGGCAAACTGGCCCTGGACTTGCTGATCGAACCCTCCGAGCTTTACTCGCTTGGCACGGAAGGGGGGCACTGATCATGCTGAAACGCTTGATCCTGCTTTTTGCGTTATGCGTCACCCCTGCCCTTGCCGAGGATGAGCAGGTCGTGCTTGGCCTTAGTCATGACCGCGTGGCCATCACTGCCACATTCGATGGTTCTGAAATCCTGATCTTTGGCGCGGTCAAGCGTGAAACTCCCATCCCCTCGGGCCCACCGCTGGAGGTCATTGTGGCCGTTGCTGGCCCCTCGAGCCCTGTCATGGTTAGACGCAAGGAACGCAAGCTGGGGATTTGGGTAAATACCGACAGCGTCCTGGTGGACCTTGCGCCCAGCTTTTATGCCGTTGCGACCAGTTCACCGCTGGATGACATTCTGTCGGATACCGAGGATCTGCGGTACAGAATTTCAATTGAACGCGCCATCCGTTCCGTTGGTGCAGCGATGCATATCCGAAGCGCACAGGACTTTGCCGATGCCGTCGTCCGCATTCGCGAAGATGAAGGGCTTTACTCGATCCGTGAAGATACAGTGGCCGTGGACGAACAAACCCTGTTTCGAACCTCGATCGCCATGCCCGCCGACTTGACCGAAGGCGACTATACCGCGCGCATTTTCCTTACCCGGGACGGCAGCGTGATTTCACAGTTCGAAACCACGATCGACGTTCGCAAAGTCGGTCTGGAGCGGTTCCTTTACAACATGTCCCGTCAGCAACCGGTTTGGTACGGGCTGATGTCTCTGGTAATAGCCATTGCTGCGGGCTGGGGCGCGTCCACCGCTTTCCGTTTACTGCGCGAGAACTAAAGGCTACCCGCGACCGATATAGGGCATGGTTGTCGCCATCACGGTCATGAACTGGACATTGGCCTCAGCCGGCAAGGACGCCATGTGAAGCACGGACTGGGCCGCATCCTCAACCGCCATGGTTGGATCGGGCTGCTCACCCGCCGCAATCGCATTGTCGACCAATCCCTGAACCATCTGCGTCCGCGCGTTGCCGATATCAATCTGGCCGCAGGCAATCCCGAAGTCGCGCCCATCCAAGGACAGACTACGGGTCAAACCGGTGATTGCATGTTTCGTCGCTGAATAGTGGACCGAGTTCGGGCGCGGCACATGCGCTGCAATCGAACCGTTATTGATGATCCGCCCACCCTGCGGGGATTGGTGCCGCATGATCCGAAACGCTTCGCGTGCTGACAGGAACATCCCATTCAGGTTGACGTTAACGCTTTGGTACCAATCCTCCAGCGCGATTTCGTCAATCGTGCCGCCGGGTGCAAAAATTCCCGCGTTGTTGAACAGCACATCCAATCGTCCGGCCTTGTCCAGAAAGCTGTTGAACGCGCCCGAGACCGCCTTGGGCTCTGTCACATCCGCCGGCAAGGGAACAGCGTTAGATCGGCCACTGGACATCGCCGCCAAAGTGTCCGCGCTGCGCGCCAAAAGCCCAACGGTCCATCCCTCATCCAGAAAAAGCTCGGCCGTCGCGCGCCCAATGCCCGCGCTGGCCCCAGTGACTATGATCGTCTTCATGTTTCTTCTGCCTCCAACGTCAGCGAGGCCGCCGGATGCGCACGCAGATCATCCACCAGCAGCGGGTGGGTGGGTTTGGCCAAGCGGTTGCGCACCACCCAGATCAACCTCTCTTGCGCGCGGGTGATGGCCACATAGGCCAACCGCTTCCACAACGGCTGCCCGGCCTCTGTCCGGCCCATCCGGGCGGCTGCATAAATGTCCGGGGCAAAGACCTGAACCGTGTCCCACTGCGACCCCTGCGCCTTGTGGATCGTCACGGCGGCCCCATGCAGAAAGGTTGCGCCCATTCGCGCGGCATAGGGGATAAAGGGCTCTTCCTCATCCGGCATCTCAATTTTCACAATCGACGCAGCGCTGACCTGCGGGTCTTCGGCCCCCATGACGTGCAACCGGGAAAACCCCGGTTTACGTCCCGGCCCCAGATAGATGACCTGAGCACCCTTGATCAGCCCGCGCGCCTCAAGGTCCAGACGCTTTTTGCGATGTTTCAAGGGCAGCTCAATCCCATCGCAAATCAACGGCTCACCCTCCAACAACTCGGTGTCGGGGGCGCCGTGGACGTGCCGGAACGCCTGAATCAGACGGATACGCGTCGCATTGCGCCAGACCAGAACGGGGCTGCGAGCCATCAGATCAACTTCGACTCTTTGTCCCCAGACTACACGCTCATCCTTTTGGGCGGTCTGTTCGACCAGCCGTTCGAAATCTTCGAAACCCATCTGCGGGTCTGCCAGCGCATGAGCGAGGTCCAGAATAGGGTTATCCGCAGTCTGTCTGTGTACCCGGTGCAAAATCTGCTTACGTGGCTCGGGCAATGCGTCAAACACCATGCTGCCGGATTGATTGACCGGGGCCAACTGGGCGGGGTCGCCAAAAAGCAACAGCGTTGGGAAAATCTCTTGCAAATCCTCGAACTGGCGATCATCCAGCATCGAGGCCTCGTCCACGAACCCGATATCAAGAGGTTCATCCCGACGTTTCCAACCCGTTATGAAATCGGACCCGCGCAACCCCGCGGCTGCCAAAGCGCCGGGGATGGATTTGTTGTTCTGGTAGAACGCAGCCGCGCGGTCCAGCGCTTCGTCCGTCAGCCCTTCGATCTCGGGCTGCTCATCGTTGCCCGCCAGCCATTCGGCGATGCGTTCGTATTCCGGGTCATATACTGGCGTATAAAGGATACGATGGATCGTTGTCGCGGGCACCCCGCGCAGGCGCAACACACTTGCTGCCTTGTTGGTCGGCGCAAGGATGGCCAAGCTGCGCTTTTCGCGGGCCTTGCGGCTTTCGAAATCGCCCGAGACAACCTGAACGCCCGTTTCTGCAAGGGCCTTGTAAAGCTCGGCCAGCAAAAGGGTCTTCCCGGATCCCGCCTTACCGATAACCGCCATGACACCGGATTTCCCGTTGCCCGGAAGCTTCAGCAGGGCGTCGTCATCCAGATCAACTCCGGCGGATTTGAGCATCTCGGCAATGCTGTCATAGGCGGCGGCCTGATCATCAGAGAAGGTCACGGGGGGCAAAGACATGGCGCGACCCTACAGGGCCACGCCAGCTATCACCAGATACGGAATTACGTTTTCGCGTGCTTCAGGCTGACAAGGAAAATCGGTGTTGCCGCCCGGTCCCGAACGCGGTCTTGAACCACAGCCGAGACAATTCCCGCGGGATACCCGCGCGCTCTGCAACCCGATAGCAGTCTTCAGCCGAATAGGGCCAAAGCCCCACGGAAATCTGGTCACGGCCTTTACCTTCGGAGCCTAAAACGTTCGGCGATGACCCGATAAGGCGATAGATCCGAATCATCCGCGCATCAAAAACACCCGCGATGTGAGTCAGGCCGAACCCTTCCATGATTTCACCCCCGCTCAACATGATTGCCCCAGCGGTATGAGGGCTAGCCGTGCGAGACAGGCAAAAGCGAGTCACCTCCCAGATCACGGGGCTGTTGATCGGCTCACCCCCTGTCAGATGTCCGAAAACCTCATTCACCATGACGCGGCCCGTTGTCGGCAGAACCCGCATGGACCCGCCATGGCTGCCGTCCTCCTCCTCCCAGATGACATAGAGCGGGTTCAGATCATCGTATTGATCCCGCTCCTCTCCGTTTTCATTGACGTAAACATCCCAGCCCAGCCGGGTTTTGAACTGATCCGCGCGATCGCGGAACATTCCGTCGGCCAGCTTCGGAAACTTGTGCAATTCATCTGCGAACAAATAGCGCAACATGACTTTTTCCCCTTGTCGTCCTGTGCAGGAACGAAGGGGGGTACAAAGTCGTAGTTAATTTCCCGTTCGAGGAGCGCCCGACCGTTAAACCACTATTAATCCTCGGCTGAGTGCGGTGGCGATGGCGTGGGTGGTGTTCTGCGCCCCAAGCTTGGCACGGGCGCTTTCGATGTAAACACGTAGCGTATGCTCTGAGATTGACAGGGAATGGGCCACCTGCGCCCGGTTATAGCCCAACGCCAGCAATGTCATGGCATCCACTTCTCTTGGAGACAGCCCGCGGGTCGCGTCCGGCTGCCTGTCACTTTCAAACTCCAGCGCCTTGCGATTGAAAAAATGAGCAATCAGGATCAATTCGCGCCCATGGGTTTCCATGAAGCTTTTCCAGGTGTCATCCTCACAAGAGTGATTTACCGTAAACAGGGCGAATTGCCCGTTCGGGCCACGGATCGGGATTGAATAACCCTGATTACCTACCCCATGTTCCAGTGCATCTTTATAGAAGTTTTTTGCGACCTTTCTCGACCAATCCAATGTCTTCCAGTCAACAGGATGGAATCTTTGGAAACACCCCAAAATCACAGGGTCAATTCGGTGGTAGTTTTTCTCTCGGTATCTTTCGGCCCACCGATCAGGATACGTAGTATAGCCGTATTGATCACCGGCCCCGTCAACCCAATGGTAAATGATATGTTCGATCTGCAGCCTGTCGCGAAGCCGAACGGCGACATCGCCAAGTTCGTCAAGCGTGCTGGTGTTTTCCAAGTCCTCCAGAACTTGACTCAAATCGAGTTGTATTCCCATCCGCGGGTGCCCGTGCCTCGTTGCTTGCGGACGCAATCTCGGCTGCGGCGATCAGTTTGGTGTCATCCAACTGTTCGGCAAGCGTGGTCAGACCGTTCTCAACCGCAAAGGCGTTGAGGTCCGACAGAACGTCCAGTATCCACTCATTTCTCGCCATCTAGGGTCGCTCCGAAAGGGTTAACGAAGGGTTAACACAACTATAGCATGCGGGATGTTTTTTGCCCTATTCACCGGTTTCTACTCCCCCAAAATAGGGGGCAACGCTTCGGTAACTTATTGAAACAAAAAGATATGGATGAAATAGAAAACGCCCGCGAACCGAAACAACGATTCGCGGGCGAAACTATTTAGGATTCAGCCGGTTTAGCTGCGTGCGTCCAGAACCTCTTCCAGTGTACGCATTCCTGTCCGCGGCGCCTGAACCAGAACCGACATGTTGCCTGGCTTGTGCTCGTTCCGCATCATCTTCATGTGCGCTTCGGGCAGTTCATTCCACGAGAACACTTCGGACATGCACGGATCCAGACGACGCTCGACCATCAACTGGTTTGCGGCTGACGCCTGTTTCAGGTGAGCAAAGTGCGAACCTTGCAGACGCTTCTGGTGCATCCACATGTAACGCACATCGAAGGTCAGGTTATAGCCGGTGGTCCCGGCGCAGATCACAACCATGCCGCCCTTTTTCACCACGAAGGTCGACACCGGGAATGTGCTTTCACCGGGGTGTTCGAAGACCATGTCGACGTTCACACCCTTGCCGGTGATGTCCCAGATCGCCTTGCCGAATTTGCGGGCTTCTTTGAACCACTCGGCATATTCCGGTGTGTTCACCGTGGGCAGTTGACCCCAGCAGTTGAAATCCTTGCGGTTCAGAACGCCCTTGGCACCAAGGCCCATCACAAAGTCACGCTTACTTTCGTCCGAGATCACACCGATCGCGTTTGCACCAGCGGTGTTGATCAACTGGATAGCATATGACCCCAGACCGCCCGAAGCACCCCAGACCAGTACGTTCTGGCCGGGCTTCAGGTCATGCGGCTCGTGTCCGAACAGCATCCGGTAAGCAGTTGCCAACGTCAGCGTGTAACAGGCGCTTTCTTCCCAGGTCAGGTGCTTGGGGCGCGGCATCAACTGCTGTGCCTGCACGTTGGTGAACTGAGCAAACGATCCGTCGGGCGTCTCATAGCCCCAAATCCGCTGGCTGTCCGAATACATCGGATCACCACCGTTACACGCTTCGTCGTCACCATCATCCTGGTTGCAGTGGATCACGACCTCGTCGCCCACTTTCCAGCGCTTAACCTTGTCACCGACGGCCCACACGATGCCCGATGCATCGGAACCCGCGATATGGAAAGGCTGGCCGTGGCCGTCAAACGGGCTGATCGGCTTACCCAGCGACGCCCAGACGCCGTTATAGTTCACACCGGCGGCCATAACCAGAACCAGCACCTCGTGGCTGTCCAGCTTGGGAACATCGACCACTTCAAGCTGCATTGCCGTGTCCGGCTCACCATGGCGTTCTTTGCGGATCGCCCATGCATACATTTTCTTTGGAACAAATCCCATCGGAGGGATTTCGCCCATCTCATAGAGGTCTTTTTCCGGCGCGTCGTAGGACGCGATACCGCTTTCGGTGTCCAGAGCCATGTTGGCCTCCTATTATTTCAACCCTTCGCCGCGATGCAGAATCGCAGCATTAACAGATGAGATATTGGGCATTGAGCAACATTGCAATAGAATTTGCACCTATTTTGTAATTTTATGACCCAGCAGATGCAGAAATTTACTTTGCTGCCGCAGCATTCATGCCTTCGACATCTATGGGCGCGGACGCCGCGTAATAGCTCAACAGGTCAACCCTTTGGCCGGATTGAGATATTTTCCCGTCCACCTGTTTCAGAATCCGCCGCTGCACGAGTTGATCCAAAGCCTGTGTGATTGCTGTGTCCTCGGGGCCTACCAAAGTTCCGTCACGTCGCATGAGTTCAGACACGAAGATACGCACGTCATCTTCCAGCAATTCCCCGCGTTCTTGAATCAGTTTGCAGATGGCAGGCAAGGGAACCAAAGGAATCGCGTCGCGGATTTGGCCCATCAAGGCGCGGGCAAGGTCTGTCATGACATCCCGGTCGTGATCTGATCGGAAGTCCTGCAAAGAAATTGGCTGACCATACCGGACCGAGGCCAAGCCAAATCGCGTGTATCGCCCGATCAGCTTTCGCCCAATCTGTTTCATGATCCAACCGGTGATCACCCCGATCCGGGCGCGAAAGCGCCGATCACTTCCGAGGGCCGCTTTGGTCAGGATCGTATCCTCCAACACCCGGTCATAATTCAGAGCCACTGGAACAAAGACGACGTCTTGCCCGTCTGGGCTGGTGCCATCCAGAATATATTTCAAAAGCCCCAGCTTCGGACGCCCCAATGCTCCGGTCAGGCTTAGCCCCCCCTCTGGGAACATGGCCTGTGTCACCCCGGCTTCGGTTGCATGTCGCACGTAGCAGGCCAGCACCTGACGATAGAGTTCACTGCCCGATCTGCGCCGAATAAAATAAGCCCCCATCGCCCGAATCAACCGGCTAAGAGGCCAGACCCGCGCCCACTCACCGACGGCATATGACAGTGCAGAGTGCTGAGCCGCTAGGTAGGTCACCAGAACATAGTCCATATTGCTTCGGTGATTCATCACGAACACAACGGTCGCGTCTGGATCAATGTTCTTGATGGCCTCTTCGTCCTGATAGCTAAGGCGCACATCATAGAATGCGTTGCTCAGCATCCGCGCCAATCTGATCGCAAAGCTGAAATAGGCAACTGCGGAAAAGGATGGCACGATCTCACGCGCATATTTTCGCGCCTGCTCGAACGCGACCGCCTCGGGGACACCTGTTTCGCGTGAATGATCCTGCACCGCCTGCCCCACCTGAGGATCGTAGATAAGGCGCTGAATCATGTCATGACGTTCAGCCAGCTTGAACGGTTGGATCGGTCGTTGAAGCCGTTCGTTCAGGCGTTTGACCGCGCGCTCCAGTCGACGTCGAAAGAACCACCTCACGGATGGGAACAGGAAATGCGATGCCAACGTGACCGCGGCAAACACCAGGATCAGCAAAAAAAGCCAAAGCGGAAGCTCAACGGTCTGAGTCATGCGCGCACCCTGCCAGCAAACGTTGCGTCCTACAATCAGAACAAGCCAGAATGCCGCGTCGCAGCGAATTGACATATCCCGAAAATTGCGCTTTAGAACCCATGGACGTAATTTTCTTACCCACCTGAGATACGAGGCACGTTATGACGCAGACGCAGAAAGATCGCCCCTGGCTCATCCGAACCTATGCCGGTCATTCCACCGCCAAGGCATCAAACGCACTGTATCGTGGGAACCTTGCCAAGGGTCAGACCGGGCTTTCTGTGGCCTTCGATCTGCCGACGCAAACCGGTTACGACAGCGACCATACCCTGGCACGCGGCGAGGTTGGCAAGGTGGGTGTGCCGATCAGCCATCTGGGCGACATGCGGGTTCTGTTCGACCAGATTCCGCTGGAACAGATGAACACCTCGATGACCATCAACGCGACCGCTCCTTGGTTGCTGGCGCTGTATATTGCAGTCGCCGAAGAACAGGGCGCGGATGTCTCGAAACTGCAAGGGACCGTTCAGAACGACCTGATCAAGGAATACCTGAGCCGCGGCACTTATGTATGCCCGCCCAAGCCCTCGCTCAAGATGATCGCGGATGTGGCCGAGTATTGCTATTCCAATGTGCCAAAATGGAACCCGATGAATGTGTGTTCCTATCACCTGCAAGAAGCGGGCGCGACACCTGAACAAGAGCTGGCCTATGCGTTGGCAACCGCAATCGCCGTTCTGGACGAATTGCGCCCGCGCGTACCGGCCGAGGATTTCCCGGCGCTCTGTGGTCGGATTTCGTTCTTCGTGAACGCAGGCATCCGGTTTGTGACCGAGATGTGTAAGATGCGCGCCTTTGTTGACCTGTGGGATGAGATTCTGCAGGACCGCTACGGCGTCGAAAATCCAAAGTTCCGCCGCTTCCGGTATGGCGTGCAGGTGAACTCTTTGGGTCTGACGGAGCAGCAGCCTGAAAACAACGTCTATCGTATTCTGATCGAGATGCTGGCTGTGACCCTGTCCAAGAAAGCCCGTGCCCGTGCCGTGCAATTGCCTGCGTGGAACGAGGCATTGGGCCTGCCCCGCCCGTGGGATCAGCAATGGTCCATGCGGATGCAGCAGATTCTGGCCTATGAAACCGACCTACTGGAATATGACGACCTGTTCGAAGGCAATCCCGCCGTGGATGCCAAGGTCGAAGAGTTGAAAGAAGGGGCGCGCGCCGAACTGGCCAACCTGGATTCGATGGGCGGCGCGGTCGCGTCGATCGAATACATGAAGTCCCGCCTCGTCGATTCGAACGCCGAACGCCTGAACCGGATTGAGCGCAACGAAACCGTTGTGGTCGGTGTGAACAAATGGACTGACGGCGAAGCTTCGCCCCTTCAGACCGAGGATGGCGGCATCATGGTTGTCGATCCGGCGGTCGAACAGGAGCAGATCGACCGCCTGAACGAATGGCGCACTCAACGTGACGAGGCGGCAGTAACCGCGGCGCTGGCTGCACTCCGCAACGCGGCACAGACGGGCGCCAACGTCATGGAGCCGTCGATTGCCGCAGCAAAAGCAGGTGTAACCACAGGTGAGTGGGCGGAAGAAATGCGCAAGGTCTACGGCACCTATCGCGGCCCGACAGGGGTTTCAGGGTCTGTGTCCAACAAGACCGAGGGGCTGGACGACCTGCGTGCCGCCGTTGACGCGGTTAGTGATCAATTGGGGCGCCGCCTGAAGTTCCTAGTTGGTAAACCCGGGCTGGACGGCCATTCCAACGGGGCCGAACAAATCGCCTTCCGGGCACGCGATTGCGGCATGGATATCAGCTATGAAGGTATTCGCCTGACACCCGAGGAAATCGTGGCTGCTGCATCAGAAGACAAGGCACACGTCATTGGATTGTCGATCTTGTCTGGCAGCCACATCCCGTTAGTTCAGGACGTCATGACCCGACTGCAAGAGGCTGGTCTGACGGATATCCCTGTTGTCGTCGGCGGGATCATTCCTGATGAAGATGCAGCAAAACTGAAAACTATGGGCGTCGCGAAAATCTACACGCCAAAGAATTTCGAGCTGAATACGATAATGGGCGACATTATCACTCTGGCTGATCCGCAGAATTTGGCAGCAGAATAGCCGACCCTCTCGTTTCTTTTATCGGTATGCCTATTCCCTTTGGTAAAGGGGATAGGTAAAACCCATGCCTGCACTTAAAGTGAGCCTTAAGGGAGGCTGCCCATTCGGGCATGGCATGGAGAATAATAATGACAATTGATCTCGAGGTTATGTCGCGCAAGGAGCTAATTAAACTGCGTGATAAAATCGAAAAGGCGCTTAAAAAGGCGGAAATACGGGAACGGCAAGAAGCATTGAAAGCCGCTGAACAGGCCGCTGCTCAATACGGGTTCTCTTTGTCTGAATTGGCTGCAGACGGCGCTGGGTCGGGAAAAGGGTTTAAGGCCAAGGCCAAGTACCGCAACCCCGCAGACCCCTCACAAACCTGGTCTGGTCGGGGACGCAAGCCGCAATGGATACACGACGCGCTTAAGTCTGGTGCAAGTATCTCGGATCTGGAAATCTGATTGGAATAAAAAACAAATGACGATTCATATTGGCGCTGAAAAAGGCGAAATCGCAGAAACTGTTTTATTGCCGGGTGATCCCTATCGGGCAAAATGGGCGGCGGAAACATTTTTGGATGACGCGAAACAAGTCAATAATGTGCGCGGCATGCTGGGATTTACCGGAACCTGGAAAGGAAACCCCGTTTCCATTCAAGGTAGCGGAATGGGAATGCCGTCATTGTCGATCTACGCGAACGAATTAATTCGCGACTTTGGCGCAAAAACGCTGATCCGGATCGGATCGTGTGGGGGAATGCAAGATAGTGTCAATGTCCGCGATGTCATTCTGGCAATGACTTCGACAACACTAAGCACCCCGTCGCGTGGCATCATGAAGGAACTCAACTTTGCGCCTTGCGCGGATTGGGGTCTGCTGCAAGCAGCAGCTCAAGCGGCCGAGGCCAGCGGCACTCCGACCCACATCGGGGGAATCTACTCCTCGGACGTGTTCTATGATGAACGGCCCGACCTGAACGAACAGATGGTCCGTCACGGAGTTCTTGGCGTCGAAATGGAAGCAGCCGAGCTTTACATTCTGGCCGCACGGCACAAGTGCCGGGCTCTGGCCGTTCTGACCGTATCCGATCACCTGCTAACCGGTGAGGCTCTGCCCGCATCCGAACGGGAAAGCAGCTTTGGCGACATGGTTGAAATCGCTCTGCGTGCGGCATTCCCAAATGCCGCCTAAACAGGACGGGACGATCAGAGTATCCTTTTGAGATTACTTCCTTAGGCAGGTTTTAGGGCTATCAGCCCCAACCTGTTGCGCCCCGCAATAGGCGCAAATCCAGACACCCTCCTTACGGTGCTGACGCCAGCGGCAGTCACGTGTCAAAGACGATGTTCGTGACCGCCAGATGAAATACGCAGAAACGCCAGCGGCCAGCAAAAGCAATAGAATGGGCATGCTTATGCATTACCCATTCCTTTAATGCGTTCAAGCGGCGTTCGCATATTCGAACAAGTCTGGTTCATGGGTGTCAGACGCAACAGGTTCCGGCGTGTAATAGGCCCAAGCCTGTTCCAGCGCCTCAAGCGCTTCGTCTGCTTTGGTTTTTAGGTTTTGATCCTGCATCGGAGCGATCCCTTTTACAGTTGAATCACTCCTCCCTGCGCACAAGATAGTGCCGAGCAGGGAAGGCTGCATCGCATTGTTTTGCAACCTCGCCATGCGCTTGCCGCAATGCGGCAAGCACTGATTTTGCGCGCACCTTAAACTGCGCGTTCGACCATCATCTTCTTGATCTCGGCAATCGCCTTGGCCGGGTTCAGACCTTTAGGGCAGGTCTTGGCGCAGTTCATGATCGTGTGGCAGCGGTACAGCTTGAACGGATCTTCCAGCTCATCCAAACGCTCACCGGTCGCCTCATCACGGCTGTCGATGATCCAGCGATAGGCATGCAGCAATGCTGCGGGGCCAAGGTAACGGTCGCCGTTCCACCAGTAGCTGGGGCATGAGGTCGAGCAACTTGCGCACATCACGCACTCATACAGACCATCCAGCTTTTTGCGGTCTTCGATGGACTGCTTCCATTCTTTCGCGGGCCGGTTGGTCTTGGTTTCCAGCCACGGCATGATGGACGCGTGTTGCGCATAGAAATGGGTCAGATCGGGGATCAGGTCCTTGACAACCGGCATATGCGGCAGCGGATAGATTTTCACGTCGCCCTTGATCTCATCCATGCCATAGATACAGGCCAGCGTGTTGATCCCGTCGATATTCATCGCGCACGACCCGCAAATCCCTTCGCGGCAGGACCGGCGGAAGGTCAGCGTGGGATCAATCTCGTTCTTGATCTTGATCAGCGCGTCCAGAACCATCGGGCCGCAGCTATCCATATCAACGAAATACGTATCAACACGCGGGTTCTGTCCGTCATCCGGGTTCCAGCGGTAAATCTGGAACTTGCGCACATTGGTTGCGCCTTCGGGCTTTGGCCATGTCTTACCGGTGGTGATCCGGGAATTCTTGGGGAGGGTCAGTTGTACCATAAGTTCCTCTCCTTAGAACGTCCGCGCCTTGGGCGCGATTTTCTTCAGGCTGATGCCGCCTTCATCCTCGGTGGTCAGAGGATCGACGATAACGGGGCGATAGCTGAGTTCGACCTTATTTCCTTCAACCCGGCTGACCGTGTGAACGCGCCAGTTTTCGTCGTCACGCTCGGTGAAGTCCTCATGCGCGTGGGCACCGCGGGATTCCTTGCGCGCCTCGGCCCCAACAATAGTGGCAAGCGCGCTTGGCATCAGGTTGGTGAGTTCCAGCGTTTCCATCAGATCGCTGTTCCAAACCAACGAGCGGTCGGTAACTTTAAGGTCATCCATCTTGGCGGCAATCGCCGTCATCTTCTCGACGCCTTCGGCCATTGTCTTGGCGGTCCGGAACACGGCTGCGTCGGCCTGCATGGTTTTCTGCATCTCAAGCCGCAGGTCAGCCGTTGGGATAGACCCGCTAGCGTTGCGAACGGCATCAAACCGGTCAAATGCCTTATCGACCGAAGCTTGGTTCAGCACCGGGTTCGGCGCGTCGGCATCGACAACCTTACCCGCCCGGATCGCAGCCGCGCGACCAAACACCACGAGGTCGATCAGCGAGTTGGACCCCAGACGGTTCGCACCGTGGACCGAGGCACATCCGGCCTCACCCACCGCCATCAGGCCCGGAACAACTGCGGTCGGATCATCGGCGGTCGGGTTCAGAACTTCGCCCCAATAGTTCGTCGGGATACCGCCCATGTTGTAGTGGACGGTCGGCAGAACCGGGATCGGCTCTTTGGTGACATCAACACCGGCAAAGACGCGCGCGGATTCCGAAATCCCCGGCAGTCGTTCAGCCAACGCTTCGGCGGGAAGGTGGCTGAGGTTCAGGTGAATGTGATCGCCATTGTCGCCATGGCCACGACCCTCGCGGATCTCCATCGTCATCGAACGGCTGACATAATCGCGTGGCGCAAGGTCTTTGTATTGGGGCGCGTAACGCTCCATGAACCGTTCGCCTTCTGAGTTGGTCAGATAACCACCTTCGCCCCGTGCGCCTTCGGTGATCAAACAGCCCGAGCCGTAGATGCCAGTCGGGTGGAACTGCACGAATTCCATATCCTGCAGGGCCAGGCCCGCACGTGCCACCATACCGCCACCGTCACCGGTGCAGGTATGGGCCGATGTTGCGCTGAAATAGGCGCGGCCATAGCCGCCAGTTGCCAGCACCACCATCTTGGCGTTGAAGACATGCATCGTGCCATCGTCCAGCTTCCAGCAGACGACGCCCTGACATTGCCCGTCATCGGACATCACAAGGTCGATGGCGAAATATTCAATATAGAACTCGGCATTGTTCTTCAGCGACTGACCGTACAGCGTGTGCAGGATCGCGTGACCGGTCCGGTCTGCGGCGGCACAGGTCCGCTGCACGGCGGGGCCTTCGCCGAATTCCGTAGTATGGCCACCGAACGGGCGCTGATAAATCTTGCCCTCTTCGGTGCGGCTGAATGGAACGCCGTAATGTTCCAGTTCGTACACCGCCTTTGGTGCCTCACGCGCCAAATACTCCATCGCGTCGGTGTCACCCAACCAGTCCGAGCCCTTGACGGTGTCATACATGTGCCACTGCCAATGGTCTGGTCCCATGTTCGACAGGGACGCAGCAATACCGCCCTGCGCCGCAACCGTGTGCGAGCGGGTCGGGAAAACCTTGGTGACACAAGCCGTGCGCAGGCCCTGCTCGGCCATGCCCAGAGTGGCGCGCAAACCGGCGCCGCCGGCGCCGACAACAACCACGTCATAGTCGTGTGTTTCGTATTCGTATGCAGCTGTCATTTGTTTTTATCCCTACCGCGCCTTAAAGCGCCAGCTTCACAAGGGCAAAAAGCCCCGCAGCAATCAAAGTGTATCCAAAAGCTGCAACTGCCATCAGGCTCAGCTTTTCTGCGACGCCGTGCACATAGTCCTCAATCGCCACCTGTGCCTCGCGGACCAGGTGAATAATAACGACGACCAGCGTCAGCCCAGTTATGATCGCCGGGAACGGACGGCTGTAATAGGCAAGAACCTCTTCGTAGGTTCCGCCCAGCCCGTTCGCGAAAGTGAACACAAATAGTGGAACAAGGAAAACCAGTGCCGTCGAACTGGCCATCATTTGCCAGTGATGATGTGTCCCCTGCCGGCCTGCACCTGTGCCCTGCGCACGTTTACGGTCTGTCAGATAACTCATGGTGTCCCCCTTAGACCGCAATCGCTGTTATGAACGAAAGAACGGTGGCCAGCACCAACATGCCGATCCCCAGCTTTTCCGAGATGTTGACGTCCACGCAATACCCCAGATCCCAGATCACGTGGCGCAACCGCCCGAGCATGTGATAAAAAATCGCCCAGGTCGCGCCAAACATGACCAGATCGCCCAACCAGCTTCTCATCAAGCTATCAATAAAGTTGAACGCGGACTCTGACGTTGCGGCTGCCAGCAGCCACCACACAACGAAGAATGACATCGCCAAGGCTGCGATTCCGGTGATCCGCACCAGAATAGAGGTCGCTGAGGTCAACTGCGGGCGATAAATCGTAAGATGTGGTGAAAGAGGGCGATTGCCCCGATTTACATCGGCCATGTCGGATTGGCTCCTTTTCGGTTGCTTCCGAAGGTTTTACTGTTTTTTGCAAGTCTGTCACGCGCTGCAACTGCAAAAAAGCTCATATTTGGCGCAAAATGGTGGATATTTTGAAATTGTGATCACACAAAATAATGACGTGATCACAAATGAAATCACAGCTTTCAGATGTTAGCGCCTTCACCTCCGAATCTGACCCAAAGCTATTCCAGCCCGGCGGTTTGCTGTGTCACTTCGCGCAGCAGTTTCTTACGAATTCGTTCGGGGTAATCTTCGAAACCGGCGGCAGAAACGACGAATGCGCCTTCGCCAACAATAACATTCTCAAAGAAATATGCGGTCAGGTCCGGTTCGGTTTCCTCGATGGCAATCGCGTTCACAGTCACGCCCCGGCTGCGCAAAACGCCATGAATTTCCGTCGGTTCAACCCCTTCGTTTGAAATTCCGTCGCCCGAGATGTCAATCAAGTGCCTTTTGCATTCAGAAACCGTATTGAAACTGGTTAGGGTCATTTCCAGTGCTTCGCCTATCGCCGTTGAGAAGTTGCGCCACACACGCGGGTCCGATGCCACTTGTCCAGCAAAGGCGTCCAGCGTTTCGAAACTGTCAATTCGCGTCCATGGTATCGTCACTTTCTGACGCGATGCGCCAGTCCACTGCACCAGCATTAGGCGCGCGTCACCGCGCACCAATGCCTCGGACACAATGGGGTCGCGCAACCCGGCCGCAAGGCCGTCCATCTGGATACGGTACTCGGTGGAATCAACAGACCCCGAAACGTCCACAGCCAAAGCCAAGGCCAGATCACAAGCCAAAGCAGGCGGAGTCAGGCAGACACAAACAGCAATCGAGCGAAACACGAGCATGACCGCAGCCTAGCACGTTTGGAAAAGGCTGCGATCACATGAATGTGGGCGGCCCGATCAGACGGGCATCAGGGCCCAATAGTCCAGATCAAGCAGGATGTTTGGCATGTACCGACCATCTTCGTTCTTTAGCTCAAAAGGCTCCCCACCTTTGGTCGCCACCAATCGCAAACGGATCGCCCCAACTCCGGGAACATCTGTCTCGGCCTTGTCCAGAACCTCGGACCACGCCTTGATCGTATCGCCAGCGAAGCACGGGTTGGCATGTGCACCGCCGTTCAGGCCAACCACCATCTGTGCATTGGCTAAACCGTTGAACGACAGCGTCCGCGCCATCGAGATCACGTGTCCGCCATAGATCAACCGCCCTTCGGGTCGAAAGGTCAGGTCGAAATGCACCTTGGCAGTGTTCTGCCACAGACGCGTGGCCAGCATATGCTCGGCCTCTTCCACGGTCACACCATCCACGTGGTCAATCTTTTCGCCGATCTCATAATCGCCCCAGCGATGCGCCTCACCCGCTAGGGCGAAATCGTAGTTCGAGAAATCCAATCCCTGCGGGATGACCAGATCGCCCGGCTCCAGCGCCTTTTTCAGTTGCGGCACAACCGCTTCGGGCGCTGGGGTGGACAGGTCCGATTTGCGCACCATCACCCAGCGGACATATTCCATGACCGCCTCGTGGCGCTGGTTCAGACCACGGGTGCGCACGTAAACCACCCCGGTCTTGCCATTCGAGTTCTGCTTAACCCCGATTACCTCGGATTCCGACCGCAGCGTGTCACCGGGATAGACCGGCTTCAGCCAGCGCCCCTCGGCATAACCCAGATTGGCCACCGCGTTCAGCGAGACATCCGGCACAGTCTTGCCAAACACCACGTGAAACGCCGCCATGTCGTCCAACGGGCTTTGCGGCAGGCCCGAGGCCCGGGCGAACTCATCCGAGGAATACAGCGCATGGCGCGCCGGATACAGCGCGTGATACAACGCACGTTCGCCATCGGTCACGGTGCGCGGTACCGCATGGTGCAGCACCTGCCCGACGGAATAATCCTCGAAAAAGCGGCCCGGATTGGTTTTTGCCATTATTGCTGTCCCAGTTTCATGTCAGAGGAGTAATCTGCCGCGACCTCTTTGGTCACAGCCTGCGCGCAGCGCATCACGTTATTTGCTGCGTCAAAGGCATAGGACGGGTCGCCATACAGCTCCCAGCCTTTGGCCAGCGCGTCGGACACTTTGTGGCAAAAGGCCGAGGTGTCCTCTTCCGTCAGCAGACGATAAAGTTTTGCCATCCTCAGCCCCTTATGATCCGAACGGCGACGGGCCAACCAACCCGTGAATATAGCCGATCACGCCCAGCAGCACGATTGAGGCCACAAAGAACATCGCATCCTTGCCATAGGTGCCGGGCTCACCAGGGGTCCAGTCGGGTTCGGCCCGGTTGATCATAACCACCTCGACCAACGCCCACAGGAACAGCCCGCCAAACAGGATGATCGAGGCTAGATCGCCATTGACCAGCAAATGCGCAAATGCCCAAGCGCGGAAGCCTGCCAGTTGCGGGTGGCGCATCTTGTTCAGCAGACGGCTTTTTTTCCCAGCGGGGCTCATCATGAAGATGGCGATCAACACCAACAGATTGTTGATGTGAACCATGAAAGTCGGCGGTGCCCAGACATAGATGAAATCGGTCATGCGATAGCCGAAGATCATCAGCAAAATCGCCGCCACCAGCGCCAGAGCTACCGCGCCTTTACCACCATTGCCCATGGCCGCGCGCCGCGCGGGCGCGACGCGTTTGAACAGATGTGCGGCCCACCAAAGCGCCACACCAAGGATCAGAAGAACAAAGCCCATGCTGGCTTACCCCGCTTGCAAAGCTGAAATCGCCTCTGCTTTTGCCAGAATTTCGCGGGCGGTTGCAACGTGCAGGTTTTCCACGATCTTGCCATCCACGACAGCAACGCCCTGCCCTTGTGCTTCGACCTCTTCAAAGGCGGCAATCTGACGTTGCGCCAGGTCAATTTCGGCGTCAGACGGGGCGAAGGCCGCGTTCGTTATCTCGACCTGAGCGGGGTGGATCAGGGTCTTGCCGTCAAAGCCCATGTCACGGCCCTGCGTGCATTCTGCGGCCAGACCTTCGTCATCCTTGAAAGCGTTATAGACGCCATCCACGATGATCAGCCCCTCGGCCTTGGCGGCCAGCAGACACAGGCCCAGCGACGTCATCAGCGGCAGGCGGTCGGGGCGGAACCGGGTCTGCAATTCCTTGGCCAGGTCGTTGGTTCCCATAACAAAGCCCGCCATCAGCGGATGCGCGGCGATCTCGGCGGCGTTCAGCATTCCGCGCGGGGTCTCCATCATCGCCCAGATCGGGATATCGCCAGTGATCGCGGCCAGCGCGTCCACATCAGCGGCCGAGTTCACCTTGGGCAGCAGAACCACATCGGCGTCCATGTCCCGCACGGCCTCGGCATCGGCGCGGCCCCATTCGGTGTCCAGTCCGTTGATCCGCACAATCTTAACCCGCGCGCCATATCCACCCGCGGCCAAAGCGGCCTTGAGCGTTTCCCGCGCGTTGTCTTTTTCGTCGGCGGCGACGGCATCTTCCAGATCAAAGATAATCGCGTCGACCGGCAAGGTGCGCGCCTTGTCCAGCGCCCGATCTTTCGAGCCGGGGATATACAGAACAGAACGATAGGGGCGCTGACGGGGGTCCATTGGCCTCTCCCTTGTGAAATAAAGTTGCGCGGAATGGGGCATTTTTTGTCGGAAAGTTCAAGGACAAAATCGCCGCGTTGCAGCATTCGCGACGCAACGTGCGTCGGTTTAACCAGATTTCGGCACGTCACTTGCACCCTTTTGGACAGATGGAATCGAAAGGGTGCAAGGATGCAGAATACGCTGTTCAAGATGACGATGGGGCTGGGCATCATGGTTCTGGCCGCCGTTCAGGTGCAGGCACAGACCTGCGCGCCCCGCGAGGAGATCATAAAGCGACTGGCTGAAACCTATGGCGAGACCCGACAGGGTATTGGCATCGCGCGACAAGGTGCGGTGATGGAGGTCTATGCCTCGACCGCAAGCGGTAGTTGGACGATCACGGTGACGTTGCCGGACGGGATGACCTGCCTAATCGCGTCCGGTCAGTCCTATGAGGACATGGACGAGGCACTGCCGCCCAACGTCTAAGTCAGTGCATCCCAGATCAGCTTGCTACCCGTCAGAGTCAGCAGGACATAGGCGATGCCAAAGAATAAGCGTTCGGACATCATAAAATGTGCCCGGACACCCAACCATGCGCCAAGAATGGCAAAGGGGGCCAGCAGCAAGTCCGCCAGCGCCGTATGCCACGTAAACAGGCCCAGATAAGCGAAGGGCACGAATTTCACCGCGTTGATGACCCAGAAGACCAGCACGGTGCTGGCCTGAAACTCGGTCTTCGTCAGGCGTTGCGACAGCAGGTACACGGCGGCAGGCGGACCGCCAGCATGGCTGACAAAACTGGTGAACCCGGCCACCAACCCTGCAAACAGCCCGGCCGACGGCGGCAGACGGTTGGCAAAACCACGAATCCAGCCCCTGCTTTGCGCCACATGCCAAATCACGAACCCGACCGAGATCCCTCCGATCAGCAGGCGAAGCAAGTCGTCGTCGGTGGCACGATAGAGCCACGCGCCCAGCGCGACACCCGGCACAGCCCCCAGAATCAACAGGCGCGAATCCGGCCAGCTCCACCGTTTCCAATAGGGTTTCAGGGTGGCAACGTCGATCACCATCAGAATCGGCAACATCAACGCCAGCGCCTGTCCGGGCGTCAGGATCAACGCCAGAATCGACGAGGACGCAAAGGCCACACCCGACCCGAACCCTCCCTTGGAAATGCCTGCAAAGATCACGGCAGGGATAGCCACGGCAAAGAACATCAAGTCCAGTTCGAACATTCAGCATTCCAGAAAAGCAAGAATTCACGCCCCTTGGACGCTAGGAAAATCGGTATGCGGTTGTATGCCACGCAGCAGAACACTTGCACAAATCCGTTTTACCGACTAGCACAACCGCGATTTCAAAACCCATCGGAGATATTCCAAATGGCCAGACCCAAGATCGCGCTGATCGGCGCAGGTCAGATCGGCGGCACGCTCGCCCACCTCGCTGCAATGAAAGAACTGGGTGATGTCGTCCTGTTTGACATCGCCGAAGGCACACCGGAAGGCAAGGCGCTGGACATCGCTGAATCCGGCCCCTCCGAAGGGTTCGACGCCAAGCTGAAAGGCACCCAGTCCTACGAGGACATCGCTGGCGCCGACGTCTGCATCGTCACCGCCGGTGTTCCCCGCAAACCGGGCATGAGCCGCGATGACCTGCTGGGCATCAACCTGAAAGTCATGAAATCCGTGGGTGAAGGCATCGCCGCCAATGCGCCCGATGCGTTCGTCATCTGCATCACCAACCCATTGGACGCGATGGTCTGGGCGCTGCGCGAATTCTCGGGCCTGCCCCACAACAAGGTCTGCGGCATGGCAGGCGTTCTGGACTCGGGCCGTTTTGCGCATTTCCTGTCGGAAGAGTTCAACGTGTCCATGCGCGACGTCACAGCATTTGTTCTGGGCGGCCACGGCGACACGATGGTTCCGTCGGTGCGCTATTCGACCGTTGCTGGTATCCCGCTGCCCGATCTGGTTGAAATGGGCTGGACCACACAAGAGAAACTGGACGCCATCGTTCAGCGTACCCGTGACGGTGGCGCCGAAATCGTTGGCCTGCTGAAAACCGGCTCGGCCTTCTATGCTCCGGCAACATCGGCGATCGAAATGGCCGAAGCCTACCTGAAAGACCAGAAGCGCGTCCTGCCCTGTGCCGCCTATTGCAACGGCGAACTGGGCGTTGACGGCATGTATGTAGGCGTCCCCACCGTGATCGGCGCGGGCGGCATCGAGCGTGTTGTCGACATCAAACTCAACGAAGAAGAGCAAGCCGGTTTCGATAACTCGGTCAACGCTGTGAAGGGCCTGATCGAGGCATGTAAGGGCATCGACAGCTCTCTGGCCTAATTTCGGCCGTTTCGACATTCCAAACCGGCCCACAAGTTGGGCCGGTTTTCTTTTGTACTGGCCTCTTGATCCGCAATACTTGCGGGAAGAGTATTAGCGCAAACACCTCAAACACCCTTTTTGAATGTGTTTTCAAAGGCGCGAAACGATTTATCGAATCATAAATTTAACTTCCGTCATTTTGTGATCACACCCCAAAAAAGTGTGATCACAAACAGTAAAAATCTCTGTAAAAAAGGGCTTTGAAAACAAAAAAACCTTTAAATTTACCCTTCGGACATTTCTATAACGAAGTAATCGTAGTCAAACGGGACAGTTTCGATGAACATTCACGAATATCAGGCCAAGGCTCTTCTTCGCAGCTATGGCGCTCCGGTCTCTGAAGGTCGCGCGGTTCTGCGCGCCGAGGAAGCCAAAACCGCAGCCGGTGAACTGGACGGCCCCTTGTGGGTTGTAAAGGCCCAAATCCACGCGGGTGGCCGCGGCAAGGGCTCGTTTAAAGAGGCTGACGCCGGTGAAAAAGGCGGTGTCCGTCTGACCAAGTCGGTGGAAGAAGCCGCCGAAGAAGCCAAAAAGATGCTGGGCCGCACGCTGGTCACACATCAGACTGGCCCCGCAGGCAAGCAGGTCAATCGCATCTATATCGAGGCTGGTTCCGGCATCGAACGCGAACTGTATCTGGCCCTGCTGGTGGATCGCCAGACCAGCCGCATCTCGTTCGTATGCTCGACCGAAGGCGGCATGGACATCGAAGAAGTGGCCGATTCCACGCCTGAGAAAATCCTGTCCTTCTCGGTGGACCCTGTGACCGGCTATCAGGCTTACCACGGCCGCCGCATCGCCTTTTCGCTGGGTCTGGAAGGCGCGCAGGTCAAGCAATGCGTCAAGCTGATGGGTCAGCTGTACCAGGCCTTCGTCGAGAAGGACATGGAGATGCTGGAGATCAACCCTCTGATCGTCTCGGATAGCGGCGACCTGAAGGTACTGGACGCCAAGCTGGGCTTTGACGGCAACGCGGTTTACCGCCACCCCGACATCGCCGAGCTGCGCGACGAGACCGAGGAAGACCCCAAGGAACTCGAAGCCTCCAAATACGATCTGAACTACATCGCCTTGGATGGTGAGATCGGCTGCATGGTCAACGGTGCCGGGCTTGCGATGGCGACCATGGACATCATCAAGCTGTATGGGGCTGAGCCTGCCAACTTCCTCGACGTGGGCGGCGGTGCGACCAAAGAGAAAGTCACTGAGGCGTTCAAGATCATCACCTCGGACCCGAACGTCAAAGGCATTCTGGTCAACATCTTCGGCGGCATCATGCGCTGTGACGTCATCGCCGAAGGCGTTGTCGCAGCGGTGAAAGAGGTCGGCCTGAAGGTTCCGCTGGTCGTGCGTCTGGAAGGCACGAATGTCGAGAAAGGCAAAGAGATCATCAACACCTCTGGTCTGGACGTGATCGCCGCGGACAACCTGAAAGACGGTGCCGAGAAGATCGTGAAGGCGGTAAAAGGCTGATTGTCATCCCGTAAGGCGGGCTTCAGCCCGCCTTTCCCAAGATTTTGGCGGGCCAAAACCCGCCCTACAAAGGAGAACGCCAGATGGCAGTCCTCATCGACGAAAATACCAAAGTGATCTGTCAGGGCTTTACCGGTTCGCAGGGCACATTCCACAGCGAACAGGCCATTGCTTATGGCACCAAGATGGTCGGCGGTGTAACCCCCGGCAAAGGCGGGATGACCCATCTTGACCTGCCCGTGTTTAACTCGGTCCACGAGGCCAAGCATGTGACCGAAGCCAACGCCAGCGTGATCTATGTGCCGCCGCCTTTCGCGGCTGACTCGATCCTCGAAGCGATTGATGCCGAGATGGAGGTGATCGTCTGCATCACCGAAGGCATCCCGGTTCTGGACATGATGAAGGTAAAGCGGGCGCTGGAAGGCTCGAAATCGCGCCTAATCGGCCCGAACTGCCCCGGTGTCATTACGCCCGACGCCTGCAAAATCGGCATCATGCCCGGCCACATCCACAAGCGCGGCTCGGTCGGCGTTGTGTCGCGTTCGGGCACCCTGACCTATGAGGCCGTCAAGCAGACCACCGATGTGGGTCTGGGCCAATCCACCTGTGTGGGCATCGGCGGCGACCCGATCAAAGGCACCGAGCATATCGACGTGCTGGAATGGTTCCTGGCGGACGACGAAACCCACTCGATCATCATGATCGGTGAGATCGGTGGCTCGGCCGAAGAAGAAGCCGCGCAGTTCCTGGCGGATGAGGCCAAGAAGGGCCGCAAAAAGCCGGTTGCTGGTTTCATCGCAGGCCGCACAGCCCCTCCGGGCCGCCGTATGGGCCACGCGGGCGCGATCGTCGCCGGCGGCAAAGGCGGAGCCGAGGACAAGATCGAAGCCATGCGCTCGGCCGGTATCGTTGTGGCAGAAAGCCCCGCGACGCTGGGTGAGGCCGTGCTGGAAGCGATTGGTTAAAGCGGCGGCTTAGCCGTCTACTTTGGGAGGAACGGAAAACATGACCTTTGGTGAGGCTGTCAAAACGTGTTTCTCAAAGTTCTTAACATTCTCGGGCCGCGCCTCGCGGCCCGAGTACTGGTTCTTTTTCCTGTTTATCGTGATCTGGAATATCATCGCCGGGATTATTGACTGGCAGTTTTTCACTCAGGTCACCACGACGGAAACGGGCACGACGAAATCCGTCACCGCCACATCAAGCCAACCGGTACAGTCAATCGTCGGCGTAATCGTCTTTTTCCCGCATCTCGCGGTCGCATGGCGCCGGATGCATGACACCGGGCGCAGCGGGCTTTATGCGCTGCTGCCGATCCTGCTGATCCTCGGAGCCGCCGCAGTTCTGATTTTCGGAATTGGTCTGGCGTCCAGTTTCCAGCACGGTGGCAATCTGGACATCCTGTTTACCCGCGCCACTTTGCTGGTCGTCATTCCGACGCTGCTGGTTCTGGTGGTGTCGCCTCTCCTGGTGCTGTGGTGGCTGACCCGCCCCAGTCAGCCAGGCACAAATCAATACGGTCCCAACCCATATGAGGTAACCCAATGACCGAACACTCGCCCAACTCTGCCTTTCATGCCTCAAGCTTTATGCAAGGGCATAATGCCGAATATCTGGAGCAGCTTTATGCTCAGTACACAAAGGACCCCGGCGCGGTAGACGCGGCCTGGGCCGAGTTTTTCAAGGCCATGGGCGACGCGACGCCGGACGTCCAGAAAGAAGCCGAAGGGCCATCATGGGCGCGAACCGACTGGCCGCCGATGCCAGCGGATGATCTGACCGGGGCGCTCACTGGGGAATGGGCCGAGATTGACGCCAAGGCGGCGGGAAAAAAGATCAAGGACAAGGCGGCAGACAAAGGCGTTGAGGTCAGCGACGACCAGATCAAGCGCGCCGTTCTGGACAGTCTGCGGGCGCTGATGCTGATCCGGGCCTATCGCATCCGGGGCCATCTGGCCGCCAATCTGGATCCGCTGGGGATGCGGGCGGCCAGCACCCATCCTGAACTGGACCCCAAGACTTATGGGTTCACCGAGGCCGACATGGACCGGCCGATCTTTATCGACAACGTGCTGGGTCTGCAGATGGCCTCGATGCGGCAGATCGTAGATATCGTGAAGCGGACCTATTGCGGCACCTTCGCGCTGCAATACATGCATATCTCCGACCCTGAACAGGCCGCGTGGCTGAAGGAACGGATCGAAGGATACGGCAAGGAAATCGCGTTTACCAAGGAAGGCCGCAAGGCGATCCTGAACAAGATGGTCGAGGCCGAGGGCTTCGAGAAATTCCTGCACGTCAAATACATGGGCACCAAACGGTTCGGTCTGGACGGGGGTGAGGCCCTGATCCCCGCGATGGAGCAGATCATCAAGCGTGGCGGTGCCTTGGGCGTCAAGGAAATCGTCATCGGGATGCCGCACCGTGGCCGTCTGAACATTCTGGCCAACGTGATGCGCAAACCCTATCGCGCGATCTTCAACGAGTTTCAGGGCGGCAGCTTCAAGCCCGAGGACGTGGATGGCTCGGGCGATGTGAAATACCATCTCGGTGCTTCTAGCGACCGTGAATTTGACGGCAACAGCGTGCACCTGTCGCTGACCGCCAACCCTAGCCATCTTGAGGCAGTGAACCCGGTGGTTCTAGGCAAGGTCCGCGCCAAGCAGGATCAGTTCAAGGACGCCGAGCGTACCTCCGTGATGGGCATCCTGCTGCACGGCGACGCAGCTTTTGCCGGTCAGGGTGTTGTTGCCGAAGGGTTTGGCCTGTCTGGTCTGCGCGGTCACAAGACCGGCGGCACCATGCATATCGTGGTAAACAACCAGATCGGCTTTACCACCGCGCCGCATTTCAGCCGCTCCAGCCCATATCCGACGGATATCGCGCTGATGGTTGAGGCACCTATCTTCCACGTGAACGGCGACGACCCCGAGGCTGTGGTTCACGCCGCCAAGGTCGCCACTGAATTCCGCCAGAAGTTCCACAAGGACGTGGTCATCGACATCTTCTGCTATCGCCGGTTTGGTCACAACGAGGGCGATGAGCCCATGTTCACTAACCCGATCATGTATAAGAAGATCAAAACGCATAAGACCACGCTGTCGCTGTACACCGAGCGTCTGGTCAAAGATGGCCTGATCCCCGAGGGCGAGATCGAGGACATGAAGGCCGCGTTCCAGGCTCATCTGAATGATGAGTTCGAGGCCGGAAAAGACTACAAACCCAACAAGGCCGATTGGTTGGACGGGCGCTGGTCGCACCTGGACAAGAACAAGGAAGAATATGTGCGTGGCGACACTGCGATCACGCCCGAGACAATGGCCGAGATCGGAAATGCGCTGACCCATGCGCCTGCGGATATCGCCGTTCACAAGACGGTGTCGCGCCTGCTCGATCACAAGAAGCAGATGTTCGACAACGGCAAAGGTTTTGATTGGGCAACGGGTGAAGCGCTGGCCTTCGGGTCCCTGCTGACCGAAGGCTATCCGGTGCGTCTGTCCGGCCAGGACGCGACGCGCGGCACATTCAGCCAGCGCCACTCTGGCTTTGTGCATCAGGAGACCGAGGAACGGTATTACCCGCTGAACAATATCCGCGCCGGCCAGTCGCAGTATGAAGTGATCGACTCGATGCTGTCCGAATACGCGGTGCTGGGCTTTGAATATGGCTATTCGCTGGCCGAACCCAACGCCCTGACCCTGTGGGAGGCGCAGTTCGGCGATTTTGCCAACGGCGCGCAGATCATGTTCGACCAATTCATCAGCTCGGGTGAATCGAAATGGCTGCGTATGTCCGGGTTGGTGACGCTGCTACCGCACGGGTTCGAAGGGCAAGGCCCGGAACACTCGTCCGCCCGGCTTGAACGGTTCCTGCAGATGTGCGGTCAGGACAACTGGATCGTGGCGAACTGTACGACGCCCGCGAACTATTTCCACATCCTGCGCCGACAATTGCACAGGACATTCCGCAAACCGCTGATCCTGGTAACGCCCAAGTCGCTGCTGCGTCACAAGCTGGCCGTCAGCACGGCCGAGGATTTCACCACCGGGTCCAGCTTCCACCGGGTGCTGTGGGATGACGCGCAGCAGGGAAATTCCGACACCAAGCTGGTCGCAGACAAAAAGATCAAGCGGGTCGTTCTGTGTTCTGGCAAGGTCTACTATGACCTGCTGGAAGAGCGCGACGCGCGCGGTATCGACGATGTCTATTTGTTGCGGATCGAACAATACTATCCCTTCCCCGCGCACTCACTGATCAACGAGCTTGAGCGATTCAAAGGGGCCGAGATGGTCTGGTGTCAGGAAGAACCCAAGAACCAAGGGGCCTGGACCTTTATCGAGCCGAATATCGAATGGGTCCTAACCCGGATCGGTGCCAAGCATACACGGCCACGCTATGTCGGCCGCGCGACGTCGGCCTCGCCCGCAACGGGTCTGGCCAGCCAACACAAAGCCCAACAAGAAGCGCTGGTGAACGAAGCGCTGAGCATTGAAGGAAAATAAGCAATGTCCATTGAAGTTCGTGTTCCCACGCTGGGCGAGTCGGTCACCGAGGCCACGGTCGCAACCTGGTTCAAAAAACCGGGCGACGCAGTGGCTGTGGATGAGATGCTGTGCGAGTTGGAGACCGACAAAGTCACCGTCGAAGTCCCTTCGCCTGCCGCTGGTGTGATGGGTGAGATTGTTGCAGCCGAAGGCGAAACCGTAGGCGTTGACGCTTTGCTGGCGACGATCGCAGCCGGAGAAGGCGCCGCCCCGGCTCCGGCGGCGGCCCCAAGCCCTGCGCCTGCCGCCGCACCCGCAGCGTCTGGCGGAAGCGTGGACGTGATGGTTCCTACGCTGGGCGAATCCGTCACCGAAGCGACTGTGTCCACTTGGTTCAAACAGGTCGGCGACAGCGTCGCGCAAGACGAAATGCTGTGTGAGCTTGAAACTGATAAGGTCTCGGTCGAGGTTCCCGCCCCGACGGCTGGCGTATTGGCCGAGATCGTAGCGCCCGAAGGCACCACCGTCGACGCAACGGCAAAGCTGGCCGTGATTTCCGGCGCAGCGGCAGGTGCAGCCCCGGCACCGTCAGCACCGGCAGCGGCACCTGCCGCGGGTACCGGCGATGGCAGTGGCAAGGATGTCGCCAACGCACCGTCCGCTGAAAAAGCTATGGCCGAAGCAGGACTGTCTGCAGATCAGGTCACCGGATCCGGGCGCGATGGCCGCATCATGAAAGAGGACGTCGCAAACGCTGTTGCAGCGGCCGCTACGGCACCAGCACCTGCGGCGGCTGCCCCCGCCCCTGCTTCCCCTGCCCCACGCGCGCCGGTTGCCGCAGAGGATGCCGGGCGCGAAGAGCGTGTGCGCATGACCCGTCTGCGCCAGACCATCGCCAAGCGCCTGAAAGACGCGCAGAACACGGCCGCGATCCTGACCACCTATAACGAGGTGGACATGACCGAAGTGATGGCCCTGCGTAGCCAGTACAAAGACCAGTTCGAGAAAAAGCATGGCGTCCGTTTGGGCTTTATGTCCTTCTTCACCAAAGCCTGCTGTCACGCTTTGAAAGAAGTACCTGAGGTGAACGCCGAGATCGACGGAACGGATATTGTCTATAAGAACTTCGTCCACATGGGCGTGGCTGCGGGAACTCCGCAGGGTCTGGTGGTTCCGGTCATCCGCGACGCGGACAGCATGTCCTTTGCCGAAATCGAAAAGGCGATCGCAGAAAAAGGCAGACGTGCCCGTGACGGCAAGCTGTCCATGGCCGAGATGCAGGGCGGCACCTTCACCATCTCGAATGGCGGTGTCTATGGCTCGCTGATGTCTTCGCCGATCCTGAACCCGCCGCAATCGGGCATTCTGGGTATGCACAAGATTCAGGACCGCCCCATGGTGATCAACGGTGAGATCAAGATTCGCCCGATGATGTATCTGGCCCTGTCCTATGATCACCGGATCGTTGACGGCAAAGGCGCGGTGACGTTCCTTGTCCGCGTAAAAGAAGCGCTGGAAGACCCACGCCGCTTGCTGATGGATCTGTAATCATGGCGACTCATGTACTTTGGGAGGCTGACGTGGCGGACTTTGATGTCTGGCTGAAAGTCTTCCGCGAAGACCAAAAAATGCGAGAGGCCGCGGGAATCCGGGACCTCCACATCTGGAAAGACCCAGATCAGAAAGACCACGCAGTTGCGTTGTTCGAAATCACGGATCTGGAGCGCGCTCAGGACTTTATTGAATCTGAGGAACTGGCCATGCATCACGAGCGTGGCGGAGTTGCCCATATCAAAACAAAAATTCTGACACCGGTCTGACTATTGCCGGGTGCGCCATCCCATGATGGCCACCCGATTTAAATTTAACTCCTCAGGTTCTAGGAGAATAAAATGGCAAACTATGATGTCATCGTTATTGGCGCCGGCCCCGGCGGCTATGTCTGCGCGATACGCTGCGCCCAGTTGGGTCTGAAGACCGCTGTCGTTGAAGGGCGTGAAACGTTGGGCGGCACCTGCCTGAACGTAGGCTGCATCCCATCGAAGGCATTGTTGCACGCATCGCACCAGCTTCATGAGGCCGAGCATAACTTTGCCAAGATGGGCCTGAAGGGCAAAAGCCCCTCGGTCGATTGGAAGCAGATGCAGGCCTATAAGGACGAGGTGATCGACGGTAACACCAAGGGCATCGAGTTTCTGTTCAAGAAGAACAAGATCGACTGGCTTAAGGGCTGGGGCTCAATCCCTGCCGCAGGTCAGGTCAAGGTGGGCGATGAGGTCCACGAGGCCAAGAACATCATCATCGCCTCAGGGTCCGAGCCGTCCTCGCTGCCGGGTGTCGAGGTGGACGAGAAAATCGTCGTGACTTCGACCGGTGCGTTGTCGCTGGGCAAAATCCCGAAAAAGATGGTTGTGATCGGCGCGGGCGTGATTGGGCTGGAGTTGGGCTCGGTCTATCAGCGTCTAGGCGCCGAGGTGACTGTGATCGAATTCCTCAACGAGATCACGCCGGGTATGGACCCCGAGGTACAAAAGACGTTCCAGCGGATTCTCAAGAAGCAGGGCCTGAAGTTCGTCATGGGCGCCGCCGTGCAAAAGACCGAAGCCACCAAGACCAAGGCCAAGGTCACCTACAAGCTGCGCAAAGATGACAGCGAGCACGTGATCGACGCCGACACCGTGCTGGTCGCCACCGGGCGCAAGCCGTTCTCGGATGGTCTGGGACTGGATGCTCTGGGCGTCGAGATGACGCCGCGCGGCCAGATCAAGGTTGGCAGTGATTGGCAGACCAACGTGCCCGGCATCTATGCCATCGGTGACGTGACCGAAGGCCCTATGCTGGCCCACAAGGCCGAAGATGAAGGCATGGCCGCCGCCGAGCAGGTCGCAGGCAAGCACGGCCATGTGAACTACGGCGTTATTCCCGGTGTGATCTACACTTGGCCCGAGGTCGCAAATGTCGGCGAAACCGAAGCCACGCTGAAAGAGGCGGGTCGCGCCTATAAGGTCGGCAAGTTCATGTTCATGGGCAATGGACGCGCCAAGGCGAACTTTGCCGCCGACGGTTTCGTCAAGATTCTGGCCGACAAGGAAACCGACCGCATTCTGGGCGCACATATCATTGGCCCCGCTGCAGGTGACCTGATCCACGAAGTCTGCGTCGCGATGGAGTTCGGTGCGTCGGCTGAAGACCTGGCCCTGACTTGCCACGCCCACCCGACCTACTCGGAAGCCGTGCGCGAGGCTTCGCTGGCCTGCGGGGACGGCCCAATCCATAGCTGACCTTTCAGCACTCAAAACATCAAAGGCGGGCCAAAGTGTCCGCCTTTTTTATTCCGCGACTCTGCCTTAGTTTTGCTCTCGCTTAGGTTGATCAACACCTTGTGACCGCTGGGCGCGTCCCTGCGGCTGGGATCGAACAAATTTTTTTGAGGCTGATATGAGATTTCTTTCATTTTGCGCTGCGGCGCTGATTATCGCGTTATTTTTCGGAAAAGAGGCACAGGCGGGGCGCGCGGGTGGCGTTTGGGGTACATCCGAGCAGATGACCCTGATTACCCCTACGGATATTGAAGACAACAACGGTCAAAATCTGTCGTTGTGCCATCTGACCAAGAAAACGCACATCATGTTCGCCGGGGTTTGGCGCAGCTCTATCGGCTATGTGATGGCGCCGAATAAATGCGACAGCGACAGTTATTACAACATGCCCGCAGACAGGCTGGAGCTTGGGAAAGCACTGGGAGACTTTCCTTCGGACTTGCCAGCGCAACCCAAAATGTCGCGTGCGGACATGGTGTCCGGCTTTTGGGGCTTGGGCGCAATCGCCGTTCTTCTTATTTTGGCCGGAGCAAAAAAGGCGGGGCAATCCAAGCGCACGAAAGAACGCTATGCGGAAATGGGCACAGCAAATCCCGCAGCGTTGCAGGCAATGGATGCGATGTGTCACGCTGCAAAAGCGGACGGCTCGCTTGATGCGGCGGAAATTTCAACGATGGCCAACATCGCCCAGCAGATGACGGGTGAAACCTTTGATGAATCCCGTATTCGCCGCATATACAATATGGCCGAGGCCAAACCAACGGATGCGCAATTTGCAGCCTTTGGCCGTGGGCTGACTGCCGATCAGAAACGCATGGTCATGCAAGCCACGCTGATGATCGTGGGCGCAGATGGCGATCTGGACAAGGCTGAAACAGTGTTTATTCACAAACTGGCCAAGGGTCTCGGCATCAGCGTGGACGAGGTCAAGGCGATGTTCCAGAACATGACCGCTCAACCCGCCTGATCTGCGGATTTACCACATCGTTTTCGCGGCTCGTGCTTGCCATTCCTGATCATAGCGCGCGCCGCCCTCTTCTCCGCTTGAGGCCTCAGCTAGAATTTCGCCGATAGTGGGAAGGTTGGCGCTTTCGTCACCGCTGTTCCAGGTGCGCGCCCGGATAAGCGCGCGGGCGCATTGTGTGTAGACCTCGGCGATGTCGACAACGATCACCGTCGCTGGACGTTTGCCGTTTTTCTCAAACCGCCCTGTCAGAGCCTTGTCTGCCGTCAGTCGGGCCGTGCCATTCACACGTACGACATTGTTTGACCCCGGCACCATGAACATCAGGGAAACGCGCGGGTCGCGCACGATGTTGCGCAGGCTGTCCAGCCGGTTGTTGCCCCGCCAGTCGGGCATCGCCAGCGTTCTGTCATCCAGTTCCAGAACCACGGGCCCGTCATCTCCGCGCGGGCTGCCATCCACACCTTCCGGACCGACTGTGCTGAGGACGCACAAGCGCGACGCCATGATCCATTTTCGGTACAAAGGGGTCATCCGGTCCGCCACTTTGCGTAGGGATGGCGCACCTGGCGTACCATAGAGGCTTTCGAGCGTTTCTATGTCCTCAATGAACTCCATCTGGATCAAACCCCACTTCCCGCATCAACGCATCTGAACGCGTTTCGATTGCCTCTTCCAGTCGGGTCAGAAACGCCTCCCGCTCGACACCCGGCTCGATCGGGTCCAGGAAATCGACAATCGCCAGACCGGGTTTTCGCATCACCCCGGTCCGAGGCCAGAAAACTCCGGCGTTAGTAGCCGCCGGAACACAGGCAAAACCCAACCCTTCGTATAGCACTGCGGCACCAACCTTATAGGGTTTCCGCGCGCCGGGGGCGACACGCGTGCCTTGCGGATAGATGACCAACTGACCCGGCTCGGCAAACTCTGTCGCGACGTCCTTTACCATCTTGGCCACCGCTACGCCTTTCTTGCCGCGATTCACCGGGATACACCCAAGCCGACGAGCGTAAAGACCAATCATCGGAGTCCATAGCAATTCCCGCTTCATGATGAACTTTCCATGCGGGACCGCGTGGAAGATTATCATGATATCCAGAAACGACTGGTGTTTGGCCCCAATTACCACTTCATCCACGGGCACCGTGCCGCGAACTTCGAAGCGAATACCAACCATCCAACGTGCCAGCCATAGGGTTGTGCGGGCGTACAGCTTGCAGGCCTGCAACGCGCCTTTCTTGGCAAACAGGGCGTAAGGCGCAAAGACAATGCCCAGAACCAACATCCAAGCGTAAATCACGATCATGAAAATCAACGATCGAATCCACTGTATCGCATCAGCCATCACGAAAGCTCCGTCAATTTGCGGGTTGCCGCGGTCCAAGTGGCCAGAAACGCAACTGCGGCTCCCATAAGGGGGATAAGTAACGGCAGAAACCAACCCAGCCCCTGAAACCCGAGGCCGGTCAGGAACCCACCCTCATCCGAGGCTTCGGGCAGCAGCAAGACCCCTGTCATCCCAAGCACAACGCCGACCAAGGCACCAAAGAACGCGCGATACGTGAACCGACGCACGAAAGCATTTGCGATGAACCTGTCGCGCGCGCCCACAAGCCGCAGAACTTCGATAATCTGCGCATTGGCCGCAAGTGACGCGTTTGCAGCCAATGTGATCATGGCCGCCGTCGCAACACCGATCAGCAGGATTGAAATCCACCCCAGCCGTCGCAGCGACGTCGCCGCATCGACCAGTGGCTCGCGCCAACGGGTATGGTCATCCAGCACAGCGCCCGGCACCTCGGCCCCAAGCCGCAAGCGAAGGCCGGTTACATCCAGCCCTGGCGCGCCCTCGATAATCTCGATCAGTTGCGGGACGGGCAGCGTATCCAATGGCAGGTCCGGGCCGAACCACGGAGACAGCAGGGCCAATTGCTCATCCGATGTCAAAGCCCGCGCAGATGCAACTCCGGGCGTTTGCGACAGCACCGTCAACGCGGCCTCGGTCTGCGCGGCAAGCTGATCGGACGGGGCATTGATGCGCAACGTAGCGGCCCCTGCCAGCTCGGTCGCCCAACGGTCCGCCAGTCGCCCCGATGCCAGTGACAGGGCCAGTGCAAACACCGCAAGGAAAGCCATCGCGCCTGAGACAAACACTGTAAGCTGCGCCGTATACCCCGTTGGGGGAACAACGCGATCAGTCCGCTTGTCCCGTTTCAGCAGATTGCGAATGGTACCCTCGCTCATAGATCTGCTCCGGCCAGTTGGACCTGTCGTTGCGAGATGCGCAACACACGCGCCTGAACCTGGCTTTTGGCCGCCCGGATGAGGCTAAGGTCATGGGTGGCGATCAAAACAGTTTTTCCCATCTTGTTCAGCTCCACCAATAGACGCAGCAGACGCTGGGACATCTCCCAATCGACGTTCCCGGTGGGCTCGTCCGCCAGCACGACATCCGGCGACAGGATCACTGCCCGGGCCAGGGCTGCGCGTTGACGCTCACCACCGGACAGTTCGGGCGGAACCGCGTCTTGCCGCGTGCCAAGCCCGACCCAGTTCAACAACTCGGTCAAGTCCTGCTGCTGCGCAAATTCGGCACGGCCCGACACCATCAGCGGCAGGGCCACGTTCTCGGCCAATGTCATGTGATCCAAAAACCGGCAATCCTGATGCACGACTCCGATCCGGCGGCGCAGCAACGCCATTTGATCGCGGTCCAGCGTGGCAACATCTTGCTCAAATGCCTTAAGCTGGCCTGAGGTCGGCAACAGCGCCCCATAGCAGAGTTTCAAAAGGGTCGTCTTACCCGCCCCCGACGGCCCGGTCAGAAAATGGAACGAACCCGGGTTCAACTGTAGGGAAACATCGCTCAGCAATGCCCCTCCACCATAGGTATAGCTGACGTTTTCCAGCTCGATCACAGGCGCCCCCCGGTTATTCTGTTGTTCTTCTTGCCCGAGCATGGTGACGGTTTCAATGCCTGCACCGGGTCGAATTGGTGACACTTGCGGCGTGAAACCGAAAACACTCTTTGCTGTCAGGTCTTAACGGAATATCATTCCTGAAAAAACTATCATCAGGTCAATACTATGGCCGGGAGGCAGCATGCGTCTTACTTGTCCGAATTGCGGTGCCCAATACGAGGTGCCAGACGAGGTTATCCCTTCAGAGGGGCGTGACGTTCAATGCTCCAACTGCGAAAAAACATGGTTCCAAAGCAAAAAACCAGAACCCGTGGCCACGCCCGAACCAGCGAAACCCGAAACCGGCACGACTGAGAAAACCCCGGCAGAACCTGCGCTGGAACCACCGCAAAAACCTGCAGCGGACGCGGAACCGGATACCCCAACGGCCGAGGACAAACCGTCCGAGGACTCAGCGTCGGGCAACGTTGATCCTGCCGTAGCGAACATCCTGAAAGAGGAAGCCGCGCGTGAGGCTGACCTGCGCGCGAAAGAAGCTGAAACTCTGGAAACGCAGCCCGATTTGGCGCTAGACGCGCCTCCAGAGCCTGAGCCAGAGCAGGCAATCAAGGACCTGACGGCAAGGGAAACGGCCGAGGATGCCGGTCAGAAAGACGCGCTTCCCGATGTCGACGCAATCAATTCCTCGCTGCGTAGCGAAGAACCCGCACCCAAGAAAAAAAAGAAAAAGAAAGAAGAGGTGGAACTGGTACCGCGCAAGTCTGGCGGTGGGTTCCGGCGTGGTTTCCTGCTGATGATCATCATTGGCGTTATCCTGTTCCTGATCTACGGCAACGCACAACGCATTTCCGAGGCCGTACCGCAGGCTGATCCTGTCCTTGATGGCTATGTGACACTTGTCGATCAGGCACGCGTTTGGCTTGAGGCGCAGACCGGAGCCGGCACACCGCAGAACTGACCTGTCGCGTTAGAACCGCTCCAGCAGTCGCTTGAGATATTCCAGTTCAATCTCAGGCCGGTCCGATTCTCCGGTCCGGCGGCGGATTTCGTCCAGCAATTCCCGTGCCCGGCGATAGACATCTTCGCCCTGCAGCAGGTTGTCATCGGTTGAAATCGACCCTGCTGCACCCGGGCTACGACCCAGAGGATCGCGATTGTTGGCCTGCATGTCGCCTTCCTGCGCGCCTTGACCGGGCTGGTTCTGCTGGTTCTGGGCTAACGCCTCACCCAGTGAACGCATACCTTCGCGCAGGGCTTCCATCGCCTCGGACTGGCGATCAATCGCCTCGGCCAGATCGTCACCGCGCAGCGCTTGCTCGGCCTCGTCCATGGCGCGGCCCGCACGACCCAGCGCGTCGCGGGCAAATTCGCCCTCGGGCGTTCCAGCGCCGGGCAAGTTCTGTTGCTGCCGACCAAGCTCATCGCGCAAGGCTTGCTGGCGATCGGCCAGCGATCCCTGACCCTGCTGACCTTCTCCGGCCTGATCCGAACCCTGACCCTGACCACCTTGGCCTTCGTGGCTTTCGCCGCGGCCCTGACCCCCATTTCGGCCTTCATTGCCCTGATTTTCACCAGCTTGCGCGCCGGGATTGAACTGTTCCTGCAAATCGCGGAAAGCCTGATCGCTCAGCCCCTGCTGTTCGCGCAGCGTCTCGGCCAGACCTTCCATCGCCTGCTGGCCTTCGGACTGCTGGCCCTGACCCTGACCTTGCGTGATGCGCATGTTTTCCATCATCTGCTGGAACTCTTCCAACGCCTGCTGCGCCTCGGCCATACGGCCCTGTTCCATCAGTTCCTGAATACGGTCCATCATGCGCTGCAGGTCGTCCTGCGTCATTTGCATGGTTTCGCCGTTCTGACCTTGCTGACCTTCCTCACCGCCATTTTCCTGCGCCAACCGCTGAAGCTGCCGCATATAATCCTGCGTAGCCTCGCGCAGTTCTTGCATCAACTCGGCGATTTCTTCATCGGTTGCGCCGTTCTGCATCGCCTCGGTCAGGCGTTCCTGCGCGCGACGCATCCGTTCCAACGCATCCGCCAGCGTTCCTTCCTCGATCAGAACCGCCAGATCCCACAGGGACTGAGCAATCTCAGCCTGCTGTTTCGGTTTCAGGCCGTATTCGGTGAATGTCTCAAGCCGCCGAAGCGTCACGCGCAACCGCAGATAAGCCGTATCCGATCGGAACACGTCTTCGGGCAAATGAGACACTGCCCGCAAAAGCTGCGCAACGCGCGTGGCGTTCTCGCGTGTCCATAGCAGATCGCGCCGCTGTTCGATTATCGCCGCCGCCAAGGGATCGAAAAAACGACGGGCAGGCAGCGCCGTCATATACGGCTCGGACTGCGTTTCCTGATCTGCGGCATCGCGCGCGGTCAGAGTGATTTTGACAGGCAGATGCGCCCAGGGGTGTTCCGAGAAATCCTCGATAAAGTCCTCGATAAAGTCGGTGCGATCCCCTGTAATCGGCATCGGCAATTCAACGGAAATTACGTCGCGTGGTTCTGGCTCAAGCGTCAGACCATAACGGCGGTCAACAGAGGCAAGGTCGAGTTCGATGGTGGCCGAACCGGATTGAACGCCATAGTCATCACCAGCCGCAAAGGGCAGCTTCATCTGCCCTCCAGCTTCGGCCTCGGCTATATCCGCAACGGCAATCTGGGGCGGCGCGTCCGCTATGATATCCAGCGTCCAATCTCGTCCAGAAGGACCATCAATCCTCAATAGCCCGGACCGGTCAGCAACAAATTCCTGCTCGGGCGCGGTTGCAGCTTCGGTCCCCAGCGGAGTGGTTGTTTCGGTAAGGCTGTGCGCACCGACCTCGCCATAAAAGCGAAGCGTTACCCGGCTGCCCTGCGGGATCGACAGCGTTGGGTCGGATTGATCGGCCAGATAGAGCGTCGGTAGGCCGGTGTATCTTGGCGGCTCTACCCAGCCTTCCCAACTTGGCCCCTGCCCTGCCATCGCGGCCCCCGGTGTCATCTCGGCCACCGATCCGATGCGCCAGAACGACCCGAACAAGGCAGCGATCACCAAGGCCAGCAGCGCCGAATAGCGCAGGGCATAGGGGTCGCGATCCGCAAGGCGCAAGTTTGGCTTGACCGGCTCGGCCTGTGCCGCACGCTGGGCCATCCGGTTTTGGTGCGCGCGCCACAAAGCGACAGAGTCCGCATCCATCGAGCCAATTGCCTGACTGTCCATAAGCGCCTGAATAGGTCGGCCCGGAAGGGTCTCATCCAGACGCATCAACGCTTCGGCCCGGGACGGAAGATGGAATCGCCTTGCCCCCAAAGCCAGCGCAGCCAAAAGACCCAGCACCGAAAGTGATCCGACGATCCAGACGGTTTCAACCGTCACAAGATCTTGCAGGCCCAGCATTAACGCGGCCAAAATCACCATAAGTACAGAAAAAAACGGCCAAAAAGCACGCCATACTCGCTCGGCCAGCATCCCTGCATGCGTCAGCAGCAGGGACAGTCTTGGGATCGGCAAGGTCGGTCTTGTGCGCAAGGCGGGCCTCCGTCAACGGGCCCGCGCGCCTATCGCGTCAAAGCCACTCTGGTATGGTATCGCGGTTTATCATTTCGTCAAAGCTTGGGCGTTCACGAATTACGGCGAATTGATCGCCATGCACCAGAACTTCGGGGATCAGAGGGCGCGTATTGTATTCGCTGGCCATCACCGCACCATAGGCCCCGGCGCTGCGGAAGGCGACCAGATCGCCCGGCGCAAGCGGCGGCATGCTGCGCTGTTTGGCGAATGTATCGCCGGTTTCGCACACGGGGCCCACGATGTCATAGAGTTGCTGTTCCACCCCCGGCGCGGGTTCATTCACGGCGACGATATCGTGATGCGCCTCGTACATTGCGGGGCGGATCAGGTCGTTCATGGCCCCGTCGAGGATCAGGAAATCACGGCCTTCACCCGATTTCACGTAGATTACTTTGCTGACCATCAGCCCCGCATTGCCCGCAATCAGGCGGCCGGGCTCGATCTCGATCTCGCACCCCAGATGGCCCAGCGTTTTCTGGATCAGCGCGCCATATTCCACCGGCAGCGGCGGCGCATCATTCACGCGAGTATAGGGGATACCCAAGCCTCCGCCCAGATCCAGACGACGGATATTGTGACCTTCGGCGCGCAGCTGCTCGGTCAACTCGGCGACTTTGGTATAGGCTAGCTCGAACGGTTCCAGCTCGGTCAGCTGCGAGCCGATATGAACATCGATGCCGATCACCTCCAACCCCGGCAGGCTGGCTGCTTGGGCATAAACCTCGGACGCGCGGGCGATCGGGATGCCGAACTTGTTTTCCGACTTGCCGGTGGCGATCTTGGCGTGGGTCTTGGCGTCCACATCCGGGTTCACCCGCACGGTGATCGGTGCCACAACGCTCAGTTCCAGCGCAATCGCGTTGATCACTTCCATTTCAGGTTCGGATTCCACGTTGAACTGGCGGATACCGCCGGTCAGCGCCGTGCGAATCTCATCCGCCGTTTTGCCAACACCCGAGAATACGATCTTGTCGCCTGGCACGCCTGCGGCCTTGGCCCGCAGATACTCCCCGCCCGAGACCACATCCATCCCCGCGCCCGCCTGCGCCAGCGTCTTCAGGATCGCCTGATTGCTGGCCGCTTTCATCGCATAGCAGACAAGGTGGTCCATGCCGTCCAGCGCATCATCAAACAGCTTGAAATGCCGCAGCAGGGTCGCTGTGGAATAGACATAGAAAGGGGTTCCGACGCTCGCGGCGATTTCGGAGATTGGGACATCCTCGGCGAAAAGCGCGCCGTCGCGATATAGAAAGTGATCCATACCCGCGCGCTTAGACCAAAAAGGGCGCGCGGATCAATGGATTCTGCGCGCGCCCTTGCGTTGCATTAGTTGGATGTTGAAACGCCGACCCGTCCGTAGCCGGAAATCTTGATCCCTGACCCGCCCGAGTTGGTCTCGGGCTCTGGGCGCGGGTTGTACGAAGGATCACACGCCGCCAGAACGGCAAGCGACAGGATCAGGCCAATAGTTTTCATTCGTGTCTCTTCGGAGTTAAGGCGCCAAAGCGCCAGTTACCGGGTGCAAATGGGCGCGGAGCCAGAGAATTGCAATCTTCGTTCGTCAGCGGCCCAGGTAAATTCCCAACCCGCCGCGTTGCAGACCAATTCCGCCACCCACATGCGTGCCGCTGCTGCCGACGCCGATATTGGCGTTCATCGTCGGTTGAATCGGCTCGCCGTCCGCGCCGCACCCGACCAGTACCGCTCCGAGCGAGACCAAAAGCAAAACTCGCATGATCTGCATTACACCAACGCCTTCCACCGCTTGATCTGGGCACGCACCTGATCCGGGGCTGTGCCGCCGTAGGATTGACGCGAGTTTACCGAGTTTTCGACGGTAAGAACAGAATAGACATCCTCGGTGATATCCGCGTGAACCGATTGCATGTCTTCCAGCGTCAGGTCAGGCAAATCGCAGCCCTTGCTTTCGGCCATCGCGACCAACGAACCGGTGACGTGGTGCGCGTCGCGGAATGGCAGGCCCAGCACCCGCACCAGCCAATCGGCCAGATCGGTCGCGGTCGAGAACCCAGACCCCGCCGCAGCCGCCAGACTGTCGCGGTTGGCGGTCATGTCCTTGACCATCCCCTCCATCGCAGCCAGCGCCAGCATCCAGTTGTCGGCGGCGTCAAAGACCTGTTCCTTGTCTTCCTGCATGTCCTTGGAATAGGCCAGCGGCAGACCCTTCATCACCATCATCAGCGCGGTGTTCGCGCCGTAGATACGGCCAACTTTGGCGCGGATCAGCTCGGCCGCATCGGGGTTTTTCTTTTGCGGCATGATCGACGAGCCGGTCGAGAACCGATCCGACAGCGTGACAAATCGGAACTGGGCCGAAGACCAGATCACCAGCTCTTCGGCAAAGCGCGAAAGATGGACGGCGCAAATCGAAGCCGTCGACAGGAATTCCAACGCAAAGTCACGATCGCTGACCGCATCTAGCGAGTTCGCAGCGGGGCGGTCAAAGCCCAGCGCCTGCGCGGTCATGTCCCGATCAATTGAGAAGGACGTTCCGGCCAGCGCTGCAGCACCCAAGGGGGATTCGTTCATCCGTGCGCGCGCATCTCGCACACGCGACAGGTCACGGCCAAACATCTCGACATAGGCCATCATGTGATGGCCCCAAGTGACTGGTTGCGCCGTTTGCAGATGGGTGAAACCGGGCATGACCCAATCAGCCCCGGCCTCGGCCTGTGTCAGCAGCGCGCGGATCAGGGCCAGCAGGCCGGTTTCGGCGGCATCAAACTGATCGCGGACCCAGAGTTTGAAATCCGTCGCGACCTGATCGTTTCGCGAACGCCCTGTGTGCAAACGGCCTGCGGGTTCTCCGATCACCTCTTTCAGGCGCGCTTCGACATTCATGTGGATGTCTTCCAGCGCGGTTGAAAACTGAAACGAACCGGACTGAATTTCTGACAAGACTGTGAGCAGCCCTTCCCGAATGGCCTGCGCATCACTATCACTTATGACGCCTGTGGCAGCCAGCATGGCGGCATGGGCGCGCGAGCCTGCGATGTCTTGGGCTGCCATCCGCTGATCGAACCCGATCGAGGCATTGATTGCCTCCATGATCGCGTCTGGACCGGCGGCAAAGCGGCCGCCCCACATCTGGTTCGAGGATTGATCGGTCATGTAAGAAAACCCGGAGTTGATATGCGCCTATTTCGTCTGATCCCCCTTTATATGGCCCTTGCGCTGGGTGCAAATGCGGCTTTGGCTGCGGATGTCGAATCTCTGAAGCCGCTCCGTGACGGCACGCTGAAACGGCTGATCCTGCACAAAGAACCCAAACCTCATGAGTTGGTCGAATTCCAGCTTGAAGATGACGGCGGCACCGCAACGCTGGCGGATTACAATGGCAAGTATGTTCTGGTGAACTTCTGGGCCACGTGGTGCGCCCCTTGCCGTAAGGAAATGCCCCAGATTGCTGAACTGCAGGAAGAGTTCGGCGGCGACAAGTTCGAGGTTGTCACCCTGGCCACAGGCCGCAACTCGGCCGCCGGGATCAAGAAGTTCTTCGAGGAAAACGGCATCGATAACTTGCCCCGCCATCAGGATGCGGGCTCGGCTGTTGCGCGTGAGTTCGGTGTGATTGCCTTACCGATTACCGTGATCCTGGATCCCAATGGCGACGAGATCGCCCGGCTTATCGGAGATGCCGAGTGGAATTCAGACAGCGCGAAAGCGATTATCGCGGCTCTGGTGGGTGCGGAAAGCTAGGCCCAACGCACCAAACTCCATTCTGTGCTAAACTAAGACCGGCCCCAACGGGCCGGTTTTCGTTTGTAACCTGCAGAAAGGGAGACGGCGATGAAACCGGTAGTCTTACTGATTGGCCGTTTGCCAAATGTGATCGGTGATGTTGCGCAGCAATTGGACCATATGCCCATTCAATGGCTCGGCGCGCATGATCAGGACGAAGTCAGGCGGCAACTGGATGCCGAACCGCAGATTGCCTGCGCCATAATTGGAGCAGGGCTGGACGACAAAATACGTGGCGAACTGGTTGGAATAATTGCGTCACGCAGGCCGGATATCTGTATCCACCTCAAAGATCGGGCCTCCGGTCCCGAAGGGTTGGTCCCGTTCGTCAGACGCGTTGTTCAACACGAAGTCTTGACCGACGCCCCGGCAAGCTGACGCGACGCCACCTTTGACAGTTTCCGCCGGGATTTGCACTCTGCCCGTCGGGAGGAAGGCTATGCCGCTTGAATTACTGCTGGTTCTGGTGGTTGGAGGAATCGCCGGGATCACGTTGATGATGCATCTCTCGGGCAAATCCCGTGTGCGTACTCTGACGCCGGAAAGCGCGCGGTCGGAATGGCTGCGCCATGTGCCGGATGATGACATCATAGATGTGACAGTGGCCCATGATGGCCATAGCGCGCTGATCCGCACCCCTTCTGGTAGCGGGCTGGTGTGGTCCTTTGGCGCAGACACTGTGGCCCGTCATTTGCTGGACTTTGACTGGATGGACCATCCGGACGGATTTGAAGTCTTTTTCCACGAATTCGGCACACCCAAAGTCCTTGTCCGCCTAGACGAATTCGAACGCCAGCACTGGCAACTTCTGTTGGAGCCTGCATGACCGATCAAGTTACATTTCCAGACGCCGTGCAATGGGCCATTCCCTTTTTCATTGCCGCCATTCTGGCCGAATTCATATGGATCGCCGTGAAAGGCAAAGGGGGCCGGTACGAGACCCGGGATTCTGTCACTTCGTTGATCATGGGGGCCGGCAATATCGCCTCGGATCTCATGGTGGGGTTCTTGATATGGGCCGGGTTCATGTGGCTTTGGCAAATCACTCCGCTGAATCTGGGCACGTCGATCCCGGTGATTATCCTGTGCTTCGTGCTGGATGATCTCCGGTATTACTGGGTGCACCGTTTCGGTCATCGCATCCGCTGGGTCTGGGCCAGCCATGTGAACCACCACAGTTCGCAGCACTACAACCTGACAACGGCGTTGCGACAGACCTGGACCTATTCATTCACCTTCATGATGGTCGTTCGTTCACCATTGATCCTGCTGGGGTTCCACCCTGCAATGGTGCTGTTCTGCGGCGGTGTGAACCTCGTCTACCAGTTCTGGATTCACACTGAAGCCATAAAGAAAATGCCCCGCTGGTTCGAGGCCGTAATGAACACCCCTAGCCATCACCGCGCCCACCATGGCCGCAACGCACGCTATCTCGATTGCAACTATGCGGGCACCTTCATCATCTGGGACAAACTGTTTGGCACCTTCGTCCCCGAGCAGGAAGACGACAAAGTCGATTATGGTCTGGTTCACAACATCGGCACGTTCAACCCTTTGCGGGTCGCCTTCCATGAATGGGTCGGTATCTGGCGTGACGCCACGCAACCGGGGCTGACAGTGCGGCAGCGGCTTGCCTATTGCTTCGCGCCTCCGGGCTACAGCCACGACGGAAGCCGCGACAACTCGGAACAGATCAAAGCCAAGCACATTGCCCGCCATCCCGAAGATCGCGGGTCGCCCGGATTTGAACAATTCGAAACAGAAATGCCCAATTCGCAGGCAAAGCGCGTCTGACGCCTCCACCCAACTTATGTCTGATCTTGAAATGTGATGCGCGCAATCCATATCAACGGGATACGCGAAACACACAGCAGGAGGCAGGACATGACCCGATCTATGACCGCATCGACCATATTGGGTCTGACTGGTTTGCTGGTTGCAATGTTCGCCGCGTTAAGCGGAGCGTTGCCCCTGTTGATTGCAATTGGGTTTTCCATGTTGGCGCTTGGCTTTACCGGAGCCGTAATCGGGGCCGCTGCGTCTCTGGGGCGAGCTTGGGAAGCGGCACGATAACGCTGACGCACGGATCATTCCCACCCACCGTTAACTGCAAATTCACGAGTATGCCTTGAAATCGAAACCTGACCTATGGCGGCAGGGATTGTCAGACTCATGCAGGACAAAACACTGGCAGACATGCCCGAGGGGGCGGAAAACCCCCTGAATGCGGCCGTCACTTCGCGCGATGCGACGGCGGTACAAATGGCCTCCGAAGCGATAAAGCACAAACAATGCAAACTGGCCTTCCAACCCGTTATACAGGCCAGCCCTCCGCACGGCGTCGCATTTTATGAGGCGTTCATCAGGGTTCTGGACGAAACAGGCCGGGTGATCCCTGCGCGTGAATTCATGCCGCAACTGGAAAAGACTTCAATCGGTCGTGAAGTGGACTGCGTCGCGCTTGAGATGGGATTGCGCACGCTGGCCCGGAATCCCGACATCCGAATGTCGATTAACATGTCCGCACGTTCGATCGGGTATGGGCGATGGTCCCGCGTGATGGAACGGTTTCTCAAGAAGGACGTTAGCATAGGTGAGCGCTTGATTTTGGAAATTTCGGAAAGCTCGGCCATGACCTTGCCTGATCTTGTGGTCGACTTCATGGACCGTATGCAGCCTCGGGGGGTTGCGTTTGCACTGGATGATTTTGGCGCCAGCAATTTCAGCTTTCGTCATTTCCGCGAGTTCCTGTTCGATGCGGCCAAAATAGATGGCCAATTTGTCCGCGGCATCAGCACCAACCCTGACAATCAGGCACTGGTGCGCGCCCTGATCGCCGTCGCGCGTGAGTTTGAAATTCTGGTCACCGCCGAATCGGTAGAAACCAGAGAAGACGCGGAATTCCTTATCGCTAACGGCGTTGACTGCCTTCAGGGTTTTTTGTTCGGCTCGCCTTCGATCAAGTCTCCGTGGAAGGCGGAAAAAACACCTAAAACAGCAAGTTAACCGGGAACAATCCGCCCAAACCCCGCCTGAGACAAGCTGACCATTGCTGCAACTGCAGCATTGCGCTATTCCAAGTGCAGTTGGAGCGGGGGATCACGAGGCGCTCTTTCTGTCAGGGGCCACCCCTGCGACCTGCGCCGTCATGTTTCCCACAGAACCTTGATGGTAAAGGATTGTCTTAATGACCAACGTAGTAATTGCATCCGCAGCACGCACAGGCGTCGGCAGCTTCGGCGGATCATTCGCCAACACCCCTGCCCATGACCTCGGAACGGCAGTTCTTGAGGCCGTGGTTGAGCGTGCCGGAATCGAAAAAGGCGAAGTCAGTGAAACCATCATGGGTCAGGTACTGACCGCCGCGCAGGGTCAGAACCCCGCGCGTCAGGCGCATATCAACGCCGGTCTACCCAAAGAAAGCGCCGCCTGGGGCATCAACCAAGTCTGCGGTTCGGGCCTGCGGGCGGTTGCGCTGGGCGCGCAACACATCCAGTTGGGCGATGCGGATATCGTCGCCGCCGGTGGCCAGGAAAACATGACCCTGTCCCCCCACGCCGCTGCGCTGCGAGCTGGTCACAAGATGGGCGACATGAAATACATCGACACCATGATTCGCGATGGTCTGTGGGATGCGTTCAACGGCTACCACATGGGTCAGACCGCTGAAAACGTGGCCGAGAAATGGCAGATCAGCCGCGATGCGCAGGACGAATTCGCAGTCGCCAGCCAGAACAAAGCCGAGGCCGCGCAAAAAGCCGGCAAGTTCGCTGACGAGATCACGCCCTTTACCATCAAGACCCGCAAGGGCGACATCGTGATGGACAGCGACGAATACATCCGCCACGGCGCAACGATGGAGGCGATGGCCAAGCTGCGCCCCGCGTTCACCAAGGACGGCTCGGTCACGGCGGCGAATGCGTCCGGTCTGAATGACGGTGCGGCGGCGACCCTGCTGATGTCGGCCGAGAATGCGGAAAAACGCGGGATTGAGCCTCTGGCCCGCATCGCATCTTATGCCACCGCGGGTCTGGACCCGTCGATCATGGGCGTCGGCCCGATCTATGCATCGCGCAAGGCGCTGGAAAAAGCCGGCTGGTCGGTTGACGATCTGGATCTGGTCGAGGCCAACGAAGCCTTCGCCGCACAGGCCTGCGCCGTCAACAAGGACATGGGCTGGGACCCGTCGATCGTGAATGTGAATGGTGGCGCGATTGCCATCGGCCACCCGATCGGTGCCTCGGGCTGCCGGGTTCTGAACACGCTTCTGTTCGAAATGAAGCGCCGCGACGCGAAAAAGGGTCTCGCGACCCTCTGCATCGGCGGCGGCATGGGCGTCGCCCTGTGTGTGGAGCGCGACTAAGTGGCTTGAAACCCGAATACAAAGGGGCGTCCGGTGGGCGCCCTTTTTTGTTACACTGGGGCCTGCCCCACAGATGCGACGATATTACCGTGCGGAACTTCAAAATTCAGAGCGAAATAATATTGCGCAAGATCACCTCTCAAAGTAACAGCATTACCAAGACGATATGAATTGGAGGAGTCCTAAATGGCACGTACAGCACTCGTCACCGGCGGTTCCCGCGGCATCGGCGCAGCAATTTCCAAGGCGCTCAAGGCTGAAGGATACAATGTTGCAGCCACCTATGCCGGCAATGACGAAGCCGCAGCAAAATTCACCGAGGAAACCGGCATCGCCACGTACAAATGGAATGTTGCCGACTATGACGAGTCCAAGGCTGGGATCGAAAAGGTCGAGGCCGAGGTCGGCCCGATCGACATCGTGGTCGCCAACGCAGGCATCACCCGCGATGCGCCGTTCCACAAGATGACCCCGGAACAGTGGCATCAGGTAATCGACACCAACCTGACAGGTGTGTTCAACACCGTGCACCCGGTCTGGCCTGGAATGCGCGAGCGCAAGTTCGGCCGCATCATCGTCATCAGCTCGATCAACGGTCAGAAAGGCCAGTTCGCGCAAGTGAACTATGCCGCGACCAAGGCAGGCGATCTGGGCATCGTGAAATCCCTCGCGCAAGAAGGCGCGCGCGTAGGCATCACCGCAAACGCGATCTGCCCCGGCTACATCGCAACCGAGATGGTCATGGCGGTCCCTGAAAAAGTACGTGATTCCATCGTTGCGCAAATCCCGGCTGGTCGCCTGGGTGAGCCCGAGGAAATCGCACGCTGCGTTGCGTTCCTGGCGTCGGACGATTCTCAATTTATCAACGGCTCGACCATTTCGGCCAACGGTGCACAGTTTTTCGTCTAATCCGAACACAGAAACAAAAAACGGGCCGGTCTCTTCAGACCGGCCCTTCTTTTATCCCGTAAGGACGCGCGCGCTGCGTTCAGCGGGAACCAAAAAGCCAGTTCATGGCCTGCTTAAGCATCTTACCGCGTTCAGCATGGGCCCGCTGAAAGGCGCGGGCGGCTGCGGGGTTTGTTGTCATCTCGATCATGGCAGACATCCTTTCAGTTCAGCTTTGTTTGACTTGAGCTGAATATGCGCCTTATCAATGTTGGCGACAAACGAGCTTTCTGCGAACTTCAGTTAAGAATTTCTTATGCTATGAGCGACTACCTTCCCCCTCTGACCGCGTTGCGCGCCTTTGATGCCGCCGCGCGCCATATGTCCTTTGCGAAAGCCGCCGAAGAACTGCATGTCACTCCTGCGGCCCTGTCCTTTCAGATCAAATCACTTGAGGAACATCTGGGCCGCCCTTTGTTTCGCCGCCTAAACCGAGCCGTCGAACTGACCGAGGCTGGGCGCGCACTGGCACCCGGCGCGGCCGAGGGCTTTGCCGCATTACAGGCCGCCTGGCAGGCGGCCCGAAGGCAGGGAAACGATACCAGCCTGACCGTGACCGCAGGCCCTGCTTTGACCGCCAAGTGGCTTGCCCCGCGCCTTTATGAATTTGCGCGGGCGCATCCTGAGATTGACCTCAAATTCTCGGCCACCTTGCGCAATATGGATCTGGAGCGTGACGACGTAGATGTGGCAATCCGGTTTGGCTATGGCGATGACGAGGGATTATATTCCCTGCCCGTGCGCAAAGAATGGCTGACGCCAGTCATGACACCTGAAATGGCCGAACGGTATGCAACGCCCGACAGCCTGAAAGACGCCCCCCTGATTTTTGACGACTCGATTGCGTTTCTCCAACCGCCCAGTGACTGGCCCACATGGTTTCGGGCGGTCGGCGTAAATTATGCGCCCACACATGGCGCGCATTTTTCGAATGCAGACCACGCGATCGACGCAGCGGTTGCGGGGGTTGGGGTTGTGCTTGGTCGCCGCGCGATGATCATCAAAGACCTGACCGAAGGGCGCTTGGTCGCACCGTTCAAGACGGCCATCGAAACGCGGGGGCGGTTTCGTTTTTTGTGCCTCCCGGGGGCAGAGAACCGCCCCCAAATCGCCGCCTTCCGGGATTGGTTCATGGACGAGATTGAAAAAACCGCGCATATCTCGGATGAATTCGAAATCATTCCGGTGGAAGAGGTCCCTGCCCTATGACAAGAACCCGTGCGACAGGGATCGGATTTATCGCGGTCCTGCTGTGGTCTTTGCTTGCCTTGTTCACGGTAGGATCTGCGCCCACACCGCCATTGCAGCTAAACGCTATATGTTTCTCAATCGGCGGCACGCTTGGATTAATCTGGACCTGGGCCAACGGTGGCCTGTCTCAGCTTCGAAACGTGCGCTGGACAACCTACCTGTTCGGAACGATCGGGCTATTTGGCTACCACGCGCTGTATTTCTCGGCCTTGCGCATGGCACCTGCGGCCGAGGCTGGCTTAATCGCATATCTCTGGCCCTTGCTGATTGTCCTCTTTTCAGGGCTGTTGCCCGGCGAGAACCTACGACTGGGGCATCTGTTCGGTGCCTGTCTGGGGTTCGCCGGGGCCGCTGTGATCATTGCCGGGGGCGGAAGTGCAGGATTCCAATCGGATCACCTGCCGGGATACGCCCTGGCCCTGTTATGCGCGCTGACATGGTCCGGCTATTCGGTATTGTCCCGGCGCTTGGGCGACACGCCGACAAGCTCAGTCGCCGTGTTCTGCGTTGCTACGGCCATAGCGTCCGCTTTACTGCACCTGGCCGTTGAAGAGACCGTGTGGCCGGACACAGCGACAAGCTGGGTTTCCGTGCTGGCCTTGGGTCTGGGGCCGGTGGGACTGGCGTTTTATGTCTGGGATATAGGGGTTAAACAAGGCGACATTCAAATTCTGGGAACGGCGTCCTACGCGGCACCCTTGTTGTCTACGCTTATTTTGGTTGTGGCCGGGATCGCGGCCCCCTCGTGGGGATTGGCGATCGCGGCCGTTTTAATTACGAGCGGCGCGACCATCGCGGCCCGCGCCAGTATGAGCAGTTAACTGGACAGGCGCTCGATCTCTTCTTTCAGTTTCAGCTTCTGTTTCTTGAGTTGAGCGATATGGAGATCATCGATACCTGGCGAGCGTTGGGCTTGTTCTACTTCGAGACCGAGAGTTTCGTGCTTTTTCTTCAGTTCCGTCAGATGTGCGCTCACGCTCATGGCGATACTCCTTTGTTGGTGTCTCAGGTTTACGTATGAAGTTGATCACATCGTTTCCAGCCTGTCACGCTGCAGACGCACAGAATCTGTAATAAATCCGACAAATTCGGCTGGTTAATGCCTATCGGTCCGGGAAACAGGCCAGCGCTGCGCCATCGCGCAACACCGAAGATACGTGCGGCGTATAGCTTTCCCCGTCTTTTTCGTGGCGCTCTCCTGCGTGCAAAATCAGGGGTGCATGCAGTTGGAAAGCTGCGCGCCCCCCCTTTTTTGCCCGCAAAATCACCAGCTCGGTCTTGCGCCCGGACCGGGCTGACAGCGGCACAACTTCGATTGATCCCAGCCGCCCAGAACACGAGGTCAGCATTTCCGGCAACCGATCCGCCTTTTGGATCATGTGTAGGGAACCCTTCGGCGCAAGGCGTTTGGCTGCAGCGTCAAACCAAAGGTCCAGCGGTGTATCTCCGCCCAATGCGACGCTTCGTCCCTGATCCACGGACGGGCTATGCGCCCCGACACGGTAATAGGGCGGATTGGCGATCACATGATCAAACTGACGCTGTTTCAGGTCCGACGGCATGGCCGTCAGGTCCGCTTGAATAACTTCCAGCCGTGCGGCGTTTTCAACAGCGTTCCGACGAGCCAGATCAGCATATGGCGCTTGTAATTCCACCCCGACAGCCTGCAACCCCGGCACACGTGCCATCAGCGACAGCACCGCTGCCCCAGCCCCGCAGCCCAACTCCAGCACGCTTTGGCCCTGTTTTGCCGGAACACAAGCGGCCAGCAGGATCGGGTCCACCCCGGCGCGGTATCCGCCACGAGGTTGCCACAGGCGCACACGGCCACCCAAAAAGTCATTCAGGGTCAGGTCATCATCGTCAAACAGGGTCATCGGCCCAACGGAATTTCATTGTCACGCATCACGCGCTCGGCCCGCGTCAGGTCATCGGCCCGGACCATCAGGCGGCGCGGGAAAATTCCTATGCCACCTTCGAGGATGCTCATATTTACGTCCATCTGAAAGCAGTCTATATCCTCGCCTTCAAGAAGGGCGGATGCAAACGCCAGGATCGTTGGATCGGTGCTGCGCAAAAGTTCTTTCATGGGGATGGATGTAAGGGCAAGGTGCGGCAGAAGTCGAGCCTTGTATCAGGAGTGTGATGACGATCAGCACGGTCTCAAAACCGCATGAGCGGCTGGCGGAAATTCTCGCGGGTGAAATGGACGCAGTAAATGAACTGATCCGAACCCGCATGGCGTCCGAGCACGCCCCGCGTATCCCGGAAGTAACGGCGCATCTGGTCGAGGCGGGCGGCAAGCGTTTGCGCCCGATGCTGACCCTGGCCGCAGCGCAACTGTTTGGCTATCAGGGCAGCCACCATGTACGGCTGGCAGCGACTGTTGAATTCATCCATACCGCCACTTTGCTGCACGACGATGTTGTGGACGAAAGCGGCCAGCGGCGTGGGCGCCCCACGGCAAACCTTTTGTGGGACAACAAATCCAGCGTTTTGGTGGGCGACTACCTGTTCTCGCGCAGCTTTCAGTTGATGGTCGAGACAGGATCGCTGCGCGTGCTAGATATCCTGGCAAACGCATCAGCGACGATTGCCGAAGGTGAAGTCCTGCAAATGACAGCGGCCACCGATCTGGGCACCAACGAAGCGATCTACTTGCAGGTTGTACGGGGCAAAACGGCGGCATTGTTCTCAGCCGCGACCGAAGTCGGCGGTGTCATCGCCGGTGCAGCAGAAGAGCAGGTTCAAGCCCTGTATGACTATGGTGATGCGCTGGGGATCGCCTTTCAGATCGCGGATGACCTGTTGGATTATCAGGGCGACAGCACTGCGACCGGCAAAAACGTCGGTGACGATTTCCGCGAACGCAAACTGACCTTGCCCGTAATCAAGGCCGTCGCGCAAGCAACCCCAGAAGAACACGCATTCTGGGAGCGTACGATTGGCCGTGGCCGTCAGGAAGACGGTGATCTGGACCACGCGCTTGGGTTGATGGCCAAATACGGCACGCTGGACGCCACGCGCTCGGATGCGCTGGGATGGGCGAATAAGGCCAAAGCGTCGCTCGACATTCTACCCGACCATGAAATTCGCACGCTGCTGCGCGATTTGGCGGATTATGTGGTGTCTCGCCTCAATTGAGCTGAACCGCGCGACACCACCAGTCGGGATAGGCTGCGCCAATCTCGTAGGCTGCGTAATGGGCCGCCTTCATACTGGGGTAGAGCGCAAAGCACGTCGACCCTGACCCTGACATCCGAACAAGCAGAGCCTCCTTGGTGGCGGCAAGTTCATCCAGAACCCGACCAACCTCGGGTGCAAGCTCCTTGGTCGGGCCTTCAAGATCGTTTCGTTGATCGCGCAACCATGTGGCACAGTCCTCAGCGGCGGCAAAGATCGGTATATCATCCGGCATGGGGTCGTTGTTGCGGCTATCCAGTGCAGAGAAGACGGCCCCTGTGGGAACCTCAACGCCCGGATTGACCAAAAGGGCTGGCATTTGTGGCAAAACAACCGGTGTCAGCCCATCGCCAATGCCGCGCATTCGGCTGGCCTGCGCAGCCATGCAGACGGGGATATCCGCGCCAAGTGACAAAGCGATCTCATCTGGAATGCTGCCGCCCTGATCGCCAACCATGCGCAAAGTGGCCGCGGCATCGGACGATCCCCCACCGATCCCGCCACCGTGCGGCAGCACTTTGTTCAGGTCGATATGCCCTGCCCAACCTGCGGCTTTGGCCGCTTTCCAAACCAGATTACGGTCATCCGCAGGAACGCCTGCCGCATGCTCACCTGTAACCGTGATCGACAGGTGATCTCCGCGCGTGAAGCGCAGCGTGTCACCCACATCCGCAAATACCACCAGTGAATCCAGCAGGTGATACCCGTCGGCCCGTCGACCGGTCACATGCAGAGTCAGGTTGATCTTGGCGGGCGCGAAAGCCTCAGCCTTCATTTGCGACCTTCAATGGGTCTGCACCTTCTTCGGCCAGAACTGCATCCAGCCCGATCTCAAGCTTGCGGCGAATTCTGTCCGGGTCGGCTTCGCCGTCCGTGTCATCGGGGTCGATGAAGGATAAGGCGCGTTTCCATTGGAACTCGGCCTCGCGCGCGCGTCCGACCGCCCAATAGACATCCCCCAAATGGTCGTTCACCACGGGATCGACCGGCATCAGCTCAACCGCGCGCTCCATATGCTCAACCGCTTCGTCATAGCGTCCGAGACGGAACAGAACCCAACCCAAGCTATCCACAATGTAGCCGCTGTCAGGCCGCGCGGTGACAGCGCGTTCGATCATGTTCAATGCTTCGTCCAGCTTCTCGCGCCGCTCAACCAGCGAATACCCCAGATAGTTCAACACCTGCGGCTGATCCGGGTTCAGTTCCAGCGCCTGCCGGAAATCGGCCTCGGCCTGATCCCAGTTCTTGAGCCGCTCGTGCGAGATGCCGCGCGCGTAATACAGGAACCAGTTTCCCCCGACACCGCCTTCAATCAGTTCGATGGCCTTGTCATAGGTTTCCACCGCATCAGCATAGTTCTCCTGCCGTCGCTGAAGATCGGCCAACGCAACATGAACGCTGGGCAGGTTCGGACTTTGGGTGGCAAGGGTCTGCAAGACTTCGGCGGCCGCATCGGTTTTACCTGCGCGGCCAAGCACCTCGGCGCGGCCCAACTCGGCTGCGTGATAATCGCTGCTTTCGGCAGGCACTTTGCGATATGCCTCAACTGCCAGATCATATTGCTCGAGCTCGTCCAGCAACTCAGCGCTCAGCAAAATTGCGTCAACGTGGTCAGGCCGTAAGAAAGCTGCGGTTTGTGCGTAAAGCAGAACGTAGTTCTCCGCCGCCTCGGTGCTGAGCGCAGCCCCCACGGAAAAGAACACTTCTGCCATGCCGTCCTGCGCCGTTCGCACATGCGTGAAGGGCAGGGTTTCTTCCGCTGTCAGGCGCGCCTCATAGCTTTCGATGGATGGGTCGCTGCCAGCGGCAAACACGTCATCCAGAAAGGCCAGCGCATCCTGGTTGCGATCAAGCTGTGACAGCACCTCAACCCGTGCCAGTGCCGCACGGCGCGTGAATTTAGCAACCGCCCCTTCGTCGGCTGCAAAAATCGCTTCGGCCCCTTCGAAATCCCCGACCGAGGCCAATGCCAGCGCCTTGTGGTAAAGCGCGAATTCCCGCAACCCTTCCTGTGTCGCCACCTGATCGAACTGATCCATCGCTTTGGTCATGGACCCCTGACCAATGTGGGCCCATCCCAACATCAAACCGTCGACCAACGGTCCGACGCCCTGCGTTTCGGGATCAAGCGCCAACAGTTCGTCCAGCTTGTCATCCGCAACAAGGTTAGCGGCGATAACCATCCGAGCCGCCTGACTGGGAAGGTCCATTTCAACAACTGTGCGGGCCACAGGCTGAGCGCGCTGCAACTCGCCCAGCGACAGCCTGGCAACGACGACGCTTTCCAGCAGCTTGTGGTTTTCGGGGTCAGCGCGCAGGGCCTGAGCAAAGTAACGCTCGGCTGCGGTATAATCGTTCTGGAAAATCGCCTGACGCCCGGCCAAATATGGCCCGGACCCGGTATCCGAAAAAGCCGGAAACGTGACTGACGAAGAAAGCAGCGCAACTAGCGCTGCGCGACGGAGGAGGGAAGCCACCAAAATCCTGCCTTGCTATTGTTTACTGACCAACAAGCTAGGACTTTGGCAGGTAAGAGGCAATGGCAGAGCCTTCACGACCCTGCCAGTGCCCGTCTTTTCGCTTACATGTTGGGATAGTTCGGCCCGTCACCGCCCTGTGGCGTGGTCCAGGTGATGTTCTGGCTGGGATCCTTGATATCGCAGGTCTTGCAGTGAACACAGTTCTGGAAGTTGATGACGAATCGCGGTCCGTTCTCATCCTCGACCATCTCGTACACGCCTGCCGGGCAATAGCGTTGCGCCGGTTCGTCGAACTTGGGCAGGTTGACATTGACCGGAATCGCTGGATCGGACAGCCGCAGGTGGCAGGGCTGACTTTCCTCGTGATTGGTCATTGCAAACGAAACATTGGTCAAACGGTCGAACGACAGCACGCCATCGGGTTTGGGATAGTCGATGGGCGTGTGCTTGCTGGCCTCTTCGGTTGCTTCGGCATCGTTCTTGCCGTGACCCAAAGTGCCAAACAGCGAAAAGCCCAGCGTGTTGGTCCACATGTCCAGACCACCAAAGGCAAGAGACGCCGTCAGGCCCCATTTCGACCACATCGGTTTGACGTTGCGCACCTTCTTCAGGTCGCTGCCGATGGCACCGTCGCGCACGTCGGCCTCGTAAACAGTCAGCTCATCGCCCGCACGGTCGGCCTTGATCGCGTCAAACGCGGCCTCGGCTGCGGCTTTACCCGACAGCATCGCATTGTGGTTACCTTTGATGCGCGGCACGTTGACCATACCCGCCGAACAGCCCAGAAGCGCCACGCCCGGCGCGACCAGTTTCGGCATCGACTGATAGCCGCCCTCGGTGATCGCACGCGCACCATAAGCCACGCGCTTGCCGCCTTTCAGCAACTCGGCCACCATCGGGTGATGCTTGAAACGCTGGAATTCCATGTAGGGATACAGGTGCGGGTTCTTGTAGTTCAAGTGGACCACAAAACCGACGTAGACCTGATTGTTTTCCAGGTGATAGATGAACGACCCGCCGCCTGCGTTGCTGCCCAGGGGCCAGCCCATCGTGTGCGTGACCGAGCCTTCCTTGTGCTTGGCCGGGTCGATCTCCCAGATTTCTTTCATGCCGACGCCGTATTTCTGCGGCTCTTTCCCGGCTTGCAGATCGTACTTGGCGATGACTTCCTTGGACAGCGACCCGCGCACGCCTTCCGACAGGAAGACGTATTTGCCGTGCAGTTCCATCCCCGGCTCGGTGTTGGGGCCATATGAGCCGTCGGCCTCGAGACCAAAGACACCGGCAACCACGCCTTTGACTTCGCCATTCTCGCCGTAAACCAGCTCGGAACACGCCATGCCGGGGAAGATTTCCACGCCCAGCTCTTCGGCCTGTTCAGCCATCCAGCGGCAGACATTGCCCATCGACACAATGTAATTGCCGTGGTTGTTCATCAGTGGCGGCATCGGCCAGTTGGGGATGCGGATCTGTCCCGCCTCACCCAGCATATAGAAGTTGTCCTCTTCGACCGGCGTTTTCAGCGGCGCGCCTTTTTCTTTCCAGTCTGGGATCAGCGCATCAAGGCCACACGGGTCAAGAACCGCACCCGATAGGATATGCGCGCCCACTTCCGAGCCCTTTTCCAGAACCACAACATTCAGGTCCGCATCCAACTGTTTCAGACGGATGGCCGCCGACAGGCCCGCGGGGCCTGCACCCACGATCACCACATCGTATTCCATCGCTTCGCGTTCAATCTCGGCCATCGCGGGCTCCTTAGCTAACTTTCCGAATTGGCGCTTTCACTGCGTGGTCTGCGCAATTTTGTTTCACGGGTGATTACATGGTCACAAAGACCTTGGTCAATCAAAACACGGCGTAACATTGCTGCAATGCGGCAGTTATGCCTCGGGAGAGTCCCCCATCAGATACCTGGGACCGCTACCATAGGACTTGGCACGGTCATCCGGGTTGTAAAGCGCGCATTTCGGCAGGCTCAGGCACCCGCAACCAATACAGCCGTCCAGATTGTCGCGCAGTCGTGTCAGTGTCTCGATTCGCTGATCCAGATGGGTCCGCAACCCGACACTGATTTTCTGCCAATCCTTTGGGGTCGGGGTCCGATTGCCCGGCAAGCCTGACAACACTTCACGGATTTCGGGCAAGGTCAGGCCGAACTGTTGTGCGATCATGACAAAGCTCAGCCGACGAATATCGGCGCGTTGATACCTTCGCTGCCCGCCCGCATTCCGCCAAGGCGCGATCAGGCCCTGCGCCTCGTAATATCGAATGGCCGAAACTGCCAACCCCGTACGCCGTGCAAGAGCGCCAATTGCAAGCCCCTCAGATACCGCCATTTTACCCTCATAAATATCTTGACCTAAAGTTAGGTTTAGAAATTACGGTGAGTCGGGACAAGCTTCAAACTTAAAAAGGAGTTCCCATGATGGCGACGCTTGAACACACAAACTTCACGGTCCGCGACCCTCAGGCTTCGGCCAAGTGGATGCACGATGTCTTTGGCTGGAAAACCCGCTGGGAAGGACCGGCGATCGCGGGCGGATATACGGTCCACGTGGGCAGCTCGCACACCTATCTGGCACTTTACGCACCCAGCGATCCCAAACCATCAGGCGAAAGCAGCTATGACATCATTGGCGGGCTTAATCATGTTGGTGTTCTGGTCGAAGATATCGACGAAACCGAAGCCCGGGTTGTCAAAGCCGGGTTCACGCCAAAGTCGCACGCGGACTACGAACCCGGTAAACGGTTCTACTTTGATGACGAAAACGGCATAGAATTCGAAGTCATTAGCTACGACTAGGCTGTAATCCGCAGGTTGGGCGGCTTCGCCCCCTTGCATTTCCCGCGCCATTTGGGTCAGGTATTTGACGACCCATCAATTCGCCCCGACGCTTGTCTCATGCGGCGGGGCGAAACAATTTTATGCGTGGACGAAAAGAACATGGAAAAAATTCCGATGACGCCCGCGGGCAATGCCGCGCTCGAGGCGGAACTGAAAAACCTCAAGTCGGTCGAGCGCCCGGCGATCATCGAAGCCATCGCCACGGCCCGCGAGCTTGGCGATCTGAAGGAAAACGCCGAATACCATTCGGCCCGTGAAAAGCAGGGCTTTATCGAAGGCCGCATCAAAGAGCTGGAAAGCATCCTGTCGCTGGCAGATGTGATAGACCCTGCCAAGTTGTCGGGCGCGATCAAGTTCGGTGCAAAGGTCACGCTTGTCGACGAAGACACGGATGAGGAAAAGACCTGGCAGATCGTGGGTGAGTATGAGGCCAATATTGAAAACGGCCTGCTCAACATCAAATCCCCCATCGCCCGCGCCCTGATCGGCAAGGACGAGGGGGACAGCGTCGAAGTCCGCACCCCCGGCGGTGTGCGCTCTTATGAGATTTTGAACATAGAATACGCCTGACCGGAGCGGTAACCATGTCCGAGCCCACGCCAGAGCAGGAAGACGAGCGGCCGACCGCACTGGGCATATATGACAAGCCTGCAACGCCGTCAGTGACCGAAATCGAGATTGTCGCGATCGCGCTCAGTGTGATCTGGCTGATCGTGTCGGTCGTGTTTCTGGTCCTGCCCGGCAAGGTGGAAGGCGGCAGCTTTGTCGTCACCTTGCTGGCCGTCTTCATGCCCGTCGTGATGATCTGGGTTGCGGCCACGTCGATGCGTGCCAGCCGGGTCATGCGTGAAGAAAGCGCCCGGCTGCAAACCGCCATTGACGCGATCCGGCAGGCTTACGTGATGCAGCAACAGCGCGCCGCCAGCGGGTATGAACCCGCCGTTACCAAGAAACTGGATGAAATCGCTCAGACCGCGAAAAAGACCGAAAGCGCACTGGCAACCTTTTCGACCCAGCGCACCGAACCCGCGCGTAGCACAATCAACAGTGGGACAGGGGACCAAACTTCGCTGGAGCTGGGCACGCAGGCCGACGAGATTGCCCCGCGGCTGAGCACGGATGTCTTTATTCGCGCGCTGAATTTTCCCGAGACACAGGAGGACACCGAAGGCTTCGACGCGCTGCGGCTGGCCCTGAAGGATCGAAAAACGGCGCAGTTGGTGCAGGCGTCACAGGATGTTCTGACCCTGCTCAGTCAGGAAGGCATCTATATGGACGACCTGCGCCCCGACATGGCGCGACCAGAAGTCTGGCGACAGTTCGCCCAAGGCGCGCGCGGTCGCGCCGTTGCGGCATTGGGCGGAATTCGAGACCGATCGTCCCTTGCACTGACAGCTGCACGCATGAAGCAGGACCCGATTTTTCGGGACGCGGCACATCATTTCCTGCGCCGGTTCGATCACATGATTGTCGAGTTTGAACCGGATGCCAGCGATGCCGATCTGACCGCGCTTGGTGATACGAGAACCGCGCGGGCTTTCATGCTTTTGGGGCGTGTGGCCGGTACGTTCGACTAAAGCCCGAAACTGCCATAGGGAATAAACCGCACCATGTCGCCCGGCTGAATGTGGCGGGCACCGTCCTCGATCTCGACCAGACCCTCCGCCCAGCTCAGCCCGCTGATCCGACCGGACCCTTCCGAGGCAAAGACTTCGACTCGGCCCCCGCGAACACGGCCGCGCAGATATTCACGTCGTCCGGGTTTCTTGTGTTTTTCAAACGCGGCAGGAAGATCAAAGCCCTGCGGCGTCGACCAGCCCTCGCCCGCCAAAAGACCAAGCGCTGGCCGTGCAAAAATCAGCGTGCAGACCAGCGCCGCCACGGGATTACCCGGCAAGCCGAAAACAGGGGTTTCCTTCCACATCCCAAGCGCCAGAGGGCGCCCCGGCTTCAATGCAATCCGCCATTCCTGCATTGCACCGGCCTGTTTTAACAAGGCTGACACGTGATCTTCATCCCCCGCCGATGCCCCGCCGCTTGTCAGGATTACATCCGACTGCCCGGCTGCAAGATCCAACCTGTCCTTTAGGATCGCACGAACATCGGGGACACGCCCCAGATCAACCGCTTCGAATCCCATTTTCCCGATCATCGACAAAAGCATCGGGCGGTTGGCGTCGAAAATCTGACCCGGCCCAGCGATGTCGCCGGCTTCAATCAACTCATCGCCTGTCGACAGAACGGCAACGCGCAACTTGCGGCGGACCGGCACCTCGGCAATCCCTATCGCCGAAAGAAGCGCAAGATCTGCCGGGGTCAACCGTCGCCCGGCGTCCAAAACAGTATCGCCTTCGTTCACGTCCTCTCCGGCGCGGCGGGCGTTTGCGCCTTTCCTGAGCGGGCCGTGAAAGGCGATATGGCCATCCTTGACGGTGACGTCTTCCTCGAGAACGACAGTGTCCACGCCCTCGGGCAAGGCGGCGCCCGTCAAAACCCGTAGGGCATGGCCCGAGGCCACCCGCCCCTCAAAGGGCATCCCTGCCGCTGCACGTCCATCTTGCAGGGGCATCACCTGCGGCCCTTCCGGGGCAGCGCCAGAAAACCCATACCCATCCACGGCGGAATTCGGCTGCGGCGGGTTTGAACGCAGCGCCTGAATATCTTCAGCCAGAATTCGCCCCTCGGAGTCCGAGACCGGAGTCGTCTCAGACCCGGTCACACCTGTCAGCCTGTCCTGTAACAGAGCCAGGGCATCATCCACCGGCGTCCAGCTCACCCCGGCGGGCAGCGCAAAACAATCGTTGCTCAATGGGGGCGGTGCGATGTTCGGTTTGCTCATAACCCGACTTCCTGCAGGATAAAATCTGCGATGGCCTTTGTGTCGTTCAGGTCGAAAACGGGCACATTCAGGTCCATCAGTGTATCGCTGGCCACGGCGCGGATCGTGTCATTCTCCTCCGCCAACAAGCTATTACCGGGCTCGGCCCTGAAAGCTTCGATCTTGGGATGGGCTTCACGTTTGAAACCTTCGATCAGAACCAGATCAACCGGAGTCAGTCGGGCCAGAAGGCTTTTCAAGGACGGCTCGGGCGCTCCGCGCAATTCCTGCATGATGGCGATCCGTTGGCCCGAAGCCAGCAAAACCTCATTGGCCCCGGCGGTACGATGGCGATAGCTGTCGGTGCCCTTCTGATCGACATCTACACTGTGATGCGCGTGTTTGACGGTGGACACGGAAAATCCGCGCCCGCTGATTTCCGCCACCAGACGTTCCATCAACCCGGTTTTGCCTGCGTTCTTCCAGCCGGTGACGCCATAAACTCTCATGCCTGCGCCAACAATTTCTGCGCCCGGTCCAGATCATCCGGCGTGTTGACGTTGAAGAAAGGATCAAACGGATCAACAGGAAACAGCGCCTCGCGCCCCGCATGTTGATCCGTCCACAGGACGACTTTGCGCAAACCACCCTGCAAAGCCGCGCGCAGGTCGTCACGCAACGCCACGGGCCACAGTCCGAATGTCGGATGCCGGTTGATCTTTTTCCCACCCCCGGATTTCAAGGCCTCATCCCCTGTGCGCGGCGTGGTTGCAAGAACCAGCGGGTTGGCCTGCCCTTCTGCTGCCTCGGTCAGGCGCATAACCAGATCGCGCGGAAAGAACGGCGTATCGGCGGCGGCGGTAACGATACATTCAGCATCCTGTTCAGCCGCCCAGTCGAGCCCGGCCAAAACGCCCGCGAGCGGGCCTGCAAACCCTTCGATCGTGTCGGGAACAATCGGCAGGTCGTACCCACCAAACCGGGTCGGATCGCCATTCGCGTTCAGCGCCAGATCAGCCACCTGCGGGCGCAACCGGCCAATCACGTGGTCCAGCAGGCTTTTGTCGCCAATTTTCAGCAGGCCCTTGTCTCCACCCCCTATCCGGGTGGCCAGACCGCCTGCAAGGATAACGCCGAGAGGTTTGTTCATTCCTGTACCTGATTGGGATCAGTCGCTTACAACCTTGTAAATCGAACTCAGTTCAATTGGAACGCGGTTGGATAAAGGTTGTGCAATACAAATAACCACATAATCAACGTTCCCACCGACAAAAACGACGTTGCGGAAACGATGTGCGCGGCCAGTTGCGGTTCCTGATCATAGTGCTTGGCAAGCAGAAAGATGTTCTTGGCGGTCGGAACCGCCGCTGAAACCGTTGCGGCGATTGTCCAAAGTGGGTCCAGACCAATCAGATGCGCCGCCAGAAGCACCAGCCCGGGCGCAGCGATCAGCTTGACCAGTGTCAGAAGCAGGATCAAAGGCCCCGTTTGAATAATCGTCCGCACGCTGGTCGTGAAGCCGATTGCGAACAGCGCAACCGCGGCCAAAGCTTGGCTCAGAAGTTCAAGGTAATCGGATACCGAATCCGAAAACCCGATCCCGGTGAAGGAATACGCGATTCCCAGCAATGTGGCCGCGATGATCGGATTTTTCAGCACGTTCAGGAAAATCCTGTAGATTGGTGTCTTGGCGCTGGCCTTATGTCCAGCCGAGCTTTCCAACACGGTCGTCATGACCAAAAGCATCAAGGCGACAACCAGATTCGCCAACACAGCCGGTAGCGCACCCTTGGCTCCGAAAATCGCGTGTAGAACGGGCAACGCAACTAAAGCCGTGTTCGAGGCAACCCCGGCAAAGGCCGCGACGGTGGCAGAACCGGTCTCAAATCCCGTGAAACTTTTCAAACCTGCGAAAAGCAGCACAAACAAAAGCAGCAACGTCCCGCCGTAAGACAGATAGAACCCATAATTAAGAAGATTTTGGAACTCTTCCTGCCCGATCAGATAGAACATGATGGCCGGGATCAGGACATAAACCGCAAACTGGACCAGCGCGTCAGACGTGTCCTGGCCCAAAAGGTTCGTCCAGGAAAATACGTATCCGGTCAGGATTACCGCGAAAACCGGCGCGATAAGATTAATCAGCTCCATGTTGCCATCAGGCGGGAATTCACCTGCACTCCTGTTTGCTATACCCCATACTAGGGCATATCTGTCGGAATTCGCAGTATTATTTATAAAGTGCCATTTCTAGCCCAGTGCGCTTTTCCGTTTGTGCTTTTTCTCTTCAATCGGAACGGTTGCCGGATCCACGTCCCGCACGAGCCGATCTTCGCCTGCCAGACACACGAAACGCTGCCCGCGCATCCGACCGATCAGCGTCAACCCAACCTCGCGCGCGATCTCAACGCCCCAGGCCGTGAAACCCGAACGGGATGCCAGAACAGGAATACCCATCATGGCCGTCTTGATCACCATTTCCGAGGTCAAACGACCTGTGGTGTACAGGATCTTGTCCTCTGCCGCTTCGCCCTCGGACAGCATCCAACCGGCGATCTTGTCGACCGCGTTGTGCCGACCCACGTCCTCCATATAAACCAACGGGCGGTTTTCCCGGCACAACACCGTGCCATGGATCGCACCCGCCTCAAGATAGAGCGAGGGTGTGCGGTTGATCTTGGCCGCCAGATCATAAAGCCACGATGTGCGCACGGTGACCTGAGGCAAGCGCACGTCTTCGAGACCCTCCATCATATCCCCAAAGACGGTTCCAACGGCGCAGCCACTGGTACGGGTCTTTTTCTTGAGCTTATCCTCATAAGACGTCTCGCGCGCCGTGCGGACAACGACGATTTCCAGATCTTCATCGTAATCGACACGGGTAATCTGGTCGTCAGGCAGCAGCATGCCCTGATTGCGTAGAAAACCCAGCGCCAGATATTCGGGGTAATCGCCAATGGTCATGGCGGTCACGATTTCCTGTGAGTTCAGGAAAATCGTCAGCGGACGTTCTTCCACCACTGAAATCTGGCTGGCCTCGCCATTCTGATCCACACCTTCGACGGCACGTGTCAGGCGGGCCGCCCTGGGGTCGGGAGCGATGATGTAGTCTGACAGGTTCTGTTCCGTGGCCAATTGCAACCCTTTCCCAAGACCGCTACTGCTGCGATCAACACCATAGGATTTAGCCATGGCAGACACCACATCCAAGTCATACTTCTGGAAAGGGTTTCGGGACGGGACCCCGTTTATCTTTGTTGCGATCCCGTTCGGCACACTGTTCGGCGTGTTTGCGACCGAAGCAGGCTTGAACATCGTCCAGACGATGGCTTTCACCTCAACCGTTTTTGCCGGGGCCGCCCAGTTTGCCGCCCTGCAACTGCTGCAAGATCAGACCCCGACCGCGATCATTCTGGTATCCGCCTTGGCGGTGAACCTGCGCATGGCGATGTACTCGGCCTCATTGACGCCGTTTCTGGGCGCGGCCCCGATGTGGCAGCGTGCTTGCGCGGCCTATCTAACTGTCGACCAATCCTATGCCAGTTCGATCGTTCAGTTCGAGAAAGAGCCAAACATGACCGTCCCGCAACGGATGGCCTATTTCGTCGGCTCGGTCACGCCGATCACACCTCTTTGGATACTGGCAACCTACCTCGGCGCGGTTCTAGGTACGCGTATTCCGGAAAGTTGGGCACTGGATTTTGCCCTGCCGATCACATTTCTGGCGATGATCGGCCCAATGATGCGCACCCTGCCTCATGTGGCGGCGGCACTTGTTGCGATCATTGTGTCCCTGCTGACGGTGGCGATTCCGTTCAATCTGGGCCTGCTGATCGCCGGGTGCGCCGGCATGATCGCAGGCGCGCAGGCCGAATTGATGGCCGAACGCAGAAAGGCCGCCGCATGACACAGCCTGATCCTGTCACTATCTGGACCATCATCATCGGGCTTGCCATCGGCAGCTATGCCCTGCGCTTTGTCTTTATCGGCCTGGTCGGAGATCGCCCGATGCCGCCATGGTTGCTGCGCCATCTGCGCTATACGGCCGTGGCAATCATTCCTGCGCTGATCGCGCCGTTGGTCGTCTGGCCCACGGCAACAGGCGGTCAACCCGACGCACCGCGCATGGCAGCGGCGGCTGTGGCCATAACTGTCGGACTATTCACCAAGAACGTGATCGCGGCCATCTTCAGCGGGGCCGCAACGCTTTACGGGCTGCTCTACCTATTGGGCTGAGTCAGCCTCCAACTGGTTCAGTTGCTCATTATTAAAGGCGAGACCGGTTTGAAGATCGGCGTCGTCGTTTTCCCGGTATTCAGCGGTTTGAACACCCGGTAGCTGGGCAAACTGGTCCGACAACTTAACGGGATAGAACGTGGTTTCGATCTGCTCGAACCCCGGCACTTGCTGCAGCAACTGGGCGGTCGAATTGGCACAGAATGCACCTGCAACCGGCCCCGATTGCTTGGCAAGCTGCAGGGCAATCTCGGCCTGTTGGGGGGTCACTTCGACAGTTTGAATGCGCGCATAATGCGTTTCGCGCGCGTGGCTGCTGCGATAAGCGCGTTCCACATTCGGGGTAATGCCGTACAGGACGTCGTCCTTGATCGGCACCACATCCGCCCTGAATGATCCGGCGGGGTCAAAGATCACCCTTTCGCTGCCGCTGATCATCAGCGACGTATGGGCACCTGAACCCGTCCGGGTGCTGATCATTGTATAAAGGGTCAGGCTCGACGGCCCCGGATCGCGATAGGACCGCGCCGAAATTTCAGCCAAATCCGCCTGCGGACGCTGTGACCCAGCGCAACCCACAACTGTCACAGCCAGCAGGCAGGCAATCAAAACCCTGATCACGGCCAACCCCGTTTTTCGGATTTAAGCGGCAAAAACCGCCAGGAAAAGGCAGAGGAAGGCGATGGCAACCACACACCATGTGGTCGCTTTGATGAACCCGTTGAAGGTTTTGGTTTGGACGGTGATGTCCATTTCGCCGTGCTTGTGTTCAGCCATGATTGTCAGAATCCCAATTCGCGTGTTTGAGATGTTGGATAATCGAAAATCCCGGGCCTGTCACCACGTCATTCGCGCGCAGGGGTCAGGGGTGGAAACACCGAACATCCCGGATAGCCGAACCCCCAGCGCCACGGAAGCCCGGAACACGGAGCTCCGCCAAATCGGACGGCTGCGTGCATTGCTTCGGCGGTCACGGAGTGCGCTAGGCGGATCTGATCCGGCGTCATGTCATAGCGCTGTGCGTAGCCATCGGCGTGGTCTTCTCCGTGCTGTTTGACACAGGCGCGCAAGGCGCTGTCCGCTGCCACGCGGGCCGCGAAACTGTCATCGGCCGTAAGCGCGCCACCGGCATTGTGATAGGCGCGGTCATGGGTGACGCAGCATCCCTCCCACGGCGGGTGGGCTTCGTAGAGCGCGCTGAACTTGGGAAATGTATCCGCAACAAAACGCCAGCTTGCCGACAGGCCGCCCGAACAGCCATCTGTTTCAAACGGCGTCAAGGCGGCCTCGTCCAATTGCGCGACCAAGGCGCGATGCGCGGGCATTTCGATGCTGCGCAGGACATCCTGCGAATGCGCAGGTGATGCGATCAGCCCCACCGCAAAAATCAGGTTACGGGCTGTCATCTCGCATCGCCTCTGTGTCTATTGACAGACCAAACGCGTTGGCCAGCCACAGCACCAACCGCTCACCCGGCCCCATTTCGGCACGTGCGCGCAGAACTTCGTTTGCCATAGCGGGGCGGTCTGTGATCAGCCCGTCCACGCCCATCGACGCCATCGCAGACATCTGCAGCGGATCATTGACCGTCCAGACATAGATGTCCTTGCCCGCCGCCTGAACCGAACGCACCAGCCCCGGCGTGGCCATCGCAGCATTTACAGCGACAAAATCCCCTTCAAGCCCTGACAGATCACCGATTGCGGTGGCCGCAAGAACCCCGGCGCGCCAGTCCGGGCGCAATTTCTTCATCTTTTGCACGGCCGGATACTTCAGCGACATCGTGGCGATGTCGTCCTGCATATCGAGTTCCTCGACCAAGGCCGCCACGCGGTTTTCCAGATCAACGTCGTGACCATAGTATTTCAATTCGATGATGACCTTGGACTTGCCCTTGGCCGCCGCCAGCACGTCGCGCAGGGTCGGGGTGCGTTCTTCCGCGTATTCGGGGTCAAACCAACTGCCGACGTCGATCTCGGCCACCTCTTCAATGGTCACATCCCAAACCTTGGTGGGGACGCCCGCCAGTTTCATGAAATCGCTGTCATGAGCAACGATCACCACATCATCCGCAGTTTCCTGCACGTCGATCTCGACCCAGTCGGCGCCGTCCTCGATCGCCTTCAGGACAGCCGCCATCGTGTTTTCCGGCCGCAAGGCAGCGGCCCCGCGGTGGCCAATGACCTCGGCCCGGTCGGGGGCCTGTACCTGTTCCAACAGATGCTGACCAAACCACAGACCGATCAGCACCGCGACCACAGCGCCGCCGACTGCGGTGAACAACGGCACCCGCAGGCTGCCGGGTTCGGGGTGTGGAGGCTCATCCGTCCTGATTTCAAAGAACCTGTCCAGAACCACGGCCAATGCGCCCAGCGCGGTCGCTGCCAAAACCAGCCCCGCCAGCGACCATAACCCGGCAATCAAAAGGCTGTAGGTCAATGCCAGGCGCAGGTTCGAGCTGTCCTGAAGTGGCACGATGGCGAACAGCACCCCGGCAACCCATGCAATCAGCGTCGCAATCAGCAGCCGCACTATCAGCCACACCGCAAGTTCGATCTTTAGCTGCCCCCGTTTCCCTTCCATCCTTTCGGTGCTGAGGGCGAAGGTCTCAGCCGGGCGCACCTGTTCGAACAGAACCAGATGCAGCGACAGCGCCCATCCCGACAATCTACGGATCAGAACCCAGGCCATGACCAGCAAAACAGCCCCGATCAGAACCACGGCCAACCAAAAAGAGGGCGGTTTGAAAGTCAGGTAATAGTTGATGTCATATTCCGTCAGTGTCCACCAAGCGATCAGGGCAGACACCGCAGCGAAGGGCAAAACCAACAGCAAGACCCGCAGAACAAACCGCACCGCGAAGCCAAACAGCGCTGGAAGGCTCGACAAAATCAGGCCGATGGCAGCGCTTCCTGCGCGCCATGGGTCAGATTCCCCCATCCGCAGCGATCCCGTCATGACAGAAAATACGAACACTTCGGCCAGCAGAAACAGGCTCAGAACGGCGACAGCGACCAAAAAACCGGCCGGAGATAGGACAAAGGCCGCGATGTCCTGATCCGTCAGCGCCGTCTGGCTGGACAGTGAAACTGCAAGGTTCGCGGCAATCGCCAGCCCCGGTGTGATAAGCGCGATCAAAAGCAGACGCACCACGAAATAGATCGGAACAAACACGCGGCGGCGCGCCCATGCGCCTTTGTAGGCATTTGTAACGGCTGAGAAACTTGTCACCTGACGCCCCCCTGAATGATCCCTTCATTCAAGGCCGCGCCGTCACGAATTGCAAGTCAGGCGATCAGCTTTCTTCCAGATTAGCCGCCAGCCGGAACCCGATGCGATTTGCGGGTTTGTCTTCGACCGATTTCGGCAGGGCGCGCAGCATCACGTTCAATTGGCTCACATGCTGCACAAGCTGGGTTCGCGCACCAGTCGCGTCCGAACCGTAGAAAGTGATGACATCGGGGTCAAAATACCCCATCCCTTCGATCCGCATTACACCCGCATCGCCGCCGGTAAAGCCCATCGCGATCTCGTGGTCGCTGTCCAATGTCTGCTCAAAGTTCTGGATGTACAGGATCAGACGCTCATAGGCCCATTGCGCAGGGCTTTTGGTTTCTACGGGCGTCTTCAACGGGTCGGGCAGGTCTTTTGCACCGGATTTCGCATCGGGGTTGGAATGAACCTCGTAACATCGGGGAAGGGCCGCGGATTCTGCTGCCTCGGCCGAGGTTTCGATCTTGTCCATACCTTTACCCTTTGCGCTGAAACTCCCACGCCCCGTCCGCGCGGAGCGTCCGGGTGACAGCACCAATGTGGTAAAGATGGTTGAGATGTGCAACCGACTCAACCAAAGCCAGCCCGTACTCACCCTCGGAAATCTTGCGTTTGAACAGCGGAAGGAAACAGTCGGCGGCGGTTCTGGGCGTGTCCAGATAGTCGCGCAGGCGATCCAGTGCACTGTGGTGGTTTTCGATCAACTGCTTCATCCGTAGTGGCAAACCGGTAAATGGCAGCTTATGCCCACCCAGCGCCAGTTGGTCAGGCCGGGCCAGACCTTGCAGACGCTCGCACGCCTCCAGCCATTCAGCGACCGGGTCCGCCATCGGTTCGGTGACAAAGACGCCAAGGTTGGGACTGATCGAACTGAGAATCTGATCACCCGTAATCACCAGATTGTCGTCGCGGCTCCAGAATGTGGCATGTTCGGGTGCGTGGCCATTGCCCATATGCACGACCCAGTCGCGACCACCCATGCGGATCACGCCATCCTGCTTGATCCGGGTAAAGCCCAACGGCATCGAATAAACCGTGTCGCAATAGTTAAAGGGCCGCTCGGTCAAGCGCTTGGCCAGAATGTCCGGCGCCATGCCGGCGCTGCGATAGTAGTCCAGCGTTTCCTGCGGCCAGTTTTCCTGCACATCCAGCGTCAGCATTCGCGCGAACAACCACGCCGTGCGGGTCGTGATCAGTTCCGCGTCGTGTTCGGATTGAAACCAACCTGCATTGCCGATGTGATCCGGATGATGGTGGGTGACCACCACGCGTTTGACCGGCTTACCCGCCAAGGGGCCAGCCATCAGGGTTTCCCAGATGGCACGGGTCTTATTCGACGAGAATCCGGTGTCGATCAGCGTCCATCCATCACCGTCATCCAACGCATAGACATTGACATGATCCAGCGCCATGGGCAGCGGTAACCGCATCCACAGAATACCTTCGGCGACCTCGATCGCTTGGCCCGTAGCCGGAGGCTCGGGCCATGGATAGCGGATCGCCAAAGAGGTATCGCCGTCCATCAGGCTGCCAGCTCGTCCGCGCTGAGGGCATAGACATCGTCCGCGCCGTTCTGCGCCTGCGCCAGAAGACCCGCGAATTCAGGCAGCAGCGCATTTACATAGTAGCGCGCCAGCTTAAAGCGGGGGCCTTCCGGTTCCGCCAGAGCCGCCTTGAGGTGATAATGCCCACCCAAAACACGCGCGAAGGCGTGCAGATAAGGCACCGCACCTGCGAAACGGGTATTCATGTCGGTCTGCGACACAAGCCATTCGGTAGCTTCACGCAGGCTCTCGGTGGCTTCCCAGACAGGTCCGGCCAATTCGGGCATAGTCGCGCGCGCTTTTTCTGCGTGATCTTCGATTTCGTCCAGAAGGCGGCTGGCCGCTTCGCCACCATCCATCATCTTGCGGGCAACAAGGTCCATGGCCTGAATGCCGTTGGTGCCTTCGTAGATCGCAGTCACACGGACGTCGCGGTAAAACTGTGCAGCTCCGGTTTCTTCGATGAAGCCCATGCCGCCATGCACCTGAACACCGGTTTCCGAGACACGCATACCGGTTTCGGTGCCGAACGCCTTGCAGATCGGGGTCAGCAATGCCGCACGCGCGCTCCATTCCGCGTCGCCAGTGGCATCGGCCATGTCGATCGCAGCCGCATTTGCCAGCATGATCGAGCGCGCAGCAAAAGTGTCGGCCCGCATCGCCATCAACATCCGGCGCACATCCGCGTGGTCGATAATGGTCCCGGACGGTGTCTTGCCCTGTTTCCGTTCCAAAGCGTATTGCACCGCGTGCTGATAGGCACCTTCCGCAGCACCCACTCCCTGACCGCCAACGCCCAGGCGCGCGTTGTTCATCATGGTGAACATCGCGGCCATGCCGCCATGTTCCTTGCCCACAAGCCAGCCCTTGGCGCCGTCATACTGCATTACACAGGTCGGCGACCCATGCAGGCCCATCTTGTGTTCCAGCGAAACCACTTTCAGGTCATTGGCCACACCGGGGTTTCCACTCTCGTCCGGCAGGTATTTTGGCACCAGAAACAATGAGATACCTTTTGTGCCCGGCACTCCATCGGGCAAACGCGCCAGAACCAGATGGCAGACGTTTTCGGCAAAATCGTTGTCACCCCACGAGATATAGATCTTCTGACCTGACACCGCATATGTGCCGTCGCCATTGGGTTCCGCTTTTGAAGTCAGCGCGCCAACGTCCGATCCGGCCTGCGGTTCGGTCAGGTTCATGGTGCCCGACCATTCGCCTGCGATCATCTTGGGCAGGTACAACTCTTTCAACTCATCACTGGCGTGATGTTCCAGCGCCTCGATCTGGCCCTGTGTCATCAAAGGGGCCAGTTGCAGCGACAGACAAGTGGCAGCCATCATTTCGTTTACTGCTGTGGTCAAAGTCATCGGCAGGCCCATGCCACCATATTCGGGGTCCGCGCTCATCCCGATCCAACCGCCTTCGGCAATCGCTTTCCAGCCGTCCGCATAGCCCGGCGAGGTGCGCAGCACGCCGTTTTCCAGACGCGCGGGTTCCAGATCACCGGGGCGTTGAAGCGGTGCCATAATCTCTTCGCACATCTTCCCGGCTTCGGTCAGGATGGCGCTGACTACGTCCTCGCTGGCTTCCGCGAATTTTTCAGTCGCAGCGATCTGGTCAAACCCGATCGCGTTTCGTAGCAAAAATTCATAATCAGCGATTGGCGCGCGGTACGGCATGTCTTCCCTCGGAGTTGTTTCGTTCGGTTTAGTATGGCGGGGTTGGAAATTCCACCGCCGACCTATATGCATCTGGGTTTGAACGATTACGTAGCTTTACCAATGTTACACGCAATCAAAACGCAGCGTCACCGCCAATGAGTCCTAACGGCACACGGGAATATACCGCGACCCCCAGCGGAATAGCGCAGGCTGCGGACCTGTTACGGCAGGGGCTGTTGGTCGCCTTTCCGACCGAAACGGTTTACGGGCTCGGCGGAGATGCCCGAAATGGCGAGGCCGTGGCCAGCATTTACGCCGCCAAGGGACGCCCCAGTTTCAACCCGTTGATCGCGCATGTTGCGTCTGTCGAAGCCGCTCAACGCTTTGTTGAATGGTCCGATCTGGCGGAAAAGCTGGCGCGAGCTTTTTGGCCCGGTCCGCTAACATTGGTGCTGCCCTTGCGCCCAGACCACGGCATCTCTTCTCTGGTGACCGCCGGGTTGGACACGCTGGCCGTGCGCGTTCCAGCGCATCCCACGGCACGCGCGCTGCTGGGTGCGTTTGACGGGCCAGTTGCGGCGCCTTCGGCCAACCCTTCGGGTCAGATCAGCCCGACCACGGCCGATCACGTGCGGGCCGGGCTGGACGGTCGCATCGCCGCCATTCTGGACGACGGGCCCTGTGGTGTGGGATTGGAATCCACCATCGTCGGGTTGGCTGGCGCCCCGGCCCTGCTCCGCCCCGGCGGAGTGGCGCTGGAACAGATCGAATCCGTTCTGAACACTAAACTGCATCTCCACCTGCCGGGGGACCCGTTATCCGCGCCGGGGCAATTGCAGTCGCATTACGCCCCGGACGCACCTGTTCGGCTAAACGCCTGCGAAACGCAGGGCGACGAAGTTCTGCTGGGGTTTGGGGCGGTCGAATGCGATTCGAATCTGTCGCCGGACGGAAACCTGACCGAGGCAGCGGCCAATCTGTTTGCCGCGCTGCACAGCCTTAACGAGACAGGCCGGCCCATTGCGGTATCGCCGATCCCGGATCACGGTTTGGGTGTGGCTATCAATGACCGGCTCCGCCGTGCAGCCGCCCCGCGCGATAGCTGATCAGGCGCGCCCGGCGCTGGCCGACAAAGTCAGCGGGTCCACACCCAGCGTTGCAAGTGTAGCTTCCCATTTCTCATCATCAGGAACGTCGAACACAAGCCGCGACGACGCCTCGGTCGTCAGCCAACCGTTTTGGGCGATCTCATCCTCAAGCTGCCCCGGCCCCCAACCAGAATAGCCCAGCGCCAGCGTGGAATTCAAAGGCCCCTTCCCCGAGGCAAGATCTTCAAGCACGTCCAAAGTGGCGGTCATGCTGAAATCGTCCGAGATTTTCATCGAATGCAGGTTCGCGTCGTAATCCGAACTGTGCAGCACAAATCCACGGGACATTTCGACCGGACCTCCGAAATGGACCAGACGCTCGCCTATGATCGGGATCTCGCAGGCGATATTTAGCTGTTCAAGCAGGGCTTTGATCCGCAGGTCCGACGGTTTGTTCACAATCAGCCCCATGGCACCGTCTTCCCCGTGGCTGCACATATAGACCACCGAATGATCAAAGCGCGGATCCCCCATGCCGGGCATGGCAATCAACAGTTTTCCGGTCAGGTCCATAAGATGCCATCTCTTGCTGAGTACCTTTCAACAATGGCCTTGGGGGGGTTGGATTGGCAAGGGATCAACGCAGATTTCCGCGGATTTCATTCTGGTGACCGGAACGTGACTTGGATTCTGGCCCAACTCCGCGCATGTATTGGGTATGAAAGTAAACGGGACATTACCTGCGGTCGCATTGACCCTGAGCTTTTTGACATCCGGGCCAGCTTTGGCTCAGGTCACAGGGTCGGTGGTCGAACTGGACGTGCTGGATGGGGGTCGCACCGCGCAGGGCACCTATCTGGGGGCTATGCGTGTGACTTTGCAGGAAGGTTGGAAAACCTACTGGCGCGCGCCCGGAGATGCCGGAATTCCGCCTCAGTTTAACTGGAGCGGCTCGGACAATGTGGGCGATATATCCTTTACATGGCCCGCGCCCTCGGTCTTCGATCAGAACGGTTTGAAATCTATCGGATACCAGGATCAACTGGTTCTTCCCGTTGAAATCACACCGAAGAATGCCGCCAAACCCGTTCGCTTGCGGGGAACAATGGATTTGGGCGTCTGCAAGGATGTGTGCATCCCCGAGCAGTTGGGCTTTGATCACACGCTGAATGCTGATGCAGGCCGCAATCCCGCGATCGCCGCCGCGCTTGCACAGCGCCCGTTTTCCGCGAAAGAGGCGCGCGTGGCGCACACCAGTTGCCGTCTGACACCCACGTCGGACGGAATGCAGATCGAAGCCCGCGTCACCATGCCCTCGGCCGGAGGGCGTGAGATCGCCGTGATCGAACCCGGCAACCCGATGCTGTGGGCCTCGCCCCCGGAAACGGAACGACAGGGTGACACGCTGGTTGCCACGTCTGAGGTGATCAGCGAATCCGGCGGTGCCTTTGCGCTGGACCGATCCGAGATTCGGATTACCGTTTTAGGCGCAAGCCACGCGGTTGATATTCAGGGGTGCAGCGCAGGCTGACAGGCATGACGCAAACTCCCAAAATCGGCGCATTGGCCGTCGTCGTCCATAACGAACAGGTTCTGTTGGTCCAGCGCAGCAAACAGCCCGACGCGGGGCTTTGGGGTTTTCCCGGCGGCCACGTAGAATGGGGCGAAACTGTTCTTGAGGCCGCGCAACGGGAATTGCGCGAAGAAACCTCGGTCATTGCCGAGCCTTTGCGATATCTGGATAATCTGGACCTTCTTCGCCGGGACGCGCAAGGCGCAGTGCTGTCACATTACCTGCTGGTCGGTGTCGCCTGTGCATACCGCTCAGGAACCCCTATTGCCGCAGACGACGCGCAGGATGCGCGCTGGTTTCCTTTGGATCAAATCCGTCGCGGCGAGCTGGCCATGAGCGACCGAGTGCCAGATTTGCTGGAAACCGCGCTAAACCGCGATTAGGCTGGCCGCCCTTTCAGACGTACATACAGCAGGCTGGACAATGTGACGGAAAGCAGAAGGATCAGCACCGCCCCGGCAAAGAAGGCGCCAAGCCCCATCTGCAATACAGCGAGTCCATCCTCACCGGCATAAAGTCCCGACAGCGGTCCAAACGGTATGCCGGTCACGGCTGGCAGAACCATCGTCACGCCAAGCCACAGCAACATGACCAGCCCCGTCACAGCCAGCGCACCGCGCACGACACGGTCCGGTGCCCGCAGCCCCCTGCGCATGGCTGTCATTGGGCGCGACAGGTCATTTAGAATGGCCAGCAGCGCAGGAACCAGCAGCAGAACCAGCAGCATCCCGAAGGCCAGCCCGTAGACCAGAGTAATAACCGTCGGCTTGAGGAATTGCGCCTGTTGCGACCCTTCATACAAAAGCGGCGTGAGTCCCAGAACAGTAGTCAGCGTCGTCAGCATCACCGGCCGCAAACGGTCTGCCGTTCCTTCAATGATCGAAGGCACAAGCCCACGCTCTTGCCGGTAAGCATCGATGGTCGTCACCAGAACAATCGAGTTGTTGATGATGATCCCAGTCATCCCCAACAACCCCACTACTGTGAACATGCTCAGCGGCACGTCCCAGACGTAGTGCCCCCAAATCGTTCCGACCAAGCCAAACGGTATGATCGCCATAACGACCAGAGGTCGCGTCCAACTGGCGAAGACCCAGGCCAAAACCAGATAAATCCCCGTCAGGCACAAAATCAGACCAGTCCGCGCCTCGGACAGGAATTCATCCTCCTGTTCACTCAGGCCTGCCATCGTCCATTCGACCTGACGCTCCGAGGCGATACCGGGCAAAATCTCTTCCTGCATCGCGCGGGCGATTTCGGCGGCCCGGGCGGGGTCATCCTCGGAAATGTCGCCATAGACCGAGACCACCCGCAAGCCGTTCTCGCGCCGCACGGTCGAGAACCCGGACTTTCGCTGTACGGACACGATATCGGCCAAGGGTACATAAACGCCGTCTGGCGTGCGCATCAGCGTTCGCTCAAGGAAGTCGGCGGTCAGTTCCCCCTCGGGAAGTTCCACGCGAATCTCGGCGCTTCGGGGACCATCGGGGAAGGTGGCGGCCTCAATACCGTTCAACCGGTCGCGCAGAACCCGACCCAGCGTTTCGATCCGGAAACCCAGCGCCTGCCCCTGCGCTGTGAGATCCAGAATGAACTCTTCCTTGTCATATGCCAGATTATCTTCAAGGGCCGAGACTTCGGGGTATTTCGAAAGTTCGGATTGCAGATCTTCAGACGCGGATTTGAGCGTATTTACGTCCGCGCCATAAAGCTGAACGTCAATCGCATCACCACCCGGACCGGACCGCCAGCCCCGGAAGCTGAGGATTTCCACCTTGGGATGGCGCGGAACAAAGTCCTGTAGCTCGCCCACAAATTCAAAGCTGGAATAAGGGCGCAGATCGGCGTCGATCAATTCAATCGAAATCCCGCCCAACAGGTCCGAATCCTTGCCATCCGCTGCCGACAAACCGCGCCCTGCTGTGCCGCCCACTTCGGCTAGCACGTATTCGATGGGATTGCGCCCATGGCGTTCTTCGTAAATCTCGCCCAGTTCTTCGGCTGCGCGTTGGACCTGCTGCATCATTGCCAGCGTGTCGGCGCGGGTCGCGCCCTCGACCATGATGAAATTGCCTGTGATCGAGCCGCGCTCGGGCGCGTTGAAGAACCGCCAGTTCACGTCGCCCCGAATGAAAAGCGCGATCTGGCTGGCCAGAAATACGATCATGACCGCAACGACGACATACCGCGCCCAGATTGCCCATGCGATCAAGGGCCGGAACAAAGTGTCCCGGACCCAACGGAACCCCCGATTTACCACCCGGTTAGGCAAGTCATACCAATGTTCCTTGGCCGAATGCGCGATTGCGTGGGCCATGTGGTTGGGCAGGATCAGAAAACACTCGATAAGCGAGGCGATCAGGACCGCGATGACAGTAAAGGGTATGTCGCGGATCAGCTCTCCGAACCGCCCGCCAATGGCAGTTAACCCGAAAAAGGCGATCACAGTTGTCAGGGTCGCGGCAAAGACAGGCATCGCCATGCGCCGCGCGGCGCGTTCGGCAGCGATCATGGGGGCCTCGCCCAGCCTTCGCGCCCGGAAATCCGCGTGTTCGCCAACAACAATCGCGTCATCGACAACGATGCCAAGCGTAATGATCAAGCCAAACAACGAGACCATGTTGATCGAAAGCCCGCCTATATACATGAAGGCGATGGCCGCAGACATGGCCACCGGAATACCCGCCGCAACCCAAAAGGCGATGCGCGCGTTCAGAAACAGGAACAGCAGGCAAACGACAAGCCCTAGCCCAACAAGCCCGTTGTCGATCAGAATATCCAGACGGTTGGTAATCGCCTGCGCTCGTGTGCGGATCAACTCAACCGTCACGCCTTCGGGCAGGCTAGCCTGCATCTCGGCAACCACATCTTCGACGGTATGCTGAATTTCAATGGCATCCCCGAGGTTCGAGCGGTCGACCCGCACGGACATGGCCGGGTTATCACCCACGTAATAACTGCGGTTCCGGTTGACGCCCTCCACCCGGATCACGGCGACATCGCCAATCAGAAGTTTTGAGCCGTCCTCGAAATTGCGGAGCGGAATGCCTTCGATTTCCTCTGGCGTCCGCTTTTCGGTGCCGGTCCGAATGCGCGCATTGGCTCCGGTAACATCACCTGCTGGATTCGCCGTTACTTCGGCAGCGATGGCCGAGGCGATCTCGGACAGGGTGATATCATTTGCGATAAGCTGCGCTGTCGGAACTTCGACCACGATACGAGGGGCCGCAAGGCCACGGATCGTCGTCCGCGTGACACCCACGGCGAACAGGCGGTTGATCAACTCATCGGTGAACTTGGCCAGATTGTCAGGCGCGACAGGTCCTGTGACCACCACATCCGTAACTCGGTCGCGCCACCCGCCGCGGCGTATAGTCGGTTCGTCGGCGTCTTCCGGCAGGTTGGTCACACCGTCGACGGCGGTTCTGACATCCTCCACTGCGCGGGACATGTCCCAGTTGGGCTCAAACTCCATCCGAATACTTGCCCGCCCCTCGCGCGAGGTGGTTTCGGTACTGGCCACCCCCTCGACCGCCAACAGCGCAGGTTCAAGAAGCTGAACGATGCCATTGTCCACGTCTTCGGGACCGGCCCCGTCCCACGCGACGTTCACATCGACGCGCTCAAGAATGACATCGGGAAAAAACTGCGCGCGCATGTTCGGGATGGCCGCTGCCCCCAGAACAAGCATGACAAGCAGCAAAAGATTGGCGACCGTCCTGTGCCGGGTAAAGTAGCTGAGAACGCCGCCTGCCGCACCGGGTATGTCGCGCATCATCGGGCCTTACCCCCCTGCCCGATTTTCCAGACGCCGCACAAGTGACGCCGGCACTTTCGCCTCACGCAACTGCCCCAGAACGCGGTCCTTCACAGCATCCGGCATTCGATCACTGGCTTCGACCTGCGCCACCAACCGCGCGCGTTGTTCTTCGGTCAGCTCGACCATATCGGCCAATGCGCCTGCGTTGGCCTCGGCTCGCAGGGGTCGCACCCGGACACCCGCCCCCAGCAGGGGCGTTCTGCCGACCACAACCTCTCGGCCTTCCAGACCCTCACCGCGCAACAAGACCTCATCCCCCTGACGACGAACAAGCTGCACAGGCAGCGACTCAAGCCTATCCCCCTCGCCCAGCACCAAAACCGTGCCGACCGCATCCAGAACGGACGAGGGCAGGCGCACGACGTTGTCCAACGGTTGTTCCTCAACAGTGACCGTCACGAAATCGCCGGGCTTGAACCCGGATGCATCGTCCAGACGGGCATAGATCAACCGCCCGGTCTGCCCTTCGCCCGCCGAACCGCTGTCGCGGCTGATGCGCCCTTGCGCCATCAGGTCGGTGCCTGTGACCTCGAGCGACACTGTGACAGGCGCGTTGATCAACCCGCCCTGCGCATCCAGCAGGCGTACATATTGCGCAGTCGATACACGGAACGCCACCTCCAGCGCATTCGGATCGACCAGTTCAGCCAGCTTTTCATTGGCGGACACCAAGCGCCCTTCGACCAGCGTCACATCTGTCAGCGTACCGCCAAACCGCGCCTTTACTGTCATGTCATCCAGATCGCGCTCGGCGGCCTCCAGCGCGATACGCGCCCGCGCCAGCAGGGTGGTCGCCTGATCCACGCGCGATTCCGCCTGCGCCAGTGCAATCCGCCGCGCCAGAACCGACTGTTGAGCGGATGCCTCGGCCAGTTCAGCCTCTTCCACGGCGGCCGGGGTTCCGACGCCCCGCGTCTGCAAGTCTTTCTGACGCTGCAAGGCACGACCGCGCAGGCCTGCCTGCGCCTCGGCCGAATTCAACTCGTCCTGCGCCAGCAGCAAAGACCGCTCGGCATCGCGTTCTTCGAACTGAGCGTCCAGAAGATCGGATTTCGCACGATCCAGTGCAGATTGCGCATCGGCGGGGTCAAGCTCGACCAACACTTCGCCTTGTGTCACCACACCGCCATCTTCGAAGTCTTCGGACAGCGAAATCACCCGCCCGCCCAAAGCCGCGCGTAGTTCCAGCCGCCTGCGGCTTTGCACTTCGCCGAAGGCCTCCAGATAGGGGATGACAGTCGTAAGCTCGGCTGGCTGGACGGAAACGGCAAACACACGCTCGCGCGCCTGCGGAGCCTCATCGTCGCGTGTCAGCACATCCTGAACAGCACCCGAAATCATTTGGACAGCCACAAACAGCAGGGCCAGCGTCACAGACGCCAGGAACACACCGACAAGGCTCTGCCGTAGAAATCGCATTCACTTTTACCCCGGTTGCATCAGGCTGCCATTTGCAAAAGGTAGCCGGGCTGTCGAAATTGCCAAGCTACAAAGCACGTTAAACGCTTAAACGTGTGAACAGTTTACTTCCGTCGCAGATGTTCGTCCAATCTGGGCATTATTTCCACGAAATTGCAGGGCCGGTGTCGGTAATCGAACTGTTTTTTCAAAATGCCGTCCCACGCATCCTTGCACGCGCCGGGGCTGCCGGGCAGCGCAAACAGATAGGTTCCTCCGGCCACGCCGCCGGTTGCGCGGGATTGCACCGCCGAAGTGCCGATTTTCTCCATCGACACTATGGTGAAAACGGTGCTAAACGCGTCGATTTCTTTCTCATAGACGTCGCGATGCGCCTCGACTGTTACATCGCGCCCGGTCAGTCCGGTACCACCGGTCGAAATCACGACGTCGATTTCCGGGTCCGCGACCCAATTCCGCAACTGCGCAGCAATCTCGGCACGCTCATCCCGGATGATCTTGCGGTCCGCGACTGTATGGCCAGCCCGTTCGATCCTGTCGACAAGCGTCTGGCCCGAGCGATCTTCCTCCAGCGCGCGCGTATCCGATACGGTCAAAACAGCGATCCGGACGGGGATGAAATCCAAGGTTTCGTCAATGCGCGACATTTAGCGTCAGGCCCTTTCCATGATGGCAAGTCGAATGGCAAGGGCCGTGAAAATACCGCCCGTCACCCATCCCATGATACTAGAGGCGCGCGGGTTCGAGATCAGCACTCGCCCCGCACCGCCTGCGAAAACCCCAACCAGCCCATTCACCACGAATCCGCCCAGCGCGATGATCACGCCCAAGATCAGGAATTGCGGCAGGATCGGACCGATGGCCGGGTTCACAAATTGCGGGATAAAGGCCAGCACGAACAGAATGACCTTGGGATTGGTCAGGTTCACAACCAGCCCGTCCCGAAACGCGTATCGCGTTGGTTTGGCGGGTTTGTCATCCGAAACCGCCCCGTAGCGGATTGCACCCCAGGCCAGATACATCAGATAGGCCACGCCCATCCAGCGGATCACGTCGAACAACCACGGCAGGGTAGACACGGCAGCACCCAAGCCAAGCCCTGCCAGCAACACGTGAACCATCAGCCCCGCGGAAACCCCCGCGCTGGCGATCAGTGCAGGTTTCGCACCAGATCGCAGCCCCTGTCCGAAACAGAACATCATGTCGGCCCCCGGCGTAAAATTCAGCGCCATAGCCGCCGGTATGAATGCCAGCAACGTCACCGTTTCGATCATGAGGTCACCTCGAACCAGTTCACTTTAGGACCAAGATTGGCGATCTGCGTGCGTCCGATGGCGCCACGATAGCCCCAACTATCATGGATATGGCCGTGCAAAGAGTATTGCGGCTGCAGGCGTTCTATCGCATCGCGCACGGCAACCGACCCTACCGCATCGCCCATTGACGTCGTATCGCCATACCCTTTGGGCGGGGAATGCGTGATCAGGACATCGGCGGCGTCGCAACGCTCCAGCAACTCGGCGGCTTCCGATTCCGACAAGTCACAGGACCACTCACCAAACGGCGTGGCAGGAACACCATATCCAAGGCCAAACAGACGCAGACCATCCACAGTCATCCCCGACCCGTGTAGAACGTGGACACCCTCGGGCGCGGCACCCGTCAATTCGGCCGCGCTTTCGGCGTTTCCAGGGATCAGGACAAGAGGGGCGGAAATCTCTGACAGCATCGCCATCGCCTCATCCAAACCCTGTCGCATGTTGCAGTAATCACCCGCGCCGATCACCAGATCAGCCTCGGCGCTGGCCACGGCAATCTCGGCCGCGCGGTTGCGTGCCATATGCAGGTCTGAGAAAGCGAGAACTCGCATCACTTACCCTCCAGCCAGGCTTTCAGCTCCAGCAAGTCTGCCCATGCCTGCCGTTTCAACTGTGGCTGACGCCGCAGGTCTTCGGGCCGCAGCATCGGGATCACCGGCAGGTCAAACCCCTGATCCCACTTACCGCGCAGCCGGGTGATCCCGCGCCTGCCCAACACAGCCTGAGAACTGATGTTGCCCATGACCACCAGAACATCCGGCTTGGCCAGCGCTACATGTCGCTCCAGAAACGGCTGCATCATACCGATTTCCTGAGGGTTCGGGTCCCGGTTCTGGGGCGGGCGCCAGGGAAGAACATTGGTGATATAGACGTTTTTGGACCGGTCCAGATCTATCGCGGCCAGCATCCGGTCCAGCAACTGACCCGCTCGACCTACGAAAGGCTTGCCCGCGCGGTCTTCTTCGCGGCCCGGCGCTTCGCCGACGATCATCACCCGCGCACCCGGTGTGCCATCGGCAAAGACCAATTGGCGCGCCCCGCGTTTGAGTTCACAATGCTCGAACGCATCCATCGTGCTGCGCAACTGATCCAACGACCCTGCGCAGGCGGCTGCCGCCTTTGCCACGGCAACCGGATCCACCTGTTTCGGCTTTTCGGGCGCGGCTTGGGCTGCTGCAGGCTTTTTGGCCTTGGGCGCGGTATCGGGCAGCGCATAGCGATCCACCGGAACATCCCCGGTCGCTTCTGTTGCGCCCAGTTCGACCTGCCATTCCAGCAAAGCCCGCGCCGTGTGATAGTCCAAAGCCGATTCCATAACCCTCAATCTAACCACCTTTTGACCGAGGGAAAGCGAATAGCACTTGATCGGATGGCCCGTCCCGCTCAGCATTGTCTCATTCATGTTGGTCCTATTACGATTCCTTGCCATTGCACTGTTGCTGATCCCCCTCGGCGACCCCGGTTTCGCGCAGCTTCAAAACCGAGGCGGTCTGTATGACAGGAACACCTTTCCAAACCGGGGCGGCATCTATGAGCGGAACAATCAGTGCCCCGGTGGTCAGTTCAAATGCGGTGCGCGCTGCTGTTCCGGCGGGCAAAGATGCAGTTTCGACGGCCACTGTATTCCGATGGGCGGCACCTATTGCGGGGGTGGGCGCACATGTGGCCCGTTCGAGCGGTGCGTCGCAGGCGGCAGATGCGCACCACGAGGGGTAAACAAGTGCCGGTCGCGCCTTGACTGCCCCGGCGGCAGCTTTTGCAATACGCGGGGTGAGTGCGAACGGACCACGCCCGATCTTCAACCGCTCCCTTCCTTAAAATGCGATGACGGACGGACCTGCGATTCGGGCTCCGCTTGCCTGCCCGGCGGTGGATGCTCGCGCCCGGGCTGGTTTTTCTGCGAAAAAACCGGGTCGCAATGCCGTCCCGGGTTCAAGTGTTCCAAGAATCAGGGCTGTGTCCCGGTCAAGGCGGTGGACTGCGGCTATGGCAAATGGTGCAAACCCGGTGAACAATGTCTGCCCGACGGCGGGTGCGAGAAACTGCCCGAAGGGTCCGATCCGTAGGTTGCCTTGCCTCGCGCAGCTTCTTATAAGCGGCTCGATTGTCAGACAGGAGCCCGCCCATGCGTTTCGCCCATCGTCACCTTCTTGGCATCGAGCATCTGTCGCAATCCGATATTACCGCCATTCTTGATCTGGCCGAAAAATACGTCGATCTGAATCGTCAGCCAGCCAAGCGTTCAGACGTGCTGTCAGGGCTGACCCAGATCAACATGTTCTTTGAAAATTCGACCCGCACACAGGCCAGCTTTGAAATCGCGGGAAAGCGATTGGGCGCGGATGTGATGAACATGGCGATGCAGGCCAGCTCGATCAAAAAGGGCGAAACGCTGATCGACACGGCGATGACCCTGAACGCGATGCACCCCGATCTTCTGGTGGTGCGGCACCCCCATTCCGGCGCGGTCGATCTGCTGGCACAAAAGGTTAATTGCGCCGTGCTGAACGCAGGCGACGGGCGCCACGAACACCCCACGCAAGCTTTACTGGACGCGCTGACAATTCGCCGCGCCAAGGGTCGGCTGCACCGGCTGAACATTGCAATCTGCGGGGACGTGGCCCATTCGCGCGTGGCCCGGTCGAACTTGATCTTGCTGGGCAAGATGGAAAACCGCATCCAGCTGATCGGACCGCCGACTCTGGTGCCCGGTCAATTCGCTGACTTCGGTGCTGAAATCTATGACGACATGAACGAGGGGCTGAACGACGTGGACGTCGTCATGATGCTGCGCCTTCAAAAGGAACGGATGGACGGCGGCTTCATCCCTTCGGAACGCGAATACTATCACCGCTACGGGCTGGACGCCGCGAAACTGGCGCAGGCCAAGCCAGACGCCATCGTCATGCATCCCGGCCCGATGAATCGCGGCGTGGAAATCGACGGCACTTTGGCCGACGACATCAACCGCTCGGTCATTCAGGAGCAGGTCGAGATGGGCGTCGCCGTCCGCATGGCCGCGATGGAGCTGCTTGCCCGCAACCAGCGTGAGGCCGCATGAGCGATCTGACCGTTGCCCCCCATGAACACGGCGTGATCCGCCTGTTCACGCTGGGCATGCGCCCGGAAGAGGCGAAGTTTCTGCGCGAACCGGGCGCTGCGGATCAGGTTCTGGGGGTTGCGGGTCTGGTCCCGAATCAAATCGACATTTTCCCGGTCGCCGACCTCGAAGACCTGGGGCTTTATGGATATCTCAACGAGGGGTGCGGGGTAACGGAAGATCAGTTGAACCGCACAGATCTTGAGGCGGTTGACGGCTGGGTCATGGCCGTTCGCAGCGCAGCTTTCGGTGGAAACGCCGCCGAATTGCACCCCGATCCAAGGCTGCACCTCATCGGCCTTTATACGGAAGAAGCAACCAATTGGTCCGGCGGTGCCATTGCATCTGAAAGCGCCAAGCCGTTCTCGGCCCCGCAGGCAGCTTCGGCTGACGACACGCCACGCCGTGTCGGGTCCGCTGTCTTGGGACTTGTGATCCTGTTGTTGATCGGGGGTGTTCTTTGGCTGATCCTGTGACCTTCACCGCCGACAAAAGCGCCTATATCCGCACCAACACATGGCTGGCCGCCTTTGCCATGGCGGGTGCAATGGTCGTGCTTTGGCTGGTCGGAAATCCTTACATCTGGACCGGAGCGCCTGCGGGCCTGGCCGCGGTTGGCGTCCGCGCATGGTATCTGGCCTCGGAAGAACTGACCAACACGTGGCAGATGTCCAAGACCGCCCTGACAGGTCCCGGCCCACGCAACGTACCGCTGAACCAGATCGAGGTGGTCAATATCATGGGCAGCTTCGTTCAAATCGTCACCAAGGGCGGCGACAAGCACCTGATCAAGTATCAGGCCAACCCCGCCGCCACCAAAGCCGCAATCGAAAGGGCCATGGCATGACCGACGATTGGTGGCGCGAGAAAGTACCAGAGACAGAAAAGATCCTGTGGCACGGGCAACCTTACCAGGGGTACTTTCCGCCCCGGTACGGATGGATCTACAAAGCAGCCATTGTTCTGTTCGTCTCCGTTTGGGCTGGAAGCCCATGGATCATCGACACCGCTGAGGATTTTTGGAAACTCCTGATCGCTACGTTAACTTGTCCTTTTGCCGTCTACGCGGATCGCTTTGTTCGAGCAAATCGCGTTTATGTTGTAACATCTCAAAATGCTTGGCAGTTGAACCGGCATAACAAATCAAAAAAGCTGAAAGTCGACCGGTTTCTGGACTTTTATGCCAGCCAACAGGCAGTGTCATTCGCTCGACACCCCTTTTTCTCATTTGACCACCTGCCCGACCCTGACGCTGCCATGACAGCCCTGACCAAAGTCCGAGAGGCCAAGACATGACCGACCAATTGTTCACCAACGCCCGCCTGATCGACCCCGAGGCCGGGACGGACTTGCTGGGCTGGCTGCACGTCTCCGACGGCCGGATTACCGCTCGCGGCGAAGGGGCGGCCCCATCCACCGACGCGCAGGTGATCGACTGCGGAGGGCATCGCCTTGCCCCCGGCATCGTCGATATCGGCGTCAAGGTTTGCGAGCCGGGCGAGCGGCACAAGGAAAGCTATAGATCCGCAGGTCTGGCCGCCGCTGCGGGGGGCGTGACCACAATCGTCACCCGGCCCGACACTCTGCCCGCCGTTGACACACCCGAAACGCTGGAATTCGCCACCCGCCGCGCACAGGCGGATGCTCCGGTGAACGTCATGCCTATGGCCGCCCTGACCAAAAGGCGCGAGGGGCGCGAGATGACCGAGATCGGGTTCCTGCAAGACGCGGGTGCCGTGGCCTTTACCGATTGCGACCACGTGATCGCCAATACCAAGGTGTTTTCCCGCGCGCTGACCTATGCGAAATCCTGCGGCGCGCTGGTGATTGCCCATCCACAGGAACCGGGCCTCAGCGCAGGGGCCGCCGTCACCAGCGGCAAGTTCGCCGCCCTGCGCGGCTTGCCCGCCGTTTCCCCCATGGCCGAGCGGATGGGGCTGGACCGCGACATTGCCTTGCTTGAGATGACCGGCGCCGCCTATCACGCCGACCAGATTACCACCGCCCGCGCCCTGCCCGCGCTGGAGCGCGCCAAGCGAAACGGGCTGGATATCACCGCAGGCACTTCGATCCACCACCTGACGCTGAATGAACTGGACGTGGCCGACTATCGCACCTTCTTCAAGGTCAAGCCGCCGCTGCGGTCCGAGGACGACCGGCAGGCCGTGATCGAGGCAGTGCGGACCGGGCTGATCGACACGATCAGTTCGATGCACACCCCGCAGGACGAGGAAAGCAAACGCCTGCCTTTTGAAGAAGCCGCATCCGGCGCTGTGGCGTTGGAAACGCTGCTGCCTGCCGCGCTGCGTCTGTATCATAGCGAACAACTTGACCTGCCGACCCTGTTCCGCGCCATGTCCCTGAATCCGGCCAAACGGCTGGGGCTGGAATCCGGCCGCCTGGCACCGGGCGCGCCTGCTGATCTGGTTCTGTTCGACCCGGATGTCCCATTTGTGCTGGACCGGTTCAGCTTGCGATCAAAGTCGCAGAACACACCGTTTGACGGCCAGCGGATGCAGGGTAAGGTCACCGCAACCTATGTCGCGGGACAAGAAGTTTACCGGAGACCCTGATGCCACCATTTGACAGTTCCATGACCCAATTACTGCTGTGGGCTGTGTTTGGATACCTGATCGGGTCCATCCCGTTCGGGATGATCATTGCCAAGGTCATGGGCTTGGGCAACTTGCGCAATATCGGGTCTGGCAATATCGGCGCAACGAATGTGCTGCGCACCGGCAACAAATCGGCAGCCGCCCTGACGCTGCTGTTAGACGCGGCCAAGGGCGCAGTTTCAGTCCTGATCGCACGAGCGATGGCCGGCGAAGATGCGGCTCAGGTCGCGGCGCTGGCGGCCTTTCTGGGGCACTGTTTTCCAATCTGGCTGGGATTCAAGGGCGGCAAAGGGGTTGCCACCTTTCTGGGGATTTGGCTGGCCCTGGACTGGCGCGTTGGCGTGGCGTGTTGCCTGACATGGTTGGTGGCGGCTGCGATCTGGAGGATTTCGTCGCTGGGCGCACTTGCGGCGGCGGCGCTTTCGACCATTTGGGTCATGATCCTGACGGACACCACTACATTCGTTCTCGGAGCGATCCTCACCTTGCTGGTCTATTGGCGGCATAGCGCAAATGTTGCGCGTATACGTGCCGGAACAGAACCCAAAATCGGGCAGCCTTGACCGCGACACAGCCCTTTCTACAGGCATTTTTTGCCCTACCCGCTGGAACATCAACGGGGCGGTTCAAAGGCAATCCCTATGTCCTGACCCGAACCGAGCTGGCCGGGGGCAAATCCCAAAAACTTGTCGCCCATCAATTAGGTGGGCCGGACTATATAAGCCTGAACCTTTATCTCACGAAAAACAGTGGCGCCTTGCTGCGCCCATGTGAGATGTCGGTGCAAAAAGTCACTGATTTTGTTTTTTGTTTTCAGCCGGATTATTAGGCATCGCCCTATTTTCATGCCTGAAATCCAATTATTACAGCGCCCTCACATTTCATTGTTTTGAACGTGATGCCAAGGCCGCCCATTTCGGGGTCGTGACGGCCAATTCCTGACCGCACTGAACAAAATCTCGAGAGTTGACCGGACACAATTTGCGCGTCGTCCGGTGGCTCAATTCACGAAAGGTGAAAACCATGAACAAGATCAAATCCCTCATCGGCGGCGTTGCGCTGTCCGTCGCAGTCGCAAGCACAGCTCTGGCCGCTGGTGTTGAACTGAACGCAAGCTCGACTGGTCTGGCGTTGCAGGGCTATGACCCGGTTGCCTATTTCACCGTTGGCGAAGCGACCAAAGGCGACTACCGCATCACCGCGCTGCACAACGACGCGCTGTACCGTTTTGCATCGGAAGAAAACAAAGTCGCGTTTGAAGAAAACCCCGAAGCGTACCTGCCTGCATATGGCGGCTACTGTGCGTTCGGCACCGCAATGGGCTTCAAGTTTGACGGCGACCCGAACTACTGGAAAATCGTTGACAACAAGCTGTACCTGAACCTGTCGTCTGACATTCAGGAACGCTGGGAAGGCGACATCCCGGGCTTTAACAAAGCCGCAGACGCCAACTGGAAAGACATCGCAAGCAAAACTCCGGCCGAACTGCAAGCGCAGTAAGCCAACCCTTGCGAAGAAAAGACCGGCGGCAGGAATGCCGCCGGTTTTCTTTTTTGACGACGGTTGCCGTTTACAATTCCAGCACCGTGCTGCCTGTGGTCTGGCGCGCTTCAAGCGCGCGATGGGCGTCCGCGACTTGTTCCAGCGGGAAACGCTGATCTATGTGTATCTTGACCTCATTGCCCGCCACCTTGCCGAACAAGCGCCGAGCCATGGCCTGACAAACAGCGTGATCGGCAATATGGGTGAACAAGGTCGGCCGGGTGATTTGAAGCGACCCCTTCTTGCCCAGAATTCCGATATCCATCAGCGGCACGGGACCCGACGCATTCCCGAACGAAATCATCATCCCCAGCGGCCTAAGGCAGTCCAGCGACCCGTTGAACGTATCGGCCCCGATCGAGTCCATCACCACATCCACGCCTTTGCCACCCGTAATCTCGGCGACGCGTTCCGCAAAGTTTTCGGTCCGGTAATTGATGCAATGGGTGGCACCGTTGAACTGCGCCAGACTGCATTTCTCATCCGTGCCTGCGGTTCCAATCAGCTTGATGCCTTCGGACTTGGCCCATTGGCAGGCAATCAGGCCCACACCCCCGGCTGCCGCATGGAACAGAACGGTGTCTCCGCGTTTCAGCGGCGTCGTGCGATGGAACAGATATTCAACTGTCATGCCCTTGAGCATCATTGCCGCCGCCGCGTCGAACGAGATTTCATCAGGCAGGGGACAGACCTGAGCCGCAGGCATGACACGCGCTTCGCAATAGGCGCCCGCTGGGGCCGCGGCATAGGCGGCACGTTGGCCGGGTTCCAGATGGGTCACACCGTCGCCAACGGCTTCGATTATCCCTGCGGCCTCCATACCCAGAGCGTGCGGCAACTCCATCTGGTACAGTCCGGTGCGCTGGTACACGTCGATGAAATTCAATCCGCAGGCGTGATGGCGAATGCGTACTTCTCCGGGTCCCGGTTCACCAAGGGGGCGGTCTTCGATCTTGAGAACCTCAGGGCCGCCGTGTTCGTGAATAACGACGGTTCGTGCCGTTTGATGCATGCTGAACCTCCTGTTGTCTGCCGCCAAGCTAACACGCCTGCGACACATAACAATCGGCACAATACTGCGAGCAACCGCCAAAACGGAAAAAATTGTGTTATACTGGTGCCTAAGCGTTGCCGGCTGGTCCGGCCAAAGGCAACTGTCGCCGGATCATCTCTGCTGCGTTCAAATGCAAACCGGAGGGGATGACGATGGCCAAGACTATTGGAAATCCGATCAGCTGGGCAGCCCGCAATATTGGTGCGACCGGTGATCATATCGCAGAAAGCGTGACCCGTATCGGCAGTTCGGACACGCAGCAATTACCGCGGGTTCAGACTCTGACCCTGAGCGACCTCTGGGCCTGTCTGCGCGCGGGTTCGGAAGATTTTGTGGAAACCCGAGCAGACGCGATTTTCGTCGTGCTGATCTATCCGATCGCAGGACTTTTGATGTTCGGGTTCGGGCTGAACAGGAACATGGTTCCTTTGCTGGCCCCGCTGATCGCAGGGTTTGCCCTTGTCGGACCAGTGGCTGCCGTGGGCCTTTATGAAATCAGCCGCAAACGCGAACAGGGGGCCGAAGCCCATTGGCTGGACGCGTTCGGCGTTTTCCGCTCTCCCTCATTCGGGGCGATACTAGCGCTGGGTTTCTACCTGGTCATGTTGCTGCTGATTTGGCTGATGGTTGCGCAAAGCATTTATGTCCAAACCCTGGGACCCGATTTGCCAACGTCCCTTGGGGCATTCCTGACCGAAGTCTTCACGACCCGCGAAGGCTGGACCATGATCCTAATTGGCAATGCAATCGGGTTCCTGTTTGCCCTAATCGCATTGGCCATCAGTGTGGTCAGCTTCCCATTGCTCTTGGATCGCAAGGTCGGTGTGCCGGTGGCCGTCGTAACATCGGTACGGGTGTTGCGACATAACCCGGGGGTTATTCTGACATGGGGACTTATCGTTGCCGCCTCATTGATTCTGGGCGCAATTCCGATGCTGCTGGGGCTGATTGTGATCATTCCGGTTCTGGGCCACGCCACATGGCATCTGTATCGCCGTGCCGTGGCCTGAACCGTTCGGCTGGCGCTTAGCCGACCTTCAGAACGATCTTGCCAATGTGGCCTGAGCTTTCCATTCTGGCGTGCGCCGCCGCTGCATCGGCCAGCTCGAATTCGCTGTCCATCACAGGTGCCACTTTCCCGGCGTCAAGCAGAGGCCAGACGGCCTCGCGCAGGTCCTGCGCGATCTTCGCCTTGGCCAGATCGGATTGCGGACGCAAGGTGCTGCCGGTCAGGGTCAGACGTTTCACCATCATCATGGCAAAGTTCAATTCGACCACCGGCCCCTGCAGAAAGGCGATCTGAACCAATCGCCCGTCCTCGGCCAAGGCTTTCACGTTGCGCGGGATGTAGTCGCCGCCCACCATATCAAGGATCAGGTTCGCGCCGCCTTCGGCGCGCATCGCTGCCACGAAATCCTCATCGCGATAATTGATCGCCTTTTCCGCGCCCAGCTTTTCGCAGGCCGCGCATTTTTCAGCCGACCCGGCGGTTGCAAAAACCCGCGCGCCAAACGCATTCGCCAACTGGATCGCCGTTGTACCGATTCCGCTGGAGCCGCCATGGATCAAAATCCGCTCGCCAGCTTTCAGACCGCCGCGCGTAAACACGTTTGACCAGACCGTAAAGAAGGTTTCGGGCAGGCACGCGGCCTCTTTCAGGCCCATGCCTGCGGGCACCGGCAAGCAATGCGCGGCGGGTGTGGCCACGTATTCAGCATAGCCACCCCCCGGCAAAAGCGCGCAGACATTGTCGCCCACGGACACCCCTTCGACACCGGCTCCGACGGCTACGATTTCACCAGAAGCCTCAAGCCCCGGCAGATCACTGGCACCCGGGGGCGGATCATAAGCCCCCGCCCGTTGCAGCGCGTCGGGGCGGTTCACACCCGCGTAAGCCACTTTCAGGACAACCTGACCGGCTTGTGCCTCGGGCACCGGGCGTTCAACCAATTGCAGAACATTCGGGCCGCCGGGCTTGGTAATTTCAACGGCGCGCATCGTTTGGGTCATGGGCAAATCTCCTTTGCCCAATGCCTAACAGCCAAATAACGAAAGGCCCAGACGCTTACTTGCGTGGGTTCAGCATTCCCGGCAGATCAGCTTTCATTTTCATCGGAGCCTTCACTTGACCCGCCAGCCAGTTCGGAACTGCAAGAAACGGCTTGAACAAAGGGTTCCCGTTCACCTGCGCCTTGATCTTTTCGAACTGCATGACATTGTCGATGCGGCGGTCCAAAAACTCCCACGATTTTTGATGGTTCGGCGAATCGTCCCCCAGCCAGAACAACACGGTTGAGGAATAGACCCCAGACAGCGTCGCGCGCTTGGTGTACCAGTTCACGTCGTCAGACGTATCGCCCAGCGTATCCCAGATCAGATCGCAGGTCTGCCACATTGCTTTGGCCCCGTCGGCCGCGTGCATCGGCAGTGAAAAAAGTGTCACGCCCCGGCGCACCAGTTCTTTGTCCTCAACCGCTTCAAGGCGGAACCGGACGGCCGCGGCGATGCGGTCGCGGAACTTCAGATCGCTTAAATTCTCGGATTTCAGGCGCTCCACCATCGCAGCGTCCCCCCGCGCGTGAAACGCTAGCGCCAGGTCGACCGCACCACGGGGGTAGATGGCGCGCGCCAGCGCGTCGTCCATATCGCAATCGGCTATGGCCATTCGAAAGCTGGTTTCAGACCAGCCGTCAAAGGGCACATGGGCCAGCATCGCGTCCAATAGCTGGGTTTTGGCGTCTTCATAAGTGGTGGTCATGGCGGTACTCCGGGTTCTTGCACCAGTACTAGACAAGTTAGGGACGCTTTGCTATACGGCCACTTCCTGCAATTTCCTTGCAACTCTATCTAGAAAGGTGGTGACAACCACATGCAGGTTAGTGTTCGCGACAATAACGTCGATCAGGCGCTTCGTGCCCTGAAGAAAAAGCTGCAGCGCGAAGGCGTGTTCCGTGAAATGAAGCTTAAGCAACATTTCGAGAAACCATCCGAGAAAAAAGCGCGCGAGAAAGCTGAAGCGATCCGCCGTGCCCGTAAACTGGCACGCAAGAAAGCCCAGCGCGAAGGTTTGCTCTAAGCACCTGACGCTCGTCCAGCTTTGGATGACACTATTTGACGACCCCCGAGGCCACGCCCGGGGGTTTGTCGTTTCAAGGCCAAAGAAAAACGCCCCCGAAACATCAGGGGCGTCAGAATCAATAGATTTTCGGAACGTGCAACTCATCCGGCAGGATGCGGCGTTCATATTCCGGGTTGTACTTACGATCCGGCAGATTGACCTTTTCCTGCGGTACGTCCGTATAGGGGATCTTGGTCAGCAGGTGTTCGATACAGTTCAGCCGCTCGCGTTTTTTGTCGTTGCCTTCGACGATATACCACGGTGCCTCGGGAATATTGGTGCGGAACAACATATCCTCCTTGGCCTTGGTGTAAGCTTCCCAGCGGATGCGGGATTCCAGATCCATCGGAGACAGCTTCCACTGCTTCATCGGGTCGTGGATGCGCATAAGGAATCGCAACTGCTGTTCCTCATCCGTGATCGAGAACCAGTATTTCAGCAAGATAATCCCCGAGCGCACTAGCATCCGTTCAAATTCGGGAACGTCCTGAAAGAACTGTCCGACCTGATCCTCGCTGGCAAAGCCCATGACCCGCTCGACGCCCGCGCGGTTGTACCATGACCGGTCGAACAGAACGATTTCACCGGCCGCAGGCAGATGCGGAACGTAGCGCTGAAAATACCACTGGCTTTGTTCCCGGCGGCTTGGCGCTGGCAAAGCCACAACCCGCGCGACCCGAGGGTTCAGTCGCTGGGTGATCCGCTTGATCACCCCCCCTTTTCCTGCGCTGTCGCGGCCTTCGAACAGAATACAGACCTTGGCCCCGGTATGCTGCACCCAGTCCTGAACCTTGATCAATTCGGCCTGAAGGCGCAGCAGGTTGCGGAAATAGACTTTGCGGTCCAGCATCTCGGGGTGCTGATCCTTGTAAATCTTGCGGATCTCCATCGACAGCATTGGCTCGCTAAATTCGATCTCGAAATCTTCGTCCAGCGTGTCTTCCAACTCGGCTTCCAGCCAGTCTTTGGGGGCATCGTTGTTTTCGTAAGCCAAGGTCTGTTCCTTATCTCATATCGGGCTCGGACCGTACCGGGCGAGTGTAAACGCCTGATGTCATCAGAAAAATTGATGAAGGCCCTTTTCCTAAGCTTAACCGCACTGGGCCGCAAGGTCACTGCGACACGAGAAAACGCGTAAGTCAGCACTGGCGACAAAGGATGCACACGCCGTGTACACGCGGCAAAAATACCGCATAGCCAAATGGTTGGCACCGCTGCCCCGCACGTTATCTTGCCTTATTCAACCGCGTGAACGCATCTGTACCTGAAGCAAACCCGCGAGAGTCCCGTGACACATTTTGCATCTTTGCTACCCGCAATTTGGCCCTGGCTGATACTCATGACTGCGCAGATCGTCGCGGTCGCTGGCAAGAGGATGCTCTGCCTTGCTTTGCTCGCCCTGTTTGGCGCGGCCGCTCTTACAACCGGGTTGATCACCCCAATCGCGCTTTGCATTGCGCTTGCGGGTCTTGTTGGCGCGGCCATTATACCTCGGTTATCCGGGTATTCTGCAGGTTTTGGACATACCGCAATGATCTTGTGGGCCGTTGCCTTGGGTGCGCATCTGGTCCCTGGCTTCCATAACCTGCTGGTTCTTGATCAGGTCCAATCGGGACCAGACAGCACGGCGTTCAGCATGTACTTGAACCTGGACAAACCCCTGGTTCTTTTCGCCGTTCTTCTGGCCTGGCCCAACGTGAACACCCCAATCGCTCAGGTTCGCCGTCGCCCCTTGTTCGTTGGCCTAATACTCTTGCCTCTGCTGTTCGCAACTGGCCTTGCAACCGGGGCCGTACGGCCCGAGATCGGCCTGCCCGAGTGGTGGCTGTTGTTCGCACTCGCAAACCTGCTGCTAACCTGCCTGACGGAAGAGGCTTTCTTTCGCGGCTATCTGCAATCCATGATTTCTTCAAAACTTGGGGCAGCCTTGGGAATTGCCGCCGCGAGCGTTCTGTTCGGTCTGGTGCACTGGCCGGGTGGATTGGCGCTGGTCGCGTTCGCTTCGATCCTCGGGGCGGCTTGCGGGCTTGGCTATTATGCAACCGGTCGGCTTTGGGTGCCCACGCTGATGCACTTTGCGTTTAACGCGGTGCATCTGGCCTTTTTCACCTATCCCGGCCCTGTCTGAATTACACTGGCAAAGCCGTGGTCTTGAACACCGTCCGCAGCGCGAAAGAGCTTTGCATCTGCGCCACGCCCGGCAGTCGCGACAAGTACTGACGGTGAATGCGAGCGAAATCTTCAGTATTTTCAGCCACGACCTTCAGAATATAGTCCGCCGTTCCCGCCATCAGATGACACTCAAGAACATCCGGAATCCGTGCAACGGCCTTCTCGAATGCATCCAGAACCTCTTCGGCCTGACCCTGCAGCGTGATCTCGACAAATACGGTCGTCGGCACCTTCATCATGCGCGCATCGAGCAAGGCAACATAGTCCCGGATATACCCTTCTGACTCGAGTCGCTGCACGCGACGATGACAGGCCGAGGGCGACAGGTTGGCCTGCTCGGACAACTCGGCATTGGACATCCTGCCATTTCTTTGCAACGCGGCAAGAATCTTTCGATCTGTCGTATCAAGGCTCATGAGCGCAATCCTTTTGCAGGTAGACGCTATTTTATCGAAGAATCTTCGGAAGAAAAGCACAGTGGCAGGCAGAGTTTCACAGAAATTGCATCCGGCATTGCCTATATTTTAGGCAATTAATAAACGGAGAGGCCAAATGAAAATCGGTTGCCCCAAGGAAATCAAACCGCAAGAGTTCCGCGTCGGCATGACACCCAACGCCGCGCAAGAGGCCATTGCCAGAGGTCACGAGGTGATTATCGAAACCGGGGCCGGACAGGGCTCGGGCTTTGACAATACCGACTACATCGCAGCCGGAGCGACGATCGTCGACACCGCGGCCGAGGTTTTCGCCACGGCAGACATGATCGTCAAAGTGAAAGAACCGCAGGCAGCCGAGCGCAAGATGCTGCGCGAAGGTCAGTTGTTGTTTACCTACCTCCACCTTGCACCCGATCCAGATCAGACGCATGACCTGCTTGCTTCGGGGTGTACGGCCATTGCTTATGAAACCGTAACCGACTCCAGCGGTGGCCTGCCCTTGCTTGCGCCGATGTCCGAAGTCGCGGGTCGCCTTGCGCCGCAAGTCGGCTCATGGACCCTCCAGAAGGCCAACGGTGGCCGCGGGGTGCTGATGGGCGGTGTCCCCGGTGTAGGCCCCGCGAAAGTTGTGGTTATCGGCGGGGGTGTTGTGGGAACGCATGCCGCCCAGATCGCAGCCGGCATGGGCGCAGATGTCACTGTGCTGGACCGCTCTCTGCCGCGCTTGCGCTACCTCGACGACGTGTTCGGGAACAGGTTCAAGAACCAGTACTCGACGGCCGGTGCCACGGCTGAGCTGATTCAAACCGCGGACATGGTCATCGGTGCGGTGCTGATCCCCGGAGCCGCTGCGCCAAAACTGGTTACGCGCGAACAGCTATCCACGATGAAACCCGGCGCGGTTTTGGTTGATGTCGCCATTGACCAGGGTGGTTGTTTTGAGACCTCAAAAGCCACAACCCACGCCGAGCCGATCTACGAGGTCGATGGCATCATGCACTACTGCGTGGCCAATATGCCCGGCGCCGTCGCGCGGACTTCGACCATTGCATTGGGGAACGCGACGATGCCCTTCATGCTGGCGCTAGCCGACAAAGGTTGGAAACAGGCCTGTCAGGACGATCCGCACCTGCTGGCCGGGCTGAATGTTCACGCCGGACAACTGACCTATTATGCGGTCGGTAAGGCGCTGGGTATCGACGTTGTATCGCCCAATGTGGTGATCAAGTCCTGAACCCTCCCGCCCCTGAAAGCGCCCTCTGCCGAGGGCGTTTACAGCGTTGGGCCAAGCGCCGCGCCAAAGGCGCGGCGCCGGACCCAACCGGAGAAGGGCATTTCAATGCCCGACCGACGGGCGGGAGCACTTACGCCTGTTTGTGAATCTCCACCGAATGCGGATATGGAATCGAGACACCCTTGGCGTCGAACGCTTCCTTGATCGCTTTGGTCAACTCGAACTTCACGTCCCAGTAATCGGCATTTGCGCACCACAACCGTGCGGTCAAATCAACCGAGCTGTCGCCCAGATTGGTCACCCGTACCCAGGGTTCGGGATCGCTCAGAATGCGGCTGTCCGCCTGCGCGACACTTAGAATGATCTTCATCGCCTCATCCGCGCTGTCGCCATAGTCGATCCCAAACACCAAATCGACACGCCGGGTATCATGCGCCGAATAGTTCGAGATGATCGACCCCCAGGACTGACCATTGGGGACAATGATCTGTACGTTGTCGGGCGTCACAAGCTCGGTCGTGAATAGGTTCAGGTCTTTCACGGTGCCGGACGTCCCGCCAATGTCGACATACTGACCCAGCTTGTAGGGGCGGAACACCACCAGCATCACTCCGGCGGCAAGATCGCTGAGCGTTCCCTGAAGCGCCAAACCGATCGCAAGCGAAGCAGCACCCAGAATGGCGACGATGCTGGTCGCCTCGATGCCGAAAATGCCCAGCACGGCGACCAGAACCATGGCCAGTATCGCCCATTTCACAAGGCTGGCGACAAAATTCCCAAGCGTCTGATCAATGTTCGGTGTTGCATTGATCCGGCGGCGGACCACGCCGCTGATCGCTCCGGCCACGATCCACCCAAGGATTAGAACAATCAATGCCTTCACAGCGTTCACGATAAGGGGGGCAAACGCACCCACCTGAGTCACGACCTCATCCACGCGCTTCTCCTTTCCGAGTTGTTCCTGACCCGCGACGGCTGCGCGGGATTGCCGAAGTTTGAGCGATAACGGGGCTTTGGTCTAGGTGTGAGATCCAGACCTTTTCCCCGTTGTTCCAGAATACACAGCCGCTGACCGGCTGCGCACACTCCCACCACTGGAAGGATCGTCCATCCGTGCTTACCTGTTGCAGACCGTCTGAAAGGAACCAACCATGCTGGACACCACCTCACACCCGATTACAGCTCGCTGGCCTGCCAGCAGCCCCGACAAGATCCAACTCTATTCCTATCCTACGCCCAATGGCGTCAAAGTCTCGATCATGCTGGAAGAAACCGGCCTGCCCTATGAGCCGCATCTGGTCACGCTGGCCGACAAGGATGTTAAAAGCCCCGAGTTTCTTTCGCTGAATCCCAACAACAAGATCCCCGCGATCATCGACCCCAATGGTCCGGACGGAGAACCGCTGGCGCTTTTCGAAAGCGGTGCGATTCTGCTGTATCTCGCCGAAAAAAGCGGCAAGTTGCTGGGGTCAACGCCGGCCGACAAACATCGTGTCACCCAATGGCTGATGTTTCAGATGGGCGGTCTGGGGCCGATGTTCGGACAGTTGGGCTATTTCCACAAATTCGCCGGAAAAGAGATCGAAGACCCACGCCCCCGCGAACGGTACATCGCCGAAGCGAAACGGTTGCTGAACGTCCTGGACACACAACTCAGCGGTCAAGACTGGATCGCCGGAGAGTATTCGGTCGCCGACATAGCCATCGTCCCATGGCTGCGCGGTTTGGACTATTATGGCGTCAAAGAAATCGTGGGATGGGACGATTTCGCGAACCTTCAACCCTATGTCGACCGGTTCCTTGCACGGCCCGCCGTTCAGCGCGGCCTGCGCATTCCAGCGACAGAGTAAAACCGGGTAGGGTGAGGTCCCGCCTCACCCCGCACCTTCACTTCAGCCAGGAAGTTTGCCCGTCAAAACGTACCGCAGCACGTCAACAACTTGCGCGGGCTGCTCGGCAACTGCCAGCGCAGCGGCGTCCACCTCTTTCAGGGCGTGCTGGTGATCGGGGCCGTGCAATACGATCAGGGACTTGCCCAAAGCCGCAGCATACCCTGCGTCGAACGCTGCGTTCCACTGCTTGTACTTCTCGCCAAACCGCACCACGACAACGTCAGCATCGGCGATCCCCTTGCGCGTGCGAATAGCGTTAACCATCGCGCCCTTATGGTCATGCCAGTATTTGTTCGACTCGGCACCCAGAATGGCCACTCCGCAATCATCGCTGGCGTCGTGATCCGTCACGGGGCTGTTGAACGTAATATCCAACCCTTTTGCGCCTTCGATGATCTGCTCACGCCAGTCGGTGTGAATCTCTCCGGACAGGTAAACGCTCAGGCTCATGGAACTCTCCTTGCTGGTTGGCGCGACCCTAGTGCGAATTCCTTGGCAACCCAAGGGGTCGCAACGTCATAGGTTCGGCAAAAAAAGCGCGCCCGAAGGCGCGCCCTGAACTTCGATTGCAGACCGGCTTAACCGCGCAGCGTTCCACCGGTCGCCTTGGTAACCTTGGCGATGATCTTCTGGGCGGCCGCCTCGATATCTTCTTCCTTGAGCGTCTTGTCAGTCGGCTGAAGGCGAACAGTAATGGCAAGGGATTTCTTGCCCTCACCGACGCTGCCACCGATGAATTCGTCAAAGACACGCACATCCTCGATCAGTGCCTTGTCCGCACCTGCGGCTGCATTGACCACAGTCAGTGCCTCGACACTTTCGTCTACGACAAAGGCAAAATCCCGCTCGACCGCTTGCAGGTCACGCAGTTCTAATGCCGCTCGGGTCGCGCCGGACTTACGGGGCAGAGGCACCTCATCCGGCCATATCGTAAAGGCCATCGCCGGGCCTTTGATATCCATCGCCTGCAGGATACGCGGGTGCAGTTCACCAAACACACCCAACACCTTTTTCGGACCCAGACAGATTCTACCGTGACGGCCCGGATGCCACCACGCATCGCCATCGCGCAGAATCTGAACCTTGGCGGGCGCACCAATGGCTGCAAGCACAGCCTCGGCATCTGCTTTCACGTCGAACAAGTCGACGGGGCGTGACGCACCATGTACGTCCTTTGGCCCATCGCGGCCGACCAGCAGACCGGAAATCTGAGTTTTCTGTTCCCCCGGTTCGCCATCATGGAAGACAGGGCCGACCTCGAACAGGGCCACATCCGCATATCCGCGCGCCTGATTGCGCGCCGCAGCCTGCAACAGACCGGGCAGAAGATCGGGGCGCATATGGCTCATCTCAGACGAGATCGGGTTTTCCAACTGCGTCACCTCATCACCGCCACCGAACAGCGCAGCCGACGCCTGATCAATGAACGTGTATGACACGCACTCATTATACCCCAAGGCCGCGCAAGTACGACGTGCCATGGATTGACGGCGCTGTGTGGGCGTCATCACCGGTTTGGGGATACCATCCGTGATACGCGGCAGCGGCTTGCCTTTAAGCTTGGTCAGGGACGCAATCCGCGCGACCTCTTCCACCAGATCGGCTTCACCCATGATATCGGGGCGCCAACTGGGAACATGGGCCATCTCGCCCTCAAGGCGGAACCCCAGACGGGTCAGGGTCTGGCGCTGCTCGCTTTCGGGAATATCCATCCCGACCAGCGACTGCACACGCGCCGCGTCCAGCTTGTAGGCACGCGCATGGTTCGGTGCTTTGCCTGCTTCGACAACGGACGAAACCTCGCCCCCGCAGATATCCAGAATCATCTGCGTTGCCTGCTCCAGCCCTTCGCGAGTGTAGTCCGGATCAACGCCACGTTCGAACCGATAACGCGCGTCCGAGTTGATCTTGAGCGCACGACCGGTCAGGGCGATCTGCACATGATCCCAGAACGCGCTTTCGAGGAAGACATTCACTGTCTCTTCGGTACAACCGGTTTCCTCGCCACCCATGATGCCAGCGATAGATTCCGCGCCCTTGTCGTCCGAAATCACCATCATGCCGGGCTGCAAAGTGTATTCTTTTTCGTCCAGCGCCACCAGCTTCTCGCCGCCCTTAGCGCGATGAACGCGCAGGTTGCCCTGCACCTTGTCCGCATCAAACACATGCAACGGGCGGTTCTGGTCAAAGGTCATGTAATTAGTGATATCCACCAGAGCCGAAATCGGACGCAACCCAATCGCCTTCAACTGATCCTGCAACCATTGCGGGCTGGGGCCGTTCCTGACCCCGCGGATCACCCGTCCGGTGAAGTGCGGCGCACCGTCCAGCGTGTCTTCGTCAATCGTCACCTTGATCGGGCTTTCGAAATCGCCGGGTACAGGCGTATAGTCACGCTGCTTCAGCGTCCCCACACCCCGCGCGGCCAGATCGCGCGCAATCCCCGCCACACCAAGCGCATCGGGGCGGTTCGGCGTGATCGCGATCTCGATCATCGGGTCGACCTTCGAGGGTTCATTCTCGGCCAGCCAGTCCACGAACGTGTCACCCACCTCGCCCGAGGGCAGCTCGATAATGCCGTCATGTTCGTCCGACAGCTCCAGCTCGCGCTCGGACGCCATCATGCCAAAGCTTTCGACGCCGCGAATCTTGCCGACGCTGATGGTGATATCCAGACCAGGGATATACATGCCCGGCTTGCAGACAACGACCGTGATCCCTTCGCGGGCATTGGGCGCACCGCAGATGATCTGCAAATCGCCCTCATCGGTTTCCACGGTGCACACACGCAGCTTGTCCGCGTCGGGGTGCTTCTCGGCGTGTTTCACATGGCCCAGCGTAAAGCCTGCCAGCCGGTCCGCCGGGTTCACGATCTCTTCGACCTCAAGGCCAAGGTCGGTCAGCGCCTCGGCGATCTCATCAACCGACGCATCCGTATCGAGGTGGTCTTTCAGCCAGGACAGAGTGAATTTCATTGCAGCGGGCTTTCTTGGGCAATCATCCGTTTGGCACAGGCAATGGCAAAGATTGCGCCAAGGTGCAAGCGCTGCGCGCTACGGATAGGTGGGGGTGCGGCCCAAAAGCTCGTCCAATTGCCAGCCGATCCATCCATGCGGAATGAAATGTCCGCCCGGATGCGTGTCCAGCACCACCTGCCCCTGCGCACAATCGGTCCATTCCGTGCGGCTGAGCGTCAGGAACGGCTTCACGCTCCAATCCCCGCGCGGGGTCGCGCCGTTGCAATTGAACTTCTCGCGCCACAGCGCCACCGGATAGGTCGTGTCCCCATCGGGGCCGAGGGGGAAATCCATCACCGTATCATCCAAGCCATGCACATGCCGCACCTCACGCGGAGCTTCGGGGCAGGTTTCCGTCTGACGGATCGAGCCGGCAACAGCCAGCAACGCCGCCATGTCATTGCCCGACTGACACACAAAGCGCCACGCCATCGCACCGCCATAAGAATACCCCGAGACATAGATACGGTCCGGGTCGACCGGATAGCGATTGGCCACATCCTCCAGCACCCTGTCGGCAAAGGGGACATCCCCAGTATCCGCCGACCAGAAATTCCAGCTTTTGCCCAAGCCGTTCGGGGCCACCAGCAACACACCCCGCAGCTTCGTGGCCCCTGCGATCCGTTCATGGTTCACCACTACGGTGCCCTGCCGCGACCATCCGTGAAAATGCAGCAGCACCGGCAGGCGGCTTTCCCCATCCCATCCATCCGGCTCCAGCACATGATACGAACGGTCTCCGACCTCACAGGCGGTATCGCCATGGCAATCGGATTTCCAAGGTCCCATGGCGAGCGCCGGGGTTGCGGTCATCAAGAGGAAAAGCAGTCGATAGATCATAGGTCAGAGCCTAGTCACCCGACACGCGGTGTCACATAAAATATTGGTGTAGGCCGAGCTTCAGCCCGGCACCCGACGCATGGCGGACTCAAGCCCGCCCTACGATTAACGGAACCACAAGCCGCGCTATTGCCAGACCGCGGGTTGGCGATCCAAGGGAGGTGTTGGGCACTTTATGCCAGCCAAATCTGAATATCGTTCGAGCGTCGCGCCGACGGAGACAAATCGCCAGCCCGTGCGGGCGGTCTGGCGATAGCGCGGCGGCCTATCGGCCTTTGTTCCGTGCCCTTTCGTCGAGTTTTTTTGCCCCATCTTGTACATTTGAAATACGGTTTACTTTTTCGCGCTTGTCTATGAACTGAATGCCCAGCCGTATGTAGCCAACAAACAAACCTGGAATGGCGGCAAACATTATGATGAAGCCAAAAATGATGGACAATGGGCCAAACAGTGCCATTGTAATATGGGTTAATGCAATCGGTCCAAGGAGCAAGCCTAGCACCCACCAAAAGGGTGCGCCTTTTACTCGATCACTCCACCAATCGAAATAGCGCGCAAGATATACGCCCAGCGGGTACACCTACCTACTCAAACCACCATGCAGGTTCGGCATATCCAGCGCCGCGAACCCGTAGTGGCGCAGCCAGCGCAGATCGCTATCAAAGAACGCCCGCAGATCAGGAATACCGTATTTCAGCATCGCCAGACGGTCGATGCCGATGCCAAAGGCAAAGCCCTGATAGACCTCGGGGTCAATCCCACCGGCGGCGATCACCTTGGGGTGAACCATGCCGGAACCCAGAATCTCCATCCAGTCGTCGCCCTCGCCGATCTTCAGCTGGCCGTTATCCCAAGAACAGCGGATATCAACCTCAGCCGATGGCTCGGTGAAGGGGAAGTGCGAGGCGCGGAAGCGTAGTTCGACATCGTCTACTTCGAAGAACGCCTTAACGAACTCTTCCAGAACCCATTTCAGGTTCGCCATCGAGATGTCTTTGTCGATGGCCAACCCCTCGACCTGATGGAACATCGGCGTGTGGGTCTGGTCGTAGTCGGCGCGGTACACACCGCCCGGACAGATCACGCGGATCGGCGCGCCTTGCAGTTCCATCGACCTGATCTGCACCGGAGACGTATGCGTCCGCAGCACATGCGGAGGGCGATTGTCACCCTCAGCGCGGTGCATATAGAACGTATCCATCTCGGCCCGTGCAGGGTGGTGGCCGGGGATGTTCAGCGCGTCGAAATTGTACCAGTCGTCTTCAATGCGCGGCCCTTCGGCCACCGAGAAACCCAGTTCAGCAAAGATCGCAGTCAGTTCCTCGGTCGCCTGACTGACCGGGTGGATCGACCCCTGTCGGCGCGCGCGGGTCGGCAGGGTCACGTCCAGCCATTCAGTGCGCAGGCGTTCGTCCAGCGCGGCATCGGCCAAAGCCGCCTTTTTCGCGGACAGGGCCGAGTTGATCTCGTCCTTCAAAGCGTTCAGCGCAGGGCCTGCGACCTGACGTTCCTCGGGCGTCATCTTGCCCAGTTCGCGCATTTTTAGCGCGACCTCGCCTTTTTTGCCCACGGCCGCGACGCGGATCGCCTCAAGCGCGTTCTCGTCGCCTGCCTCGGCGATCTGCCCCAGATATTTTGCCTTAAGATCGTCCATGACGCTTCCTGAACCTGGCCTCTGACTGATGTTCAGGACCTGCTATCACAGCGACGCGCGAAAGCAAGAGGGGGCCGGTGCGCTTTCAAATCGACCGCAGCGCGATTGCCTCGGCCTTGCGCTGTACGGGCCGTGATGTCGGGCCATAGCTGCCAGGATGGTCGCGCAATTCGGGAAACAGCGCGAAAAGTTCATCCGCCGTGTCAGCACCAAGCCCCTTTAGCCCTTCACCCCCTGGAAAAAAACTCTCAGAAATCAAGCCAGAGGTTGAGACAAGCTGATGGCGATCAAACATCAGATGCACATAGCGCACGATATCGCAGGGCGCAGAGGCGATCGTTTTGCCATTGGTCAAAGCGCTGGCGGCGATCAGAACGTCGTCCTCGCCAAACAGCAATTGCGCCTGCCAGCCAGAAATCAGCAACCGATGTTGGGGTGAGACAAGGATGTCGCGCTGCGCGCCCAAGGTGCCGGCCTGAATCCGAACAGGGGCAAACCGGCCGTTGCCCCTGACCGTCTGCCCTCCGACCCACCGCACCGGGCACGCACCGTCGTCAACCGTCAAAACCAGATCGCCCGGCCGCAGCGTTTCAACCCGACGCGGGCCGTCCGGTGTCTCCACAAGCGCTCCCGTCACAAAACAGGCCGCACCGCTGTCACCCGGCGAAAGAGGCGCGTTAACCTGCGTATCAGGGTCTGGCTGATTAAACTGAATAGACGTCGTCGTCTGACCCGGATTTGTCAAAACCGGCAGGTTTTCCGAGGTCGCACCAGCAGCGGCCCCATCCAAAGCCAGAATATTCTGCGTCCCGCGACCGATGTCGTAAAAGTCGATTACTTCGTTCGTCGCGGTATTGGTGAGCGCATAAGCCTCAAAAATGTTCGGACCACCGCCGTTAGGATCGGTAAGCAGGATCGGGAAATCGTCCGCCGAGATCACAAAGACCTGCTCGCCGTTGTCAGGGTCGGTAAAGACCTGAACAGACGGGTCATCAAGCGGAATTTCTATGCCGACCGTACCATTGGCCTGATAAAAGGACACCGTGAAATCCGATGGGTCCTCGGACGGGCTGAGCGAGACTTCCAGAAACTCGGCCACGCCTGTTTGCGCGGCATACGCGTTCGAATAATGTAGTTCACTGATACGAGCCATATGTCCACCGACACACAAAGGTTTGTCGGGACTATACCCTCAAAACCAAAAACCGAACCTTAATACACATGAGATTTGGACCGGGGATCACTCAATTGCAACAATCCGGCGATCGGCGTGACGGCAATCAATAGCTGTATTCGGGATAAATCCGGGTCAGATCGCCGTTCCAGTCGCCATTGTAGTGATCCAGCAACTCGTCCGCGGGGACTTTGCCTGTCTCGATGCTGTCCTTCAGAGCGTTCAGAAAATGGGTCTCATCCGGAACCAACCCGCCAGCGCCGGGCAAGGCGCGGGACTTCAGGCCAGACTCGGCAATCGAAACAACTTCGCGCGCAAGATCGTGCATGTTGATGTTTCCGACCCGTGCCTGCAGGCCATCTTTAGCGGCCTCGACGCGTAAGGATTCGCGCGTTTCAGCGTCCCATCCTTTGACCAGATCCCACGCGGCATCCAGTGCACCCTGATCATAGGTCAGACCCACCCAGAAGGCAGGCAACGCACACAGCCGACGCCAAGGGCCGCCATCTGCGCCGCGCATCTCCATGAACTTCTTGATCCGCGCTTCGGGGAAGGCGGTCGTCAGGTGATCGGCCCAATCCGACAGGGTTGGCGTTTCACCGGGCAGCGCGGGTAGTTTGCCCTGCAGGAAGTCGCGGAAGGACATGCCCAGCGCGTCGATATACTGCCCATCGCGATAAACGAAGTACATCGGCACATCGAGCGCGTATTGCACGTAACGCTCGAATCCGAAGCCTTCTTCGAACACGAAAGGCAGCATTCCGGTCCGCGCATCGTCCAAATGCCGCCAGATATAGCTGCGCCAGCTTTTCTGGCCGTTCACCTTGCCCTCGAAGAACGGCGAGTTCGCAAACAGTGCGGTCGCCACCGGCTGCAACGCCAGCGCCACACGCAATTTCTGCACCATGTCGGCCTCGGACCCAAAGTCAATATTGACCTGAACCGTACAGGTGCGACGCATCATGGCGCGCCCCATGGTGCCAACCTTTTCCATATAGTCGTTCATCAACCGATAGCGGCCCTTGGGCATCAACGGCATCTCGTCATGGGTCCAGATGGGGGCCGCGCCCAGTCCGATGAACCCCACGCCGATCTCGTCGGCAATATCCTTCACCTCGCGCAGGTGGGTGTTCACCTCATCGCAGGTCTCGTGGATGGTCTCGAGCGGAGCACCCGACAACTCCAGCGCACCGCCGGGTTCAAGGCTGACATTCGCGCCGTCTTTCTCAAGCCCGATCAAGTGACCCGCTTCGCGCACCTCGGCCCAGCCATGGCGGTCGCGCAGACCTTCCAGCACAGCCACGATCGAGCGTTTGCCTTCAAACGGCAGCGGTTTCAGAGTGTCTTTGCAATAGCCGAACTTCTCATGCTCGGTCCCGATACGCCAATCGGACTTGGGCTTGCAGCCCGATTCCAGATATTCGGCAAGTTGTTCGTGGCGTTCGATCGGCCCGCCGCCGGACTGGGGGATGGACATGAACCGCTCTCCGATCCTGATGTGTCTGTCTTTCGGTCAGTCCTGCGGTGAAATGCCGCCAGTGTCAATGCAGCCGAAGATGTTGCGGGCGCATCGGCTTACGCTCCCATATGACCACCGGATGCACGCCTCCGCTGTTCAGTTCCGCCAGCATTGCTTCGGTTTTAAGCCCCGGCAAGGCCGAGAAAACGTCGAACAACGCCTCGGCCCCTTCTGCATTCACAGGAATGTGAAGCGCAGGCTGACCCGGCTGATCCAGAACCCAATGCGCAGGGTTCGAGGTCGGGTCCAATGCCAGCCGCTCGATTTCACGTGCAGCGACGATGCCACCATCCAACGGGCCAAGATAGGTGATCTGCCCTTCGTCAATAGTAACAACGCCGGGTCCGCCTGCTCCGGTTCTGAACCGCGCGCGTTGAATACCGACCACGGTCAACGCCGCGGCGACAATCACCAGCACCCACCCCAACCAGCCAAGCAGGCCCCCGGGGCCGCTGATCCAACTGAGTCCGACCAACAGAACCACACCGGCCGCCAGCACCTCGCGCCAGCGCCACAGGGTCAGTTTGGCTTCGGGTCGGATGAAACTCATGCCGGGTCCTTTGGGGTCTTGAACAGGATCAGGGAATACTGACCTGCGGGTTTAAATCCGATTGCGATATAAGCACGCGCAGCGGAATCGGAAGCCGCAAAAAGAACAGCGCGGGTTACACCCGCCGCCCGAGCCTCAAGCAGGTGCAGCGCGACAGCCAATTTCGCATAACCGCATCCGCGCAAGGTAGGCGGGGTATAAACGCCACCGATTTGCACCACTTCGGGCAATCGCGCATTGAATCCCGTCATTCCCACAGGCTGACCAGAAACCAGCAAAGCCCGGTGAGAATCGCGTTCGACATAGGCGGCAACGTCTTTCTTTGACTGGTTTTGCGCGCGATCCTCGTCGAAATCCATCGCTTCGGTCAGGTAGCTCTGACGCCAGCCCTCGGCAATCTCGCGATCCACATCACCCAGCGGCACTAGCGTGGCGCCGGACGTTTCGGGCAAGACGATGTGGTTCAGATACAGTGTGAAGCCCGGTTCGTCACTGTTCATGGTCGCAGGCCGATTATCCCACCCCGCCAAATGCATGAATCGGCGGGCCTGCGTTGCCTCGGCCGCCAGACCGAACAATGCGCGACCCCGGATCAACTCTATCGCTTCTAAAAGCTCGACATCGCTGCAATCAGGGCATTGCGGCAGCACCATACCCTCGTTCGTGATGGCAAGAATGGCACGCGGACTATCGCCCAATGCCCAGACATTCAACGCGCGCGGGTCACACCCCCGCAAACCAAAATCACGCAAATTGGCCAGAGGAAACATCGATGTCTGAATGTGTTTCGACAGAAACCGGTCGATCATTGGCACGTCTTCTTGTCGCGCCTGCCGCCACGTCACGTCCAATCCCCCAGCGCCTGCTGCCACATTGTCAGCGCAGCAACCGCCGCCGTATCCGCCCGCAGGATGCGTGGGCCCAGACTGACCACATGCGCAAAGGGCAACCCAGACAGGCGCGAGCGTTCCCGATCGGAAAACCCTCCTTCGGGCCCTATGAGGATAGCCCAGGGCTGATCCTTTTCGTTCGCTGCCAGACGCAGGGCTGATCCCACCTCGGCCTCGTCACAGAACATCAGTTGGCGACCGTCAGGCCATGCATCCAGCACGCGGTCCAGACGCTGCAGGTCGGCGACTTGGGGTACATAAGTCCCGCCGCATTGCTCAGCGGCTTCGACCGCGTGGGCCTGCAGGCGGTCCTGTCGGATACGTTCGGAATTGGTGAATTCGGTCTGGACGGGCAGGATGCGCGCGGCACCCATCTCGGCCGCCTTTTCGACAATGAAATCGGTCCGTGCTTTTTTGATCGGCGCAAAAAGCAGCCACAGATCAGGCGGAAGTTGCAAAGGTTTGGACTGTTTCAAACAGGTCAGCACCCCGCCGCGTTTTCCGGCCTGCACGACCTGGGCCAGCCACTCTCCGTCCTGGCCGTTGAACAGCGCCACGTGCCCGCCCACGGCCAGACGCATGACGCCGAAAAGGTAATGCGCCTGCTCGCGCGTCAAATCAACGGATTGCCCCGGACCCAGAGGGTGCTCTACATACAGTCTGATCTTTGCACTCATGAGACGTTACATATGCAAGGCAACGCCCCAACACCAGACGGTCAGGTCGCCGATGCGGTATCCGGCAACTGGGTCGATACACACGCGCCCGCTTTCGCCCGGCCATACTTGCGCCTGAGCCGTGCAGACCGGCCCATCGGCACATGGCTATTGCTGATCCCCTGCTGGTGGGGTCTGGCGCTGGCGATCCTGAGCGACGGCAATCCGCGTTTGGAAGATCTTTGGATCGCTGTCGCCTGTGCCATCGGTGCGTTCCTGATGCGGGGCGCGGGCTGCACATGGAATGATATCACCGACCGAGAATTCGATGCTCAGGTCGAACGCACCCGGTCGCGACCCATTCCTTCGGGACAAGTCAGTGTGCGGCAGGCTGCGTTCTGGATGGTGCTGCAATGCCTTTTGGCGTTGATGATCCTGCTGACCTTCAATCGGGCCGCCATAGCAATGGGCGTGCTGTCTCTGCTTCCTGTAACGATCTACCCTTTCGCCAAACGCTTCACTTGGTGGCCGCAGGTGTTTCTGGGCCTCGCGTTCAATTGGGGCATCCTTCTGACTTGGGCCGCGCATACGGGAACAGTCAGCGTTCCCGCAATCACGCTGTATCTGGCAGGCATCGCGTGGACGTTGTTCTATGACACGATCTATGCCCATCAGGACGCCGAAGATGACGAGCTGATCGGCATCAAATCCACCGCCCGTCTATTTGGTGAGAACACGGCGAAATGGCTGAAATACTTCCTTGTCGCAACCGTCGCGTTAATGGGCCTTGCGATCATCGACGCAGCAACGGCACAGGCGTCGACCCTTGCACTGTTCGTGGCTCTTTTCGGTCCTTGGGCGATGGGATGGCATATGGCGTGGCAGTTGCGCGGATTGGACACGGATGACAACGCCAAGCTGCTGCAATTGTTCCGCGCCAATCGGGACACCGGCCTTATTCCGCTGATCTTCCTTGGCGTCGCGTTGCTGGTCTGATTGCACCTCGGCGCAGGCCTCTGTAAGAGTGCTGCTCAATCACCCGAGGAGTCGATTGCCCGCACATGCGCCTGCCCTATTTCATCGCCGTTGCCCTGATTTTCCTCGTGTCAGCCGGAGTATCCCTGCTGGCGGCCAGTTACGCGGTGACAAAGGTCGAAGAGGCATCCGAATTCGCAGTGCGGCGCGCGCTGGACCTTAAAGGCCATGACTGGGCCGAAGTTGAATCCGACGGCCTGCGAGTCATCCTGACCGGAACCGCACAGGATGAGGCCGCCCGTTTCAACGCATTAACAGCCGCTGGGACCGAAGTTGATACGTCGCGCGTCATTGACGAGATGCAGGTTGAAGCGACGCGTCAGTTGGCTCCACCACGCTTTTCCGCAGAAATCCTGCGCAACGACGGCGGCATTTCGGTTATTGGCCTCATACCTGCCAGCCAGGACCGGGACGCGTTGGTAGACCGGCTTCGCAATCTGGATGGCGGCAAGGTCTCGGACCTGATGGAAACCGCAGACTATCCAAAGCCGAAAGGCTGGGAAGAAGCGTTAAACTATTCGGTTGAGGCTCTGGCGCGTCTGCCGCGCGCCAAAATCTCGGCCAGCCCCGGACTGGTCAAGATCACGGCCATCGCAGACAGCCAGCAGGAAAAAGAGCAACTGGAACAGGACTTGACCCGGGCAGCTCCCCCTAGCCTGCGCATCGGGCTGTCCATTTCAGCCCCAAGACCGGTGATCACGCCTTTCACCCTGCGTTATTTGATTGATGAGTCCGGCGGGACCTTTGATGCGTGCTCGGCGCAAGACGAAGAAGCGCGCGACACGATAATCCAAGCGGCGCAAGGTGCTGGTCTGACGGGTCCGTATTCCTGCACGATCGGGCTGGGTGTGCCATCGCCCCGCTGGCCCGAGGCTGCATCTCTGGGCATTCGCGCGCTGGCGGAAATTGGTCAGGGTTCAATCACAATTTCGGATGCTGATGTAACGCTGGTCGCCGCCGAAGGCACCAATCCCGCGCTTTTTGACAGGATCGTAGGCGAGCTTGAGGCCGCTCTGCCCGGTGTTTTCGCCTTGCACGCCGTATTGCCGGAACCGACCGAAGACGCACCTGCAGGTCCGACAGAGTTCTCCGCAACACGCAGCCCTGAAGGTCTGGTGCAGATGCGCGGCCGTTTGGGTGACGAAGCGGCGCGCGACATGGTCGACAGTTTCGCACGGGCGGCTTTTGGGTCTGAACGAGTTTATACCGCCGCTCGGATTGCCCCCGATTTACCGTCAGACTGGCCCGTGCGCGTGCTGGCCGGGCTCGAAGCCCTGTCTCACCTGCACAATGGCGCTCTGACAGTAACGCCGGATGATGTCGTCCTTAGCGGCATCAGTCACGATCCCGAGTCCAAGGCACGCATCGCCGGTCTGCTGTCCGAAAAACTGGGGGACGCGCAGGACTATACTCTGTCCATCACCTATCAAGCACCCCCTGAACCAGAAGACACGCTGCCGGACCCCGAAATGTGTGAGGAGCAGATCGCGGAAATTCAGGCAGCAACCAAAATTGCCTTCGAGCCGGGCTCGGCCACGATTGCGTCAGACTCGCGCGATACTGTGAACCAAATTGCCGACATTTTGCGAAAGTGCGGACCAATCCGGATGGAGATTCAGGGCCATACCGACAGTCAGGGCCGCGAAGAGATGAACCAACAACTCAGCCAGGCGCGGGCACAGTCCATTCTGAACGAATTGCGCGGCCGCCGGATTCCAACCGGCAGCTATTCGGCCGTCGGCTATGGTGAAACCCAGCCCATCGCAGATAACGACACCGAAGAAGGCCGTGAGGAAAATCGCCGGATCGAGTTCCGACTGATCCGACCCGAACCTGTCGCCAATTCCGAAACCGGGCTTGAGGCGATGGAAGCCACGACAGGCGACTCGGAAGACGCGCAGCCAGAAGCCGAAAATACCGGCGCAGAGGAACAGTAAGTTGAACAGAATCGAATTCATCATCGCCACCGCCGTTATCCTGTTTGCGGCATTCTGCATGGGCTGGTTCGCGAACTGGCTTGCGCACCGCCTGTCGCGTGTGCGTCAAAGCGATGTGGCCGATCTGGACCGCATGAGTCAGGAATTGCACGAAGCCGAAGAGACCCGCGATCAGGCGATTACCTACCTGCAACAGCGTGAAGCGGAACTGACCAACCAACTGACGCAGGCCGAGGCGGAATTGTCCGCAGCCATGGATGGCCTGCGCGCTGCACGTCAGGAGGCCGAGGAACTGCGGGGCCGTATCAACAACGCGGACTGACCTACCACCGGGTCAGCGCGTCTTCATCCTCGTCCTTGGCGGCCACCCAATCGGCCCCATCCGACGTGATTTCCTTTTTCCAAAACGGTGCGCGGGATTTCAGGTAGTCCATCAGAAATTCTGCAGCCTCGAACGCATCCTTGCGGTGCGGTGCGGCGGTTGCCACCATCATGATCCGATCCCCCGGAGCCAGTCGCCCGTGGCGGTGGATGACAAGGACATCACCCAGTGACCAGCGGCTTTGCGCCTCTTCCGCGATCTTGGTCAGGGCACGTTCGGTCATGCCGGGATAATGTTCAATCTCCATGACATCCAAATCGGCCGCAGCCAGATCACGGACAACGCCGGTAAATGTCACAATCGCCCCGTTTGCGGCATCACTCGCGGCAAAGGCGTTGGCTTCGGCCCCCAGATCAAACGCCTCTTCCTGAACCACGATACGCATGGATTAGCCGCCGGTCATGGGAGGGAAGAACGCGACTTCACGAACCCCGGCAAGCGGCGCGTCAAAGTCCGAAAGCTCCTGATCGAGCGCCACGCGCAGCGCCGAAAGATCAGCAAAGGCTGCGGCATAGCGATCCTCGCGCGCGCTAAGTTCCGCGACCAGATCGGAAACGGTCGCGGCTTCGGTTTCCACCCGCTCTTTCGGCAGGCCAATGCGCTCGCGCACCCAGGCGAAATACAGCACGTCCATCGCTTAACTCTCCTTCAGATGGGGCATGGCTTTACGTAGGTAGTCGTAGCCCGTGATCAATGTCAGGGTCGCTGCGATCCACAACAGCCACAATCCGATCCGGCCCGACCAGAACATCCCTTCAAGGTGCCAGCGGATGTTGTTTACATCACCTACCTGTCCCGTAAGAACCTGATCAATGGTCGTAGGATCCATTCCGAACGTGGACATCACAAAGTTATGCTCGAATATCCCTTGCGAAAACAAGATAGCGATCGCAACCATCTGCGCGGTGGTCTTCCACTTGGCCAGCTTGGTCACTTTCAGCGTCCCCGCCACATCGCCCAGATATTCGCGCAGGCCCGAGACAAACACCTCGCGGAACAGGATCACGGTTGCGGGCAGTACCAGCCACGGCGTCCAGTGTTCGGTGGAATATCCAACAAGGATCATCAGCGCGATCACCACCATTGCTTTGTCAGCAATCGGGTCCAGCATTGCACCAATCTTGGTTTCCTGTTTCCACGCCCGCGCCAGATAGCCATCAAACCAGTCGGTGATTGCGGCAGACAGGAACAGGATCAGGGCAAACCAGTCCGCATAGGGTCGGGTGAAATACAGAAACATCACGGCCAGACCGGGGGCCGCAAGCAGGCGAAGAACGGTCAGAATATTGGGCAAGTTCCACTTCATGACCCGACCCTACATCGCCGGTTCAGGACATAAAAGGTGGCCCATCGAAAATCTGACCCGATCACAGGTAGTTGTGGCGCCCGGGGTCAAAGGGTCGCAACCCCGAATGCGCGGCTTGGCGCGCGGGGGCTTTGCGGTCAGATTGGCGCGCGGTCCAGACAGAGCAAAACATGACACAGCACATTCAAACCGATCCCCGATCCAACCTGATCGGCAGCGCGTGGATGATCGCCGCAATGGCGCTGTTCGCGCTTGAGGATGCGCTGATCAAGGCGGCCTCGGCGGCGATTCCGATCTGGCAGGTGCTAGTCCTGTTTGGCGCGGGCGGCGCGGTGATCTATGCGGCGGTGGCCCTGCTTCGCGGCTCGCGGCTGTTTCAGGAAGATGTACTGTCGCGCCCCATGAAAGTACGTGTGGTGTTTGAAATTCTGGGGCGGCTGTTCTATGTGCTAGCCATCGCACTGACGCCGCTTTCATCCGCCACGGTGATCTTGCAAGCCACGCCTCTGGTCGTTGTCGCGGGGGCCGCGCTGGTCTTTGGCGAAACCGTCGGCTGGCGGAGGTGGAGCGCCATTCTGGTCGGGCTGATCGGCGTCGTGATCATCATTCAACCGACCGGAGACAGCTTTTCGCCCCTGTCCATCCTTGCGGTGCTGGGGATGCTGGGGTTCGCGGGCCGTGATCTGGCCAGCCGCGCTGCGCCCGCCTCACTGGGGACCGAGGTGCTGGGTTACTACGGTTTCCTCTGCATCATCATCGCCGGGCTGGCCTATCGGTTTTGGGAGGGGACACCGATGCAGCCCCTTACCCCGCATGTCAGCCTGCACATGACAGGCGCAATCGTGGTGGGCGTCTTGGCCTATGCCTCGCTGATGAAGGCGATGCGCACAGGCGAGGTCTCATCCGTCACGCCCTTCCGCTATTCCCGGCTGTTGTTCGGGATCGGGCTGGGCGTGGTCATGTTTGGTGAGCGACTGGACCAGACCATGTGGATCGGGTCGGCGCTGATCGTGGCCTCGGGCCTCTATATCCTGTGGCGCGGACGGCGAGCCTAGCCCTTGTCATGGAAGAAATCATAGACCTTCTGCGCCAACCCGGCTGAGATCCCCTCAACCGCTTTCAAATCCGCCAGGTTGGCCCGGCTGACCGCCTTGGCGCTGCCGAAATGAGTTAGCAACGCGCGTTTACGCGCCGCCCCGACGCCGGGGATTTCGTCCAGAGGCGTCGCCCCCACCGCTTTGGCACGTTTCGCACGATGGGTGCCGATGGCGAATCTATGCGCCTCATCCCGCAGGCGCTGGATGAAATACAGCACCGGATCATTGCGTTTCAGCGCAAAGGCGCGCTGGCCGATGCGGTGGAATTCCTCTTTGCCGTGGTCGCGATCCACGCCCTTGGCGACACCGACCATCGGGATGTCTTCGACGCCATGTTCGACCATGATTTCATGCACCGCGCTCACCTGACCCGCGCCACCGTCGATCAACAACAGGTCCGGCCAATGCCCCTTGTCGCGGTCGGGGTCTTCTTTCAACAGGCGGGTAAAGCGGCGGGTTAGGACCTCTTTCATCATGCCAAAGTCGTCGCCGGGGGTCAGATCATCCCCACGGATGTTGAACTTGCGATAGGCGTTTTTCATGAACCCTTCGGGGCCCGCCACGATCATCCCGCCCACCGCATTGGTGCCCTGTATATGGCTGTTGTCGTAGACCTCGATCCGGCTTGGCGGGCTGTCCAGGTCAAACGCCTCGGCCACGCCGCGCAACAGCTTGGCCTGCGTGGCGCTTTCCGACATGCGGCGGGCAAGTGATTCACGCGCGTTGCGCAGGGCACCCGCGACCAGTTCCTGCTTCTCGCCGCGCTGGGGGACAAGGATTTCCACCTTGCGCCCGGCCTTTTCCGACAATGCGTCCTGCATCAGATCGGCGTTTTCGACCGCATCCGACAGGATCAACTGACGCGGCGGTTCCTTGTTGTCGTAGAACTGACCAAGGAACGCCTCCATCACCTCGGCTGGCGACACATCCGCCCCCACCCGAGGGTAAAAATCCTTGTTTCCCCAGTTCTGGTTGGCGCGGATAAAGAACACCTGCACACAAGCCTGCCCGCTCTCCATATAGAGGCCGATCACATCCGCCTCGGCCACGCCGCGCGGGTTGATGCCCTGGGACGTCTGCACCTGCGTCAGCGCCCGAATGCGGTCGCGCAGGCTGGCGGCACGTTCAAACTCCATCGCCTCGGAGGCGGCCATCATCTGTTCAGCCAGTTCTTCCTGCACCTTGGTCGACCGGCCCGACAGAAAGCGTTCGGCATCCTTGACGCTTTCGCAGTAATCGCTTTCCGAGATCAGCCCAACGCACGGCCCCGAACAGCGCTTGATCTGAAACAGCAGACAGGGCCGCGTGCGGCTATCGAACATGGAATCCGAGCAGTTGCGCAGCAAGAACGCCTTTTGCAACTGGTTCAGCGTCCGGTTAACGGCACCCGCACTGGCGAAGGGGCCAAAATAGGCGCCCTTTTCTTTCTTCGCCCCACGATGCTTCTTGATTTGCGGAAACCCATGATCCTTGGCGACCAGAATGTTCGGAAAACTCTTATCATCGCGCAGCAGCACATTGTATTTCGGCTTGAGCTGCTTGATCAGGTTCTGTTCCAGCAGCAGCGCCTCGGTCTCGGTCCGCGTGGTCAGAAACATCATCGAGGCGGTCGCGGCGATCATCTTCTCGATCCGCCCCGAATGACCGGGCCGCGTATAGTTCGACACCCGCGCCTTCAGGTTCCGCGCCTTGCCCACGTACAGAACCCGGCTGTCCGCATCCAACATCCTGTAAACGCCCGGAGAACTGTCCAGCGTTTTCACATAACGCTGTATACATTTGTATCCAGTGGCTTGGCCGTCGGGGTTCGATTCGTTCTGGGTGGTCATGAGTCCGAAATATGATTCCCTGACCATGGCTGCAATCTTAAGCGTCTCAATTCAAGAGAAAACAAATCCACGGTTTCTGTGGATAACTATGAAGATAAGTTTCCAAGGGTCTCGATTTTCCCTTGATTCATTAAGGATTCCTTGATTTGCACAAAAAATAGGCGTCATGTTAACTGTCTGTTTTTAAATGTAATTTTTTCATACACATGGCAAGTGTATGAAAAAAAAGACAATTTTGTAACGCGCAAGTAACGGAAATGCGAGCGGTGCAAAACTTGAGGCAAAGATGCCTATTCAACCCCCAAAACATCCGGAGTTTGCCATCCAAGATGCTGCCCGCCATCGACGCATAGTAACTGCCCGGTCACGGCATGCGCGTCCAGAAAATATCCCAGCGCAGCGGTGATATCAGATGGGTTCGCGCCGCGTTCAAGCACGGTATTAGCGCGCTGCGCCTTGAAGTGATCTTCGCTTTGCCTGTGGCCCTGCATCGTCGGGCCGGGGCCGATCGCGTTGACGCGGATCGCGGGGGTTAGGGCCTGCGCCGCCGTGCGGGTCAGCGCCCAAAGACCCATCTTGGCAATGGTGTAGGACATGAACTCGGGCGTCAGTTTACGGACACGCATATCAACCATGTTGACGATCAGGCCAACTGCCACGGGCTCTCCCGCATCGTCGGTATCCGGTTCCAGATCCTGCTCTGCCATTGCCTGTGTCAGAACGAAGGGCGCGCGCAGATTACTGTCCAGATGCCGATCCCAGCTTTCACGGGTCGCCGTATGGATGTTATCATATTCAAAGATCGAGGCGTTGTTGACCAAACAGGTAATTGGCCCGCCCAAAGCCTCAGCCGCGCGCGGCAAAACCGTCTGGACCTGCGCCTCGTCCAGCAGGTCGGCCTGCAATGCGATAGCCTTGCGACCCATGGCCTGAACCTCGGATACAACCTCGGCGGCAGGATCGGCAGAAGTCGCGTAATGCACAGCAACATCATACCCGCGTTGGGCAAGGTACAAGGCCATGGCTCGGCCAAGGCGGATTCCTGCACCGGTTACCAACGCTCGGGTCATACGTACTCCCTCTTAATCAAGTCACGCCAACAAAGAGATGACGTAGACCGCATAGAGCAGAGTCAATAACAGTCCCCACCCACGCGTGATGTCTTTTTTGAAGAACACAAACGGGATCAGCAACAGCGACGCGCCCAACATGACCCACAGATCGAACCGCAGGAATTCCTGATCAACCGGAATAGGCCCGACCAGTGTGGCGATGCCCACGATGGCCAGCAGGTTGAACATGTTCGAGCCGATCACATTGCCTAACGCAACGTCCGCCTGACGGCGCAGGGCGGCCATGACAGTCGTTGCCAATTCCGGCAGCGAGGTCCCGACCGCGACCAATGTCAGGCCGATCACGGTTTCGCTGACGCCATAGGTGCGTGCGATGACGGTCGCATTATCCACCAGCAGATGCGCCCCCATCGGCAACCCGATCAGACCCAGAACCAAATAGATCGAGATCTTCCAATAAGGCATGTCCGGGTCGGCTTCTTCCAGCCCGTCAAGCTCTTCATCGTCGGCGCAGGCTTCGCCGCAGGCCTTGCGGTGAGCGTGGGCCTCGCGGAACGCATTCCACAGAACAAGACCAAGCGCGGCCAACAGGATCGCACCGCTGTACAAATTGAATATGCCACAGAAGGCCAGTCCGATGAAAAGAACTGAGGCCAGCAACATGAAGACATAGTTCTTGCGGCTGTCGCATTCACTGGTGTGCAGCGTCGCCAAAAGCGCAGGCAGACCCAGCACCAAAAGGATATTGGCCGTGTTCGACCCCACCACATTCCCCAGCGCGATCCCCGGCGCATTTTCCTTGATGGCGCTGATGGCAATCAGCAGTTCGGGGGCCGAGGTGCCAAAGGCCACGATTGTCAGACTGACGATCAGCGCGGGCACGCCCAGACGCAGGCTCAGGTTCACCGCACCACGCACCAGCGCATCACCCGCCAACAGCAGGATCAGCAGCCCGAGGCCGGAAAGCAGCCATGCCGTCATGTACGGCCTCCTTTTTCGCAGGCGCAAGGACCTTTGCCGATCCTGAACCGCCCGCAGCGCGGGCATCTTGAAGACTGCAACCTCTGCTGTCCCGGAAAGCGCAGTTTCCCGAACATGGCTAGGACACCCATAGCAATCAGAAAAAGGGTTACGATCTTGATAATCACGTTACAAACCGAAACGCGCGTAGGCCGCGCGCTCCTCAAGGCCGGCAATCGCATCCTGGGCCAGTGACGCCCCGAACCGAGACCACAGCGGTTTGCGAAGGCCGTATCGACGGAACTTTACCTTGTCGCCGAAACGCTCCTGCATCTTTGGCTTAAGATGGGCGATACCGTCGATCAGCCCCAATTCCCGCGCGCGCCGGGCTAACCAGACCTCGCCGGTGAACAGGTCCTCGTTCTCATCCAACTTTGCGCCCCGGCGGTTTTTTACATGGGTGATGAAATTGTCGTGAATATCGGCCAGCAATCTTTCGAGCCGCGCGACATCCTCTTTCTTTTCCGGAGAGAACGGGTCCAGCATGGACTTTGACTGCCCGGCCGTGTGGACACGACGTTCAATTCCCTGACGTTTCAGCAACACATGCGCCCCGAACCCGGACGAGATCACCCCGATCGAGCCAAGAACCGAACTGTCGTCTGCATAGATTTCATCGGCTGCCGCTGCCAGCCAGTACCCGCCCGAGGCTGCAACATCCTCGACAAATGCAATGACCGGCACATTCAGTTCGTCAGACAGCCGCCGTATGCGGGCGCCAATCAACGAGCTTTGAACCGGTGACCCTCCGGGCGAGTTAATTTCAAGCGCCACCGCAGAGGGTTTTCCCTTGCGAAAGGCTTTCTCAAGTACCGGGGCAAGCGAAGTATCAGACATCGACGCACGTCCGGCCATTCCGATGGCACCGGACAATCGCACGACAGCGACGCTGGGTTGTTTTTTGAGAAACGGCAGGCTGAGTTTCATGGATGCCGATGTAGAGTGCAGCCAACCGGTAAACAAGGGACCGCTGGGGCCTAAAACGCGACGTGAACCAGATTCACACACATGACGGGCAAAAATGCAACGCCACGGATCGCCTAGCTGCGAATGCGCCAGCCTGTTTTGAAAATCCACCCGATGATGCCCAGACAGATGCCGGTGAACACCAAAATTGCCAAAAGGCTGAACCCAATGGGAACATCGGCAAGCCCATAGAAGGACCAGCGGAACCCGGAAATCAGATAAACCACCGGGTTGAACAGGGTGATTGTCTGCCACACTGGAGGCAGCATCGAAATCGAATAGAACGTACCACCCAGAAAGATAAGAGGCGTCACCACCAATTGTGGGACCAGTGACATCTGTTCAAAATTGCTGGCCCAGATGCCTATTATGAACCCCAGCAGCGAAAAGCTGAGACAGGTCAGAACCAGAAACCACACCATCGCAAAAGGGTGTTCGATCCTTAGATCCACAAAGAACGTGGCGGTAATCAGGATCACCACCCCCACGAACAGTGCCTTTGTCGCGGCGGCTCCGACGTAGCCGATCACAATCTCGATAAAGTTCACGGGGGCGGATAGCAGTTCGTATATCGTGCCTAGAAACTTGGGAAAATAAATCCCAAAGGACGCGTTCGAGATCGACAGCATCACTACCGACAGCATGATAAGCCCCGGTACGATGAACGCACCATAAGATACGCCCTCGATCTCTTGGATACGGCTGCCGATTGCGGTGCCAAAAACCACGAAATACAACGAAGTCGACAGGACCGGAGACAGAAAGCTCTGCGCCAGTGTTCGAAAGAACCGGGCCATTTCGAACCGGTAAATGGCGGCGACGGCGGACCAGTTCATGCGGGGGCTCCGGACACTAGATTAACAAAAATTTCCTCAAGGCTCGACTGACGGGTCTGTACATCGCGCAACACCAACCCCGCCTGGGCCACGTCATTCAGCAAGGTGGTGATGCCTGTCCGGTCGGCGTGGATATCATAAGTATAGATCAGCACATCACCGTTTCCGTTCAAAGTCAGGTTGTGCTCGGCCAGGGCTTTGGGAATGGATTGAATGGGTTCTGTCAGCATGACCTCGATCTGCTTCTTGCCCATCTGGGCCATAAGCGTGTTCTTGTCCTGAACCAGCAGCAATTCACCCTTGTCGATGACCCCCACGCGGTCAGCGATGGCCTCGGCTTCTTCAATGTAATGCGTGGTCAGAATGATGGTGACGCCTGCCTGTTTCAGCTCGGCCACGATCTCCCACATGTCTTTGCGCAGCTCAACATCAACACCGGCTGTGGGCTCGTCCAGAAACAACACCCGCGGTTCATGCGCCAGTGCCTTGGCGATCAGAACGCGGCGCTTCATGCCGCCTGACAATTCCTTGATCGCGTTCTTGCGCTTGTCCCACAAGGACAGCTTGCGCAGGATTTCCTCGATCCGAGAATTGTCAGCACCATACCCGAACAACCCGCGCGAAAACCGCACCGTATTCCAAACTTTCTCGAATGGCTCCAACGCAATCTCTTGCGGAACCAGCCCAATCATTCGACGGGCGGCCCGAAAATCGGTCTGGATATCATGCCCGCCTACCGTCACCGACCCGGAAGTCGGGGTCGTGATCCCGCAAACGGTTGAAATCAGGGTCGTCTTGCCCGCTCCGTTTGGCCCCAGCAGCGCAAGAATCTCACCTTCTTCAATATCCAATGAGACGCCCTTCAGCGCCTCGAAACCGTCGGCATAGGATTTGCGCAAGTCCCTGATGGACAGAATTGGTGTCATTCACTTTCCCCGTTCTGGCGGGGACATTACCCCGGCGAACCGACACAGAACAGGCCCATTCCGCACAGGGTCCTGCGCATTTTTGTACGCGCCAACAGCCTCAAGCGGGTCCGGCATTGCGCAATTCGGCTATTCGCTTCTGGATCAACTCAACGTGCAACCGAGCGTCGTATTGCCCCTGCCGATAAGCAGCCGGCAACCGCAGCGCAGCCAGACGCTCATCCAGTTCACTCAAATGCGCCTGCATCATGTCCAACTCGGCGTCGCTTGGGTCATTGGCCAATTCCAGCTCGATATCGCGGATTTCGGGGTAATGTTGCCAAACACGCCAGCGCATCGCGTAGGCATAGGCAAAGGGCAGCAGCCGCATCAACGGAACCACGATAAAAAAGAACGGCAACAACAGCAGCAAAACCCGGTTGATCTGCGCGGCAATCCAATAAGGCAGCCAGTTATGCCAGGTGGACGGGCCATCAAGGATCAATTGGCGCGCGGTATTGCTGACATTCAGGCCGGTGCCGTCAATGTTCGGGAAAACGCCCGGGTCCGAGATAATGCCCCTTGCCTGGTGCAACTCGATCGCTGCCATCGTCAGACGGTTGACCAAAGCCGGATGCAGATCGGGTCGCACGACCAACCGTGCCTCGATCGCGACCAACTCAACAGCGCGTGGCGGCAGCACAGGGTCCAAAGACATTCCCCCGGCCGGCACCGATACCACCGTCGCATAGGTCAGGCGTCTGGAAATTGCCTGTACATGGGCCAGGTCCAACACCCGCAGCCCCGGAGATTCATAGGCCGCCTTGAGATAGGGCGCTTCTATCGGGGCCACATAGACTGCGATATCCAGTTCACCCGCAAGCAGGGCAGCCGCAGCTTCGGCATAAGGTATTGAGAAATGTTCGTTTGCGTCCTCGGCCAGCCCCACGGCCCGTTCAAGATCACGAAACGCCGCCGCCGTTCCTGACCCTGGTGCGCCACTGTTGATCCGCAAACCGGACCAAAGGGCAGGATTGCGCGGGATGGCCGCGTCTTTGTTCACCAGAAAAACAACAGGCTCAAAGAATACGGCACCGACAGCTTCGGCTCTGTTTGGGTCAACCTTGATTCCACCTTGCAGAAAAGCGGCATCCACCTCGCCATTATTCAGCAGATCAGCATTCTCTACCGATCCGGCCGTTTCGAGTATTTCAAGCCGGATGCCATCCCGCGCCAATATGTCTGCATAGTCCTGCGCTACGGTTTCATAGGCCCCACCCGCGGGACCCGCAGCCAATACGATGGTTCCAGGGGGATGCAGGCGCGACAGAACACCGGCGAGAACCGCCAGCGCAAGAACGCTCCCGAAAAGGATCCACAACCGCATCCGAGCCTCTCTCCAATCCCCGCTGGAAACGCTAGTGGTCACGTAACCATCTTGCAAGCCATCAGAATCCGGCCTTGCAATTCCCGCAAAGCCTCGAAACCCTGCCTGAAAAGGAGGGCCACAATGCTGAACGGAATCCGGATCATCGAAGTCGAGGGCTTGGGCCCCGGCCCGTTCGCGGCCATGATGCTGGCCGACCTGGGCGCAGATGTCATAACCATCCATCGCAAGGGCCAGCCCACCACCCCCGGAATACCTGAGAGTTCCGTGCTGGATCGCGGCAAGCGGTCCATAGACCTGAACCTCAAGGATGACGCCGATCTTGAGATCGCCTTGCGCCTGATTTCGTCAGCCGACGCACTGATCGAAGGCTTCCGCCCCGGCGTGATGGAAAAACTCGGCCTCGGACCCGAAACCTGCCACTCCCTCAACCCCAAACTGGTCTATGGCCGCATGACGGGCTGGGGGCAGGACAGCCCCCTTTCGGACAGGGCGGGCCACGACCTGAACTATATCGCGATGTCCGGCGCGCTCTGGTACGCCTCGGCAGCAGGGCAACCCCCACAGACACCGGCAACATTGGTGGGCGATATCGGGGGCGGCGCGATGTACCTTGTCGCAGGCATAATGGCTGGCCTGATCAATGCACAGCGCACAGGTCAGGGTACCGTCGTCGATGCCGCCATCTATGACGGCTCGGCGCATATGATGAACCTGCTCATGAGCATGCGTCAAACCGGCAACCTGTCGGAAACACGCGGCCATAGCCTGCTGGACGGCCCCCACTGGAGCCGCACCTATAGTTGCGCCGACGGAGGGTTCATTACGGTGCAATGCCTCGAGCCAAAATTCTACGCTGAGTTCCTCAATAAATTGGGCCTGTCACAGGATCCTGACTTCACTAAACAATACGACCCAAAACTGTGGCCACTGCTCACCGCGCGCCTATCCGAAATCTTCTCTCGACACCCCCGCGATCATTGGGCGATGCTTTTCTACGACACCGACGCCTGCGTCGCCCCCGCGCTTAGCCCCGAACAGGCACATTCCCATCCCATGAACAACGCGCGCCAGACATGGCAGAACATCGACGGAACCCTCCAGGCCGCCGCCGCGCCGCGCTTTTCAAACCACGCATGGCAACCTAAGCCCAGCCCATTGCGCGGCGAACACCGTTCGGAAATTCTGGACGAACTCAACCCAAAGCGCTGATCCGCCCCTTCACCTGGCTATAAATATCCCGGGGGATGAATTGGCCGCAGGCCAAGAAGGGGGCTGGCCCCCTTCAACCAGCTTACCGCGATCGCACAGTGTCAATCATCAATTGCACGTTCTCGGGGTCGGCATCCGGCGTGATCCCATGCCCAAGGTTGAAAATATGCGGTCCCTTTGAAAACGCCTCAACGATCTTGCGCGTTTCATCCACCAAAGCCTGCCCACCCGTCACCATATGGGACGAGGCCAGATTGCCTTGAACACAGCCATCCACCTGCACGTGGGCCGCCGCCCAATCCGACGCGACCGAGTTATCCAGCGCCACACAATCCACTCCGGTCGCCTTCGCAAACCCGACATAGCCGTCACCGGCCTCACGCGGGAAACCGATCACCGGAATGCCGGGATGGCGCGCCTTGATGGCCTGAGTGATGACCCGGCACGGCTCAACGGCGTATTTCTGGAACGCGTCCCCCTTCAACGACCCGGCCCAGCTGTCAAAGATCTTGACCACCTCGGCCCCTGCCTCGATCTGGGCCGAGAGGTATTCGATCGTCGCCAGCGTGATCCGCTCCAGCAACGCCTCGAACAATGCCACATTCCCTTCGCGCAGCGCATGGGCCGGGCCCTGATCCGGCGTGCCGCGCCCGGCGATCATATAGGTCGCCACCGTCCAGGGCGCGCCTGCAAACCCGATCAACGTTGTCTCGGACGGCAATTCCCGCGACAGGATACGCACGGTCTCATAGACTGGAGACAAAGTCTCGTAAATCGCATCCATGGGCTTCAAAGCGTCAAACTCGGCCTGCTGGGTGATGGTCGACAGGCGCGGTCCCTCGCCGGTCACGAACCACAAATCCGCGCCCAGCGCCTGCGGTACCAGCAGGATATCGGCAAACAAGATCGCCGCATCGAACCCATAGCGGCGAATTGGTTGCAACGTTACCTCGGCCGCCAGTTCGGGGTTATAACACAGCGACAGGAAATCCCCTGCCTGCGCCCGTGTCGCGCGGTATTCAGGCAGGTAGCGCCCGGCCTGACGCATCATCCAGATCGGCGGCACATCCTGCACCTCACCCGCCAGCGCCCGCAGCAGTTTCTTTGTTTCGGCCATGTCTGCCCCCAATCATCAGGTTTGCGCCACGGGTCGGCCCTCAGTGGCAATTTGTCAAGCTCTGCCCCCATTGTCAGGGCAATGTGACGCGACTAAAGCTGTGCGCATGACACTGACCCTGCCCTCCCCCGACTCGCCGCTCAAGATCGGTACCCGAGGATCACCTCTGGCGCTGGCACAAGCCTATGAGACACGGCAGCGACTGGGCGCGGCTTTCGACTTGCCGGATGAAGCGTTCGAGGTCGTGGTCATCAAGACCACTGGTGACAACCGCGCCATGATCGACGCGGACCGCCCGTTGAAAGAGATCGGCAACAAGGGCCTCTTCACCAAGGAAATCGAAGAGGCGATGCTGCGCGGCGATATCGACATCGCTGTCCATTCCACCAAGGATATGCCCGTCGAACAGCCCGCCGGGCTGGTGCTGGAGACGTTCCTGCCGCGCGAGGATGTGCGCGATGCGTTCATTTCCCCACAATTCGCCTCAATCCACGACCTGCCGCTGGGTGCCACCGTCGGCACCTCATCCCTGCGCCGAAGGGCGCAGTTGCTGAACCGCCGCCCCGACCTGAACGTGGTTGAATTTCGCGGCAACGTTCAGACCCGCCTCAAGAAACTGGCCGATGGCGTGGCGGATTGCACCTTTCTGGCCATGGCCGGTATCCGCCGCCTGAAAATGGACGGCGTCCCTGCCACCGCCATTGCGCCCGAGGACATGCTGCCTGCCATTGCGCAGGGCACTATCGGTATCGAACGCCGCAGCGACAATTCCCGCGCAGCTTGTATGCTCGAAGCCATCCACCACGCCGAAACCGGCCAGCGCCTGGCTGCAGAGCGCACGCTGCTGGCTGCGCTGGACGGTTCGTGCGAGACGCCGATCGCTGGCCTTGCCGAAATACAGGACGGCCACCTGCGCCTGCGAGGTGAGGTTCTGCGCCCGGACGGGTCCGAGGCCATCTCGGAAGACATCACCGGTGCGGTTGCCGATGGGCCCGAGATGGGCCACGCCATGGCGAAAACGCTGCTGCAGAAGGCGGGTTCAGGCTTCTTCGACTGGAGAAGTTGAGAAAAAGTTGCGCAATGTGAACTACTTCACTGCTCGCATTTCCAAACGCTGACAAGATACAGATACACCGATTGAGACGTCGGGCTGCTCTCGAAAAAGTCGAAAGTTTGCAAGTCTGTCCGTATTTTTAAGTGGTATTCGAGGGGGCGAGGTGCAGCCCCGGACATCCAATCAGTCAGGGCCGCTGTCATCAACTGGCAGCGGCCCGTTTCTTTGCCCAGACTAAATCCGTTTAGGCATTGGCAATTATCTGGACCGCTTTTTCAACCGCGTGCTTAGTCTGTTGCAGGTCCGCTTCCGTCACAGCCAAGGAAGGATAAAGCTTGCCCGGCGACTTGAATATCCCGCTCGCCCTTAAGCTGTTGTTGTAAATCACGTTACGATGCGGATCATCATGCTTGGCGCTGCGGTACTCACGGCAATCGTTTTCCGTGAAAAAGATATCGAACAACGTCTCGTCGCCGCAAATCCGAAACGGAATCCCGGCTTTGACCAAGGCAGTACCCTGCATCTGTTGCAACGCTGCACCCGTTGCGCGCAGTTGGTCATAGACGCCGTCGCGCCGAAGAACCTCCATAGTTTTCAGGCCCGCGACCGAGGCCACCGGGTTTCCCGACAAGGTCCCAAGCTGCATCAGCCACCCGTCCTCGCCAACCTGATCCTTGTCGAAATGTTTCATGATCTCGGCGCTTGCACCCAGCGCAGCCAATGGGAACCCTCCGCCGATGATCTTGCCCAGCGTGCAGATATCGGGTGTCACACCGTATTTCTCCTGCGCGCCGCCATAGGCCAGACGGAACCCTGTGACGATCTCGTCAAAGATCAGCAGGACGTTGTGCTTGTCGCACAAGTCGCGCAGCCCTTGCAGGTATCCGGGCAAGGGCGGGATGATCCGCTGCAAAGGTTCGACCATGATCGCAGCGATATCGTCATGCTCATTCAGCAGGGCCGCGACGGCCTCAAGGTCGTTGAACGGCGCAATCAGCATCTGCTCGGCCACCCCCGCAGGTATCCCGGCGCTGTCAGGAACCGCTTGCGGAAAGTTGACCCGACGGCTGGGGGCAAGGCTCATCTGCGCCTCGGCGCTCATGCCATGATAGCCGCCTTCAAATTTCAGAATCTTGTCACGCCCGGTATAGGCGCGGGCCAGACGGATGGCGTACATGTCGGCCTCGCCACCCGAGGCCACAAAACGCACCTGTTCGCAGCACGGCACCGCATCGACAATAGCCTCAGCCAGTTCGATACCCTTGGCGTTATTGGCAAAGAAGGTCATGCCCTTGGGCAGTTGCTCCAGCACTGCCTCCATCACTTCGGGGTGGCCGTGGCCCAGCAGCATCGGGCCGGACCCGATCAGATAGTCGATGTATTCATTGCCGTCCTCATCCCAGACGTGGCTGCCCTCGCCACGTGCGATAATGATGCCGGGGTCGAAATTGCCAAAACCCCCAGCGGGCAAGACCTCATTCGCACGGGCGATCCATTCGGATTGGGTGTTGATCTTGCGCATCTCAGGCAATCTCCAATATCGGGGCGCCAAGGATATCCGGGTCGGGCGTCACGCCCAAACCGTGTCCTTCAGGCGGAGCAATGCGGCCGTCTTTGCGGCTGGGCGCATCGGGGCAAAGGCGTGGCGCCACGTAAGAGGACAGATCACAGGTGTTCATCAGCGATCCCTGCGGGGTCGAGGCCGCGAAATGCAGCGCGGCCGCGGTGACGATATCGGACCCCCATGTGCACTCGGCGCAGATTTCGGCCCCCAGATATACGGTCAGGTCCCGTGCACGGCGCATGGCCGACAGACCTCCGAACTTAGATAGTTTTAACGCCACCGCATCCATGCAGCCAAGTTCATGCGCCCGCAGCAGCGAGGCCAGATCATGTGCGTTCTCGTCGATCTTCATCGGCAGGCCAGTGGCTTGCCGGACGGCAGCACAATCTTTCAGCGTTTTGCAGGGCTGTTCCAGCATCACATCCAGATGCGCCACCGCGCGGCCCGTGCGTGTGGCCTGAAGACGCGATGCGCCGCAGTTCCAGTCGCCATAGACGATAGGGCCCTGCCCCACGGCCTCGCGCACTTTGATCAGGCGTTCAGCGTCGGCCTGCCAATCGGCTTCGACCCCAAGTTTGACCTGAAACTGGCGAATGCCTGTCTGATAGGCGACTTGCGCGATGCGGGCCATCTCATCCGGAGCAACGCAGGTGATCGAGTGATAAAGCGGCATGTCCTTGCGCGTGCGCCCGCCCAACAGCGCATAGACCGGTTGGCCCGTGGCTTGGCCGAACAAATCCCACAGCGCCAGATCGACGGCGGACTTGGCGTAGCGATGACCTGGCAAAAACCCATCAAGCTTGCGCATGGGCGCGTCCGCCCCGAAAGGTGACATCCCGAGGATTTCCGGGGCCATTTCAGTAATCGCGGCGGGAACACCATCGGCATAGGCCGGAAGGTAGTGGGGGATCGGGCAAACCTCACCCCACCCTTGCAGGCCAGTATCTGTGATTAGGCACAGGACATGGGTTTTGACCGTGGCGCAGGTTTTGCCTTCGGCCATGCGGTACGTTTCATGGCTGCTGAGGTCGACAGACCAGAGGATGAGTTTGGTAATCTTCATGCGGCGTCCATCTGGGGCAGATCGTCCAAGCCTTCGCCGCGCCACAACACATAGGTCAGGATCGGGCTGTCGGTGGTGATCATGGCATGGCTCTGCCAACTGGCATGCAAGCGGGTTTGATTGGGGGTTAGGTCGGCCTCATTTCCTTGAACGCGAAACCGCGCGCGGCCAGCGGCGATCAGGTACAGTTCTTCGGCCTTGTGGCTGTGCCAATCATAGTTCAGCCCGTCACCCCAATAGGCCACATAGCCGCGCAGTTGCGCCGAGTAGAAATGGCCCGTTGGACCGAACAGCTCGTAATATCCATAGCGATTCAGGAAATCGGCTCCGACTTCGTCTTCAGTATAGGTCTGTTTCCAGTTGGCCAGATGTGCGGTTGCGCGAATTGCCTCGGTCAGGGCTAGGGTCGGCCCGGCGTCGGGCCGGATTGCCTGCACCAGGGGAACCGCCGGAATCGCGTTTGGCTGCACATCAGCGGCAAACAAGTCATCGGGCCAATCTCCGAACGCAGCCAGATCGGGATGCGTGTAATGCAACCGCCGCGCGGCTTCGAGGACATCATCCATGGTCATGGGATCACCACAATGTTTCCAGTGTGTTGTTTCGCGATGAACGCGGCCTGCGCCTCGCGCAGTTCTTCCAGCGGATAAGTCGCGGCAAGGGCCGGTTTGATCTGACCCGCCTCGATATATTTGACGAGGTTTTGCATCACCTGCGGGTCGATGACGGTCGAGCCGGTGAAGGTCAGGTCGCGCAAATAGAAGGTGCGCAGGTCAAAATCCACCATTGGCCCTGCGATGGCACCGGAACAGGTATAGCGCCCGCCACGTTCAAGGATGTCGATCAGGTTGGACCAATAGGGGCCACCGACCACATCGGCGACCACTGTGATTTTTTCGTCCCCCAGCGCCGCACGCAAGTTATCGGGCGCGCGCGGCAGGATTTTGTCCGGGCCAAGTGCGGCGACGTCGGCGTGTTTCGCCTCGGACGCCAGTGCAATGACCCGCGCGCCGCGACGTTTGGCCAGTTGCACCAATGCGCCTCCGACCCCGCCCGAGGCTCCGGGCACCAGAACGGTGTCATTCTGGCTGACATTGGCGCGGGTCAGCATCCCCTCGGCGGTCGAGTAGGAACAGGAAAACGTCGCCAATTCCGCATCCGACAGGTCGGAGGTAATCGGCACAGCATTCACGGCCAGAGTGGTGGCGTATTCCGCAAACCCTCCGTCCCGTTCCGAGCCGTAGTAGCCGGTTTTGTCCTTGTTTCCGGGATCATCCGGGTCGCGCAACCAGCCATCTGTGATTACACGCTGACCGATGCGGGCCGGGTCGACGCCTTCGCCTACGGCGACGATATGGCCACAGATATCAGCTCCTTGGATGCGTGGGAAGGTGATCGGGTTGCCTCCCCAGGTGGGGTCTTCTTCGCCTACCTCTTCAAACGCGCCTCCGGTGGTCGCGTCAGTGACGGTCTTGGAATACCAGCCCGACCGCGTATTGACGTCCGTGTTGTTCAGACCGCAGGCGGCGACCTTGATCAGCACTTCATTGGCAGCCGGTTCGGGGCGGGGCCAGTTGGGGTGCAACACCATTTGTTCTAATCCGCCATGACCCATCGTGACCATGGCTTTCATTGTATCGGGCAGGGTCATTGCGCGGCCTCCAGTACGGTGTCAGTGCGTGGCAAAAAGCTTTGGGGATCGTAAGCCGGTTCATCCAGCACGCAGGCCACGCGGGGTCGGCCGTGGATCACGACCTGCAAGGCTGTGCCGGGTGTGGCGGCCTCGGGTTTGACGTAAGCGAAGGCGAGGATCTTGCCGACGGTATGCCCATAGGCCACCGATGCGATCGAGCCGACGACGCGGCCATCCAGCATCACCGCCTCACCGCCATGTCCGTCGATCTCACCATCCGGTTCAATCTCCAGATAAGCGCAAACCCACGGCAGGTCGCTGTTCAGGGTCTTGTCTTTGCCCAGATACTCCTTGTCGGTGCGCGCAAAGCGCAGCACATCGGCCTCGGCCAGAGTGACCTCATTGGTCAGCTCGCCTGCGCCTTTGAAGCCCTTCTCCATCCGCATCACATTCATGGCAAAGCTACCATAGTCGGCGATGCCGTGCGGTTCTCCGGCGGCCCAAAGCGCCGAGTAAACGTCCAAACAGGCGGCGTTTGGCATGTGCAACTCCCAGCCCAGTTCCCCGGCATAGGACATGCGGAAAGCCCAGACCTTGTGACCCGCGATGTCGATTTCCTGCGCCGAGAGCCAACGGAACCCGGCATTGGTCAGATCGGCATCGGTGCACCGCGCCAGCACATCCCGCGATCGGGGGCCGTTCAGTGACAAGGCAGACCAGTCAGCGGACAAAGCGTTGATCTGCACATCCTCATCCACACGCTGTTGCGTCATATGGTCCAGCAGGCGTTGTTCGAAGAAGGCCGCGCAGACCAGATAAAAGCGATCCTCGGCCATTCGGACGATGGTTGTCTCCAACTCGATCCGGCCACGGCGGTTCAGCATATGGGTCAGCGTGATCGAGCCGACCTTTTGCGGCATCCGGTTGGCGGTCAGCCGATCCAGCAACGCATAGGCGTCCGGTCCTGAAACCTCGATCTTGGTAAAGGCGGTCACATCCATGATGCCGACGCGTTCGCGCACCGCTTTGACCTCGGCTGCGACCATGTCATCGGCGGGGGTTCGGCGGAAGGAATAGTGGTCACGCTGTTCCACCCCATCCCGCGCGAACCAGCGGGGGCGTTCAAACCCATAGACCTCCTCATGGACCGCGCCCTTGGAGTTCAGCAGATCATACAAAGGCGACGGTTTGATCGGGCGCCCCTGGAGCCGGTTGAAATGCGGAAAAGGGATTTCGTGGCGCAGGCAATAATCTTCCTCGGCCTTGATCACCTGCCAGTCCTTCGTGGCATAGCTGCCGAACCGGCGCGGATCGAACTCGCGCATAGAGATATCGGCGGCCCTATGCACCATCCAGCGCGCCAACTCACGCGTCAGGCCCGGCCCCCAGCCAATGCCGATCTGGGTGCCGCAGCAGCACCAGTAATTCCGCACGCCCGGTGCAGGCCCGATCAAAGGATTGCCATCGGGTGGGTGCGAAATCGCCCCATGCACATCGCGCTGAATGCCCAACTCGGCAAAGATCGGCATCCTGTTCAGGCTTTCCTCAAGCCACGGCATCACCCGGTCGTAATCCGCGTCGAACAGCCAGTTTTCATATTCCCATGGGCAATGATCGTGCCAAACCGAGTTCGGGTTTTCTTTTTCATAAATCCCGATCAGGCCCCGATTTTGCTCCATGCGGATATAGCCCGAGACTTTGCGGTCATCGCGGATAACCGGCAATTCCTTGTCCAGATTCTGGAACTCGGGCACCGGCTCGGTCACGAAGTAATGGTGTGTCATCGAGGTCATCGGCAGTTGCAGCCCGGACCATTCGCCCATCTGACGCGCATAGGTGCCGCCCGCGTTCACCACATGCTCGCAAGTGATGGTGCCCATTTCGGTTTCAACCACCCATTCGCCATTCTCGGCCTGCGTGATGTTGGTGGCGCGACAGTTGCGGAAGATGCGGACGCTCCTTTGGCGCGCGCCCGTGGCCATCGCCATGGTCACATTGGTTGGGTCCACATGGCCGTCATCGGGCGTGTTCAGCGCGCCCAGAACACCGTCCAAGTTATAAAACGGGTGCAGCTCGGCCACCTTCTCAGGGCCAACCAGTTCAATATTGAACCCCAGCGAGCGACCCACCGACAGCGTGTGGCGCAGCCAGTCCATCTCATCCTCGGTATAGGCCAGACGGAACGAGCCGCAGCCATGCCATGTCACCGGCTGGCCGGTCTCGGCTTCCAGAGCACCGGAGTACAAACCGATATTGTAATCCACGCATTTCCCCAAACCAAAGCTTGAGGTCGAATGCGTGATCTGGCCCGCCGCGTGCCATGTGCTGCCGCTGGTCAGTTCGGCCTTTTCCAGCAGGACGGTATCCTCGCCCCAGCCTTCATGCGCCAGATGATAGGCCAGACCGACCCCCATGACGCCGCCTCCAACGATGACCACGCGGGTGTGGGTGGGCAATTTCTTCTCGGACATGACATTTCCTCTTCCCGAGTCGCTTTTCTGCTCGACAGGCTAATTCCACATTTGTACCATCGTCAATCATGAATGACACAAATGTATCATCCACCGTATTGGATCGTCTCAGTGAAGAATGGGACGCCCTGACGCCCGAGGCACAGAAGGCCGCGCGCTATGTGCTGGAAAACCCCACGGATGTCGGGGTTTCGACGGTGCGCGAGATCGCCGAAGCCGCCAAGGTCAAGCCCAACACCTTTGTCCGCATGGCGCGGCAAGTGGGCTTCGAAGGTTATGAGGATTTCCGCGCGCCCTTCCGCGATGCAATTCGGCGCGGTGGTATATCCTTTCCCGATCGCGCCCGCTGGTTGCAGGATATCGGCAAATCGGGTGAACTGGGCGGGCTTTATGCCGATATGGTCGGTGCTGCGATCCGCAATATCGAGGACACCTTTGCCGGGATCGACGCCGCCCGCCTGAAGGCGGCCGCCGAGGATATCTGGAACTGTCGCCAGATCTTTACCCTGGGCGTCGGCGTGAACAACTCGAACGCGCGCAACTTCACCTATCTGGCGTCGACGGGGATGAAGCAGTTCCATGCCATACCGCGGCCCGGATCGACCCCCGTGGACGATCTGGCCTGGGCGGATGAGCAGGACGTGCTGATCGCCATCACCTGCCACCCATACCGGACCGAGGTGATCGACGCGATCAAACTGGCCCGGCAACAGGGTCTGACCGTCATCGGCATCTCGGACAGCCCCGCCAGCCCAGTGATCCTGAACGCGCAGCACGGCTTTGTCGTGGCGGCTGACACGCCGCAATTCTTCCCTTCTTCCGTCTCGACCATCGCTTTGCTGGAAACGCTGCTGTCCTTTGTGGTGGCTGTGTCCAGCGATGAAATCGTCGACAGGGTCGAGAAGTTTCACCAACGCAGGCACCACCTTGGTCTTTACGCAGAGGAGCCCGAATGAACGCCCCCCTGACCCATTCACTGGACGCGCGATACTATACCGACCCTGCGATCTTCGTGCAGGAAATGCAGGGGCTTTTGGCGCGAACCTGGCAATTCGCGGGCCACGTGGCGCAGGTGCGCGAACCCGGCGATTACTTCGCCTTCGAGATTGCGGGCCAGAACCTGTTCTGCATTCGCGGTCGTGACGGTGAAATCCGCACGTTTTACAACGTCTGCCAGCACCGGGCGCATGAGATGGTCAGCGGCGCGGGCAATACCCGCGTTGTCGTCTGCCCCTATCATTCCTGGACCTATGAGCTGTCAGGCCAGTTGCGCGCCGGACCAAACATCAAATCAGTTCCCGGTTTCGACCGCAGCGCCATTTGCCTGACTTCGGTGCGGACCGAGGTGTTCAACGGTTTCATCTTCGTCAACCTCGACGATGACGCCGCGCCCATGGACGACTGGTACCCCGGCGTGCGCGAGGAAATCCGTGCCTTTGTTCCACAGATCGACGATCTGGAACCGCTGGAATGGGTGGAAATCCAAGAAAACTGCAACTGGAAAGTCAGCATCGAGAACTATTCGGAATGCTACCACTGCCCGACCAACCACCCAACCTTTGCCGAAGGCGTCGTCAAGCCCGAGACATATGACATCCAGCCCGATGCGGGCGGCGGCTATGTCCTGCGTCATACGACCGAGTGTCAGAGCCTCGACAAGATGACCTACCCGATCGACATGTCTGTACCGCACGCGGGCGATTATCAATCGTGGTTTCTTTGGCCGATGTTCTCGTTCCAATGCTATCCGGGCAACGTGCTTAACACCTATCATTGGCGCGCACATGACGCCGATCACTGCACCGTCTGGCGCGGCTGGTACACCGAGGGCGGGTCCGAAAGCGCGGTGATCCGGCAACTTGCCGTCCAAGACCGCGAAACCACTGTCGAAGAGGATGTCCGTCTGGTCGAATCCGTTCATCGCGGTCTGAAGTCCCGCGGCTACCGCCCCGGACCATTGGTCTTGGACCCCGGTTGTGGTGTGATGTCAGAACACTCAATTGCTCGGTTGCAGCAATGGATGCGCGAAGCCGTGGACTGAAGACCTGCACAACAGATCGAGACCCGAAAAAACAGAGGATAATATGGCAGATATTTTCGACGAAGACCTGTTCCTGAAAGGGTTGGAACAACGCAAAAGCACTCTGGGCGCGGAATATGTCGAGAAGAACCTAGCCGCAGCCGATGACTTCACCCGCCCGTTTCAAGAGGCCATGACCGCATGGTGCTGGGGCTTTGGCTGGGGCGATGACGTGATCGACGCCAAGACGCGCTCGATGATGAACCTGTCGATGATCGGTGCGTTAGGCAAGATGCACGAATGGGAGATCCACTGCAAAGGCGCGGTTAACAACGGTGTAACCCCCGAAGAAATTCGCGCCATTATTCACGTGATCGGCATATACTGCGGCGTCCCACAGGCGTTGGAGTGCTTCCGCGTCGCGCGTAAGGTTCTGGGATACGCATAACCGACGTGATGCGCGGCAGGTCCGAGGCCATTCGCGGGATCAGGCGGTCTCGGCGCCTAAACTGCCAGTAATGCCTGCCTCGCAAAAACTCAGCAGATTCTCGATCATATCCTGAGCCTTGGGCCCACCCTCGGAACCGGACAGGGCCGAAATACGCCAGTCGGACGTACACAGGGCCAGCATCGCAGACACCGCATAGACCAGTGACGCGGACACGCGGTTTGGATCGGCATCGGGGAACCTGGCGCACAAGGCCTGAACCGCGAAAGACGCGGCGGGATCGAAATGCACCTTTGCCAGCGCCCGCCAGCGCGTATCCGCAGAGACCATCGCCACAATACGCGCGTAGGCCAGCCATTGCGGATCACCACCGAACGCGCGCGTGATCAGCGGTTGCATATAGGCCGCGACAAAGTCCCTGACCTGCCAATCCTGGCCCTCCAGCGCCTTGATCGCGGTCAGGCGTTCTTCGGAAAGAACGGAGGCACGGCGCGCGACGATCCGTTCAAACAGCTCTTCTTTCGGGCCACCGTGAAAATTCACGTTCGCCTTCTGAACCTGTGCCCGCTCTGCGATGTCCCGAATCGATGCGCCTTCGAATCCCCGTTCGGAAAAAACCTGCTCGGCAGCGTCCAAGATTCGCTCTCGCGCAGCTACGGATCGCTGCGACGGCGCCCTTTTTCTTTCTTTTACAGCGTGTTGCGACATCTCAAAAATCAGTTTGCCTTATTTAGAACGATCGTTCAAGGTAAATGACGTCGCAGGAGGAGAGACGCATGGAGCAGGTGCAGTTTGGAGCGGGCCAGCCGGTAAAGGTGAAGGCCCGCCCGGAAGATAGTTTTGCGCTTATCGGGGCCGGGCCTATGGGTCTTGCGATGGCAAAAACGCTCATCGAGCAGGGCGTGCCGTTTCAAGGATTTGAACTGGCAGATGATGTGGGTGGTCTGTGGAACATTGATGCACCTCGGTCCACGATGTACGAGACCGCCCACCTCATTTCTTCGAAACGCATGACCGAATTCGCAGATTTCCCGATGCTTGAGGAAACCGCCGAATATCCCTCACACCGCGAACTAAAGACCTACTTTCAGGACTTCGCCACCGCGTTCGATTTGTATCAGCACTTCCACTTCGGTGCCGAGGTTCTAAGCACCAAGCCGCTGGACAAAGGTGGGTGGGAGGTCCGCTGGCGCGACAAATCCGGCACCGAGCAAACACAGAAGTTCGCGGGCGTTCTGATCGCCAACGGAACCCTGTCAGAACCCAACCTGCCTGAGTTTGAAGGCACGTTCACCGGTGAATTCATCCATGCGTCGCAGTACCGCTATCCAACGCAGTTTGCGGGCAAAAGGGTTCTTGTCATCGGCGCGGGAAACTCGGGCTGTGATATTGCAGTTGATGCGATCCACCATGGGGTTTCGTGCGACATTTCCATGCGTCGCGGGTACTACTTTGTTCCGAAATACGTCTTCGGCAAACCAGCTGACACGATGGGCGGGAAAATTCGCCTTCCGATGTGGCTGAAGCGCAAGGTGGATGGTGCAATTCTAAAATGGTTTGTGGGGAACCCTCAGAAATACGGGTTTCCAAAACCGGATTACGAACTGTACGAGTCCCACCCCATCGTGAATTCGCTTATCCTGTTTCACGCCGGGCATGGCGACCTGAAAGTCCGCCCTGACATTGCACGGTTTGATAGCAAGACCGTCCACTTCCGGGATGGCAGTTCGGCCGAGTACGACATGATTCTTGCGGCGACCGGGTACAAGCTGCACTACCCGTTCATCGACAATTCGCTTCTGAACTGGACAGGTGACGCACCGCATCTTTACCTGAACTGTATGCATCCTGAACGGGATGACGTGTTTGTTCTGGGCATGGTCGAAGCATCCGGGCTGGGCTGGCAGGGCCGGCACGAGCAGGCCGAAATGATCGCTCGGTATATTTCCGGGTTGCGGTCCGGAAACACGGCAGCAGAAGCGATCCGCGCAACCAAGGCCGAAGGGTTCGAGCGGGCAACGGGCGGCATGAACTATATCGACCTGCCCCGCATGGCCTATTACGTCGACAAGGCAACCTATCGGCGCGAAGTGACGGGCCAGATCGCGGCTCTTAGGGCGGCAGAAAAATGAACGGGATCGACCAGGTCACACTGAACTTCGACGCGAGCAACCTGAAGCTGTTGAACGCCATCCTCGCCGTCGTCATGTTTTCAATCGCGCTGGACCTAAGGTTTGATGATTTTCGGCGGGTGGCTCGGGGGCCCAAGCCCCTGATCGTCGGACTGATTTCGCAGTTCGTCGTTTTACCCGCCCTGACATTCCTGATGATCGTCGCGTTAAAGCCCATGCCCTCTGTCGCGATGGGGCTTATTCTTGTTGCGGCATGTCCTGGTGGGAACATCTCGAATTTCATGACCCATCGTGCAAAGGGCAATGTCGCGCTGTCCGTGTCGATGACAGCTTTCGCAACCGTCGCAGCGATCATCATCACGCCCGCAAATATCGCGTTCTGGGGCAATCTCTATGGCCCGACCCGTGAAATCCTGCAGCGCACTGAAATCGACCCGGTCGCGGTGGCAATCACCGTAGGGTTCATGCTGATCCTGCCGCTGATCCTGGGAATGTTTGTGAACGCGCGCTTTACACTGTTTGCCGATCGCATTCGCCGACCGATGCAGTGGCTGTCGATGGCCATCTTCGTTGCGTTCATTGTCGTCGCATTGGCGGCGAACTGGGACAACTTCCTTCAGGTTGCCGGGGCCATCATCGGGCTGGTCATCCTGCACAACGCCCTGGCCTTTCTGGGCGGCTACTTCACCGCCACCGCGGGCGGCCTGTCCAAGCGCGATCGTCGCTCGGTCACGATCGAAACTGGAATCCAGAACTCGGGGCTGGGGCTGATCCTGATCTTCGCCTTCTTCGGTGGCTTGGGCGGCATGGCCGTTGCCGCAGCCCTATGGGGTATCTGGCACGCAATATCGGGCATCGCCCTTGCCGCGTTCTTCGCAAGACGAGAGATTCCGCAATGACCCGGATTCTGATCACAGGTGCAGCCGGAGCCGTTGGCACGGCGCTGCTGCACCGACTTGGCCCCCGATCTGATCTTGAGATCATCGCGACCGACATTCGGGAACCTTCGAACCTGCCCGCAAATGCGCGGTTCAGAAAAATGAACGTGACCGGAAATGACCCTCAATCCGTCATCCTCGAAGAGCGTCCTCATACGATTGTACATCTTGCCTCTATCGTAACACCCGGTCCGAATTCGACCCGCGAACTGGAATACAGGGTTGATGTCGAAGGCACGCGCAATGTTCTGGACGCCGCAATCGGTGCAGGCACCCGACGATTGGTGGTAACATCGTCTGGGGCGGCCTATGGATATTACGAAGACAACCCCGTTCCGCTAAAGGAAACGGACGCGATCCGAGGCAACGAAGAGTTTGCCTATTCCTGGCACAAACGTCTGGTCGAACAGATGCTGGCCGAGGCCAGATACTCTGCGCCGGATCTGCAACAGGTCATCCTGCGCGTTGGCACGGTACTTGGTGCAAATATCGAAAACCAAATCACCGCCCTGTTCCGCAAGCCCCGCCTTTTGGGCCTGAAAGGATCGGACAGCCCATTTGTCTTTATCTGGGACAAGGATCTGGCGGAAATCCTGGTGCGGGCCGCGACTGACAGTCCCGCCGGCATCTTCAACGTATCCGGCAACGGATCGCTGACCATTTCACAGATCGCGTCGGCGATGGGAAAGTCGGTACGATGGTTACGGCCTGGGCTGCTCAAAGCTGCGCTAACATTTGCGCGCCCTCTGGGTCTGTCACGCTATGGCCCTGAACAGGTGCGTTTTCTGCTGTACCGCCCTGTGCTGGACAATTCCGCGCTTAGGACAAGTTTCGGATATGAGCCCGAGCTTTCCAGCGCAGAGGCATTTCAACGCTGGTGGGAGGCCGCACAATGACACAAACCGCAGTGATAACCGGCGGCGCGGGTGGACTAGGCCGAGCCCTGTCTGCGGCGCTGCGTGCCCAAGGGTGGCACACCGTACTGATCGACCTTCCGGGCCCCGAGCTGGACTCTTATGCCCGCTTGGACGGCGTAACCACATTCGCCTGCGACCTGACCCAACCAGACCAGATCAAAGAGACCTGCACCCAGGTCATTGAATCCTGCGCGTCGATTGATCTGGTGATTTACAACGCGGGCGTTTCGCAGATCTCTGCCTTCGCCGAATGCGATATGGCCTCACACCGAAATCTCTTCGAGATCAATTATTTCGCGGCAGTCGACTGTGCCAGGCAGTTTCTGCACCCTTTGCGACAGTCCAAGGGAACCCACTTGGCCATATCCTCGGTTGCCGGGTTTGCGCCGCTTTTTCATCGTACTGCCTATGCCGCCAGCAAACACGCGCTTGAAGGGTTCTTCAAATCGCTTGGCGCAGAAGAAATCAAGCATGGTGTAAGTGTCAGCATCGCCGCACCTTCGTTTGTAGCCACCAACATCGGACGCCCCGATGCGGCACAAAGCGGGTTTGTCAGGCCGGGTTCAGCCTCGGACGGCGTTGACTATATGGAGCCTGAGGACGCAGCCCGCGTCATCCTTCGCGGCTATGCCCGAGGCAAGCGGTTTATCCCCGTGGGCCGCGTGGCGCGGCTGGCCAATATCGTGAACCGCATTGCGCCGGGTTTTTACTTTTCACAAATGTTGCGCACGATCGCCAAGGACCATCCGACCTGATCCGGTGCGCCGCGGGTCAGGTATCTATTTTTCCATCACCGGACATCAATATCGCGATAGGTTTTGTGGCGGGGATGTTGGACATCACGATCATAATGCAGACGGTTATCGGGACGCTCATCAAAGCCCCTGCGACACCCCAGATTGCCGTCCAAAACGTAAGCGCAAGAATAACCATGAAGGGTGACAAATTCAGGCTTCGCCCCAAAAGCATGGGCTCCAGGATATTGCCAACAGAAAACTGGACCGCGCCGCACCCGCCCAACACGATCAATAGCGGGATGACTTCTTCAAATTGAACCAGCGCCACCACTGTCGGCAACGCCACGCCAATAATCGAACCCACTGTTGGAATGAAGTTCAGTATGAAGGCAAGAACGGCCCATGTTTCCGCGAAATCCAACCCCACCGAAGCCATCACCAGATAGCTCCCAAAACCTGTAAGAGCGCTGGCGAAGGTCTTGATGCCTACATACCGCTGAACGCTGTCGGATGTTCGATCCAGAATACGCCTTACCTTCTCGGCGGTTTCTTCATCTTTGACCGCCAGCTTGATCTTTGCACGCATCGGGGTGCGCTCGATCAGCATGAAGGGGACATAGAGTAAAACCAGAAAGAACGCGCTGAGGAAGGCACCGGCTGACCCGATCACACCCTGCGCGAACCCCGACAGGTTGATCTGCTTCAACGCCTTGAGCGCGGCCGCATAGTTATCTTGCCCCACCAACGAAACCACGCGCGCCAGAATACCTGTCAGTTTTTCTTCATATCGCGGAAAAGCTTGCGAGACTTCGCCCGCCTGACTGGACAGGATCGACAGCACAACGCCAACCCCCATTATCACGAGCGCAATGGCCGCAAGTTGCGCAATCCATTTGGGAATTGTCCGCCCCCCAAGACTGACCCTGCCGATTTGATCCGACGTGGCCGTCAGCAGAACGAACAAAAGAACTGCAAAAGACAGCGGCACCAGAACCGAGGACGCAAGCACCAGCGACGCAACGAAGAAAAACAAAAATGCGACCAGATGATACCAGAAAGCCAGTCCCCGAAAGTATGACGAGGGCGTGCCGGGTTGCTTGGTCTTATTCATACACAGGCTCCGTCCACAGGTTGCCAGAACTTTAAGACATTACTTTCGGACGTATTTGGCCTTTTCACGAGACATCTGACAAGGGCCACTCAGCAGCCGGTAAGTTCGGCTGTTTGGCCCCTGCGGTGAACTGCACTCCGAAAAGTGCCCGGGCGACCGCGACTGCCCGTTATTGAAATTCAGACTTTCGCTGATCAAAACTCGCAATCAGTCGCCATGCGACGTCACCCCCTCTTTACGGCAGAGGCTGAAAAGAAGGGGCGAAGGCGCGGGAACACGCGTTGCGTCAGGCGCATCAGGCGTTTCCCGCGCATACCGCGATAGATGATTTCCCGTGTCTTAAGATCAAAATGCTCAAGAAATTCTATGACATCGCGTGTCGTGTATTCGCGAACATGACCCATATGGCCCAATGTGCGCAGCTTGCTGAATTCCTCATAGGGATCGGGGCAAACAAACGCGCTTCGGTTTGACAGAACCAGATTTCGAATACCCGCCAAACTTTGCAGGTTTGGGGTCGAAAGAAATAATTGCCCGCCGGGTTTCAGCACGCGGGCCACTTCACTGATTGTGAATATCGGATCAATACGCAGATGTTCAAAAACCTCGTTGAAAATCACAACATCCGCGACGCCATCGTCAAGCGGCACGGGATCCCTCTCAATATCGCATTTCAAAATCTCAAGCGATCCGGTTGCTTCCGTGATCCGGTCAGGTTCAAGATCAAGCCCGATGACCTTAAATCCCGCCGACTGCGCTGCATGAGTCAATAGACAAGGCGCCGACCCGAATTCGACAACCGTGGCACCGTCAGCCGCATTTTCCCGAAGCATCCTCAGGTCGATCGCCAGCCGCTTTCTGTGATTGAGAGTATATTGCGTGAACCAATCGCTGATCGCCTCTGACGGGCGCAACTTCTCATAGGCCGCATCTATCAGAGCAATATCTGCCTCGGTGAAATCTGGCTCAATTGATCGCTTCATGCGCTGGTAACCCTCCCGTTGGGGCAATGACCGGCTTTCTCAACTCGACCAGCCCGCGCATCTCCCCAATTCCAGAAATCTGATATTCCAACAGCGGTTTGATGGCCACCTGCATTATGACGCGCATATCAAGTATTAGCCGCCGCCGTCGTTTGTTACAGATCGAAACTCTGTCAGCGCTTTACGGGCTGGGCACTTACACTCATGAAAAAAGAGCGACGATCCAGCTTCTATCTCGTCTTCATTTTTTTGATTTTCGCGCCGGTTGATGGCGGAGACGAAGGGATTCGAACCCTCGAGACGGTTTCCCGCCTACTCCCTTAGCAGGGGAGCGCCTTCGACCACTCGGCCACGTCTCCGTCGACGCGTATACAACCCTATTCACCATGCCCACAAGGCTAAAAACGATGGGAGATTGAATTTTGTGGCAATGCCGCAAAAAGTGCAAACCAAGCAGAACAAAGCGTGATTGCGCGCACGAAAGAGGCAAGATTTTGGCAACAAATATTCAAGTTTTGTTCTTCGCTTCTGACTACGCAGCCATATTCCACTGACCAGCATGTCCAGCGGTCAATCAGGTCTCCTTACCTGTTGGATGTTCGTACATGACCCGTAAAGGATATCTCAGACTGTTCCTTGTGTATCCCATCTGCGACGGATGTGTATCGACACACTTTCTGCCTTTTAGGCCGAGGCAATCAGAGTCTGAGATCTGTCAATCAAATTTCTCAAAAGTTCTGAAAGAACGCGGATAGATTGATGTTCGGGCCATGTGTTCAACAACCAGTCATGGTCATCCAGGGTCATCCCAAACATGCGTTCGTCAACCTCCAGTTCCTGCGCATAGTCAGCTTTCAGGCTGTGAATGATACTAGGAACCTGTTCAATGCTGGGACTGTCGAAACGAACGACCAGACAACGGCTTACCAGTGGTCGAGGAAGCTTGCTCAAGTCGTTTGCTGTAAACAGCCAACAGATGTGGGACGCATTCACGTTTGTGGCCAGAAAGCGTTCGTAGAACGTCTGAGCTTCTGTATTTTCTAGGAGCCCGAGAAGTTCTGCCCAGACACTTCCATTGTGGCTTGGCAACGCTTTGTCCAACTCGTCGATCATGATGAGCGGGTTGAGCGCTCTTGCACTGCAAACCGCCTTTGTAATGACACTGGGCATTGCAGTTGACCAGCCGGCGCTTACACCAAAAATGTTTGCGTCAGCATGACCCGCAACGCTTCTGATAGTCACGTCAATATTCAAGGCATCTGCGATCTCACGGCACAATCTGGTTTTTCCAACGCCGGGTTCGCCGGCAAGGATGATAGGCCGCATTTGCAACCGATCATTTCCAAACTGCCAGTGCCGATAGAGCTGATCATAAACCAAGTCAATTGCTGGTTCGGCGTTGGGAAACCGAGTATTCAGGCTTGTGAGGTTTTCCAAGTTTTGCTTGGTCAGGATGTTGAAATGCTTGGGACGAAAGGCATCCAGCACTCCGGCTTCTTTAGCTGCTCTCTCGATGGTTTTGGGCAGTTCTGAGAGGGGTTGCAGCGCATAGCTAGCATCCTGTTTCCTCCGTTTCTTTGCAGCCCTCTCAAGACCTCTCAGGTGCCGTTTCTCCGCTGCGATCATGAGGGCCTCTTCGTCATTCTTTGGCGAGCGGTCTGTGATGGCCGATTGAAGCACCGAAATCGGGAGAAATTTCAAGAAAGCCTTCCCCGCATGCCGGAAAGCTTCGACATTATCGAATGCTGCAATCCAATTTGCCATGTACTTCGAACCAGGCTCGCTTCGAAAACTTGCCCATTCGTCGTGATACTTGGCGGATTCCTCGAAAGCCCAGGGTGCTTCTTTGCGAGCGGCCTTGAGGCAAGCCGCTTGAAGTTCCCAAAGCTCGGAACTAGCCAGAATGGCGCTCTTTAAGTCTTCAAGATCATTGAATTCTAGGGCCGAAAGCCAATTCAAAAGTTGGCTCTTTGCAAGGTTTCCAGCATTTGCCCATTCGTCCAGGGTCTCGCTCACGACCGGACAGATTTCGTTTACTTGCGTGTCGTTGGAAGAACGTTTGGCGGGTGGCTTTTTGTTGGTAAATCGCATTCTGATCTCGTCAAGGCTAAGTTTATTGGCTTGAGAGAGCGGCTAAATTCAGCGGTATATGACTTGTCGGAATGTGAAACAGGCGCCAAGCATTCAACGGTTTCTCTCAAGAGGGCAAATTTGAGAGAGCCCGTATAAAGCTGGAGGAGGCGCCAAGAATGCTAATCATAGTTTTAATCTAATCTTACTTGCTGGCATTCTCAAGACAGCCTGGAAGAAATACATAACATTCATATATTTAAGAGCTCTGACAGTAGATCTCTTTGCTGCCGTATCCCGAAGATTACGTTCAGGACATCCTGCCGAGCATCACATGGCGCCGAGCGGAAGTAAGTCCAGTTTTCGCGCTCTATTGCGGATAAATGGTCCACTTTTGCCTTCATCCTGGATCTTACCGAACTTTCGCGACAGCATCCAATATGATGGGCGTTTGGTGATGAGTGACACTCAAAGGGCTTTGCCCTGAATGCCAGCCAGTCGGCAAACGTTCTCGGATCAATTTGCCAATGTCCCAGGTCATTTTTTTAAGCGCGAACGGAACCCCCCTTGATCGCCTTCAAAATCGGGTTCTTGGTTGTTCCACTTTCTAGCTTTGCTTCTATCATCGTCAGGTAGGTCATCTACTTCTCCCTCTAATTGTCTTTGGAAATAATCAGGAAAATGAGCGGGGGAACGCATGGAGCAATAGGGGCGATGGGCCAAACGTGTTAGTTTCCGGCGACGAAGTTGCAAGAACTGACGGCCCTTAGCTGACTTTGGTGCGAAATCCGTCTAACGACTGCTCCCAGCCCGAAGCGGACATTCACAATTAGACTTTGCAGTTTCAAAGACGCCAAAGAGCGAACTTTTACACGAGGCTATACCCGATACCAGTTTTCAACGTCTCGGGTAGCTTCCTCGACTGTAAAAGCAGCCTCTACCTCTGCGATTACACACCGTACTTCATCCGGGCTTGCAATAAGTTCCAAAATACTCGCCCCTAGATCATGGGCTGACCCGGCATTTGAATAAATCGTATCGACCCCAATTCTGATGGCGTTTCGGTATTGCAGTAGGTGCTCAAAAAAAAGCACATAAATCATCTCTTCGTAAGGAGAATGACTGTCCGCTTCAGAGATCAAACCCAATTCTGCGGCCTTGGCACACGTCAAACGCCAAGCCAGTTCCATTGTCGATGGAGGCGCATCTCTGGTCTCATCAGGATGCTTTGGGTTCGCAAACGTAGACCTTCGGAAGGCTTCGAGATTTGCACGCAAGCTCTTTGTAGGAACGGGATAGATGAATGTGGTTTCCTCGGATGCTAAGGTTGGTTCAACCTGATCCGACTGCGCCTGGATGAACTCGGAAAACCTGTTTCCGATGATAGGGACTTCACCGACAATCATGTCTGTGGGATCGGTATTCTCTGCCAGCCATCGCGCCAGGGCTCTCCGACCCCACAGCCCGGCTGCCTTTCGGATCAACGGATGAGTTCCATCCGAAACATCTGGATACCTTGCGAGTATGTCTTCGGTCTGAAAAGCCGCGAGCCCTGAATCCCAACGCATGATATGCACGCGACGTCTCAATGAGACTGAAATGGATATCTGCTGGCGCAACAGGAATGACTTTCCAGACGCTGGTAATCCAGTGAAGAAAACCATGCGGCAACGACGTGCAGCGTCGGCCAAGTGTCTTCCAATCGCAGTGTCCGCAAAACTGTCGATAGAAATTGCGAATCTCCTAGTTCGGTGTTGGCCGCAGACCGGAGCGGCGAGCGTTCACCACCTCCAAGATTGTTGCCCAAGAAATCCGGCGATTTCACAGATGAATTGTCAACCTAAATTGCCCCAAAGCCCAGGTTGAGAGCTTTCTATTGAACATAGATGCTTCGGGGCTCGCAGCAAATCCATGCCGCGACCGGCTTAGACGGCAATATCAGATCCTAGGCGTTACCGGGATGATCCGACCAGGTAGACAAGGTTGACGAAAGACACGCTGCATTACCCATGGGGACTGGCTAGGCGATGCCTGCTAAGGGTTTCATTTACTGCTCGCCGCCCAAAGCGGAACTGTCGTTCTAAAGGTAAGGATTGGCCGCTAGCGCAATGAATATGTGGTAATGAAAGAACGACCAAGTTGACGACGACTCCGTTCGTGCCGCCAAATCCTTTCTTGATGAAAGCCTTAACAAAAAGACACGCGAAGAGGTCGGTCTTTCCGGCACATTACTCCGTCTTGTTCAAATCGCCGGTTGTCAGGATCGCGCCAGCCTGAAGGTCCTCGGCGTCCAGCATCGTTGCGACCCTTTCGAGCGCGGCAACAAGCATTGCCTGCTCCCAGTCCTCCATTTGCTTGAACCGCTGCACATAGAGCTGTTGCAGTGGATCAGGGGCGTCCTCAAGGGTTTTGCGCCCTCGATCCGTGATCAGGATATTGGTCTGCCGTCGGTCGGTCATGGATTTCTCGCGCACAACCATGCCGCCCGAAACCAGCTTGTCCACCAGCGCTGTTACAGTGGCCTGGCTGACATGCATGCGCATTGAAATCGCCTTTGCCGTGGTTTGCCCGGTCTCGCCAATCACTTGCAGCACACGAAGCTGGACCGCGGTCAGCCCGGCGGATTGCGCCAGTTCACGGCCGGACATCTCGGTGGCGCGCAGGATTCGGCGCAGGGCGACAAGGCTGCTGTCGATACGATCCATGTATCTACTCCGCGTTCGATTGGAGTGAGATTGTCAAAATTGCATTGAGTGCTCAAGCGTTAACCGAAAGTGAAATAATTAGTTCTACTAATTAAAATATCACTAGTAGAGGTAGATTTATGACGCTTCTGTAAAAGATAGCTTCGTCTTTTGAAGTTTCGTCTTTCCTGTGGTACTTAGCTAATCAAAGTTTTTTGATGGAGCGGTACATGCAGCATTCTTTGGAGTTGTTCGAACAACCCATTCCGGTATCACGTCCCCCTTTGCCGGCAGGCCGCGCAGCGGTGTCTTCACTGGCCAGAACCGCGGATCAAGAAGCTATTGGTGACCTATTTGGCGAACTGGCCGCGTTTGATGACTACAAAGAACTCTCGATTATTGCAGAACTGGATGGAGACCAGGTCGGCGCGATGCTCGCTTATTTTCTGCCATATGACCCGGAAACCCTGTTTATCTGGCAGGTCGGCGTTTCAGAGGGTGAGACGGATAAGGGCCTTGTGTCGCTAATGCTGGGTCAGGTGATGCGTCGGAACGTCTGCGCCGATGTAACCCGTGTTCAGACTGTGATTGCGTCCAACGACGAGCGCACCTGGGCTTTGTTCCGTCGGTTTGCGCGGTGGCAGCGTTCTCGGATGGACAGCCAACCCTTCATCACGCAGGCACTGACCCATTATCGCCGCCATGCAAACAGCAACCTTGTGACGATCTGTCTTGAGGGTCGTAATGAACTCGCGGCCTGACCGTGACATGGAATTTTTCAATCAAACTGAGAGAGCAGAATGAACGTAGCCACGACGATATCAAACGACACCTCATACTACGGTGATGAAGCGGCAACTCTGGGCGACCGGATCGTCGCCGCGCGCGAAGCTGTAGGATATTCGCAAAAGAAACTTGCTAGTCGCCTGGGCGTCAAACTGAAGACCGTGCAAGGCTGGGAAGAGGATCGTACCGAGCCGCGTGCGAACAAGGCGCAGATGATGTCTGGCATTCTTGGGGTCTCTCTGGTTTGGCTTCTGAGTGGTGAAGGAGATGGTGTGCTTGAACCGACCGATACCACTTCCGGATCGGAGGATATTCAGGGCATCCTTGATGAAATCCGGACCCTCCGAACGGATATGGCACAGACGACCCGCAGATTGAGCACAGTCGAAAAACGCCTGCGCGCCAGACTTTGACATCTGCGCAAATGCGAACTTCAGGCATGACCTACGGCCATGCCTCAAACGACAATAATAGGGAGCAGATCATGACAGGACCAGACCCCAGCCTCGTGCCCGTCGATCCGGCGCAAGGCACCCGTTCGGACACCAATTCCGATCTCGTCGCATCACCGCTTGAGGTTCGCGAAAAGGCCGGTTTGACCGTGGCGGAAATGGCCAAGCTTATCGGGATGAGCGAATCTGGTTACAAGTTGTGGGAGAGCGGCGCTCGCCGCCCCGGAGGGCCTGCGTATAAGCTCCTTGCGCTACTGGATGCTCATCCAAAAGAAACAGTTGCTCGTCTTCGGGAACAGATTTGAACGATACCCGTGCAGATCGCTTCGTTCTACCTGCCGGCCACGGGCACGATTGGTCTCATTGTCAGGCCAAGAACAGAACGCAAATTTACTTTGGCAATCGGCCGATCACACTGCGGTATAAATGTGCCCAGAATTCCTATCTCACGATTGTGCCTTAATGCCCGAAATTGGCCATTGAAGCAGATTTTCAACGCTATGCGTTTGTGAAGCTGCACTGCGCATCACAGAACTCAGTTTCTGCCAATTCGCCGATAGCTCCGTTTCAAAGGTGGTATCACGCTGAATTTTGCCTCTCAGTTATTCACTTAACCACCTAATAACTCGCCGGTCTCAAAAATTGATCATTCCGCAGCACACGCTTCTTGACGAGCATGCGTCCTTGACTCTTCACAGACTAGGAACGACAAGAGTGTATTGGTAAAAAATTACTCGCCGCCGCGATGCTGCCGGTTACGATAATCCAATGGCCTTCAGACTAATTGTAGCATGTGCCCCAACATAGGAACGGGTTCCGCTGGGGTCTTCGCTATGAGCTCGTTCCTCGCAAGCATTTGCAACTGTCACCTGACGTGCTCCAGTCATCGCGTGACCCATGAAAGAAGGCGCCGTATGAACAACACATGGCTCTTGAATTGCGTGCTTGATGCCCGATAGATCAGGCCTCAGGCTCCGTTTCGACCATTCATTCATCGTGTTTGCTCGCTGCATTCTTTGTTTGATCCCGACACTTTTGGTGTTTCTCTCAGGAACGCAGCTTCCTGCTCAGGTCGCGGGCAATGCCGATGGGTCTGTTTGTGACGAAGGTTTCGAAAACAAGAACGGATCCTGCCAAAGAACTGACTTACCAGAAAACGCATTTTTGACGGGTAGCGCCTATGGCAGCGGCTGGGAATGCAATCACGGTTTTCAGATTGTCGGAGAACTCTGTGAGGAAATAAGAGTTCCTGAAAATGCCTATCTTGCATCAACCGGAGATCAGTGGGAGTGCAATCGGCTGTTCCAGCGTGTTGGAGAAGAATGTGAAGAAGTGATTTCGCCTCAGAATGGGTACGTCGAAACCCGGTTTGGCGTGCAGGAAATACACTGCAACTGGGGATTTCGTAAGGAGAACCAGGATTGTGTTGCAATAGAAGTCCCAGAAAACGGTCGTCTGAGCGACAGAGGAAGCCCGGATGGTTGGGTATGCCTCAGAGGTTACAGGGCAGCGGATAGCGGCTGTGAGCCCGTGGCAGTTCCACAGCATGCATACCTTGCGCCTGAAACTTATTCCGGATGGAAGTGCGAACGTGGTTTTCGCGCAAACCGAGACAGGTGCGTTGCGATCCTTGCCCCTTCAAACGCGCATTTGAATCGAAGAGGTGATGGTTGGGAATGTAATCGGCCGTTCACGAGACAGAACGACAAGTGCACCGAAAATGTGGCGCGACAATAAGTTGGTGGAAACCAAAGCCGCCTGACAAATCCGGAAGGACTACGCCGTGAACCATAACTCGATTGACGAAAACCTGGGTAAAAGTCTCAAAGCCGAAAAGGCGCGTCGCCGGTCCTATGGGATTAAGATATCTATTGCGTCAGCAGTGTGCGTTGCAGCGATAATTGTAGTGGTGTTTCTCTGATGCGTAAAAATGCCCCTCAAGTAACCCTTCCCGGTTCAAAGATGTCAGCTCATGGTTTGGAACAAAGAGCGTTTCAGGACCGCAGTGTTCGTAAGTCGCGGAACGCTGACGTATCAGGAGTGATTGAGGAAGAATTTGGAAAGTACTTGATTAAGGCTGGCGTTCTGAGCGGCAATAGTGTTGCACGGGCATTTCCCAAGCCGCCGGCTAAAACGCAGGCAATGATTGCCGATGCAGTTGGAGAAACACCAGTATTGGCCATTGAAACCTTAAAAGAAATTCTCGAAGAACGAGACAGGAAGCGTAGCGGTCAACGCCGTTTGGAAGGAAACTCCGGCACCCTAGTTCCCAGTGAAGGAGAATATGCCGAGGCATTGCGCCAGATCAGGCTCACCCCCGCGCAGGTCACATTGCTCAAAGCACTTACAATCGCAGGCAAGGACGGTCTGACCATTGGTCACTTGTCTCAGGCGGCCGGTTACAAATCGCGCGAGGCCTCAATCAAGGTCTTTAAGAAAATCGGTCTATTGATTGCGGAGTATCTAGAGCTTGAACTTCCCGAAGGCGGATCAGTACAGAATGATGGCGCCGCTCAGGTACTGGCATTTTCTCACATCGAAAGTGACGACGAGCCAGCAACTTGGATAATGCATCAGGAACTGCGCGACGCTGTTCGTTCGGTTCTATGACGTACGTTCCAGCCCCAGCTCTTGTAGCGAACTTCGAACCGGAACAAATGCACGAAAGGTTGCTCACGTAGCTTATGTTGGAGAAAAGACCATATCCGCTCGACCTGATCTATGTACCTGTGAAACGGGCGAAAACGCTTGATCAACAAAAAGTTCTGACGCTGGCCGAAGATATTCTGAAGAACGGCCAGAAGACCCCGATCCAGATACGCTCGGACAACAAGAGGTTCGTGCTGATTGAAGGCCTTCACCGATTAGAGGCCATTCGCGCCCTAGGAGGTGATACCGTCGAAGCCTATCTGGTACGCGCCAGACTACACTAAATGCCTATTGGAATTGGCGTTCGACAAAGCCTCGGAAAATGTAAGCAGACGTTGACTTTTTTCATCCCAAAGATGCAATCGTGCACAATGAAAGCTCTCATATAGAGTAATACGCTGGCAATTTTCTAACGCAGAATGGTCACGCAAAACTTCGTTTAGCCGGTAAAACGGTATGCGGCTGGCAAGGTGGTGAACATGGTGTACGCCGATGTTAGCAGAGAACCACCGCAGGATGCCTGGTAGGGCATAGTGAGAACTTCCATAGAATGCAGCGTTCTGAAGGTTCCACCCCTCTTCCCGTTCCCAGGTCGTGTGTTCAAACTGGTGTTGAATATAGAAAAGCCAAATACCAATCGATGATGCGACAATCATGGTTGGTAGGAAAACATACGCTAAGACCTCAATGCCTCCGGCCCAAAAAACTAGGGCCAATATCCCTGCAATTGCAGCGTTTGTTCCCATCGCACTTGCCCAGTACAGCCAGCCCGAACGCATGAAACCAAGAGGTAAACGGTTTTGAATAAAGAACGTATAGATCGGCGCAACACCGAACAGGAAGACGGGGTTCCGGGTCAGACGATACGCGGCACGCCCGAACCAATTCCGCTTCAGGTATTCTTCAGTGGTCAATGTAGGGATGTCACCCATACCACGCCGATCAAGGTTACCGGTTGAGGCGTGGTGAATCGCATGGCTTTGCCGCCAAACGTCATAGGGTGTCAGGGCAAGAACACCTAGAACCCGGCCGGTCCAATTGCAAACAGTGCGGTTTCTAAAGAAAGATCCATGACCACAATCATGCATAATGATAAAGATACGGACCAGAAATGCGGCATTCAGGACGGCCAGTAATATTGCGATCCAGACACTAAAAGATAAAGCCATCCACGCTAGAGCCCATAGTGCGAATAAGGGGACAACGGTGATCGCAACTTCATAAATACTGCGCTTCGCATCGGGCACACGGTATTGCGCGAGCGCCCGCGTCCAGTCTTTTGGTTGCAACTTACTTGTTCTCCAACGGCTTATAGTAGCCCAGCGTGCAATCGGGCACCCGAAAAGGGTGCCCTTAAAAAGTCAGGCGAGTGCCAGATTGGCGGCGCTGTCTCGTCCGTCACGGCCCGCTTCAACGTCGAAGGTAACCTTCTGGCCATCCTTCAATTCGCTGATGCCGGAACGTTCAAGTGCTGAGATATGCACGAACACATCGCGCTTGCCATCTTCAGGTTCGATAAAGCCAAAACCTTTGGTCGAGTTGAACCATTTTACTGTGCCATTTGCCATGGTGGAGGTCTCCTAATACTTGCCGCCCGCATCATTGCGGCGACTCGGCGTGGTCGGTCTGAATCGAAAGACTGAACGCCGAATTGGGGAGACAGCAGGTCGAAAAAGAAAAACGTAAGCCTTGTGTATATGGACTTCGAGTACGCACGATACAAGCCTTGATGCTTTGGCGGACAACAGAGAATTTGAGCCTGTCTGGCTTAGAACTAGGCAAGTAGAGGTGAAACCGTTGCTCTTCGATCCAAACTTGACGGTAGCTTGGGTCAGCGGCACAGAAGACTAACGACCCCTTATCGGAAATTATCCTGCTGCATACGAGACAGCGATAAGCGTACGTTTTGGTGCCTTGGCGAGACTTTGCAAAGCCCGCTTTTTGCGCATAGCGGCTGATGGTTGACAGAGCAACGAATGGCATCAGTCCGCCTATGTTTAGCGATCTAGGTCACGCGTCGGCGAGCGAATAAATGAACCACCGACGCTCATTTCGATTCTTCCCAGCAACCGCTTAATTTGTTTCAGAGTGGCCAAGAATTATTAGACCTTAACCAGACGATAGTAACTGGCTCTGGAAATGAAGGGTGCTTCTAGCTGTGCGTATACAAATTCACCTAGTCCGGATTTCTTGAGGGCCTTCTTTAGCTTGTTCATTCGTTTGAATGCCAACGCCAAACCGGATTCATAGCCATCGATTGAGACTCGGCGTTCCAAGGCAGGAAATGTCAGAGCAGCAAACTGCGCCTGGCCTTTGACTTTGACCTCATAATGATACTGAAGATTGGCGGCAGTTTGTGTCGTATCAACTAAAGCAACGGACGGTAGCCGCTTGTCGTGCTTGTATGCGGAATAGCAGATTGCGAGATACTCGTTGTCGGGCAAGCCCAACAAGAGTTGTGCTGCTTTCTTCTTGCCGGGCCGGTATAGGTCGTGACCGACCTCGGCTGCCATTTCAGCCACCATGGCGGACATTTCCCGATACCTTGCTGAGCCTGGACCAAGTCGAGAGCCGCCATGATAGCCCACCTTTTTCCCTGCCATCCTTAGTGTTCTTGGCTGAAGCACTTCATGGCCATAAATCCGCTTCGCTTGCCTGCATTGCCGCTTGCGCTTCCGGTGATCACCTCTGCTCTGAGCACACTTTCTTTGTTCGCGGGATCTGCCCGCGTTGTTCTTCTTCACAACCTTTGCCCTTCAGCTCGATGGCCAAAGGTCGGTTGCCGTTTTCAGCTTTTTTGACTCCGTGCCTCTGACCGCAATTTCCTGCGACCAGTGCTGCCTTCACGTCTGTTCAAGACGTGAATTTGCTTCCGCCGCTCGCAACAAAGGACATGGCACGAACGCGGTTTCAGACTTTTTAAAGGATTGGGAGTTTTGCGAAAATTTAAGAAACCTGACGGCGGCAATGAGTTTGTATGCCGGCAGTTCTGGGAACGAGTTAAAAACTAAATTTCTGATCGTCCCCCCATTACGTCATCGAAAAGAAACCAAATTCCACAGGTTGGAACACATTTTTCACAAGCCTGTTCTGGCACCTATTTTCGGTTTGGATCAAAGCGACCAGCCGCTTGTTCCGCTTTCAAGCCCGCCTGAACAAGCGCTCTGATCGCGGCAGATCGTCCATAGATCTCGTTCTGATGTGTGTACTGGCGAACAAGCGCCAGCTCATCCTCAGTCATTAGTATTTGTAGCCTTTTGGGCGGTTCTTCTGAGAGTTTTTCCATGACCTTAAGTTAACACTATACACACAGTGCGTCAAATGTTGACTCGCCAATCGAATCATTATACACACTATACACACCTTTAAGCTCAACAACCAAGGGAGGGAGCAATGCTCTCATTTCTCCACAAGTTCTTTCACAGCGCACACGAGGTTTGCGTTGTTCTGTATGTTTGCCATTTTGTTCTGACGTACGGACAGAAGATGTATCTGTTTTGATCTGTGAACGTCGGCGCAGGTACTCGTCTCTGCATCGCAGATGAAACATACATCACGCTTCCGTGACTCGCCCTATGGTAATGAAATTTTCCACTCAACCGAGGTCATACCGGAGGTGTCAACTTAAACTCCGGCAAAGAGACGCGCAGCCAATTCAAAACGCAGCAAAAATGTGTTTTGAGGCGCCCTCCTGACCCCGGCAGTTCAATCTGAAAAGTCAACCTGGAGTAGACGCAAGTGCATGTTTTGTAATCATAATTTTCCTTGACTGCATACCGAAAGTATCGATGAAGGGGGCAGAAGAAACTCAATCGGTGCTCGAATGATCGAAAATCAGCTAACAGGCAGTCGGTACATAGACCAAGGCAAAACACTTCCGATTGGGTTTTCACTCAGAGCCGTGGAGGATGCGCAGAGATGAACACAAGCCCAAACTGGATAGTACAACCAGCCGGCATGGATGACGCAGCCCGAGCTCTGGGGATTTCACGAAGAAGTCTGACAGACATTCTAGCAAAGCATCAATGTTACGAACGGCGCGGCAACAAAAAGGTGTTTTACCCGGAACACATTGAGGAACTGAGAGAGGCCTTAAAATGCCAAAGAAAGACTGGGAACCGAAGTGGACGGAGCAAGGTTGGGCGGTCTCGTTTTCAATCGAAGGGCGGCGGATTTGCCGACGCCTTGGCATCCGTGACAAAAGCCTCAAAGGCGTAGCTCGCGCTAAGGCCCAGCAACTTTATAAAGAGGAATGGGCGGCCCAATTAGCTATTCCTACAAACAAAGAGGTGCCATTTTGGGAGGCGGCAAAGGGCTACGTCGACGATGGTGGTGAAGCACGTTTCCTGCCAAAACTCATCGGGTATTTCGGCAAGTACACAACAATTGATCAAATTGGAGAGTTGGAAATCGTGAACTGTGCCATGGAGTTGTACCCCAACGCAGTTCCCGAAACTCGCAGACGCCAAGTGCGTGTACCAATCACCGCGGTAGTTCGCTGGGCGAGGGGAGAGCGGAAAAGGCCGTCCACAGATAACAAGCGAGTACGCTGGCTCCATCCAGAAGAAGCTGAGGCGCTGTTGAAAGCCGCCGCCCAACTTACCCTGCCGCGCCACGACAAGCCCGAACCGTATACACTCAAGAAGATTGCTTTCCTTTTGGGGTCTGGGTGCCGAACAGGAGAGTGCTTTGCAGCGGACATTAATGATTGGAATCCAGCAACCTCTCAACAGTTTATTCCTGCTGAGGAGGACGGCGCAGGTAAAACTGTATCGAGTGAGCGCTTGGTACGGCTACCTAGCCGTGCTGTATGTTTAATGGGGGAGTTGCCCGAGTCGGGACGCATGTTCCGCACGCCATATGGAAAACCGATCAAGTTGAGAAAGAATGGCGGCGGTCAAATGCAAGCGTCGTTTAACAAGGCCCGAGATGCGGCCGGCCTTGGAAAAGATGTGACACCACACGTTCTCCGGCATACTTGGGCAACTTGGTACTACGCTCAGACAAGAGACTTCGGTGGGCTCATGGACCTCGGGGGCTGGGCAAAGAGCGAAATGGCCAATCGTTATAGAAAGATTGCACCTGACGACTTAGCGGATCGCCTGCTTGAACATGGGTGGGACTTTCGGCAAAAATCTGGCAACATCGAACTAGATTCCCGCTTACGGATTGTAAAATAAGGGAATATTCTGACCAAGTTTTCCCTTAGCAGGGGAGCGCCTTCGACCACTCGGCCACGTCTCCGCTGGCGGGTATATCCTTGCCTGCGCACCAGATACAAGGCGATTTTCCTGCGCTTCGCCAATTTTCTAAAAACCGACACTCATTTGATATTCCAAGCTGGGTCACATGCGAAAGAACGGCAGAGCAGCCCCTGCTCGATATGCACCCAAGCCAATGAAAAACATGCAGAAAGTCAGGATACTTGCCAAAAGCACGATGTTTAAGGCATATTTGGTCAGACATATTTTAAGCCATATCAATAAAAAGACTGATTTTTCAGAGGTTCAAACCGGGCAGTGAGCACATCGCTCACGACATATTCTATTTGGGGGAATAGACGCTTGGCCTGGTTCAGAGTTATTTTTGTTATTCTTTGTGTGTCTCTTATGCCTGTTCAGGCGATTGCCAACATCGGGACGGTTATCGGAGTTAAACAAGGCGCCAAGATCACACGCGCCGGAAATTCGCAGCCATTGGAATCGGGAATGGAAGTCGTCTCGGGCGACGCGATATCCACTGATGGCAATGGACTGGTCCAGTTGGTTTTTGTCGATGAGACAAAGATCGCGATTGGCCCGAATGCCAGTATGGTTCTGGACGTGACGATGTTGCGCGGCAACCGCAAAGCCAAGTCATTTGCGGTACAGGCCCTCGGCGGCAGCTTTCGGTTTATCTCGGGCAAAAGCAAGAAACGAGCCTATTCGATCCGAACGCCGACCGCGACGATGGCAGTTCGCGGCACGACGTTTGACATGTGGGTCGTCCCCGGCAGCCAAAGCGCCATGCTGGTGCTGGAAGGAAATGTTCAAATGTGCAGCCTCAGCGGAAGCTGTCGCGCAACCGGACGGCAGTGCAGCCTGTTCGCCACGAGCGAAAGCGGAAGTGTCGGTCGCCCTGTGGATCAAGCACAGTATGAGTTGGCTTTGAGCAATGGATTTCCCTTCATTCAGTCTCAGGAAAACTTGCTCAGCCCGTTGCAGATCGACATTGGTGGTTGCGCGGGAGAGCTTGCGCCGGTCCCGGTCCTGAAGTCTGATGCTCAGTTTCAAACGCCTGGAAGACCGCGCAGGGCAGCTTTCCGCGAAACGCCTCGCAATGCCCCCCCTGCCCCAGAGCCCCGGTCGCCAGAGCCACCTGCGCCGGAGCCACCTGCGTCAGAACCACCAGCACCAGAGCCACCCACGCCGGAACCGCCTGCGCCAGAACCACCTGCACCGGAACCTCCGGCACCTGAGCCAGAAACCAAGACAAACCGGTCCGGCCATGGGGATGGCAGCAATCCCGGAGGGCAAACCAGAAATTCACGCGGCTTTGGCAATCCCGGAAAGGGCAAAGGTCCGGGGCACGGAAAGGGCAAAGGTAAAGGCAATCAAGCAGCGCGTTAACAAGGGCATAGCCCGCTGACTTCGGAGGTTAACGTGACCGTGAAGCCCAAAGAAAGAACACCTCGCCGGCGTGGTTTTCGACTGGTGGGTCTGGGTCTGATCCTGATCGGATGTTTCATCAGGGTCATGGATCCTTATCCCGTGCGGATGACGCGGCTGGTTTACTTTGACATTCTACAACGCGCCATGCCCAGAGAGTACAACCCTGATCTGCCTGTTCGGGTTCTGGACATTGACGAAAAGTCTCTGGCGAATTGGGGCCAGTGGCCTTGGCCCAGAACCTTATTGGCCCAGATGGTAGAAAACCTGGGCGAATATGGTGCCGCAGCCATTGCGTTCGATATGCTCTTTGCCGAACCAGACAGGTATTCTCCGGTTCGGTTGCTGAATGATCCAGCGCTCGCTGGCGTGGTGACGGTCGAAGATCACGCGCAAAAGATGGACTATGACGTGCTGCTCGGAATGGAGGTCGCCAATTGGCCCGTGGTCATGGGAACGGCTGCTCGATTGTCTGACGAAGGCAATCAGGTCAGCCCGACGGCAGGGATTATTGAAATTGGGGAAAATCCGACCGCTGGCTTGATCTCGGTTCCTTATTGGACCCCGATCGCCGCCCCTCTTGATCGCAGCACCGCCGGGATCGGCGGCGTCAACGTCTCACCTCTGGGCGGAACGGGAATTGTACGACGGGTTCCAGTTCTGTGGGGCGGCCCGAGCGGCCCCATGCCCGGCCTGGGGATCGAAGCCCTAAGGGTTGCCATCGGCGCGCCTTTTATCCTTGCCGAAGGTGCATCCGACGAAGAAGGCATCATGCTTGCTGTCGAACTGGGGGATTTTCGCTTGCCAACAACCGAAAACGGCGAGGTTTGGATCAGGTACAGACATGACCAGCCAGAGCTGTACCTCTCTGCCGACGATGTGATGCAAACCCCGGATGACCCGGATTTGAGGGCTGAAATCGAGGGTCGGATAATTTTAATCGGGACATCTGCGGCCGGCTTGTTCGACATGCACCTGACGTCATTGGGGGAATCCGTTCCCGGCGTGTCGATCCACGCCCAGATGCTGGAACAGATCATTACGGGCGAGATGCTCAGCCGGTCTGACGTGACCGCCGCACTCGAGCTTTTGTCCTTTGTCCTGCTTGGCCTGATTGTGATCGCGGTCATGTCCAGCTTTGGCGCGGTCGCCTCATTCGTCGCCGGCGGTGCGGCGGCGGGTGTTGTTCTGGGCACCAGTTGGCTGGCCTTTCAGAACCAGCTTGTCCTGTTCGATGTGACATTTCCCTTGATGGGCGGAATGGCGAATTTTGGGATGCTTGCCGGCTATTTGTTCGTTTCGACCGAGCGGGAGAAAAGGGAAATCCGGCAGGTCTTTTCCCACTACGTCGCCCCCGAGATTCTGGACGAGATGGAAGTATCCGGTCACAGTCTGCAACTGGGCGGTGAAACGCAGGAAATTACCGTCATGTTTTCGGACATCCGGGGATTCACGCCATTGTCGGAATCTGTGTCAGCCACCGATCTTGTCGCGTTGTTGAACGAGCTGTTCTCGCAAGTGGGCGATCAGATTCTGAAGGAACGAGGGACAATCGACAAATTCATCGGTGACGCGGTGATGGCGTTCTGGAATGCGCCCCTGCCCGTTGAAGATCATCCTTGCAGGGCAGCGTATGCCGCCTTGTTGATGCGCAAAGCACTGACAGAATTCAATGCATCGGACGTTATGCGAGGCAGACCTCCGATTGCCTTGGCAACGGGCTGCGCCACGGGGCAGGCCTGTGTGGGTAATATCGGGTCGCGCAGCCGGTTCAACTACACCGTCATTGGGGATGTTGTTAACGTCGCGGCGCGGATCGAACAAAGTTGTCGCCATGTCGAATACGATATCTTGGTCTCAAGCTCGGTGCACCGCCTTGCCCGGCAGGATCTGGCGATGCTTGAGGCCGGGTTTGTCGATCTCAAGGGTAAATCCGATCTCGAAGCCGTGTACGCATTGGTTGGCGACAAAACAGTGCTCGACAGTCCGAAATTTAGAAAACTGTCAACGGCACACGGTGATCTGGTGGCTGCCATGCGGGACCGCCAATCCCACGTGCAGATCGAAAAGATGTGCCAGCGTTGTGCCATGATGGCTAAGGAAATCGAACCCGGCCTTCAACGCTTTTATCTCTCACTGCCCGGGCGGGCTGCGGATTTTCGGTCGGACGTCCAATCAAGCCAAGTGGTGTTCAGCCATCATGGTCGGGAAAGGCAGCCATCCGCATAGCGTTCATTCGGTCGCCCGTTCGGTACACTTGCATGTTCCCAGAATTAGTTCTGCTCAAACTGAACCAAGGTGTTTTCAATAAGAAACTGCGCTGCGGGCTCCAGTTGTTCTGTCGACAAGATCGAACGAAGCTCCGAGTTCAATATGTCCGTTTCCCAAGACTTCGCTGCAAGGGCAATCCACACGGCAAGCGGTGAATTCTGCTGCAACTCGCGTTTGAAAATGTCCAATATCTGCGTCTGAAACTCTGACCGGGCTGTACCGGCATCGGTCAATGCTCGGACCAAATCGCGTTTCATGTCCTGGGACAGGCTCTGCTGTTTCAGGGATGCCTCAATCGCCGTAATCGCGGCAGCACCATCAACCTCAATTCCCGCAAGCGCCCAGTCATAAAGATTCGTGTCGCCAGAGGCCAACGCCTGCTGATAGCGTGTTCTGACGGCGGCTTTGGCCGCCGGGTCTGACTGAAGGCCCAATAGCCGGATCACAGCAGGCGCGTAGGCCAGCCGGTTCACGGACCGCAATTCCTGCAGCAACGCGGCGGAAGATCCCTGATCGCGCAATTGCCGGACCATTGCATAGGGCGCACGGTGAAACTCGATCAAAGCCGCGTTTCGCAGCAACGCATCCTCATGCCCAAGATACGAGCCAAAAAAGGCGACGCGCGATGGGTCGTCGGTCTTTCCAAAAGCCCAGGACGCGCCTTGATGGCGTATCGCCTCCACGAAATTCGCACGCTCTGGCGTCATCAAGAAGCCTTTGATCCATCCCATAGACAGGCTACGTCCAGCCTTGTCCGGATATCCTGCACCGTAAATAATCAACACGCGTCTGCCGGGATCGGTGCGAAACGCGGATCGGGTCACGCTGTCGACCAGAAAGGGAATTTCCGGCAATGCGGAAAGCTGTTTTGCCGTGCCCTTCAGAATTGACACGGGTGAATAACTGAACGGGTTGTCCAAAGCCGGTGCAGCCAGAACGATAACGCGGGCGGACAATATACGATCTGCCAACGAGTATTCCGGCAGCGTTATGCAAACCGGGCATGCGGCCGACGGGCGCGGCCCGGCCAGGCTGCCTGCCAGAAATACCAAAGCCACCACTGTGACCAGCACTGAGCGCACCAAAAACCCTTTCGTTCTAAAGGCATTTGGGGGCAAGCGTACCTGAACGCCGCAAATTTTGCGAATGAACTCAGGTCATCAGAGGGTATTTCCCGACCCTAGACCGTCACATAAGGTCATTTTCAACGTCTTCAGCCGAGATACCCAACGAATCCAAACCATTCTCAAGATGGTCTGACAGGTGCGGCGTTCCGATCAGGTAATCCGCGCAGGGTGTTGATGCCTCGGCCTTGGCGGTTGCGATGGCCTCGGCCAGATCTTCGGCGAAAAAGCTTTCGCGCCCGATCCACATGACGGCGACCAGTTCGGCCTGTTCATCCTCGCTCATCCGGTCGATGAAAGCGCGCAATTCGCCCTCGGCCCGGTCCAGTTCGCGCCCCATCATGGCGACCTGAGCGACTTTTCTTGCCGAGATTTCCAACATGGCCCAACTCCTTCGTGTTCGCGGTTTCCAACCTACCACAAACACGCTGCCGGGGCCTGAGTCTTTGATCTTACGCAAACAACCCGGGCTTATGGCTCGCGGACCCGCGAGACTGCATGATCCGGGACAGGGGCAGAGCGAAACGGACGAAACCTGGCCTTTTTCAACTTCAGTTTCAGCGCCTGCCACAGGATCAGGGCAAAAGCGCGCCGCGCGCCGAACGGTCTACGTATCAACGACCAAAGGATCGTCCGGTCCGTCAGCGCAGAACGCGGGCCGGTAAGCGTTGCAATCAACCCACCATTCTTTCGCCCGTAATCTATCCACACGCCGACCCTGTCCGCGCGGTAGTCAAATCGGAAGGTATAAGCACCTTCGATCTTCTGGAACGGTGACACATGCATCAGCTTGTCTGCCACGATCCGGTCCGAGGGCTGAATTGGCGCAAAATTTTGGTTGTGACACAGATAGCTGTGGCGCGTGCCATAGGTATTGGTCACTTCGGCCACAACAGCATAAAGCACGTCTTCCGCGTCGAAACAGAACCAGAAACTAACGGGGTTGAACACGTGACCGAAAACGCGCGGCTGGGTCAATAACATGATCCTGTTCGGCTGCGTGACACCGAGGTCATGGAATTGCTCACGCAGCCACGCGGCGCCGCGCCCTTTGCCGGGTTCTCCGCCGTGATCGCGATCCCGCCAGTTCGTCACATTTACCCCGTTGACGGTGAACAACGCGGGTGTGGGCCCGGTGTTTTCCGGGTCCAGCAGGATGTAGTCGACAGAATAGCGAAAAGCGTTTTCAATCGACCCTTTGCGGCCGTGAAACGTATGCCCTGCAATGTGATCGACCCGGTTCATGCGGCCTTTTCCATTCTGACTGTAAACCGTTCAAACGGCGGTCTTTTCCTCAAACCTTATACAGATATTCTACGAAACGAACGCCCATATGGATTATTATTTGCTGCAGAAACTGATCCATCTTGGGCAGGCCCGCGTAATGTGGTTATGTTTACCGAGATCGATACCGCGAGCTTGGATGAACCGGTGGCCGACGGGCCTCTAGCAAAAACCTGGCACGCGAAAGAACGTGTCAGGGGCAGGCCGGTGAACGAAGCAAACGGCAGTTGCAATACCAAGACCGAGTGGGTTGAACACGTCACCCGCATTCGGGATGCGCAGGATCAGGCGGCATTTGCCGAGCTGTTCCAATATTTTGCGCCACGTATCAAGGCGTTCCTGATTAAATCGGGGTCTGATGCGGCGATGGCCGAGGAATGCGCGCAAGAGGTGATGGCGACCTTGTGGCACAAGGCGCATCTGTTCGACCCCTCGCGCGCGACAGTGGCCACTTGGGTCTTCACGATCGCACGGAACAAACGCATTGACGTCTTGCGCAAGCAGCGGCGACCGGAACCCGAAGATCTGGGTTGGGGTCCCGAGGCTGAACCGGAACAACATGACGTCATTGCGTTGCAACAGGAAACCGCGCAATTGCGCGACGCATTGTCAGCGTTGCCACAGGCGCAGAGAGAACTGATCGAAAAGGCGTATTTCGGTGACCTGAGTCACCGCGAGATTGCGTCTCAGACCGGGTTGCCCCTGGGAACGATCAAATCACGTATACGGCTGGCGCTGGACCGCTTGCGCCACGCGATGAACTGAGATGATGACGATGAGCAACAAGATCAAACATCACCTGACAGATGACCTGCTGATGGCGTATGCTGCGGGCGGTTTTCCAGAAGCATTCGACCTGATGGTGGCAACGCACCTGTCCCTGTGTGACCATTGCCGTGCGCGCGCCGAGAGCTTTGAGGCCGTCGGCGGGTGCGTCCTGCAAGATCAGGACGATAGCGTTGCGCTGAGCGACGGTTCACTTGCCGCAACCATGGCGCTGATCGCCAATGGCGCGCCGATTGCCAAGCCTGATCGACCCGGCTGTTCCGTGCTTCCCGCGCCACTACAGGATTATGTGGGCGGCGACGTGAATGACATCCAGTGGCGCGCGATTGGGATGGGCGTCAAACAAGCGATCCTGCCCACAACGCGCGCAGCCACAGCCCGGTTGCTGTTTATTCCTGCAGGGGCTGCTGTACCGGACCACAGCCACAACGGCATGGAACTGACAATGGTCCTGCAAGGGGCATTCTCGGACGAAGTCGATCACTTTGCGCGCGGCGATGTCGAGATTGCGGATGAAGACCTGCACCACACGCCAACGGCGGATATCTATGAGGATTGCATTTGCCTGGCGGTCACCGATGCACCACTGAAATTCAACAAACTGATGCCGCGCCTGTTCCAGCCCTTTCTACGCATCTGATCTGCGTCGCCGTTTTGTGTTATACTGAGACTTCGACCCTGCAATCGGAGGATGTATTCATGAAAGCACTTGCCCTGACACTTGCCTGTATCGGTTTCGCACATCTGCCAGCGCTCAGAGCGTTGCCGACGTAAAGTTCGAGACAGGCAACTATGGCACGATGGTCAACGGAACCGTTACGGGCAAAGAATATTTTGACTACCGACTGGGTGCGAAGGCCGGGCAGGAACTGTTCGCAGAGCTTCAGGTCAGCGACACCAACGGGTATGGCGTAATTTATTTTAACATCCTGCCTCCGGGCAGTGACGGTGCCGCGATCTATAACGGGTCCATCAACGGAAATACCGCACGGGTTGAACTGCCTGAGGACGGAGATTACACGATCCGCGTCTACCTCATGGGCAATGACCGAGACTCCGATAAGACGGTTGGGTACAATCTGGACCTTTCGATCCAGTAGCGTTTAAGCCTCACTTTTACCAAGCGGCACCACGTTGGCGTGATCCTCTGGCGCGAGTTCCTCGAAATCAAAATTGTCCAGACGTTGTGCGCGACGCCCGGCTTTTTCGGCACTGATCTTGATGTCCGAGATATCCTTGGCCGCCTGTCCAAAGTGACGGTCCAGATTGGCCACGCGATCGCCCAGTCGTTCGACATCTTTGTGCAGCATTCCTAGTTCCTTGCGGATCGCACCAGCCTGTTCGCGCATTCGGGCGTCTTTCAGGATCGCGCGCATGGTGTTCAGCGTCGCCATGCAGGTGGTAGGGGACACGATCCAGACGCGCGCGGCAAACCCATCGCGGACCACATCGGGAAGACGTGCGTGCAACTCGGCATAGATCGCCTCGGACGGAACGAACATCAGCGCGCCATCGGCGGTTTCACCATCCAGAATGTACTTTTCTGAAATCGCCTTGATGTGGACCTTCACAGCGGCACCAAATGCCTTCAGGCACATTTCGACGTCGGATTTGGTTTGAGCCGCCGCCAGTGCCTCGAAATCCTCCAACGGAAATTTTGCGTCAATGACAATGGGTCCGGGCGGGTTGGGCAGATGGATAAGGCAATCCGCCCGCTTGCCATTCGACAACGTGGCCTGCAACGAATAGCTGTCAGCAGGCAGCGCCTTCGAGACGATGTCGTTTAGCTGAATCTCACCGAACATCCCGCGTCGTTGTTTGTTCGACAGAATGTCCTGCAACGACAGCACATCGCCCGACAGCTTGGTGATATTGTCCTGCGCCTTATCGATCGCCGCCAACCGTTCCTGCAATTGCGTCAGAGAGGTCGCGGTCTGTTTCGACGATCCATGCAGTGATTCCTTCATCCTCTCCTGCATCTCGGCCAGCGCGCGGGCGGATTTCATCGCGTTATCCGCCAGCCGGTCATTCATCTGCTGCTGCACCGAAGAAAGCCGCGCCTCAACCGTCTGGATCACCTGCACCTGCGCATTGGCCTGCGTGTCCGAGACATGTTGGAGTCCACCGCGCAACTGCTCCTGCCCTTGACCCAACTGCTGCACATTCTGCCCCAGATGCGCCATCTGCCGCGCCAACGGTTCTGCCATCCGCGCCGAGCGATTGGCGGCACGCAAAGACAATAACAACAACAGCAGGATCAGCGCCACCACCCCGCCCCCGATCAGGATCAGGATCACGGGGTCGTTCAACGCAACTTCTGTGCCAGCAATCTCGATCATGTCGCCTCGGATGTTCTTGTTTTATTCTTCATATCGCACGCGCGCGGTGGGTTCAACTGCGTCCGAACAAACGTTCGATATCAGCCAGTTTCAGCTCCACATAGGTTGGCCGCCCGTGGTTGCACTGTCCGGAATGGGGCGTCGCCTCCATCTCGCGCAGCAGGGCATTCATCTCTTCGGCCCGCATCCGGCGACCCGACCGGACCGAGCCATGGCAAGCGACGCGGCTGAGGATCGCCTCTATCCGCGCCTGTACGGTTTGGCTTTCGCCCTGATCGGCCAGTTCGTCAAGGATATCCAAAATCATCGCCCGGGCGTCGACCTCACCCAATATGGCCGGCGTTTCGCGCACCGCGATGGCACCGCCGCCAAAGGGTTCCAGCGTCAGGCCAAGGCGTGACAGGTCATCGGCCACGGCCATTAGACGGGCGCAGTCGCCATCGGACAGTTCCACAATCTCAGGGATCAGCAGCGCCTGCGCAGCCACCCCATTTTCCGCCATCTGATGTTTGAGCTTTTCATAAACCAACCGCTCGTGCGCTGCGTGCTGGTCGACGATCACCATGCCGTCTGCATTCTGGGCGATGATATAGTTCTCATGCACCTGACCGCGCGCCGCACCCAAGGGCAAATCCTGCGCTGGGGGCTCTTCTGTGGCCACGGGCGCAGGTTCCACAACACTGCCGCTGTAGTCCTGTGACAGCTCCGCAAAACCCGGCGCTTGGGCCTGATACGCCACCTGTCGCGCGGCGGACGAGGGGCGGTCCATCTGATACACCCGCGCCGGGGTGGGTTGCGGGGGCAGCGCGGGTTCCGGCCGCATCGCACCCAGAGTCGCATTCGCCACGGTCGAGGATGCGCGATGTCCCGCCTCGGCCAGCGTGTGCCGCAGGGCCGAAACGATCAGCCCGCGCGCCACGCCGGGATCGCGGAACCGGACCTCGGATTTCGCGGGATGCACGTTCACATCAACCAGCGCCGGGTCACAGTCGATGAACAAAGCCGCTGCCGGGTGGCGGTCGCGGCTAAGGAAATCGAAATACGCCGCCCGCAGCGCGCCGGTCAGCATCTTGTCGCGCACCGGGCGGCCATTGACGAACAGGTACTGCGCCACCGCCGCGCCCCGCGAATAGGTCGGCAGAGCGGCATACCCATAAAGGCGAATCCCTTCACGCGTGGCGTCGATCTGCAAGGCGTTCTCAGCAAATTCGCGCCCTATGACCCAGGCCAGACGAGCGTGCAGGGCATCAAACAGATCACCGTTCTCGCGGTCAGCGCGAAAGGTCACGCGCCCCTCACCCCCGCCCGAGACATCGCGCAGGGTGAAAGTAATCGCCGGTTCGGCCATGGCCAGACGTTTGACGACGTCCGTGATGGCCTGCGCCTCGGCCCTATCGGTGCGCATGAATTTCAGACGTGCGGGCGTGGCAAAGAACAGGTCGCGCAGTTCAACCACCGTCCCCGCACGCAGAGCGGCGGGCTTCACGGCGTCTGTCTTGCCGCCCGCAACGTGGATAGAAGCGGCCTCGGCCCCCGAAACGCGGCTGGTGATTGTCAGCCGTCCTACCGCGCCCAGTGACGGCAGCGCCTCGCCCCGAAACCCGAAAGTATGAATGTTCAGCAGGTCCGATCCGTCGATTTTGGACGTCGCATGACGAGACAGAGCCAGCGGCAGATCCTTGCCGGAAATCCCACACCCGTCATCGGTGACTCGGATTAAAGTCTTTCCTCCATCAGCAATATCAATGGCAATGCGCGTCGATCCCGCGTCGATTGCATTTTCAGCCAGTTCTTTCACGGCAGAGGCTGGCCGCTCGACCACCTCACCCGCCGCGATGCGATTGATCGCAGCATCGTCGAGCTGTCGAATTACGGGTCGAGTTTCGCTGATATTGGGGTTTGCCTGCGCCATACCCCTAGACCTAGCACAGTCACAGACGATTCTGCCACAGGTTTGAGGACCGGATTTTAGGGGGGCGAGGGGGCGTTCGAACAATCGCGCCGTGTCACAGAGAGGCGGCGAACATCGCCGCGATTGTCCGAACGAACCATTGTGAGTGGTGGACGTCCTTTAGCAATGATTGGTTCGTAGCACGATGAAACGCATGTGACTCTTAAACTCTGGTCGGGGTCATTTGGTGGGCGGAGATCAGCCGAAAGACCGCATCCTCACATAGCAAGATCACGCCTAGTCAAGTCGTACCGGGCGCGCTGGTCCGCGTTCGACAAGGGCCCCAAATTGCGGCGCAAGCAAGGATCAAACCCGAAACCGTTGCGATCATTCCCGCCGCGCTGACAGCATCTACAGCGCCCAACCACAACGGCCCGTACCCCGCCAGCACATAACCCGCGACAGCCGAAACAATCGCGAAAACGATACTCCAAGCGATCTGAGTTTCCAATCGGTTGGTCATCATGCGCGCCGCCGCCGGGGGGCATATAAACATCGCGATCACGATGATCGAACCCACGGCATCAAACGCCGCAACGGCCGCAATCGCCGCAACGATCACCAGAGCCATGCCAAGCGCTCCGGTCCTGATTCCGATCGTTCGGGCAAACCCTTCGTCGAAGGTAGAGATCTTGAGCGGTCTCCAGAACAGCCAAGTGAACAAGAAGACACCGGCCAATGTCAGCGCGATACGGGGCAATTCGGGCGGCAGCCCCGCCAGCGCCTGAACATCCCACACAGACGCCCATCCCACCGCGTCCAACCAGATCAAACTTTCAAGGTTCCCGTACAATGCATGTTCGACATCCAGATGAACGGTCGACGTGTCAGTTTGCTCCAGCAACAGCACCCCGGCTGCGAACATTGTGGTAAAAACGACCCCCATTGCGGCACCGGATTCAATCTGACCCAGCCTGCGGATGGCCTCGATCATGATAACCGCCACCACCGCGGCACCTGCGGCACCCAGCATCATGGGCCAGGTCGAAATCTCTCCGGTCAGCAGAAAGGCCACAACGATACCGGGTAGAACAACGTGGCTAATTGCATCGCCGATCAGAGCCTGCTTACGCAGCACCAGAAAATTGCCTGGCAAAGCGCAGGCGATGGCCGCAAAAGTTCCGATCAGCAATGGCGTTAGGGACAGGGGGACGAATTCTTCTCCGCTCATGGGGTCACTCCCTGCGGGTCGCCGATCTGACGGTCAATTTCGGTGATCTGATCTGGGGTCAGGATAGTTTCAATGTCACGCAAACCGTCATACAGGGCAGCCGTGGCCTCGTGCGACTGATCCGCCCGGACGATCTCCCACCGTTTTTCGTCGCGCAGCGCCTTTGCAGCGCGTGCCCTGCCCGCTTCTGTCGCAACCCCATCAGCCCGCACCAGCCCCGCGCTGCGCAACAGGCGAAGCGTTAACGGCTCGTAGATATTTTGCCCCTGCGCCAGCGCCAAAAGCCCTTGTCGAATATGGACCCTGCGTTGGAATCTGAGATGCCGCAAGACAGCCGCCAGTACCCCCCGCACCGGCGCAAGCAATAAGGACACTGCAAACAGGGCAAAGCTGACCAGAACAATGATCGGACCGGTTGGCAGATTGGGAGCCGAGGCCGACAGTGCCGCCCCCAGATATCCCGAAAGCCCTCCGGTCAGACCGGCCAGCAGCACTACACGTTCCGACCGCTCGGTCCAGAAACGCGCGGCAACAGGCGGAATGATCAGCAACGCAACGATCAGGATCAACCCAACGATTTTCAACCCCACAACCGTCACGGCCATGACCAGCCCCATCATTGCAAGGTCAATGCGATGCACAACATGCCCGCGGGCCGCCGCATATTCGGCGTCAAACGCCACCAGAGTCATGGGGCGGCGAATGATCATAACCAAAGCCAGCGTTGCCGCGCCACCAACCGCGATAATCATGGCGTCAGCCCACAACATGCCCGCCGTAGAGCCCAGCAAGAACCCTTCCAGCCCGGCCTGGCGGCCCATACCCATCGTCTGAATCACCGTCAGCAGGACGATACCAACTCCAAAGAACACAGACAGAACTGCGCCGATCGCTGCGTCCTCGGCCAGCCTTGTGTGCCGGGTCAACCAGTTCATGCACAGAAGGCCCACCCAAGCGGAAAGGGCTGACCCAACCAGCAGACCGATCAGATTGCGACCATCGCCCCCAAGCGCGACCAGAACCATGAACGCCAGACACACGCCCGGCAGAGTCGCATGGCTGATCGCGTCACTGACAAGCGCACGTTTTCTCAGGAATAGAAACGTTCCGGTGACCCCAGCCGAAATACCCAGCAAAGTCGCGCCGATGGCGACCAGCGTGGCGTTATAGCCAAGCTGCAGGGTCAGGGCATCCCAAAGCATGTCTACCCCAGCGCGCGCGAAATCTGGTCGATCTGAGCGGTAGCAAGGCGGCCTCCATACGCAGATTGGAGCGTTTCAGCGGTGAATGCCTCGGACACCGGTCCTTCGGCGACTTTGCGCGTGTTGATCAGGAAGACGTGGTCAAAATAATCCGTGATGGTCGCCAGATCATGATGCACGGCGACAACAGTCTTACCGGCTGTTTTCAGCTCCTTCAACACCGCTATGATCGCCTTTTCCGTGGCCGCATCAACGCCCGCGAACGGCTCGTCCAGCAGGTAAAGCTCTGCGTCCTGAGCCAAGGCGCGTGCTAGAAAGACGCGCTGTTGCTGGCCGCCTGACAATTGACCGATCTGGCGGTCGGCAAAGTCGCGCATTCCCACCCGGTGCAGACAGTCCATCGCCCGCGATATGTGACGAAACCGCACCCGACCAAGCAGCCCCAACTGACTGGACAGCCCCATCAGCACCACGTCGATCACACGGGCTGGAAAATCCCAATCGACACTCGCCCGCTGTGGGACATAGGCGATCCGTTCGCGCTGTTTGTCCAGCGGCTTGCCAAACACTGTCACCTGACCGGACAAAGGCGATACAATACCCAAAGCCGCCTTTAGCAGGGTGGACTTGCCCGCGCCGTTGGGCCCGATGATCGCAGTCATCGCGCCCGGCTGAACCGTCATATCCACAGAAAAAACCGCAGGTTTCTGGCCGTATGAGACTGTCAGACCCCGGATCGCCAACGGGCTATCATCAAGACAGTCCTCCGATATCGAAACACCCTGATCAGCGGCCAGTTCCAGCATCACTCAAAACCCCGCAGACAGCTTTCCGTTCATGCCACGGTCAGGCACATCCGCACCCAGCGCCCCGGCAATCACGGTGATATTGTGATCCAGCATCCCAACATAGGTGCCTTCATAAGTTCCCGGCTCGCCCATGGCGTCCGAGTAAAGTTCGCCGCCAACGCCAACCTCATGACCCCGTGCGGCAGCACCTTCAATCAGGGCGCGCATTGACCTGTCAGAGACCGAGCTTTCGACGAATACCGCCCCAAGCTGTTGATCCACCAGCGTATCGACCAGTTCACCAATCCGGTTCAGACCGGCCTCGGACTGGGTCGAGATCCCCTGAATGCCCATCACCTCGTAGCCATATTCAGCCCCGAAATAGCCAAACGCATCATGCGCTGTGACCAACACGCGGTTGTTTTCGGGGACAGAGGCAAGGGCCTCAGCAGCATATGCTTCCAACTGTTCAATCTCAGCCAGATGCACCTGTGCGTTACTTGCAAAGAGGTCAGCGGCCTCGGGGCGCGCCTCGGTCAAGGCTGCTTGCACCTCGACCACCACGTCGCGCCAAAGGGCCGGGCTCATCCAGACATGCGGGTCGAACTTGTCGGCGTAGTCGTCATGCGCCCGCAGTTTAGAGGTATCTACCCCTTCGGCCACCGCCACGACGGGGCGTTTACGGCCCAGATCATGAAAAAAATCCTGCATCTGCGCCTCAAGATACAGCCCGTGCCACAGAATGAGGTCAGCGCGGGTCATGGCAACGATATCGCTGCGGGTCTGACGATAGGCGTGCGGGTCCACGCCCGGACCCATCAGGCCTTTGACGTCGACCTCATCACCGCCAATCTGACGAACGGCGTCTGCAATCATACCCGTGGTTGCCACCACCTTCAGCGGTGCCTCGGCCCATGCCGTAACGGGCAGTGCAGCGGCAAATGCCAGCGCTGCAATAAAGGTACGACGAATCATAGTGTGACCCCGGCTTTCTATCCCCTTGAGTCTGAATATGCGAACCATTCGCAACTAAGTCAACGCTATTGCGAATTATTCGCAAGAAAGGTGATCAATTTTGTCCATTTGGTCAAAAAAATAACACCCAGGCGGCCGCCACGCCTTCCATTTAGGCGCAACCCGTGCGATTTTGGCGCAAACTTCCCAAAGGATGTGAAGATGGATACGCAGAGCTCAGACAGCCCCGTGCGCACCGCGCATCTGCCGCAAGTGACCGAACCCCGGAACCCTGGAATGGATCTGGACCTTGAATGGGTTCGGGGGGTTCAGGCCAACACCTCGGCAATCGAACGCCGCGCCGCGACCCTACCGGGCCGACGGTCGGTGAAAAAAGACTATCAGGCCGCGTGGCTGTTGAAGGCAATCACGATGATCGACCTGACGACGCTGTCCGGTGACGACACTGTGGGGCGAGTGCGCCGCCTGTGCGCGAAAGCCCGTCAACCGGTCGCACCCGCGCTGCTGCGGGCGATGGATATGCCTGCGATCACCACCGGGGCCGTCTGCGTCTATCATGATATGGTCGAAACCGCTGTTGATGCGCTGAAAGGCACTGGCATCCCAGTCGCCGCTGTCTCAACCGGGTTTCCAGCAGGACTGTCACCGTTCCACCTGCGCGTGGCTGAGATCGAAGAAAGCGTCAAAGCAGGGGCGGAAGAGATCGACATTGTCATCTCTCGCCGCCACGTTCTGTCAGGCGACTGGCAAGCTTTGTATGATGAGATGAAGGCATTCCGAACCGCCTGCGGTGATGCCCACGTCAAAGCCATCCTCGCGACCGGCGAGCTGGGCAGCCTGCGCAATGTCGCGCGCGCTTCGGTCGTGTGCATGATGGCGGGGGCGGATTTCATCAAGACGTCGACCGGCAAGGAAAGCGTCAACGCCACGTTGCCCGTCACCCTAGTGATGATCCGCGCGATCCGCGACTACTATGACCGCACCGGGTATCGGGTTGGCTATAAGCCTGCAGGTGGGATTTCCAAGGCAAAAGACGCTCTGGTCTACCTGTCACTGATCAAGGATGAGTTGGGCGACCGCTGGCTGGAGCCGGACCTGTTCCGCTTTGGCGCGTCATCGCTGCTTGGCGATATTGAACGACAGTTGGAACACTATGTCACCGGGGCATACTCTGCCGGCTACCGTCACTCCATGGGCTGAGGAAAGAACAATGACAGTCAAAGAAATCTTCGAGACCATGGACTACGGACCCGCCCCCGAAAGCGCTGCCGAGGCTTTGGCATGGCTGGTCGATCAGGGTGGCAAGTTCGGCCACTATATTGACGGTGCCTTCACCAAGCCGGGCAAAGGCTTCGAAAGCCGCAACCCGGCGACCGGAAAGGTTCTGGCCAAGCTGACCCAAGCCAAGCAGGGCGACGTGGACGCCGCCGTTTCCGCCGCCCGCAAAGCCCAGCCCAATTGGGAGAAACTGGGCGGTGCTGGCCGTGCGCGATACCTCTATGCCATTGCGCGGATGTTGCAGAAACATTCGCGCCTGTTCGCGGTTCTGGAAAGCCTTGATAACGGCAAACCGATCCGGGAATCGCGCGACATCGACATCCCTCTGGTCCAGCGGCATTTCTACTATCACGCAGGCATGGCGCAGTTGATGGAAAGCGAGTTGCCCGATGCGCAGGCGTTGGGTGTGTGCGGTCAAATCATTCCGTGGAACTTCCCCCTGTTGATGCTGGCATGGAAAGTGGCCCCCGCTTTGGCAATGGGAAACACAGTGGTTCTGAAACCTGCTGAATACACCTCGCTTACCGCGCTGCTATTTGCCGATATCTGTTCGCAAGCCGGGCTGCCTAAGGGCGTGGTCAATATCGTCACCGGCGATGGCGTGGTGGGCGAGATGATCGTGGCCTCGGATGTGGACAAGATCGCCTTCACCGGCTCAACGGTTGTGGGGCGGCGCATCCGCGAAGCGACGGCAGGCTCGGGCAAAGAACTGACGTTAGAGCTGGGCGGCAAGTCCGCCTATATCGTCTTCGACGACGCGGATATTGATTCAGCTATCGAAGGGCTGGTTGATGCGATCTGGTTCAATCAGGGTCAGGTCTGCTGTGCAGGTTCGCGCCTGTTGGTGCAGGAGGGAATCGCTGATCGTTTTCATACCAAACTGCGCGCGCGGATGGACAACCTGCGCATTGGCGACCCGCTGGACAAATGTATAGACGTCGGCGCAGTTGTGGACCCGGTTCAGTTGCAGACCATCAAGGATATGGTCGAAAGCAACACCGCAGGTGACCTCTACCAAGCCAATTGCGCGTTGCCCGATAATGGCTGCTACTATCCTCCGACCCTGATTTCGGGGTTGGAAACCTCGGACCCACTGATGCAGGAAGAGATTTTTGGCCCTGTTCTGGTGTCGTCCACCTTCCGCACCCCGTCCGAGGCGGTCGAGCTGGCCAACAACACGCGCTACGGACTGGCAGCGACTGTCTGGACCGAGAATGTGAACCTCGCGCTGGATATTGCGCCGAAACTTGTTGCGGGCGTGGTCTGGGTGAATGCGACCAACCTGTTCGACGCCGCCGCCGGGTTTGGCGGCGTGCGCGAAAGCGGGTTCGGGCGCGAAGGCGGCTGGGAAGGACTGACCGCCTATACCAAGCCCAAGTGCAAGTCCAATGCGCTGACAAAGCTTGACGCCACCACCGGCGAGGGTGCGCCAGTTGATCCAATCGACCGCACCGCAAAAATGTATGTCGGCGGCAAGCAGGCGCGACCCGATGGCGGCTATTCCAAACACGTTTGGGGTAAATCGGGCCTGTTGGGGCATGTGGGTCTGGCGAACCGCAAGGACGTACGTAACGCGGTCGAGGCTGCGGCAGGCGCAAAAGGTTGGTCCAAGACTACCGGCCATCTGCGGGCGCAGATTCTGTATTACATTGGCGAAAACCTCTCGGCCCGCGCAGGTGAATTCGCCGCGCGGATCGACGCCATGACCGGCGGCAAAACCGGCGCGGCCGAGGTTGAGGCCTCGATCCAACGCCTGTTCACCGCCGCCGCATGGGCCGACAAGTATGACGGTCAGGTGCATGGCGTCCCGATCCGGGGTGTCGCGATTGCGATGAAAGAACCCGTGGGCGTGATCGGCGCGCTTTGTGCGGATGAGGCACCTCTGCTGGGTCTGGTGTCAGCCATGGCCCCGGCAATCGCGATGGGCAACCGAGTGGTGCTGGCCGCGTCCGAGCCCTTTCCGCTGGCCGCAACGGATTTCTACCAGATCCTTGAAACTTCGGACGTGCCCGCGGGCGTGGTCAACATCCTGACCGGAAGCCATGCGGAACTGGCAAAACCGCTGGCCTCGCACCTGAATGTGGATGCAGTCTGGTCGTTCTCGTCCACCGACCTGTCAAAAGAAATCGAGGTCGTCTCAGCTGGGAACCTCAAGCGGACATGGGTCAACAACGCCAAGGCAACGGACTGGAACGTGGATCACACGCGCCAATTTCTGCAGGCGGCGACCGAGGTCAAGAACATCTGGGTCCCCTACGGCGAATAGGACGGCGCGGACCGGCCTGCCTGCTTTAAACGGGCGAAAGGTCGCTCATGCGTGAACATGTTGTGACGCGGGTCACATACAAGTTCACAGCCCCACCCCAGTTTAAGGCCCATTCAATCCCAGAATGGGCCTTTTTCATGCTGAATTTTCCAATAGATTTCCCAACGTCCCTTCAACTGGTCACAATGGTGGGCGTGTTCGGGGCGGGGCTTTATATCCTGAACTACTTTCTGCTGCAGATCGGCATCGTCCGGGGCAATGGGGCCCTTTACCCCTTACTGGTCATCATCGCAGCGGGCTGCGTTTTGATCAGCATGGCCGAAGAATTCAATCTGGCCGGGGCGATCATCCAGATGTCTTACATCGCAATCTCTGTGATCGGGTTGTTGCGCGGATACCTCTCGCGCCATCTGGTGCGCTTCTCCGAGGCCGAACGACAATTCATCTCGCAACACCTGCACTCGCTCAAACCCCATCAGGCACGCAGATTGCTGAACACGGCTGTGATACAGACTTTCGATACCGGGGATATCCTGATCGAAGAAGGTGAGACGACCGACTTTCTGGGTTTCGTCCTAAAAGGGCGCACAACGGTTCTGAAAGACGGGCAGGTGATCAATCAATGCGGTGCAGATGAGATTTTAGGGGAACTGACCTTCAGCCTTGGCCTGCCCGCGACGGCCACGGTGATCGCCACGGAACCCACAACCTGCTTGGTGTTCGACGACCGTCGCCTGTCCCGGCTGCTGCGGCGAAACCGGCATATCGACGACGCATTGAAAGCCGCGCATTTCAGACATGCGCGACAAAAGCTGTTGAACAGCAACAAACACACATTACAGGCCCAGAAACGGCCCACAGCGGCCTGAACTTTAGCCGTCCAGACCTTCGGGTTTGCCGACGACCGTGAAATGTAGACCCTCGGGGTCCAGCAGTTCTGACGCGACGCGGTTCACGTCTTCCAGTGTCACCGCGTTCACCTTGTCGTTGCGGGTCGAGATATAGTCGATCGGCAGGTCATCCATCTGCATCCCGACCATGATGCTGGCAATCTGACCGTTCCCGTCAAACCGCAGCGGATACGCGCCCGTCAGATAGGTTTTGGCATCATCCAATTCTTTCTGTGTGACGCCCTCTGATGCTGCGCGCGCCCATTCGTTTCGGATAACGTCAACCGCCTCGGCGATGCGGTCGTTTGAGGACGACACCGACCCCAGATAGACCGAGGCCAGATCCTTGGGGACAAGATAAGTTGCCACGCCATAGGTCAGTCCACGCTTTTCACGCACTTCCTGCATCAGGCGACTTTCAAATCCGCCGCCGCCAAGAATGTGGTTCAGAACAAACGCCGCAAAGAAATCGGGGTCATCACGATCAATGCCCGCATGTCCGAACAGAGCGACCGACTGAGGGGTGTCGAATTCGACAATACTGATCCCGCCGGGAATGGTCACTTCGGCACGGTCTGGAATGGGTTTCCCCGTTTCGGGTAGATCGGCAAGCAGTTTGTCCAGCAACGTACCCAACTCGTCGGCAGTAATGTCGCCAACCGCGCCTACGTATAGCCGATCTTTCGCGAACACGTTCTCAAAGGCCGAAACGACGTCGTCCCGGGTCAAGGCCGTCACGCTGTCAATGGTGCCTTTCCCCTCGGACCCATAAGGGTGGTCCCCGTAGGCCATGCGCGCAAAATTGCGCCCGGCGATATCATTTGGGTCTGTCTGGTCCGAGCGCAGGCCCGACAGAACCTGCCCCCTGACACGGTCAACGGCATCCTGATCGAACCGGGGTTCGTGGAGCGTGGTGTGCAGCAGATCAATCACGTCATCCCGGTTTTCGGTCAGAAACTGCGCCGAGACCGAAACCGTATCATCGCTCGCATTATAGCTGAACGAAGCTGCCAGCGATTCCAATTCGCGCGCATAGGTGCGGGCGTCCATATCCCCGGCCCCTTCTTCTATCAGGCCGCTCATCAGATATGTGGCCCCGCGCTTGTCGGGATCATCCAAAGACGTACCACCGCGAAAGCGCAGCTCCAGCGCCGTGAAGGGGATCGAGTGATCTTCGACAAGCCATGCCGTAATCCCACCGGGCGAGGTGACCTCCTGAATGTCGATCTCGGCCCATGCGGGCAACGCGATGACAAATGCGATCAGGGTTGTGAAAATCCGTTTCATTGCGTCACCTCGTCGTCACGCATCAGCCACCCGGTCACAGAGGATTCCGGCTGCAAGACCTCACGGGCAGCTGCGATAATCTCGTCGCCGGTCACAGCCTGAAGGATATCGGGCCACGCCTGAACATCCTCGACCGTCAGCCCGCTGGTCAGGGCACGGCCATACCGGTTCCCGATGCCGTCCACATTGTCACGCGCATAAGTTTGCGAGGCGCGGAGTTGCATCTTGATCCGGTCCAGATCCTCTTGGTTCACACCTTCGGCAATAAAGTCGGCTACGGCCTGATCCATTGCATCTTCGGCCTCCTGCAGAGAAACTCCCTGCGCCGGTACGACCAAAAGATCAAAGGTTGTGTCGTCCAGGGACACCCCACGGTAGAATGCGACCGTATAAATGGCCTTTTGCTCCTCGAACTGCAGCTTTTCGTTCAGGTAAGACGTGTTTCCGCCGCCCAGCAATTCAGCCAGCAAGAACAGCGCCGCCGCTTTTTCCTGCGCGCCGGGGTCACGCTCGGGCGCAAGATAACTGCGCTGAACATAGGGCTGAGACACGCGCGAATCCTTGTAGGTCAAGCGACGTTCAGCGGTTTGCGGCGGTTCCTGAGACCGCACCCGTTCGGGTAGGTCGGGGTTGGCCGGGATGACGCCGTAATACTGATCCGCCAGTTCCTTGACCGCGTCGGGCTGCACATCGCCGGTGACCACAAGAATCGCGTTATTTGGCGCATAGTGGGTCCGGTAAAAAGACAGCGCATCTTCCATGTCTAGCGTTTCCATCTCGTGCCGCCAGCCGATGATCGGAACGCCATAGCGATGGTTCAGGTATTGCGCGGCGTTCATCTGCTCGCCAAACAGTGCGCGCGGGTTGTTTTCGGTGCGCTGGTTGCGTTCCTCGAGGATTACATCACGCTCGGTGCGGATGTCCTCGTCGGACAGGCGGATGTTGCGCATACGGTCCGCTTCCATCTGCATCATCAATTCCAGCCTATCGGCTGCAACGCGCTGATAATAGGCGGTATAATCATAGGACGTGAACGCATTGTCATTGCCGCCGTTAGCCGCAACGGTCGCCGAAAACTCACCCGGCGCAAGCGTATCGGTCCCTTTGAACAGCAAATGCTCCAGGAAATGAGCCACGCCGGACGAGCCAATCGGCTCATCCGCTGACCCAGCGCGGTACCAGACCATATGCTGCACCACCGGGGCGCGGTGATCCTCGATCACGACGACATCCATGCCGTTGTCCAGCGTAAAGGTAGTGACCGCTTCAAGGCCATCCTCGGCAAAAACCGGTGTGGCGGCGATCAGGGCGGCCGACAATGCCAGGGCCCGAACCATGGGGCATCCTCCGTTTCGTTCTGTGATCTTCAAACTACGGTGGTGTGGCGCGGGTTCAAGGCCGATGACGAAAAGTTAAGGATTATTCATCGACCGGCGGTGCCGAGGGCGTCTCTATCCCCGCACGGCGCGCGGCTTCGTTCTGAATGTCAGCATCAAGGGCTTGGCGGCGATAGATTTGCGAGTAACGGTCGACCTTGAACAGGCGCAATCTGGTAAAGCGGCCCTGCTTTTTGCGGAACGCGGCATCTTCGCTGTCGACGACCTGACGCGTATTCGCTGGCACACCATAGCGGCTGGACGCTGTCACAAGCGCCCCATCCGACGACGGAATCGGCGTATTTGGGTTCAGCGCCGCAGCATTGCCGCCCAGCGCCACGACCGCGTCCGCATTGGGCGTCGGGTCTGTCAGATTGCCTCCGCCGGGTGTCGGTGCAGGCAGAAACTGATAATCCTTCGGCTGTGTCAGCGGTTTGACTGGCAGGACCGAGAATTCATCCGGACCCGGGCCGGGCGCTTCAAGATGGCGCAAGCCAATGTCAGAGCATCCCGCCGTAGCAACGGCCAATGTCACTGCAATAATGGAACGCGGCAACCGCATCAAAGTCTCCAGCCTGTTTGAGGGGCTTTTATCGCATTTCCCCGGGCGCGTCACGAGGCCTTTTTTCCATCAAACAACACAAGTCCGATGGCACCGGCAAAGATGAACACGTCGGCAAGGTTGAAAACAAACGGGTTGTTGATGCCGCAGCAGGACATGTTCAGAAAATCCAGCACATAGCCATAAAGCACCCGGTCCAAAACATTCGCCAGCGCCCCGCCGATCAGTAGCCCGCCGCAAAACTGCATCAGATTCGACGGTGTGGACCGCAGCAACCAGATCAGCGCACCCAGCGAGATTGCCAGAGAAATCCCAATCAGCACCCAGCGCGCCGCATCCGTATCGCCCTGAAACAGGCCGAAATTGATGCCGCGATTCTCGCCGTACTTGAACACTAACAGGGGCGGCAGAACGTCAATACTGCCCTCGGACACGCGCATGACGTGAACGACCAGATACTTACTGATCTGGTCGATCAGAAATGCCGCAAGCGCGGCCCAGAGCAGAGGACGATACCGCATCAGTGACGGAAGTGGCGCATGCCGGTAAAGACCATGGCAAGGCCCGCCTCATCCGCGGCCGCGATCACTTCATCATCGCGCATCGAGCCACCGGGCTGGATCACACAGGTCGCGCCAGCCTCTGCCGCCTCCATCAGACCGTCAGGGAAGGGAAAGAACGCGTCCGAGGCCACGGCCGAGCCGATGGTCAGCGGTTGCGGCAGCCCCAGCACGTCGGCCATGCGTTCGGCTTTCTTGGCGGCGATCAGCGCCGAATCTACGCGGCTCATTTGCCCTGCACCCACGCCCACTGTCGCGCCATCCTTGACGTAGGCGATGGCATTGGATTTGACGTGTTTTGCCACTTTCCAAGCAAACAGAAGATCGCGCATCTGTTCATCAGACGGGGCCTTTTTGGTCACGACCTTCAAATCATCCATGCCGACAAAGCCGTTATCCTTGTCCTGCACCAGCAGACCACCAGCCACTTGCCGCACGGTCTTGCCGCCTGCGGTCACGTCAGGCAGCGCCTCGGTCGTCAGCAGGCGCAGGTTCTTCTTGGCAGCAAAGATCGCTTTGGCTTCATCCGAGGCACCGGGGGCAATTACGACCTCAGTAAAGATGCCCGTGATTTCCTGCGCGGTTTCCGCGTCCAGAGGCTGATTCAATGCCACAATTCCGCCAAAGGCGGACGTGCGGTCGCAGTCGAACGCAGCCTTATAGGCGTCGATCAGCGTGGCACCCGTCGCCACACCGCAGGGATTGGCGTGTTTGATAATGGCACATGCAGCACCTTGCGCCGGGTCAAACTCGGCCACCAGTTCAAACGCCGCATCAGTGTCGTTGATGTTGTTATAGCTCAGTTCTTTACCCTGATGCTGCAGGGCCGTCGCCACACCGGGACGGTTGGTGCCATCGGTATAGAACGCCGCTTGCTGATGGCTGTTCTCACCATAGCGCAGGGTCTGTTTCAGCTCACCCGCAAAAGCACGACGGCGCGGAGCCTTGGCAGCCAGCGCATCGGCCATCCAGTTCGACACGGCAGTATCATAGGCCGCCGTGCGCGCATAGGCCGTCTGCGCCAATGTCTGACGGAACGCATAGGATGTCTGGCCGTCATTGGCCGCCAGCTCTGCCAGCAGCGCGTCATAATCTTCGACATCAACCACAACGTTGACAAAAGCGTGGTTCTTCGAAGCAGCACGGATCATCGCGGGGCCACCAATGTCGATATTCTCAACACATTCGTCATAGCCCGCACCTTTGGCGACGGTCGCCTCGAACGGATAGAGGTTCACGACCAACAGGTCGATCGCGCCAATGCCGTGTTCGTCCATCGCCGCAACGTGGGTGTCATTGTCGCGCAGCGCCAGCAGACCGCCATGCACCATCGGATGCAGGGTTTTCACGCGGCCATCCATCATTTCGGGGAAACCCGTCACGTCGCTGACATCCTTGACCTCAAGCCCGGCCTCCCGCAGCGCCTTGGCCGTGCCGCCGGTCGACAACAGTTCGACCCCGCGCTCGGCCAGTGCCTTACCCAAGTCTATCAATCCAGTCTTGTCGGAAACGGAAAGCAACGCGCGGCGCACGGGGTGAAGATCGGTCATGGGTCCAAAGGTCCTTTTGGCGTCAGTCGAAATCGGGCTCGTCCCGGTGCATGTCGCGCACGGCATAGGCTGTATCCTGAGCCTTGCTCAACGTCCACCGGATGCGCGTCGCATACTCCATTGCGCGGCCAGATAGAACGATCTGTTTTGTCGCGCGTGGCTTCAAGCGCCCCTTCTCAAGGTAAACGCTTGGTTCAACTGACAATTTTGCCACGCCATCGTGGCGGAACACCCAGATCTCACCACTTTTCAGCGCCATGGACACCGCCGCGCCACCCAGATCAATCGCAGCATCCACATCCGGGTGCAGGTGAAACCTTACGTCAAACTCGATACCTTTGAGGTTCGACGCATCCAACGCCTTGTCGAACTGCCGCTTGGCCTTGTCGGTCGCCGTCAGCAAAATATCTTCACCAGTCAGCTCGCGACCGTCAAAGCGCAGCTCGAAGGTTCTGGCATGGGTCAGACCGAACACCTTGGCGTATCCGTCGTGGCCGATCATGAAACGCGCACCCTCGATGACGTCCTCGAACTCTGTCGGCACGTCCTTGGGAGTATCGACCAGCGCCTCTTTCTCGGTGCCAGGAACCGGCCCGGTCAGGCGCGCGCTGGAATAACCATCCAGACACAGGGTTGAATGCGATGGCGTCGCCCGCCCGGCCCGGCGCCACTCCAGCCCGAAACTCTCGCCCGAGCCGCAATTCACGATCAACGGCCGCCGACCAGACGTAAGCTCGAACGCCAATGTCGAGGCGTGCGCATTGTAAGACGCCGTGCCTTTGGGCGGGGCGCTTGCATCCACGATAACGCTGGTGCGCGCTGCGTATAGCCGGGCATATCCCATCGCCAGCCCACTTGCGTGCTGGGGTCGGACCCCGCTTTGCGCCAAGGCCTGATCCAGCCGCCCTTCAAGGCCGCGACCGCCCCCATGAAACCGGGCCAGCGCACCGTCCGAATGGCGCAGGTTGCGCAGGGTCGGCGCAATACGCTTGATTGCATCTGCCTGCGCCCCGGGTGTGCCACGCCCCAGATCGCTGAGCGCCGCCGACGTCCAGGTCAGCAGGGTAAACACCTCAAGCAACTCTTCGGGATTGCGCGTTGGGATGCCGCCATGCGTGTCAATCTGTTTTTCGCACTCTCTCGCCAAAGCCCGCAGCGCCGGGTCCGCCATCTGCTCGAGCCCTTGCAACGCCAATCCTGCCTGCACCAACCCGGCCAAAGCCTCGAACCTTGGCAAACCGGGTGTTGCGGCCTGCCATCGTTTGGACAGGAACCAGGATTGCTGCGCCAAAGCCCGAAAAAACACCTTGGACCGTTCGTCATCCATGCCGCGTAACAGAAACGCCGAATGGTTGATCCACCGTATCACCCGGCGTCCGGTCAGATCCGGTGCCCAGCCCGGACCCTGCCCACGACCATGTGCGTCGATCCAACCCCACACCCAGCGCTGCGCCTTTTCACGGGCGCGCATATCTCCAACGGCGGCTAGATCATCCAGCCACGCAAACCCGTGGCGTTCATTGTCAAAACCAGTGCTAGGCGCAGTCACGTCCCACAGGCCGGTATCCTGCGCTTCGACCAGAAACCCCGCGAACAACAGGTTGCCAGCAACCAACTGACGACCCCGCGCGAACGAGCCCACGGTGCGCGGCTCGGGATCAGCCGCGAACCCTGCAACCGCCTTGCGACGCTGACTGAGCCGCGCATAAAGACGGTTCTGAAACCGCGTCCACCGATTGGCCATGGTATCTGAGTTCGACATGCCGCTCGTTACTCTGCCTCTTGCGCTCTGCTGGCGCCTGAGACCCAACGATAGACCGCGACGCCCGTCAAGTCACCGAAAAGCGTCGCCTTATTCCGTTTTGTTCAGACAGGCGATGTAGAACCCGTCCATTCCACCGCGATCCGCCCAGTAATCGGGCCGCAGACGCAGGCCGCCCTCTTCCGTGATCCAGCCTTTTTCGACCCCGGCCACCATGACGGCCCCGCGATCGACCTGCATGTCGGGATACTGGGGCAACGCCTCTTCGATCTGAACCTCACCTTCATCGGGCAGCAGCGAACAAGTGCAATAAACCAGCCGTCCGCCGGGTTTAAGCAGACCCCACGCATGAGCCAGCATCTGCGCCTGCAATTCGATCAACCCACCAAATTCCGATCCGTCCTTGGCAAAGGGCAAATCAGGGTGCCGACGAATGGTTCCCGTGGCGGAACATGGCGCGTCCAGTAGAATCGCGTCGTACTGGCCCTGATGCTCCAACGCATCCCCGGCGATGACTGTGGCCTTCAACCCGGTCCGCACAAGGTTTTCGCGCACACGCTCAAGCCGCGACTCCGAGATGTCCAGCGCTGTGACTTCGGCCCCTTCTGCCGCCAACTGCAAGGTCTTCCCGCCCGGTGCAGCGCACAGATCCAGTATTTTCTCACCCGACTTGGGTGCCAGTATTCGAACCGGCAGCGCCGCTGCCGCATCCTGCACCCACCAGTCTCCGCGATCATATCCTGGCAGCGCCGAGACCTGACCCGCATCACGCACCCGAAGCGACCCGGTCGGCAATGCCTCACCCGGACCGTCGGTGTCGGGTTTGGTGGATATATCCAGCGGAGCGCCGTCGAAATGCGCGCTTTCCATACCCGTTACCGCCTCGGCGCCCCAAGCCATGACAAGCGGATCGCGCAACCATTCGGGCAGGCGCGGCACACGCATCTTTGGCCATGCGTCCGGCCCTTCGGCGACCACTTTGCGCAGTACAGCATTCACCAACCCTTTGAGGCGGCCATGCTTGCGCGAGCGGCCCACAATTTCGACCATGGAATTGACGACACCATGCGCCGCCTCACCGTGGCACAGCTCAACCGCGCCAAGACGCAGGGCGTTATGGACCGTCAGCGCGGGCGTCCGGTTCAGGTGATTGTCCAGCAGACGGTCGGCGCGCTCCAATCCGCGCAGGGTTTCCAGCGTCAGGCGCTGCGCCCGCGCGCGGTCCTCGGGGCTCAATCTGTCCAATGCGCCGGCGGCCAGACATTCGGACAACAGTCGCCCTTCTCCCAGAATCTGATCCAGCAGATAGATCGCGCTGCGCCGTGCTGCCGTTGCGGTGTCGGACATGAAATCGCCTTTCGATACGCCGCGCCTGCATTGCCAAGCGGGGACGGGGGCGTATATCAAGCCCAAGCACGGAAAGGAACCCGATGTCATGAGCGATGATTCCAAAGACCTGCCACCAGCCGCCCAGCGCGCTTTGGCCGAGGCCGAAGAGCGCCGCCGCAAGGCCGAGGAGAAGGCAAAAGAGAGTCCAAAGGAACTGGGTGGACGCGACGGCCCCGACCCGGCGCGTTATGGCGATTGGGAAAAGAAAGGCATCGCAATCGACTTCTGATTGCCTAGCCGCGCAACGCCCGCAGGAAATCCATGATCAGAGCGCGCTGATTTTTCGACTTTGCCCGTTCTTCGGGCCATGTCAGCCAATACCCATCCTTCGTTTCCAGTTCAGGCAAGCCCATCCTGTGCAAACGACCCTCGCGCAGGTGCGCGTCGGCCAACGGCACCGACCCCAGCACAACGCCCAATCCCTGACACGCCGCCGTCAGCGCGTGTTCCATTGAGTCAAAGCTGACTTTCGAAGGGGGCACGTCCTCGTGTCCGGTTTTGTTTGCCCAATCGCTCCAACCCGGTCGCTCACCACGCAGGTTGATCAGCGGCGCCCCCCACGCGACGTCCGGTGCAGCCATCGGAACGAGCACCTCGGGCGCGATCAGTTCTGCGTCGCGGCCGGGCCATGCCCCGCGCCCGTACCGGATCTGCAACCATGTAGGTTCCTCAGCCAAGGACGACCGACGCGCGACAGAGTCGGTCATGACCCGCACTTCGGGACGACGCGCTTGAAACCGGATCAGGCTCGGCAACACCAGCGCGTGGATATTCGACGACAAACCGGCAACGCGCAATTCACGGGGGGCTTTGCCAAACAGATCTTCGGTATTCCGCTCTAGCGCCTGCAGGCTGTCCTGCACCAGCGGCAGATAGCTTTCGCCTTCAACCGTCAGCGACACGCCGCGTGCCTCACGCACGAACAATGTCCGCCCCAGCCACGCCTCAAGGTTTCCGATCCGCTGACTGACCGCCGCCTGCGTCAAACCGAATTCTCGTGCGGCTGCCGAAAACCCGCCCAAACGCCCTGCGGCCTCGAACACGCGCAGCCAATCCAGTGGCGGTAATCCGACTTTCTTTTTAGACATAAATTTTTCCAGCCCTCAGTCGTAATAAGGTTTAATTGTGTTTATGTCACTGGACGCATATCTCCTCAAGCGTAGCCCGCGCTGATCAGGAGGCCCCTATGCTGTGTACCGCCAATCATGATGCGTCCGTTGTGACAGTAGAGTTTGATACCGGCATTCAGGCCCGTTTCCATACGATATGGCTGCGTGACAACGCGCTGGACCCAGAGACACGCGCACCCGGCAATGGCCAGCGCCTGATAACAATCGGCGATATTCCCGCCGATGTTTCCGTCGAGTCCGCAAGCGTAAAAAACGGCGACCTGCACATCACTTTTCAGCCCGAAAACAAAAGCGTGACCTTTCCCGCCGATTGGCTAGCCGATCACATCTATGACTGCGATCGACCGCTTCTCGCAGGTCGGACAGCCCCGGGTATAACGACGTGGCAAAGTGGTTTGGACGCCCCCAGCGCAGATTGGGATGAGGTTCACGCCGACCCCGCAGCCAAGCGCGACTGGCTGGCCGCCATTGCTGAATTCGGCTTTGCCAAGCTGACGAACGGCCCGTGCGAGCCGGAATCCCTGCTGAAGGTCGCAGATCTGTTCGGCTATGTGCGCAAGACCAACTATGGCCCCTATTTCGAGGTTCGGACCGAGGTAAATCCGACCAACCTCGCCTTTACCGGGCTGGGTTTGCAGGCCCATACCGACAACCCTTATCGCGACCCGGTGCCAACCCTGCAAATCCTCTATTGCCTTGAAAACAGTGCCGAAGGTGGGGACTCGATCGTGGTGGACGGCTTCCGCGCTGCCGAAAAACTGCGGGATCAGAACCCCGACGGCTTTGCCTTGTTGTCAGGTTACCCGGCCCGGTTCGAATTTAAGGGGTCTGACGGCGTTTGTCTGCGCGCGCGCCGCCCAATGATCGAACTGTCCCCGGACGGAGAGTTGATCGGCATCCGGTTCAACAACCGCTCCTCTGCTCCTTTCGTGGATATCCCGTTTGACCACATGGAAGCGTATTACACCGCCTATCGCCAACTGGCCGAGATCATTGATGACCCTGCCATGGGTGTGTCCTTCAAGCTGGAACCGGGCGAGAGTTTCATCGTCGACAACACCCGTGTCCTGCACGCGCGACTGGGATATTCCGGTGCGGGGTCACGCTGGTTGCAGGGGTGTTATGCTGACAAGGACGGCTTGCTATCGACGCTGGCCGCAATGGAAGAGGTCCAACCGGAGGCGGCGGAATGAAACCTGATTATTCGACCCTGAACCGGGACAATATCGTGGCCTTTATCGGTGACATCTTCGACCGCCGAGGCAGCGAAGAGTATCTGGGGGAACCCGTCACCATGGCCCAGCACATGCTGCAAGGCGCGACCATCGCCGAACAAAACGGAATGCCGGAAGAGATTATTGTGGGTGCCTTGCTTCATGACATCGGCCATTTCACGTCCGAGTTCGGCAGTTACCATCCCGACGACACTGAAGACCGCCACCACGAGGACGCAGGCGCGGCGGTGCTGGAACAGTTCTTCCCCTCGGTTATCACCGATTGCTGCCGCTACCATGTGGCCGCCAAACGCTATCTGTGCGCCACCAAACCCGAGTATTTCGACCGCCTTTCTGCAGCCTCAGTTCATACGTTGGAATTGCAGGGCGGCCCGATGAGCGCCGATGAAGTCGCCGAATTCGAGTCCAATCCAAACTTGAAAGAGATCGTTCAGGTCCGTTATCTGGACGAAGCAGGCAAACGCCCCGACATGGAAACCCCCGACTTCGCCCATTTCGCCCCCATGGTACAGAGGATGGTCGATCGTCATCTGGGCGCGGGCTGATCACAGGAATTAGCCTGCCCCCAATATTATGAAATTCCACCTGTCTTGTGCGGCAGACCTACGCCCTGCACGCGGTCTGGACCGACGTCTATGTTGCTTACAACTATCTGAGATTGCTGATTTAGCCCCTACAACCCCAGCACATCCACCATGTCATATTGACCCGGCGCCTTACCCTGCCCCCAGAGCGCGGCCTTCAACGCGCCGCGGGCAAAGATCGCGCGGTCGGTGGCCAGATGGCGCAGGACGATGCGCTCTCCTGGTGCGGCGAACAGGACGTCATGTTCGCCGACGATGTCGCCTCCGCGAATGGCGTGGAATCCGATATCCCCGCGCTTGCGCGCTCCGGTGATGCCGTCGCGGCCCCGATCAGACACATCGGCCAGATTGACACCGCGTCCTTCGGCTGCGGCCTCGCCCAGCATCAGCGCCGTGCCCGAGGGCGCGTCGACCTTGTGGTGGTGGTGGCCCTCGATCACTTCGATATCGAAATCCTCATCCAGCGCAGCGGCAACTTTTTTGGTCAGTTGCACCAGCAGGTTGACGCCGAGGCTCATATTACCAGCGCGCACGATCGCCGCGTGGCGGGAGGCAGGCTCAAGCGCGGCGATCTGTTCATCCGTCATGCCCGTCGTGCCGATCACATGGACACAACGTGCCTGCGCTGCCAGTGCAGCAAATTCCAGCGTCGCTTCGGGCGCGGTAAAATCGATGACAGCCTGCGCCTGTGCAAACGCCTCAAGCGGGTCATCCGTAACAGTAACACCCAGCGCCTGCCCGCCCATCGCGGTGCCCACGTCCTGACCGATCCAGTCATGGCCCTTACGCTCGACCACGCCGACCAGACGCGCCTGATCGCTGTCGGTCACGGTCTTGATCAGCATCTGCCCCATTCGGCCCGAAGCCCCTGTGATGACGATCCCCGGAATATGGGTCATGGCGTTCTTTCCCTGTTTCTGTCGGCTCAAAGCCTCCTACCCGGTTCGGGGCCGCTTGGCAAAGGTGGGATTTGGGCTTAGATCGAGGACATGGCAAAGAACAAATTCCACGATGGCCCCGGCCCGTCCCAACGGCAACTGCGTGTCGGCGAACTGATCCGCCGCACCCTGTCCGAAGTTCTGGCGCGCGGAGATGTCCACGACCCCGACCTGAACCGCATGTCGATCACCGTGGGTGAGGTGCGCACCTCGCCCGATCTGAAGATCGCCACCGCCTATGTGCTGCCATTGGGCGGCAAGGGCCAAGAAGACGTGATCGACTTGCTGGCCCGCAACAAGGGCGAGCTGCGGCGCATGATCGGCAAGAAGCTGAACCTGAAATTCTCGCCGGATCTGCGGTTCCGTCTGGATGACACCTTCGACCGTCTGGACGACACCCGCCGCATGTTCGAACAGGACGCGGTGCGCCGCGATCTGGACGAGTGAACCGCGCGCTGGTCACATTGGGCGCGGTCCTTTGGGCCGCGCAGGCCGGTGCGGTAAGCTGCGAGAAAGTCACCCACGACGCCAAGCGTTATACTGTTTGCGAGGTGGACGCCGCCAACCAGGATCTGCGCCTCTTTCTGAACGACGACAATGGCGATCTGTTGGGTCATTTTTCCTCGGTGAACGACGCGCTGGCCAGTGACGGCAAGCGACTGGCTTTTGCGATGAATGCCGGGATGTATCACGACGACCGCTCGCCAGTGGGCCACTATGTCGAGAATGGTCAGGAACAGATGCGCGTCATCGCCAATCCCGGCCCCGGCAATTTCGGCCTGCTGCCCAACGGTGTGTTCTGCATCCGCGAGGGCCGCGCGGATGTGTTCGAGACTTTAGATTTCGTTGATCAATCTCCTGATTGTCAGTTTGCAACCCAGTCCGGCCCCATGCTTGTGATCAACGGAGAGTTACACCCGCGCTTTCTGCCCGACTCGACCTCGGTTTTCGTGCGCAACGGTGTCGGCACCAGCGCCGACGGCACGCGGGCCGTGTTTGTGATCTCGGACGACTATGTCACCTTCCACGAATTCGGCAGCCTGTTTCGGGATGTGTTGGAAACCCCGAACGCGCTGTTCTTCGACGGTAATATTTCACGGATGTACGAACGGGCCAGCAATCGGTCGGACGTTGGTTTTTCGCTCGGGCCGATCGTGGGCGTGGTCGAGGACGCACCCTGAAATTGACAGGGCTTTTGTGATCCGCTAACTCGCGCGCCTTAGCAAGATTCAAGGTAAGACATGGGACGCAAACGCAAGGGCCGGGACATTTCCGGTTGGCTGGTGGTGGACAAGCCCGCGGGCATGACCTCGACCGCAATGGTGAACAAGGTGCGTTGGGCGATGGATGCCAAGAAAGCGGGCCACGCGGGGACGCTGGACCCCGAAGCAACCGGCGTTCTGGCCGTTGCACTGGGTGAGGCGACCAAGACCGTTCCATATATCACCGATGCGTTGAAAGCCTACACCTTCACCGTGCGTTTGGGTCAGGCCACCAACACCGACGATGCCGAGGGCGAGGTGATTGCGCAAAGCGATGCACGCCCCACGGATGACGATATCAAGCAGGCGCTGACGCCGTTTCTGGGTGATATCATGCAAGTGCCGCCCAAGTTCTCGGCCGTGAAGATCGACGGCCAGCGCGCCTATAAGCTGGCCCGCGATGGAGAAGATGTGGAACTGTCCGCCCGGCCGCTTTGGGTTGAGGAGCTGATCCTTGTCGACCGCCCTGATGAAGACCATGTGGTGCTGGAGATGACCTGCGGCAAAGGCGGCTACGTCCGCTCGATCGCCCGCGATCTGGGCGCGGCGCTGGGATGCCACGGACATGTGAAAGAGCTGCGCCGCATCTGGTCCGGCCCGTTCGAGGTTGAAGATGGACTAAGCATCGAACAGATCGACGAGATGGCCAAGACCACCGCCTTGGACGACTACCTGCACCCGCTAGAAACCGGCCTCGCCGACCTGCCCGAGTTGAAATGCACCCCCGAGGGTGCCACACGCCTGCGCAACGGCAATCCGGGCATGGTGCTGGCCTCGGACGTGGAATACGGCGATGAGGCGTGGGCGTCTTTGGATGGTAAGGCCGTAGCGGTCGGCATCTATAAATCCGGCGAATTGCACCCCAGCCGGGTGTTCGTCACCTAAACACCGTGCTAGGCGGGGGCATGATTACCCGAACGCATATCAAGGGGGATGCGCCCTCGACAGCCGTCTACTCCGATTGCGAAAACTACCGTTATAGCCTGACCCGCGTGTGGGATGCGGACGGGCGCAAAGCGTTGTTCGTGATGCTGAACCCGTCCACTGCGACCGAGGTGCAGAACGACCCTACGGTTGAACGCTGCGAACGCCGCGCTCGGGCGCTGGGGTTTGGTGCGTTTCAGGTCACGAACATCTTTGCATGGCGCGACACCGACCCGCGCAAAATGCGCGCCGCCGCCGATCCAGTTGGGCCGAAAAATGACACAGCCATTCTGGATGGTGTGCAATGGGCCGATCAGATCATCGCCGCTTGGGGCGCCCACGGCGCCCATCTTGATCGCGGCCCGGCGGTCGAAACCCTGCTGCGCGGCACCGGGCAGCCGCTGTTCCATCTGGGGCTGACCAAGGACGGCCATCCCAAGCATCCGCTCTATATTGCCTATACCCAACAGCCCGAACCATGGTGATCAAGGGTTAACCACAAATCCAACTCGACTTTGACCAACCATCTGGCAACATGAGACAAATCCCCTTGATACAGCACGTTTGCGGAGGGATGTCATGTTTCTATTCGGCTTGCTGGGCCTTGCCGCAGTTGGTGGCGCAGCCTATGCGATTGGTGATGTTTTTGAGGCCAACCTAGACCTTGAAGACGAGGAAACCGTCGAGGATGAGCCGCAGGACATTTCAGACGGCAACCTGTTGGATGTTGACGAAACCGTAGACATCCCTGCTGAAATCTCGACGGGGACAGTGATATCCGAATTTCAGGATGATCTGATTACTGCAGGGTCAGAGGAGTCGGACGTCCTGACCGGGCAGAATGGCGACGAGCAGATCAATGGGTACGGTAGCAACGATACCGTTGCAGGTGGGGAAGGTAACGACACTCTGCACGGCGGCGAAGGCTAAGACCACCTTCTTGGCGAAGACGGAAATGATGCCCTGCACGGCGAAGGCGGGGCAGATCAAATAGCGGGGGGTGAGGGGAACGATGCGCTGTTTGGGCATCTCGGCGACGACATTCTGGACGGCGGCACGGGTGAGGACGAGCTATATGGCGGACAGGACAACGACACCCTGATCGGTGGTAAAGGCGCCGATGCTCTGCATGGCGGCTATGGCGACGATCATCTGGACGGTGGCGCGGGACAGGACGTCCTGTTCGGTGGTGATGGTGACGACGTCCTGATAGGTTCGGACGATACTGCGGATTTTCTGAACGGCGGTGATGGAGATGACACCATATTGGCTGATGGCAAAGATATTGTAACTGGCGGCGACGGCAGCGACGATGTTGTTGTGACGGATCAGCAGGAACAAGCGATCACTGTCATGGATTTCCAGCCGGGGCAGGACAAGTTGCTGATCTCATGGGAGGGTGAAGAAGACCCCGACATAAGGATCGAGCCGGACCCCGAGGATGACACGCTGACCAATGTCTCGATCAACGGCCAGCACGTCGCGCAGTTGCTGCACGCCGACGAGCTGACCACCAATGATATCCAACTGATCGCAGAAGGAGATCTGGCGCAACTGGCGGCGACAGGTTAAGCCGCACAGAATCCCTTTGCCATTTATCCCAATTCCGCTTATACGCGCGCATCCGTGCCGGAATCGGTGCGGTTTTCTCCATGGGCCTGCGCTGGACGACATCCCGGCCTGCGCCATCAACCTTAACCTTTTACAAGGAGACCCCGATGTCGATTACTGCCGCTGAAAAAGCACGCGTCATGAAAGAATTCGCAACCAAGGACGGCGACACCGGTTCGCCTGAAGTACAGGTTGCAATCCTGACCTCGCGCATCAACACCCTGACCGAGCACTTCAAGACCCACAAAAAAGACAACCACGGTCGTCGCGGTCTGCTGAAAATGGTCGCCCAGCGCCGTAAGCTGCTGGACTACCTGAAGGGCAAGGAAGAAGCGCGTTACCAGGAACTGATCCAGAAACTGGGCATCCGCCGCTAAACACCAACTGGTGTTTTCGGGTTCGAAACCCCGGATTTTTGACTTTAACGCCCACCAAACGGTGGGCGTTTTTGTTTGGCCCATAGACAAGTTCAGGCTGCGATTCGATAACCGCAACCGAACCGGGACACCTGCCAAAACCTCGGAATTCCTAAAGCCGCACCGCAGGACCGCTGATCGCGAGCCGATGTCTTGTTTTTTGGCACCAACACCCGCCTAAAATCTTAACGTTTTCTACATTTTCTTTTCCACTCCGGGCGGCTGCCCTATGATTCCCCTCAGCCCTGACACAAGTCATCATGTAATTTGCGTAATTGTTTAAGGAGAGTTTGGATGAGGAAGTTTGCCCTCTTGTCCCTGATACCACTGGTGCAAGCCGTTCCTGACGCGGCCCATGCGGATAGCACGTCTGCCGCAAGCGCGTTTGAGGGTGTCTATGCGGGGCTTGAAATTGGCGCGGCCGCAGCAGACGGAACAACGGATTTTCCGGTTCTGTCCGGCGGTACGAGAAATGCCTCGTTCGATCCCGACAACGGCCGCAGCTTTGGTGCGCTGTTTGGCTATAACATGCAGCGCGGCGATATGATCTATGGCGCTGAAGTCCGGTATTCGAACCTGTCTCATGTCGTCGAAAAGGGCGACCCCGAAACGCGGGAAGTGATGGATTTCGCTGACCTTCGTGGCCGGGTTGGGTACGTGAACGGCGATTTCATGTTCTACGGCGCTTTGGGTTGGTCATGGTCCAGATTGCGGGTCCACCCAAGTGCGCAATTTGACAGGGAAAGCCAGACAACTCTGGACGGCTTCAACATCGGCTTGGGTATGGAGTACAACTTCAACGACCGCTGGTTTGCCGGTGCAGACTACACCTATCGTGATGTGAGCGGCGATTTTGACGACGCACCAAACGACTCGGATTTTGACCTGAGCACCATCACGGCACGCGTCGCCTATCGTTTCTGACGCGCACAAAACGTCCGGCAGGTCCATAATCCTGACGGCCCGAAACAGGCCGATGCCGACAACTCGGCTCGGTCTGGCAAGCTCGTACAGCCGCGCCCCAAAGGAAAACCGATGCCCATTTTTCCGAACATCAAGGTGATCTTCGTCCACATCCCCAAATCCGGCGGATCAACTGTGACTACGGTTCTGAAACGGGACCGCTTTTTTGGGCGGCAAGTCAATCCGCGCGACCCGCGCGACAAAAATATCGACTATATCTCTCAGTACTTTGACCTGTTGGGCGCCGACGCCAATGACTATTTCAAGTTCAGCTTTGTGCGCAATCCATGGGACCGCTTTGTTTCAGGGTATCACTACGTGTGTCAAAGGCGGCCCGAAATCACCGAGGTAACTGAACATGGGTCGTTCAAAGAATTCGCGCAGGCCCTTTCCCAAGACCCTGAAAAGTTTCTGCAAATCCGCTATTTTCAACCGCAATATCTGTACCTGACCGACGCATCAGGAAACATGCCCCTGGACTTTGTCGGGCGTTTCGAACGGTTTGATTACGACCTTCGCAAGGCACTGAAACAGATCGGAATGCGACGCCTTGTTATTCGGCACCGCAAACAGTCGAAGCGCACGGATTATCGGGATTACTATGACCAGGAAACCCGCGACATTGTTGGCCGCGTGTACGCCCGGGACATCGATGTGTTCAATTATGCGTTCGAAGATGGACGCCACCGTGAAAAACCGGGTTTATTTGGACGGCTCGGGCAGTCCTAACTACAGTCCGTAGCGCCAACAAGGCCGGCACTGAGCCCGTCCGGCACAATCGCCTAATGGCATACTTAAAACGCAGAAACTTAAGAGATTTTTCAAAAAGTTCTGCAAGGTAATTGTAGGAACACTCTTTTCGAACGCTCCGGGATGGGCCATTAGTCGTTTCGTCAAACAAGGGAACAAAGTTTTTTGTTCTCGTTTAGATTCTCAGGACTGGTCGACCCTCAAATGGCAAATTTCAGCATCGCAAACGGTGACTCCGCCACGTTTACGGATACGTCCGCAGGTGACGGTTTCGTCATTGATTTTGACACACTGGACAACAGCTTCAGCATTCGGATCAACGATGTTGACCTGTTCATAGGCGGGCCAGCTGGCGCGGAGAACGAACTTCAGTTCCAAATTGTCCAAACGGAAGGGCAGACTGTCCAGTTTGCCGATGGCGACCGGTACGAAATTGACACGCCCGCCGTCTGGCAGCTTGGCAATACCAACGGCGAACCCGTCGTCCGCCTGGAGGTGAGCCCCGACGGCACCATCGAACTGTACGGTGTAAAGGAAGACAACGGTCCGCTGGTCCCGCTGCAATTGTTCAACGGGCTGACCGTCAACACGGACGCAATTGCAGCGGCCTGGAATGACAGCGGCGACAACACAATTGAGATTGACCAGTCAGAAACAGGCCCCACAAACGCGGCCGGCGAATTTATCGACGTCCTGTGTTTTGCAGCCGGAACACTAATTGAGACCCGCGAAGGCCCCGTCGCAGTTGAAGACCTGAAAATCTCGGATCAGATTCTGACCTTTGACAACGGCTTTAAGCCTATTCGCTGGATCGGGTCGCGCGCGTTGACCCGGGCCGAGCTTGACGCCCAGCCAAGGCTCAAACCCATTGTAATCAGGGCGAACGCCCTGGGGGTCGGTTACCCCAAGCGGGACTTGATTGTTTCACCGCAACACCGCGTTCTTGTTTCGTCGGTTGTCGCCTTGCGCATGTTCGAACGCAAGGACGTCCTGATCCCGGCGAAAAAGCTGATTTCTCTGGACGGTGTGGAAACTCTGAAGGCGACACCGGATGGGGTGGAGTATTTCCACATCCTGTTCGATGCGCATGAAATCATCTGGTCCAACGGGGCACCGACCGAAAGCCTGTTTACCGGGCCGGAGGCTTTGAAATCCGTCCCCGAGGATTCCAGAAAAGAGATTCTGGAGCTGTTCCCCGAATGCTGCGAGCCGCAATTCCAGACACATTCCGCTCGATATATCCCGCAGAAGGGCAAACAGGTGCGAAAGCTGGTGGAACGGCACCGGGCCAATCACAAACCCCTTATTGACTGCCTTGCGTCCTCGGCTCAGAACTAGGCGGCAACTGACCCAATCGCGGCCTTCAAGTGCGGGTTACTTCTCATTGCGCAGTCTTTAACCAAAAAAACGCCCGCCAAATGACGGGCGTTTCTGATTTCATTCGAACGTTGTTACATCTTGGCTTTCTCTGACTTCAGCGCCAGCCAGAGGCAATAGCACATGATCAGAACAACCATCGTAAACGGAATACCGGTCGAGACCGCCGCACCCTGAAGGGCAACCAATCCACCGCCCAGCAAGAGCGCGATTGCAACCAGCCCTTCCAGTGTGCACCAGAACACGCGCTGGATCACCGGAGCATCCATCTTGCCGCCCGCGGTGATCGTGTCGATCACCAGCGAACCGGAATCCGACGAGGTCACAAAGAACACCACGATCAGGATCAACGCGATCGGTGCGACGATACCATAAAGCGGAAGCTCTTTCAGGAAGCCAAACAGCGCGCCTTCGGGGGCATAGCTGTCGATCACGGTGGCGCGGACACCTTCCGCTCCGCCTGCGTTCAGCATGTCAATCGCGGCACCGCCGAAAGTAGACATCCAAAGGGCGCAAACCGCCGTGGGTGCCAGCAACGCGCAGATAACGAACTCTCGCACTGTGCGGCCCTTCGAGATACGGGCGATGAACATGCCCACAAACGGCGACCATGCAATCCACCAGGCCCAGTAGAAGGTCGTCCAGCCGTGGAAATAGCTGGTATCTTCTCGCCCGAACGGGTTGGACAAGGCCGGTAAGTGCAGCACGTAATCTGTCATGACGTTGAAATACCGCGCAATGGCTGTCCCAACACCGGTGACCGCGATCACGAACAGGAACAAACCAACGGCCATGATCATGTTGATCTCGCTCAGCCGTTTGACACCTGCATCCATGCCCAAAAGGACCGATCCCAGAGCAATCATCGTGATTCCGATGATCAGCAGCACCACAACTGTCGGGCTGGGTTCGATGCCGAACACTTCATAAAGGCCTGCGGCCACCTGCTGCGCACCCAATCCAAGCGAGGTTGTCAGACCGAACAGCGTGGCGAAAACAGCCAGGGTATCAATGATATGACCCCACCAGCCCCACACGCGCTCGCCAAGGATCGGGTAGAAGGCCGACCGTAGGGTCAATGGCAAGCCAAGGTTGTAGCTGAAGATCGCCAGTGCAAGGCCGACGGCGGCGTAGACGGCCCAGCCCTCAAGCCCCCAATGGTGGATCGTACCGACAACACCGGCATACTCATTACCGGGCACCGCGATATCAATTCCCAATGGAACTGCGTTTCCGTCCTCGGCAAAGTTGTAATAAACCGGTTCCATCACACCGAAGAACAACAAGCCGATCCCGATCCCGGCTGCGAACATCATCGCAATCCAGCCCGCATAGGAATAATCGGGTTTGGCGTCTTTGCCGCCGATCCGTACCTTGCCAACGGGCAAGACGATTAGCGCCAAACAAAACAGGGTGATTGCATCCACGGAAAGAACAAGGAACCAATCGAACGTACTGGTCAGCCATGGCCGGAGCCATCCAAAGAACGTCGCTGCGGCCTCTTGATTGGCCAATGCGATCAGAACGAACGCAAATATGAGGATACTTGAGATCAGGAATACCGGGTTATGGATGTCCAAACCGAAGGGTCGGACGTTATCCTGCCCAAGTTCGTATTCGGTTTCAAAGTCATAGATCCGAGGATCCGGATCCAGCATTTTCTTCGTCTGAGCCATTCGACTGCCCCTCTGTCCGCTAGGTGCAAACGCCAAGGTATTCGGTCGACTGACGGATATGAGTATTGTACCCCCTTGGCGCGTTTCCGTCTTTTCGACCGCGGGTTCAGTGATAACAGCTTACACTGACATCATATTTTTGCAAAATGCATTCGAATTGCCGCATTTGTACAAACAAATTCGAACGAAAGCCTGGTATGTTCGGCAACTCTGTTCCGATGGGTCGGATTGCCGTCAATTGCCCCACTATGCGGTTTCGCTTTCCTTTGGCTGCAATCTCATGTATGCGCGCGGGTATCTGAGACGTTGTGCCCTGACCCCGGCACTCGAACGGAAGATAAAATGGGGTCGGCGGCAATGGGGCCGCCATGCAAAACGGGAGACCCGGAGGGCCGGGAGTGCTCCCTTTTAGGATACGCAAATGTTTGATGTAACAAAGAAATCAATGCAGTGGGGCGAAGAGACGCTGACACTGGAAACTGGCAAGGTTGCCCGTCAGGCGGACGGCACCGTGATCGCCACGCTGGGCGAAACCAGCGTCATGGCGAACGTGACCTTTGCCAAGCAACAAAAGCCCGGTCAGGACTTTTTCCCGCTGACCGTGCACTACCAAGAAAAATACTATGCCGCCGGTAAGGTTCCGGGTGGCTTCTTCAAGCGCGAGGCGCGCCCGACCGAGAAAGAGACGCTGACCGCGCGTCTGATCGACCGTCCGATCCGCCCGCTGTTCGTTGACGGCTTCAAAAACGAAGTTCTGGTCATGTGCACCGTGCTGTCTCACGATCTGGTCAACGATCCCGACATCGTGGCGATGATCGCGGCCTCGGCTGCTTTGACCATTTCCGGTGCGCCTTTCATGGGCCCGATCGCCGGTGCCCGTGTTGGTTTCGTGGATGGCGAATACGTCCTGAACCCAACCGTAGACGACATGCAGGACCTGCGCCTGAACCCCGAACAGCGTCTGGATCTGGTTGTGGCCGGCACCAAAGACGCCGTGATGATGGTGGAATCGGAAGCTTACGAGCTGTCCGAGTCCGAAATGCTGGGCGCCGTGACCTTCGCGCACGAGCAGATCCAGCCGGTCATCGACCTGATCATCGCTCTGGCCGAAGACGCCGCCAAAGAGCCGTTTGAATTCGCAGCACCCGACTATGCGGACCTCTATGCTGCTGTTTCGGCCGCTGGCGAAGAGCAGATGCGCGCCGCCTTCGCAATCACCGACAAGCAAGAGCGCACCGCCGCTGTTGCCGCCGCCCGTGAAACGATCAAAGAAGCCCTGACCGAGGAACAGTTGGAAGACGCTAACCTCGGTTCCGCGATGAAAAAGCTGGAAGCTGGCATTCTGCGTGGCGACGTCGTCAAAGGCGGCAAGCGCATCGACGGTCGCTCGACCACCGATATCCGTTCGATCGTTGCAGAAACCTCGATGCTGCCGCGGACCCACGGTTCGGCCCTGTTCACCCGTGGCGAAACGCAGGCGCTGGCCGTGACCACGCTGGGCACCGGTGACGATGAACAATTCATCGACGCGCTGCACGGCAACTTCAAATCGAACTTCCTGCTGCACTACAACTTCCCTCCGTATTCGGTTGGTGAAGTTGGCCGCGTTGGTGGCCCCGGCCGTCGCGAGATCGGCCACGGCAAGCTGGCATGGCGTGCGCTTCAGGCGGTTCTGCCTGCGGCGACCGACTTCCCCTACACGATCCGTATCGTGTCCGAAATCACTGAATCGAACGGCTCCAGCTCGATGGCTTCGGTCTGCGGCGGTTCGCTGTCGATGATGGATGCGGGCGTTCCGCTGAAAGCGCCGGTTGCTGGTGTGGCCATGGGCCTGATCCTGGAAGATGACGGCAACTATGCCATCCTGTCGGACATTCTGGGTGACGAAGACCACCTGGGCGACATGGACTTCAAAGTGGCGGGTACCGAAAACGGCATCACCTCGCTGCAGATGGACATCAAGGTTGCGGGCATCACACCCGAGATCATGGAGAAAGCCCTGGCACAGGCCAAGGACGGCCGGATGCACATTCTGGGCGAGATGGGCAAAGCCCTGTCCGAGACCAACGAATTCTCGGTCCACGCCCCGCGCATCGAGACCATGAACATCCCAACCGACAAGATCCGCGAAGTGATCGGCTCGGGCGGTAAGGTCATCCGCGAGATCGTCGAAGTTTCGGGTGCCAAGGTCGACATCAACGACGACGGCGTCATCAAGATCGCGTCACCGGATGGTGAATCGATCCAAAAGGCCTATGACATGATCTATTCGATCGTGGCCGAGCCGGAAGAAGGTCAGATCTACACTGGTAAAGTGGTCAAGATCGTCGACTTCGGTGCCTTCGTGAACTTCTTTGGCAAGCGCGACGGTCTGGTCCACGTATCTCAGATCGAAGACCGCCGTCTGAACCATCCGTCGGATGTTCTGAAAGAAGGTCAAGAAGTTAAGGTCAAGCTGCTGGGCTTTGACGATCGCGGCAAGGTCCGCCTGTCGATGAAAGTGGTCGATCAGGAAACCGGCGAAGAGATCGTGCCTGAGAAGAAAGAAAAGAAAGAAGACGCCGAGTAATCGGGAACTCTTTTCTTAAATAATGAAAGACCCCGGTTATGGCCGGGGTCTTTTATTTAGTGGGCCACGCCGGACGGCCCATGCTTCATAATATGCCATTGTCCAAAGCTGTCGTTCAAATCCAGTTTGATCGCCGCATTCGCTTTGGTCGATGCATTGCCAATTTCCGCCAGAGTGAATTCGATCCCACCGGGGATGTCGATCCGCACCCGGTGCTCTCCTCCGCCGTGCGGGGCCTGAATCGGTCGTCCGGTCGAGCTGAGCACATCGCCGATGGTAACACTGGCCGTGCGCCTCTCCATATCCATCTCGAAATCAATTGGCAAATACAGCGTCTCGTGAACGGTTTTGCACATCGCCCGAAAGACGAACCAATGGGTCGCCATTTCTTCGGTCTCTTCACCGTGGAAGACCTTTTCCAGCGCCGCGCGCTGCGCATCCGAGGCGCTTGGATCGATGATAACCTGCATCTCGCCGCCGCCTTCAAAAATCGGACCGGGCCACGCATAAATTAGTGCGGCTTTCGCCCCGACAAGGTTCGTATCGCCAAAATGCCCCTTTGAAATTTCCAGAACTTCAAATCCACGGCAGTTCCCGTGTGTAGGCAATTCTTCGAACTGACAAGGGCAGGCATAGCCGCAGTTGCAGTTCCCAAAAGCCTCACCTTCGACATACCAATCTGTAAATGCCATCGTCTTCTCCTGTAGTGCACAGTGTGAACGCTCGATGTTTGTGGCCGTGTGCCTGTTCGTCAGCTCAATCGCCATACCCTATCACAAAAGGTCGGATTCACGAACCGAGGCGCACCTGCCAGTTCGGTGCCAAACAAGGTCTTTCAGACCATGTGACAGATCAATCGCACAAGTCCTGAGGGAATTTCTGTATCTGACCGGACCTATAGTTGTATTTTGCCCTTCTTACCCTCTGGTTTCTCTTTCCCAGATTGCGTGCGTGTTCTATGCACTTGTGCATGCGCTCTTTTGTTATTCACATGTCCTCAAGTACGGCCCGGCGGCCCAACGCAGAAAAGCTTTGCGCTAGTCTGCCAAACGCCGAACTATTCGAGGCAGTGAATGGTCGCAATTCTGACCAGATCGCAGATGTAGAGTTGTTTCCCGGCAATTTGCATCGTCCCGAATACCCGTTCAATTTGCGACCAGCAGAAATCGGAGTGTTCGAAAGCCACCGCCGAATCTGGCAGAAGCTGGTGGATGAAAAGATCGACCTGGCCATCATTACCGAGGACGACCTGCGCGTTGACCCCTGCCGGATGGACGAGGCGCTGAAGATGCTCACCCCGATCGCGACACCCGACCATTACATCCGCATTCCGGTAAAGCAGCGCGAAATTGCGGCGCAGGTGCTGGCCCGGCGCAACGACATGCGACTGATCCTGCCCAAGGTGATCGGATTGCAATGCGTGTGTCAGTTGGTCGGACGTCGTGCGGCCGAGCGGCTGCTTGAGGCCACCAACAAAATCGACCGCCCGATTGACACGTTCCTACAAATGCACTGGTTGACGGGCCAGCCGATTCTGGCGCTGCTAGGCAGCGGCAATCAGGAGGTCGCCAACGAGATCGGTGGGTCCACGATTCAAACCCGCCCCCCACTTGGTGACAAAATTTCCCGAGAGTTCAAGCGCGCCGCTTACCGCGCGAAGCTTTATCAACACCCGCAGCGACCCGCGGCGTGACCGGCGCATAAGATCGAACCTATGCGCACAGCGGATAAGCGGGGCATTTAGCCCCGCCCTCTGTCTTAGCTGGGCGCCTTGGTTTTGCGCAGGTAAGGGAAGATCGTCTCAAACTCACCAAACTTTTCCTTGGCTTCTTCGTTCGAAACCGCTGGTGGAATGATCACGTCTTCGCCCGGAATCCAGTTGGCCGGAGTTGCTACGCCCTTGGCGCTCATTTGCAAGCCGTCCAAGGCGCGCAGGATTTCTGCAAAGTTACGGCCTACGGTCATCGGATAGGTCATCGACAGCTTCAGTTGCTTGTCAGGGCCAATGATAAAGACCGAACGGACCGTGGCGCTGTCAGCCGGTGTGCGGCCATCCGGCAGGTACGCTTCGGCTGGCAGCATGTCGAAAGCTTTCGAAACGGCCAGCCCGTCATCCGCGATGATCGGGAAACCGGGGTTGGCATTGCCATAAGCTTCGATGTCTTTCTTCCACTTTTTGTGGTCCTCGACGCCGTCGACGGACACACCCAGAACTTTGGTATTCCGTGCAGCCCATTCATCATTCAGTTGGGCCACGGCCGAGAATTCGGTGGTGCAGACCGGGGTGAAATCCTTGGGGTGCGAAAACAGAATGGCCCAGCTGTCACCAATCCAGTCGTGAAACTGAATGGTTCCCTGATCCGTTTCTGCAGTGAAATTCGGGACGGTGTCGTTAATGCGCAAACCCATGGGGCGTCTCCTTTCCTGCTGATAAGCCGAAATCGGCTGACGCAAATTTAATCACTTTGCCGACAAGTTAAACCAATCATTTGAGGCTGAGTGACAAAACTGCGTTACTCATACGATCGCGCATTTGGAATTGCCCCCTTGCCCCTTGCTGACCGGGGTGACAAAGTGCCCGCAAAACCGACCGGGCGGTCGGAGAATATTTGTGGAAAGGTGGAGCCATGATCGACAAGCGGAACTTCTATATTAACGGCCAGTGGGTCGCCCCGGCACAGGCCAACGATTTTGAGGTCATCAACCCCTCGACCGAAGACCCCTGCGCGGTGATTTCACTTGGAGGCGCCGACGATACCAACGCCGCAGTCGCTGCCGCCAAAGCCGCCCTGCCCGGCTGGATGGCAACCCCGGTGCAAGAGCGCATTGCGCTGGTTGAAAAGCTGGTCGAGATCTACCTGTCGCGCTCGGAAGATCTGGCGCAAGCCATGTCTCTGGAAATGGGTGCTCCGATTGATATGGCGCGCACGCAGCAGTCTGGCGCCGGTGTCTATCACCTGAAAAATTTCGTCCGTGCAGCCAAGGCGTTTCAGTTCGAACGCCCCTTGGGGGATCACGCCCCCAACGACCGGATTATCTATGAAGCTGTGGGCGTCGCCGCCCTGATCACACCTTGGAACTGGCCGATGAACCAGATCACACTCAAGGTGGGCGCGGCTGCGATTGCGAGCTGCACCATGGTTCTGAAACCGTCCGAGCAAAGCCCGCTGAACGCGATGATCTTTGCCGAGATGATGGACGAGGCCGGGTTCCCGGCAGGCGTGTTCAACCTAGTGAATGGCGATGGTGTGGGCGTGGGATCGCAACTGTCGGCGCATCCAGATGTGGATATGATCAGTTTCACCGGCTCGACCCGCGCGGGCACCGCGATCTCAAAGAACGCCGCAGATACTTTGAAGAAAGTGCATCTTGAACTGGGCGGCAAGGGCGCAAACGTCGTCTTTGCCGATGCCGATGAAAAGGCCGTTAAGCGCGGCGTGCTGCATATGATGAACAACACCGGCCAAAGCTGTAACGCCCCCAGCCGTATGCTGGTGCAACGCCCGATCTACGATCAGGCGGTCGAGACTGCCGCGCAAGTTGCCAACATGGTTTCGGTCGGGAACGCTCAGGAAGAAGGGCGGCACATTGGCCCCGTGGTGAACGAACTGCAATGGACCAAGATTCAGGATCTGATCCAGAAGGGCATCGACGAAGGCGCCCGGCTGGTCTCTGGTGGCACCGGGCGGCCTGAAGGTCTGAACAAGGGCTATTACGTGCGCCCCACCGTTTTTGCCGATGCCAACAACCAGATGACCATCGCGCGCGAGGAAATCTTTGGCCCGGTCTTGACCATGATCCCCTTCGATACCGAGGAAGAAGCCGTCGAGATCGCCAATGACACGCCCTATGGCCTGACCAACTATGTTCAGACACAGGACGGCGACCGCGCGAACCGCATGGCGCGCGCGCTGCGGTCGGGCATGGTCGAAATGAACGGCCAGTCCCGCAGTGCCGGATCGCCTTTCGGGGGCATGAAACAATCCGGCAACGGGCGCGAGGGCGGCGTTTGGGGGCTGGAAGATTTTCTTGAGATCAAAGCTGTCGGCGGGTGGGCCGCCGAGTAAACGCCTGGCACAACGTCTGGCTCGGGCGTCCAGCCCGGGCCGCGCCCGACCCTCCCCCCGGGAGGGCGCTTTGGCGACGACAAAAGCGGCTCATGCTTCGTCCGTACTTTCAAGATAAAGCGCCCATGAAACACGTATTGCAGCGCCCACCCAGGGTCGGACGCGCCCCTAGTGTCTAAGCATCCGCCTGCGCGGCTTCATAGGCCAGCATGGCGCGTTTGACGGGCAGGCCCCAGTGATAGCCGCCCAACCCGCCGGATTTCCGCAAGGCGCGGTGACACGGAATCAGCCAACTGACCGGATTGCGCCCAACCGCAGTACCAACAGCACGCACCGCTTGCGGAGACCCAACCCGCTGCGCGATCTCGGAATATGTCGTTACCTGCCCCGAAGGGATATGCATCAGCGCTTCCCACACTTTGATTTGCAGCGGTGAACCGATCAAGTGCAGCGGAGTTTCCCCACGGTTCGCCCCAAACGATGCCTCGACCCACGGGCGTAGCTTTTCGGTATCCTCGACGTAATCCGCCTTGGGCCAGCGGGACGTCATGTCCTCCATTGCGGCTGCCTCGCCAGTTTCCGCACCGAACGCCATGCCGCAGATGCCCTTGTCGGTGCCCATCACCAGTGCCGGACCAAAGGGGCAATCGAACCAGCCCCAATAAATCGTCAGACCCGCGCCTTTGCGCGCGTATTCGCCGGGACTCATGGATTCCCATTTCAAGAACAGATCATGCAGGCGACCGCTGCCAGACAGACCCACGTTATGCGCGGTTTCCAGCGTGGTGAAACGCTCGCGCAGCAGGGCTTTTGCATGGCCCAGCGTCAGGTACTGCTGATACCGTTTCGGTGACACCCCGGTCCAGCGTGAAAACAGACGCTGGAAATGGGCCGGGCTCATGTCCATCTGATCGGCCAGTTCTTCCAGAGACAGGGATTCGCCGCCCTGATCAATCAGTTCAATCGCGCGCCGCATGACGTTGTAGTGATATCCGCTTTCGGGGGTTTGAACATTCATGACTCTCACCTCGTATGTTGCCCGAACCATATCGCGGTGACAGCGCCCCGGCGACCCGAAACCTGCGCATTGGCTTTAGGCTTGTGTCACCGGCCCTTGGGCGGCATTAAGGCGCGGATGGCAAAACAACTTGATTATCACACGATCCGCGAGATCTTTACGCGCTTTCAGGACGCCGACCCCGAACCCAAGGGCGAGCTTGAGCATGTGAACGTCTATACCCTTGTCGTGGCCGTGGCGCTGTCGGCGCAAGCGACCGATGCGGGTGTCAACAAGGCCACGCGCGAATTGTTCAAGATCGCCGACACCCCGCAAAAGATGCTGGATCTGGGTGAAGAGGGCCTGATCGAACACATCAAGACCATCGGCCTGTTCCGCCAAAAGGCCAAGAACGTCATCAAACTCAGCCGCATTCTGGTCGAAGACTATGGCGGCGAGGTGCCCAATTCCCGTGCCGCCCTGCAATCCCTGCCCGGTGTAGGGCGCAAGACGGCCAATGTGGTTCTGAACATGTGGTGGCGGCAACCGGCACAGGCGGTGGATACGCATATCTTCCGCGTCGGCAACCGCACCGGCATTTGCCCCGGCAAAACCGTGGACGCGGTCGAGCGCGCAATCGAAGATAACATCCCCGCCGATTTCCAGTTGCACGCGCATCACTGGCTGATCCTGCATGGCCGCTATCACTGCAAGGCGCGCAAACCCCTGTGCGGAACCTGTATCATCCGCGATCTCTGCGAATTTGAGGACAAGAACCTATGAAAACCTATCAGCTTACCGGTATCGGCAACGCCGTCGTGGACGTGATCTCTCAGGCCGATGACAGCTTTCTGGAGCTGATGGGCATCGAAAAAGGCATCATGCAACTGATCGAGCAGGAACGCGGCGAGGTGCTGTATGCCTCGATGGAAGGTCGGGTGCAGACGCCGGGCGGTTCGGTCGCCAACACCATCGCAGGGGCCGGGGCGCTGGGGCTGGATGCAGCCTTTATTGGGCGTGTGCATGACGACGCTTTGGGCCGGTTCTATGCGGATGCGATGAACGAAGAGGGCGTCGACTTCGTCAACCCTCCGGTGCCGGGAGGGGAACTGCCGACCTCGCGTTCGATGATCTTTGTCTCGCCCGATGGGGAACGGTCGATGAACACCTATCTGGGGATTTCGTCCGAGCTGTCTTCGACCGACGTGTCCGCGGATGTGTCGGGCAACAGCCAGATCATGTTCCTTGAAGGCTATTTGTTTGACAAGGAAAAGGGCAAGGCCGCATTTCTTGAGGCCGCGCGCACCTGTCACAAGGGCGGCGGCAAGGCCGGGATCGCAATTTCCGACCCGTTCTGCGTGGAACGTCACCGGGTCGATTTCTTGCTGTTGATCGAAAACGAATTGGATTTCGTCATCGGGAACGAAGCCGAGATCAAATCCCTGTTCGAAACCGACGATCTGGAAGACGCACTGGCAAAGACCGCGGACATTTGCCCTCTGGTTGTGTGTACCCGGTCAGGCGATGGTGTGACGGTGTTGTACGAAGGGCAACGGGTTGATGTGCCCGTCGAAAAAGTTGTGCCGGTCGATGCCACCGGCGCGGGCGATCAGTTCGCCGCCGGGTTCTTGTTTGGCATGGCCACGGGCCGCGATTACGAGACCTGCGCCAAAATAGGCAATGTCTGCGCCCGCGAAGTGATCAGCCATATCGGTCCCCGCCCCGAGGCGAACATGCAAGAATTGCTGCGGGCCGAAGGGTTACTATGATCCCGTCTATTAGAAACCAGCTGCCGCGTCGTTCAGAGACCAATCGTATTTGTAGGAGCTGACGCGGCGCACGTCTTGTAGGCGCGTTTTCAGATCCGGATCGGCAACGGTTCGGATATAGGCTAAGACCGCCTGTTCGTTCGGTCCGAAATCTTCGCGGAACCAGATGAAGATTTTGGACAGGATCAGCCCGCCATTGTCGTTGAACCGAACCCCGCGCGGGTCGTTGATATATTCATGTTCGGCGGCGGCGAAATCACGCTCCAGCGTTTCGGCCTGCCAAGCGCGGTTCATCAGGTTGGGGCAGCCGACAGCCGCACAATTCAGCGCGTAGTGGATTCGCGGCTCGGCATAGTTGGGTCGGATGATGCGATGCTCGATATCGTTCAGGGTCAGAGTCTGCCCCGCGACCATCACCAGAGGCCGGTTCCACGGCCCGATTGACAGCGGCCCGTCCTTGATGTCGCGGATCGAGGCGACGGGGTAGTTCTCAAGGATCACATCCACCGTCACCGCGTTATACATGTTGATCCAATAGGCCAATTGCTGATCGCGGGTCAGAGCGGCAGGGTCCACCGCTTGCAACGCCGTCAGATACTCGTCCAGCCGCACCTTGTCGGCCTGCGTTACCTGCCCATAAGCCACTCGGTTCACCCCTTGCGCATCCGGAGCGACATAGCGGTTCAGGAACAGGGTCCAGTCACTGTGATCCACTCGCGCACCGGGCGGTGGCGCAGATTGCGTCAGGGCACCGTCCGGCAATGGGGCCGCAGCGGGCAGGGCCAACCGCTCGACACTGGCGCAGGCGACCAGCAGGGGTAGCAGCAAGATCAGTATTAAACGCATTGAGGCCCCCCCGGCATTGACGATGGACCTTGGGCAACGCAGCAAGGTCTGGCGGATACCCAACAGTTAGAGGCGAACCCCGGACAGGGCTACGCCCCCTCACGTCAACGTGCAGGACGGTGATCGCATCAACCGCAACATCCGCGCGATTGACGTGTCTGGACCGACGTGGGTGCTTCGTTCTGGTTAGCGCCCCGGCCCAGCCAGGTGCGATAGGCCAGATAAAAATCTGTAAACCGAACGGCGAAATCTTCGGATACCGACTTTTGCGGAATCCCTGTCGCCAACACAGCCTGTTGCCATGCCTTCACCTTGGGATAACGCGCCAGCATGTCATGACCGCTATGCGCTTCGACGATCGAAGCGCGGTGCAATAGCGGCAGCCACGCCATATCGACATTGCCCAGCGCCTCGCCACCAAAGAACGGGTCGCTGCCCATTGTCTGTTCGACCCTAGCAAAGGCGGCGTTCAGTTTTGACATACGTTCGGTAAACGTCGCCAAATCGGCGCTTTGCATCGCGCTGCACTGGACAAGATAATGCTTGCTGGCCTGATAGCTCCAGGCGCGGTTCAGGGCGCGTTGCTCGGGCGTCAAATCGGGTTGCAGCGGCGCGGAAATGTCATCGATATATTCCGCGATCGCGTCAGACTCGAAAAGCGGTGTGCCGCCTTCAGTCACCAGAACAGGCACCTGACCTGTTGGCGAGAGGTCAAGGAACCAGTCGGGCTTGTCGCTGAGACTGATGTAATCGATCTGATAAGGTATCTGCTTGGCCTCAAGCAACGCGGTTACGCGCTGCACGAAGGGGCAGATTTTGAAGCTAATGATACGGATCATCTTCATTTCCTTTTGGTGGTTTCATCTGTCAGACGAAGCCCGCGCCAAAAAGACGACGTTCAGATCAACATTTTTTGCAGTTTTCCGATTTTATCCGCACATCCGCGATGTTTCCGCGCGCATCCATTGTGATGTCACAGCAGTTTTCAAACGCTTTTCGCAACTCAGCCCGACCTTTCTGTACGCGGGATTTGAGGGTCGAATACGGTAGACCATGTGCCACAGCGTAATCATTCTGAGACATTCCGTTGATATCTATAGCCATCAGCATATCCGCTGTTTCCGCGGGCAGGCCGCGAATGAACGGCTCAACGCAGCCTTCCAAATCCTGCCGGGTTTCGGGGTCATCGCGGTGATACCACAGGTCATCCGGGTGCGCCTGCGCGCGGCCGGACTTGCGATAGAAATCAATGATGGTGCGATCTGCGGTCTGAAAAAGCCATGGCTGCAACTTGGACGGATCCATCAGCGCAGGCAAACCTGTAAACACTTTGACCGAAATCTCTTGCAACAGGTCGTCCACATCCGCTGCATTCGCAACGCGCGAGTGCAAAAACGCCTTCAGGCGCGCACGGTACTTGGGCCAGATGTCCTCGATGCGCATGACACTTTATGACAGGTGTTCGGCAAAGGCGGCAACAACCTGTTCATAAACGTCACGTTTAAACGGCACGATCTCTTGCACCAAGCGCGAAGGCTCCTGCCATTTCCACCGGGTGAACTCGGGGTGATCGGTGTCGATATTAATCTGATCGTCGCGGCCTGAGTAGCGCAGCAGAAACCATTTCTGCTCTTGCCCACGAAAGCGACCTTTCCAGATTTTCGGGACGATATCATGCGGCAGGTCATAAGGCAGCCAACCTGGCGTTTCGGCCACGACCTCGACCAGATCAGCGGTCACCCCTGTTTCTTCCCAAAGCTCGCGCAGGGCCGCATCGCGGGGGTCTTCGCCCTTGTCCACGCCCCCTTGCGGCATCTGCCAAGCGTTCTTGTGGCGATCATTGCGCTGGCCCACGAAAATCTGGCCATGCGCATTCATCAACATCAGGCCAACACAAGGACGATAGGGCAGTTTCGCGATCTGATCAGGGGTCATGCTTGGTCTCTTTTTCCTGTAACGATCCGTCTGTATCAACTGCCGGTGCGACAGCATAGACCGTGACGCAAGGTTTCGCGTGACAAAGTTGACGCGAACATCAATCTAACGCTGAAAATCCGGGAGGGAGAGTTTGCCATGACTGCGTACCCAAATATGCTGGCCCCGCTTGATCTGGGCTTCACCACACTGAAAAACCGCGTTCTGATGGGCTCGATGCATACAGGGCTTGAGGAAACAGGCGACTGGAACCGCGTGGCCGAGTTCTATGCAGACCGCGCCCGTGGGGGCGTGGCCCTGATGGTGACGGGTGGGATCGGTCCGAACCTTGAAGGCTCGGTTCTGCCGGGCGCGTCGATGATGACCAATGATGACGAGGTTGCAAAACATTCCATCGTCACCCAGCGCGTGCACGAAGCGGGCGGCAAGATTGCCATGCAAATCCTGCACGCAGGCCGCTATGCCTATGGCCCCAAATGTGTGGCGCCCAGCCCGGTTAAATCGCCGATCTCTCCGTTCCCGCCCAGCGAACTGGACGAGGAAGGTATCGAGAAGCAGATCAGCGACATCGTCAACGCGGCTGCTCTGGCCCAGAAAGCGGGCTATGACGGGGTCGAGATCATGGGGTCCGAAGGGTATTTCATCAACCAGTTCCTCGTGACCCACACCAACAAGCGTGAGGATCGCTGGGGTGGCTCTTACGAAAACCGGATGCGCCTGCCGATCGAAATCGTGCGCCGCACGCGCGAAGCCGTGGGAACCGATTTCATCATCATCTACCGCTTGTCGATGATTGACCTTGTGCCCAACGGTTCGACCTATGATGAGGTTGTGGAACTGGCGAAGCGGGTCGAAGAGGCTGGTGCGACGATCATCAACACCGGCATCGGCTGGCACGAGGCGCGAATCCCGACCATCGCCACCAGCGTCCCCCGCGCGGCCTTTGCCTGGGTGACCAAGAAACTGATGGGCGAGGTCAACATTCCGGTGATCACCTCGAACCGGATCAACACCCCCGAAGTCGCCGAAGAGGTTCTGTCCACAGGCTGCGCCGACATGGTGTCGCTGGCGCGTCCGATGCTTGCGGATGCGGAATTCGTGAACAAGGCCATCGCGGGCCAGTCCGCGAAGATCGCGCCTTGTATTGCCTGCAACCAAGCCTGCCTTGACCATACGTTCGGCGGCAAATTGACCTCGTGCCTGGTCAATCCACGCGCATGTCATGAGACTGAACTGGTCATCGAAAACGCTGCAACTACCAAGTCGGTTGCCATCGTGGGCGCAGGTCCGGCCGGTCTGTCCACCGCGATGACCGCTGCCCAGCGCGGCCATGACGTAACCTTGTTCGACCGCGCCGCCGAAGTGGGCGGACAGCTAAACATGGCCAAGCAGGTTCCGGGCAAGGAAGAGTTCTGGGGACTGGTCGACTGGTATCGCACCATGATCGCAGATCTGGGTGTGAAGGTCGAACTGAACCGCGATGTCAGCGCCGATGACCTGACCGGATTTGATGAAGTCGTCATCGCAACCGGCGTCAACCCGCGCGACCCGGAAATCCCCGGGCAAGACCGCGAGAATGTCATCAGCTATATCGACGTTCTGCGCGACAAGGCCGAAGTCGGCAAATCCGTCGCCGTGATCGGTGCCGGCGGCATCGGGTTCGACGTGTCCGAGTTTTTGCTGGAAGACGGCCACAGCATCACCGCGGACCTGCCTGCTTGGATGAAGGAATGGGGCGTAACCGACCCGGCCGAACACCGCTCGGGTTTAGCTCCTGAAGGACCGCAGCCTGCAGCCCCGGCGCGCGAGGTAACATTACTGCAGCGCAAGAAACAGGCGCATGGCAAGGGACTGGGTAAAACCACCGGCTGGATTCACCGTGCGACGCTGAAGATGAAGGACGTGAATTTCGTTGGCGGCGTCAATTATGAGCGCATCGACGACGACGGCCTGCATATCAGCTTTGGCGAAGAGCGCGCGGACCCAACCGTTATCGCGGCAGATACGGTTGTTCTATGTTCCGGTCAGGTTTCAGAACGCAGCCTTGCGGATGCGCTAATCGAACGCGGTATCACTCCGCATGTGATCGGCGGCGCGGATCTGGCCGCAGAACTGGATGCAAAACGCGCGATCAATCAAGGGACGCGTTTGGCGGCTACGTTCTGACGCGACGATAATTTTTTTGCGCCATGGGAAGCCGTCTCGGAAGAGGCGGCTTTTTTGATGCCGCTTGACTCCTTATGTACATATGTACATATACAACAAATGAATCAGAAAATAGTACGTATCCAAACTGGAATTCGAATCGAAAGACGGCTTTTGAAAGTTCTGAAGGGGCTGGCAGAGTCGCTGGACATGACCCTGAGCGATCTAATCGAAGGCATGGCCCTGCACAGTTTTGAAAACAAACCGGCGTTTTCCGAGGAAACGCTGGAGAAGATCAAGCAACTCAAAAGTGTCTATGACCTCGACTGGACGTCCCAAGACAGCCATCGCTTCAAGGAGGACGGTGAATGAGCGCCGATATCACTAACGCATTTGAAGCACACGCCATCGACAACACTACGTTCGGACATGCCGAACACGTGCAAGTCGCATACGATCTGCTGCGCAAGTATGATTTCATCGATGCCGCGGCGATCTACGCGAAAGGAATCCGATCGCTTGCTGCCAAGGCGGGTGACCCTGACAAGTTCAATCTGACGATCACTTACGCGTTCATGAGTCTGATTGCCGAGCGTCTTGCCAATGGGCAATCAGATGACTTTGCAGCGTTCGCACAGGAAAACCCCGACTTAATGACTAAGGTTGTCCTCAACAATTGGTATACAAAAGAACGGCTGAATACGGCGCTGGCGCGCAGAGTCTTCCTACTACCTGTTGCCGCCTAAATAGGTCGACCGAATGCGCACAGCCTACTCGACCGTGATCGTAATCACTTCGGACACAATTGGCGTTGCGTGTGGCACATGACCCGCATCCCCCAAGACCAGTTGCAGCGTATGTTCGCCCGGTGCCAAATCCAGTGTCACTTCGGTTTGCCCACCACCGAAATGGATGTGGTTGTCATCGGCAGGCAGACCATAGGCCAACTCATCGGCGCCGTCCTCGCCCTCACCCAGCGGTGGGCGGTCGATCAGAAGGTGGTGATGGCCGGTGTTCTCTTTCTCTGTTCCGGCTGGGGCGACGCCCATTCCACTTAGGCCGAAAACGATCGTCACGGGTGATTTTACGGTATCTCCATCCGACAAATTCACGAAATAGACCTCGGCATCCGGGTTCGAAGGTGTCTCACCTCCGGCCAAAGCAAGCGTCGCGGAAAGGGTCAGGGCAGCGATGGTAAAAAGAGCTCTCATTGTCTTCTCCATGGTCACAAATTTGCCATGCTCATCTTAACATATTTAGCCAAATTCCCATAAAAGCCTGCGTGTATTGAGTTTGTGGCGAATTAAGAAACCATCGTTTCCGCGTTTCCTATACGCAAACGATCCGAATAAAATCCCTGATATTATCCCATGTCTGCCCAGTTTCCGCCCAGATTGGCCGCAAAAATCGGTCAACGAACCAATACCTGGGGAACGAGAATGGACAGACTGACCGAAATGGAAGCCTTTGCCAACGTGGTGGACCAGGGTGGCTTCACCGACGCGGCCAAGAAAATGGGCATCTCCAAGTCGGCCGTGTCAAAGCACGTATCGAGCCTGGAGGCCCGCCTGGGCGCCCGCCTGTTAAACCGCACGACTCGTCGTGTTTCGCCGACAGAAATCGGCCTGGCCTACTATGACCGGGCGCGTCGCGTCCTGAATGACGCGGGTGAAGCCGACGCCTTGGTGACCTCGATGCAATCCGCGCCATCCGGGTTGCTTAGAATCAGCGTCGCGACAGATTTCGGCGTGAATCACCTGTCACCGGTTTTGTCAGGTTTTCTGGCAGCTTACCCGGATATCACAGTGAATATGGTTCTGAATAACCGGTATGTGGAACTAATTTCAGAAGGCTTTGATGTGGCCGTTCGAATCGGAGAGTTGGAAGACAGCACTCTGCGCGCCCGCAAGCTGACGGAAACCGTGAAACGTATGGTCGCGGCCCCAAGCTATATCGAGAAATACGGACGTCCGCAAAAGATCGACGATCTGAACGAGCACAAGCTGCTGCACTATTCCAGCCAGTCGTCCGGCAATGTATGGAAACTGACCGCGCCTTCGGGCGAAAAACGTCAGGTCCGTACTGCAGGCTGGCTAAGCGTCAACGACGGCCAATCCCTGCTGAACGCGGCGATCTCGGGCCTTGGGATCGCCCATCTGCCCAGCTATCTTTATGCGGACGCGCTGAAATCTGGCCGCGTTCAGGATGCGATGCCGTCACTGCCCGACGAGGTTCAAGGCGTCTACGCGGTTTACCCGCCCGGCCGTTTCACACAGCCCAAAGTAAGGGCATTCATTGATTTTCTGGTCGAGTCCTTCAACGACAAGGGCCCGATGGATTGGTAATTTCTCCCCGGTGAAGACTGTACGACCCGCGCATTTTGTGCGGGTCTTTTTTTATTCGGGCGAAACCGTCAACCCCATGTCGCGTGCAACCGCGCGCAGAGATTTCGTCAGAATATTCCGGCCGGGCAGGTCGTCTTCCCCACGACGCGCCAACAGCGCGATATCGCGATTGGCATTTGGAATAGCCAAGGGGCGCAGCCGAACCTCATCGCGGTAGATACCCTGCCGCCGCGCGTACAAATCAGGCAAGACGGCGACTCCGACCCCCGAAGCCGCCATCAATACAATCGAATCCAGCGTTGTTCCTTCATATTCGTCCGACACGACACCGCCACACTCGGCGGCCAGCGCATATACGATTCGGGACAGACGATGGCTTTGATCCAGCGTCAGGATCAAACGGTCGCGCAGGTCTTCGGCGGTGACGCCATGCAAATCCCGCGCCAACAAGTCGTCAACGGCCACGCCGATCCACAAGGTTTCATTGAACAGACGCTGCTGCATCGTGTTGGGATGATCTTCGGGGGTTGAGATTATTAGGTCAAAGCGTCCGGCCTTTAGCCCCTGTTCCAGATCGCGTGTATTCTCTTCACGCACAACAATCCGCAGACCCGGCCGATCCCGGTGAATCTTTTTGATGGCCTGCGGCAAAAGATATGGGCCAATTGACGGCAATACGCCCAGCCTCAACCGTCCACCGACCGGCGCGTCGCTGGTCATGGCGTGGCGCAGGTCCTGAACCTCGGCCAATATCTTCTGGGCGCGTGAAATGAACGCCTCGCCTTTGGCTGTCGCGTGAACACCGCCCCTATTGCGTTCGAAAATGCGCAGGCCAAGCTCTTGTTCTACTGCTGATATCTGCGCTGACAGGCTGGGTTGGCTGACATTCAGCACGTCTGCTGCAAGCCCGAACCTGCCAAGGCGACTGACGGTGACGATATATTCAAGCTGACGCAGAGTTGGGCGCATTTCATAGCCTCAAACTATGTTAAAATTAGAAAGATAATATTTGGATAATGCATTTCGGCAAGGCACCTAGCCCAAAAACCGGGACAGGAGCCGCAAATGCCAACCGTAATCGACACGCTGTCCAGCAATTTGCTGGTGCCCACGATCCTTTTCTTCGCGCTTGGGCTGCTGGCCGCCTTTGTGCGCAGCGATCTTTCGATCCCCGCAGGTGCGGCCAAGTTCATGTCGCTGTATCTGCTGCTGGCCATCGGGTTCAAAGGCGGCAGCAATCTGTCCGAGCATGGCATCCATTTGGACCTGTTTCTAACGCTACTGGGTGGCGTGGCGCTGTCCTTTGCCATTCCGTTCGTGGCCTTTGGTTTGCTGCGGGTCATGACCCGGCTGGACCCGCTGAACGCGGCTGCGGTCGCCGGGCATTATGGGTCGATTTCGATCGTCACTTTCGTGACTGCCACAAGCCTGCTGGACCTTGTCGGCCTCAGCCATGACGGGTTCATGGTCGCCGTCGCCGCCGCGATGGAGGTGCCCGCCATCCTGTCCGCTCTGTGGCTTGCCCACAGATCAAATGGCAATGGCGTAAAGGAAGCGGGGCTTTGGCGCGATTTGCTGGCAAACGGATCGATTGTCCTACTGACCGGGGCGTTCTTCATCGGGGCCATAACCGGTGGTGAGGGGATGCAGATGATCGCGCCATTCATCGTGACGCCATTTACCGGTATCCTCTGCCTGTTTCTTCTGGACATGGGCCTTTCAGCCGGGCGGAGCTTGCTGAGTAACCGCGATAAACTGTCGGTGGGGCTGTTTGGCTTTGGTGTGCTGATGCCCCTGATCGGAGCAGTGATGGCCTGGGCAGTCGGCGCAGTGATCGGCCTGTCCGAAGGCAGCCTGTTCCTGCTGATGGTGTTATCCGCTTCGGCCTCTTACATCGCGGTGCCCGCAGCAATGAAAATCGCGCTGCCCAAGGCCGAATCCGGGATTTACCTGACCCTGTCACTGGGAGTTTCGTTCCCGTTCAACATCACGGTTGGATTGCCGCTTTATCTGTGGTGGGTGATGTGACGGATCAGTTGACCAGCAAAATCGCCGCGACCCGGCGGTTCAGGTCCCTTCCCTCGGGCGTGGCGTTCGAGGTCAACGGGGCAAGATAACCGATACCGCGCGCCTCAAGCCGGTCTGCCGCGACACCATGTTTTTCGATCAGGCGGACGCGAACCGCCTGAGCCCGCCCTGTGCTGACCGAGATATTTGCCTCGAGCGTGCCGGTGTCATCTGTGTTGCCCACAAGGGCCATCCGCACCGCTGGGTTGTCTTTCAGATATGCAGCGATCAGCGCAAGCGACGCAAAGGGGCCGTCGCCCAACGTGATCTCACCGGTGCGAAAATGCAGATCGTCCAGAATGACATGGCCGTTCTGTTCAAGATCAGCCAGCAGCCCCTGCGACTGTTCTACTGTCTCTTCGATGACAAGCGGCGGAGGGGCCTCGGCATCTGCAGGCGAAACGCGGATCATCTGAACATAACCATCGGGTGGGTTGCGGCTGACCAGCAAACTCAGCGCTTCGTCCCCGCGCGTGGCGGACAAAAAGCGATAGTCCTGAATGGCGACATACATGTCAGGCGTTGGCACAACCTCGGTTCCAAAGCGGAAGTCAAAGCCACCGCAGGTGCGCGCCTCACACTCAAACAACACATCGAACCCTTGTGCCTGAATCTGATCCCGCAAAGGTTCCAGCAACTGCAGCGTTGTGCTGGACCCCGCCTGCAAGCGCCACGTCAAACGCTCAACCCTACCTTCGACCGTTCGGGCGGGCACAGAGCCGTCGGCAAAAACCCCGGTTGGCATGTCATAGCTGTCCAGGGCACTGGTCCTGTCGCTCACCAGACGCGAACCAGAAGACATCGTCAGGTCTTGCGCGGCAGCCGGCCCGACCCACAGGGCCAGTATGAGGGTGAGGATTCGGATCATCGGGCCTGCGCGTGATATTCTTCATTGGGGGCCATCGCCGTGGCGCTGGCAACCCGGTTCGACATGTTGAAAAAGCCGGTCACATTGGCAATGTCCCAGATATCACGATCCGAAAATCCCGCGTCGCGCAGGTGCTGACGATCAGGTTCTTCGATCTCGGTGCTGGCGGTCGTCATCTTTGCCGCAAAATCCAGCATGGCGCGCTGACGCGTATCCAAAGGGGCAACACGGTAGTTCATCACCAACATCTCACCCAGTTGCGGATCGCCCGATAATTGCCGGACCGCCGCACCATGGGCCACAAGACAGTAAAAGCACTTATTGATGGCCGAGACCACGACGGCGATCATCTCACGTTCCAGTTTGGACAAGCCGCTGTCGCCCAGCATCAAATCGTTATACATCCCCGTAAAGCCATTCAGCTTGTCGATGTCGAACGCATACGCCTTTAACACATTTGGCACAAAACCCAGTTTTTCGACGCAGATATCAAAGTACTTTTGGGTTTCGGGCGGCAGCGGATCGGCCATCGGCAGGTTCAGGGCTGTTGGCAGGGTGTGATCAGTCACGTCGGGCTCTCTCCTTGGGTAAGCTGACGGTAATGGTATTCTCCCACGATCTCCATCCCAAGCGCATGATAGAGACCGTTGGCCCCATCATTCGCCTTGGTGCAGATCACGCTAAGCGTTTCAGCGCCTTGCTCCTGCGCCCAGAACGCGGCAGCGCGCATCGCCCACCGGCCCAAGCCGTGACGCCGGTGCGACGGCAAAACCTCTAACGCGTGCACCATGGCAACCGTGTCATGCGCCGCGACAAAAGCAGTTCCCGCTGGCTGGTCCGCTCGCCGCATTAACAGCCCGGTTTTCGGCCCCGGCGCGCGATCCATCACAGCCAGACGGTCGGGGCCAATACCCCCCTTGGCCCAGATTTCGTTCATGATTGCCAACAGGTCCCAGATGGCAAAAGCCGTGACACGTGGGATCGGGATATCCGTCAGATGCTCAACAGGGCAGGAATAGATGTTAACCGGGTCCAAAACGTCATACCCACGGTCCGCAAGCTGTCTGTCCAGCACCTCATCCCCCGGCCAAAGACAGAATATGCGCTTTTGCCCCATGGCCTGCATCGCAGCTTCGGCCTCTTCAATGTCAGCTATTGCCGCCGGGGCAAGCGCACTTGCAGCCGACACGCGAGAGCCCCCGCCCAACCCCCGCCGCAACCGGAACGGGCCGTGCACCTTGTACTCGGCGGCAGGCCAAGTGCCGTCGACCACGTCGCCCCAGTGCAGCGTCAAAGGTCTAGCTCTTTCGCCAATCGAGTAGTGGCTGCGTCAACACGAGCACCGTCGGTCCCGCGGATGACAACATTGGACCCGAATACGCCGTTGACCTGAAATGGATAGCTGCCAATGGAAAGATCAGGGAAGTCTTCGGCCAACACGGACAACGTCGCGGCAATGTCCCCTTCCCCGCGATCCACCCGCAGGGTTTGCGACAATAGCGGGCTGCCACGGGTCAACCCATGCAGAACGCTGGCGACCATTGCCTGAAATACCGAAGGAACCCCGGCCATCACATGCACGTTCTCGATAGTAAAGCCCGGTGCAGTTGAAACCGGATTGTCAATCAGCGCTGCACCGTCAGGGACGCGCGCCATGCGCAGGCGCGCCGCATTCAGCTCCAGCCCGGATTTCTCGTAGTGCGCCTCAAGCAGGGCACGTGCGTCGTCACGAATATCAATCGGCGTGTCGAAAGCGCGGGCCATACAGTCGGCGGTGATGTCGTCATGGGTCGGACCGATCCCACCGCTGGTAAAGACGTGGTCATGGGTTGCAGACAGCGCCTTGACCGCTGCTTCGATTGCGGCGGCCTCGTCGCTGACGACACGCACCTCTTTCAGGTCAATGCCCAGCTTGGTCAGTTCACCGGCAAGGTAGTGCATATTGGCGTCGCGCGTGCGGCCCGACAGGATCTCATCCCCGATCACCAGCATTGCGGCGGTTGGATTGGCCATGGCACGTGCCCCCCTCTTGATCGACCCTATGGGCAGGTATAGGCCCTTGGCCATGCGATTTGAAACCCCTCTTGTCCCCGCCCGCCTGATCCGCCGATACAAACGCTTTCTGGCTGATTGCAGGCTGGAGGACGGGCGCGAGGTGACCGCCCATTGCGCCAATCCGGGGTCGATGATGGGGCTGGCGGAACCAGAGCAGAAAATCTGGCTTGAACCCAATGACGACCCAAAGAAAAAGCTGAAATACGGCTGGCGGCTGGTCGATCATGAAAACGGCCATTTCACCGGGGTCGACACATCGGTTCCGAACAAAGCCCTGCGCGCAGCCTTGGAGGCGCGGGATATCCGTGAACTGGCCGCCTATGAAACCGTCCGCCCCGAGGTAAAATACGGCGAAAACAGCCGCATCGACTTTCTGTTGACCCAACCCGGCCTGCCGGATGCCTATGTCGAAGTCAAAAGCGTGACCCTGTCGCGCCTGCCGGGGCTGGCTGAATTCCCCGACAGCGTCACTGCACGCGGCACCAAACATCTGGGCGAACTTTCCGCGATGGTGGCACGGGGTCACCGGGCGATCATGCTGTACCTTGTGCAGCGCACGGATTGCGACCGGTTTGCATTGGCCGCCGATATAGACCCAACTTATGCCGACACGTTCGAAACCGTTCAGGCACAAGGGGTGGAGCGTCTGATCTACACGACACGCATCTCACCCGAAGGTGTTTGGGTACTGCCTAAGCCTTTGGACTAATTCGCAACCTAACGACTTTTACGGGTTGAGCCCTGTTCGAATGCGACGCGAACAATTGGCCGTCACTCGCCTTAAAAGTGCCACACTGCAGCAACACACACAACTTGAAGGGTGGGTCTGGCACGACAGAATCCGGCCTTCCAGTTCCGAGGCAATATCAGAGACATCAATGAAAAAGACATTTTCCGTACTTATCGCCGCGCTCACCCTGACCGCCTGTTCCGTGGACCCCCAAGCGGCGGCAACCCGCCGTGCCACACTGGTTCAAAGTGTTTTCCCAAACCCTGCTGACCAACAAGGTCTGGATCTGGCATTTCCACTGGAATCAGGTGGCGTTTACAAGACCATTGAAGTCGGCTTCTTCCCTGACGAAGTGACCGAGCCCGAAGTCAGACGCCGCGTCGCAGCATTCTGCGCAGGTCAGGCCAGCCCAAGGCTAACCGGACAAGCCGCAATCAAAAAAGACCTTGGTGTCAGCAACAGAACGCAGGCCGACGGGTCAGTCCGCCCCGTGCATTTCATTTTCTACACTTGCGTCTGAGACAAACAAAAAACTGCAAGCGTCCTCGATCATAGGGTCGGGGGGCTTGCAAAATCCGGCTCAGTTCAAGAAGCGGAAATTTCCCAGAAATGAACCGCTTATCGGACTTTTCCCCCGAAACTGACCATCTTCGCTCTGCCCAACCATGGCGCAAAGCTCTTGCCCTTGTCGGAAGTTCGCCCACCGGCTGCAGATTTTGTCTCCGTCCAGCCACCAGGTTCCGGTGTCGCGCCCAAGATGGAGGACTGTGGCCTCGAAGCTTCCGTCGCGCCGCAGAGTGGCGGTACCAGAGATATGGAACCGCTCAAACGCAATCTTTCGGCTGATGTTCAGTTCCGAGGCCAACTCCTGCGCTGTCAGGGTTCTATGGTCCTCGCGGCAGCCGCCCAGAAAGACCGCCACGGCGAAAACAAGCCATCTCTTCACATCAAGAATCTTCATTCTGCCACGCTGTACGGAAAACAGTGCTGGCGCAGCATAACAGAGGCAGACAGAGACCCTTGCTTGAAATTCCCGTGCTCAACGCCATTTGAACAGTTGAAAAAACCCGCGACCCATCGCCCTCTGGTACTTTCTGCACAAGCAGCGTAAAAGAAATGCTGCGCGAAACATTTGGAGCCTCGCACCGATGAAGGAACATCGTGGCCGTCTGACCAAGGACGGTATCCGCATCTATGAACAGGGCGACTTTGCCGGTATGCACGCGGCAGGGGCCTTGGCTGCGCGGATTCTGGATGACATTGCTGAGCATGTTTTTCCCGGTCAGACCACCGGGGCGATTGACGGCCTGATCACCCAGATGGTCGAGGACGCAGGCGCGACATCGGCCACCATCGGCTATAAGGGCTATCAGCACGCAAGCTGTATCAGCGTCAATCACGTGGTTTGCCACGGCATTCCCGGCGACAAGCGGCTAAAGGATGGCGATATCCTGAATATCGACGTCACCGTCATCGTCGACGGCTGGTTTGGTGACACCTCGCGGATGTATGTGGCGGGCAAACTGCCCCGCAAGGCCGAACGCCTGATTCAGGTGACCCATGATGCCCTGTTCAAAGGTATTGAGATGGTAAAGCCGGGCAACACGTTCGGCGATATCGGCCACGCGATTCAGGCCTATGTTGAAGCGCATCGCATGAGCGTTGTGCGAGATTTCTGCGGTCACGGCCTTGGGCGCGTTTTCCACGCACCGCCCAATGTCCTGCACTATGGCCGGCCGGGTACGGGCGCAGTTTTGGAAGAGGGCATGTTCTTCACGATCGAACCGATGGTGAATCTTGGGCGACCCGAAACCAAAACCCTGTCCGACGACTGGACGGCCGTGACGCGGGACAAGTCCCTGTCCGCGCAGTTCGAACATTCGGTGGGCGTGACGGCAGATGGATTCGACATCTTCACCCTGTCACCGGGCAACAAGTTCCACTCGACCTATTCGTCCTGATCGGCGTTCTGATCGCGCCAGAGTTTCAAGAGCAGTGTTTCAGACCCCCAAGGCGTCGCAGCGTCATGGATGAAAACCGGCGCGCGCAACGGTTTGCGCGCAGGGCCGGTATCGGCTGCGGCCTCATGTGACGATGCCCAGATCGGAGGAGTCAATACACGGTCCATGAACACAGCCTAACACAATCAGCCAAGTTCCCCAAAGGCACGCCTTATGCGTCCGAGACACCCTTCCACATCAACGTGATATGCGTATCGCCATATTTGCGGCTGTTTTGCAGGGTGAAACCTTCGGGCGGCTGCATGGGCGCGTTTTCCTCCCACACGATCAAGGCATCATCGGCGATCCAGCCGCGCAGCGCGCCGATTGCCTTTTCCCCCATGGATTTGCCGTAAGGCGGATCAAGGAAAATCAGATCGTAAGGCGCGTCGGGATTGTCACCCAACCGGGTCGCGTCGCGGCGGATCAACTGGGTTCGGTCGGTGCTGCGGGTCAGGTCGATATTCTTGCGGATCAGCCCCTGCGCCACGCGCCCGTCATCCACGAAGGTCACATGGGCGGCCCCACGCGACAGCGCCTCAAGCCCCAACGCGCCGGTGCCCGCGAACAAGTCCAGCACTCGCAGCCCGTCAAAGTCGATCTGATGGGTCAGCACGTTGAACAGGCTTTCGCGCACCCGATCCGTTGTGGGCCGCAAATGCGCGCCCGCATCGCCCTTACCGACCGAGGTTAGGGCCCGACCGCGGAATTCTCCGGCAATGATCCTCACGCTTTGAGCAGCGGTTTTAGGTCCGCTGCGGGGTCGGTCACCACGGCGGGATCAGCCGTTTTGCCCGCGTCGATCAGACGTTTGCCGACCATATAAGCGCGCGGGTCGTTCATAGCGTCCACCGCGATCAACTGATCGCCCTTGTAATACCAGAAGGACACGGTTGCGCCTTCTCCACGCCGGGTCACAACGCGATCATAGCCGGTGTTAAGACCGGCGATCTGCAGTTTGACGTCATACTGATCCGACCAAAACCACGGCGTCGCGGTATATTCCTTGGCCGCGCCCAGCATGTTCTGGGCCACGATCTCGGCCTGATCAATGGCGTTGGGTACGCTTTCCAGACGGATACGCCCCCCGGCATGAGGGAAAGACGCGCAATCCCCAGCCGCCCAGATAAACGGATCAGATGTGCGCCCATGCGCGTCGGTCTTGATGCCGTTGTCCAGCTCCAGCCCCGCCATTTCAGCCAGTTGAGTCGCGGGCGCGATACCCACGCCCACAACGACAAAATCAACGTCAATCTCTGACCCATCGGTCAGAACCGCGCCCGTCACCTTGCCATCCTCACCCAGCAAACGGTCCAGCCCGACCCCCTCGCGGATATCGGCCCCATACCCCGTATGCAGCGCGCGGAAATAATCGCTGGTCTCGGGCGCGGCGACACGTTGCAGGATACGGTCGGCCATCTCGACTAAGGTCACTTTGACCCCGCGCTTGGCGCAAACCGCCGCAGCCTCAAGCCCGATATAGCCGCCGCCCACGATCAGCGCGCGAGCGCCGTCGGTCACGCGCGGTTCCATCTCGTCGATATGGGCCAGATCGCGCACCACATGCACGCCCGCCAGATCGCCGCCAATCGCGGCAGGCAGGCGGCGCGGGTCCGACCCGGTTGTCAGGGCTAGTTCATCATAGGATATGACCTCATCGCCCAGCGAAACAGTCTTGGCCTTCGGATCAATCACGGTCACGCGCTGGCCCAGACGCAGGGTGATGTTGTTCTCGGCGTAAAAGCTCTCGGGGCGCAAGAACAGACGCTCCAACTCCATCTCGCCCAGCAGATAAGCCTTGGACAAGGGGGGGCGCTGATAGGGCAGATGTGGCTCGGCCCCGATCAGGGTGATGTCGCCGTCAAAGCCACCCTTGCGCAGCCGCGCCACCAGTGATGCACCCGCCTGCCCGGCACCAATTACGACAATATGGCTCATCTTTCCCTCACCCTGTCGAATTCCCGTGGCCTGATCCACGCGACCACCTATATTGCGGCTAAGCCCGACTCTGCAAATCCAAACGACAGGAGCATAAAAATGATTTCAACAGGTGACACGCTGCCCGACGCCACCCTGACCCAGATGGGTGCAGAAGGCCCCGAAGAGGTTCGGATTTCAGACAAGACCAAAGGGCGCAAAGTGGTGATTTTCGCTGTGCCTGGCGCGTTCACACCCACCTGCCATTCGGCCCATGTGCCCAGCTTCATGCGCACCAAGGACCAATTCAGCGCCAAAGGCGTGGATGAGATCATCTGCGTTTCGGTCAACGACCCCTTCGTGATGAAAGCCTGGGGCGAGGCCACCGGCGCGTCCGATGCGGGCCTGACCATGCTGGCCGATGCTGCGTCCGAATTCACCAAAGCCATCGGCATGGATTTCGACGCCCCGCCTGCCGGGCTGATCGCGCGGTCGAAGCGTTATGCGATGCTGGTCGAGGATGGCAAGGTCACCGCACTGAATCTGGAAGAAAACCCCGGCGCATGTGAAATTTCTGCCGGTGAGGGCCTGTTGGACGTTATCTGACACGGTCTGGCCCCGGCACATCCGGGGCCAAAACCTCTAATTAACTTGATAGACTGCCCCGTTGCGCGAATACTCGACCTGTATTCATCAGGGAGTTGTTTATGAGGCGCAAGGTTTTCGCCCTTTGTCTGGGCACAGCAGGCGCGCTAGCCGCCTGCGGTCCGGCCCCCACCCCGCAACAACAGGCCGCCCGCCAGCATGAGATCGCGTGCCTCAGCGGCACGGTCGGCGGGGCGCTTTTGGGCGGAGTAATCGGCAACCAGTTTGGCGGCGGGTCCGGCAAAACGATCCTGACAGCTGCAGGTGCTGCGGTTGGCGGGATCGAAGGTCAGAAATTCGCATGCTGAGAGGACGCGTCATGAAATTTGGGTTGGTAACACTTTGCCTGACCGTTCTGGCAGGGACCGCTATTGCCGAGACCGCAGCAGAACTGCATGAAAATGAGCTGAAAGCGATAGACGCGAACAACGATGGATTCCTGTCCAAGGACGAATTCAACGCTTTTTCCGATTATGCGTTTCAGGCAATGGACGAGGATAAGAACGGCACCCTTGGTCTGGAAGAGGCCAAGCCGTTTCTGGACATAAAACAATTCCAAAGCGTTGACCGCAACCGGGACAACCTTATCTCTCGTGCAGAATACGACGCGCAGATGAATGAGGATTTTTCATCTGCCGATCAGAACGGAAACGGACAGTTGGACTAGCGTCGGTCGAACCGGACAGGAGCGTGCAATGAACAAATGGTTTACTCTGGGTGTTCTTGGCGTGCTTGCGGCCTGCGATGTGCCACAAGCACCCGTGGTCACAGGTCCCGACGGCCAACAACAAATCCAGATCAGCACCAGCGGCCTGACCTGTTATGAGTCGCGTTGCCTCGAGATCAACCCTGCCGCCAGATCCGTGCGCATGGTCGGGAACCGTCGAACCGGAATACCCGGCAATATTGATGTCAGCGACGGCACGGTTACCCCTGCCGAATTCAGGCGTCTGGGTGAAGTCGCCAGCCTTGCCGGAGGCATGGGCTCACGCGGGGATCGCGGTTAGGCCAGGCTATCCATCTTGCGGGCAAGTTTTGCGTCAAGCGACGACAGCCCGCCGACGTCATGCGTTGAAAGCGTCACTTCGACCGTGCGGTAGACATTGAACCATTCAGGGTGATGGTTCCACTTTTCAGCAAAAATCGCCACCTGCGTCATCCAACCAAACGCATGGACGAAATCTTCGAAAATGAAGGTTTTTGTAATCGCATCCCGGTCCTTGACCATGGTCCAGCCGTTCTTGAACAGCGGGTCCAGAAGGGGGCCGCGGGTCTCGGTCGACAATAGTTCGGTCATTGCTGTTCCTCCGGGTTCGATTTTCTGAACGGGCCGTAATCCGTTAGAATCTCGATCTCTTCTCCCACTGCGTGGGCCTCGGCGTCCAGATATTTCTTGATCGCATCGGCAAAGCCGGGGTCATTCACCCAGTGCAGACTATGCGTGCGCGTAGGCAGATAGCCGCGCGCCAGTTTATGTTCCCCCTGTGCACCGGCTTCGACCCGCGCCAAGCCCTGTGAAATGGCGAAGTCGATCGCCCTATAATAGCACAGTTCGAAATGCAGGCAGGCATGGTGTTCAACGCACCCCCAATAGCGGCCAAATAGTGTCTCACGCCCGATGAAATTCAACGCGCCCGCAATCGGATACCCTTCGCGTTCGGCCAGCACCAAGGCCATGTCATCCGCCATGGTTTCGTTTGCAATATCAAAGAATTGCCGCGTCAGATATGGCATTCCCCACTTACGTGAGCCCGTGTCCTGATAGAACCGCCAGAACGCGTCCCAATGTTCAGGCCGCAGGTCATCGCCGCTTAGGGTATGGATCTGGCCTCCAAAACTGCAAGCCTGCGCACGTTCCTTTCGGATATTCTTGCGCTTGCGCGACGATAACGCGGCCAGAAACCCGTCGAAATCGTCATACTCGTCATTCAACCAGTGAAACTGCTGTGAATGGCGAACCATTAGACCCATTTCTTCGCCCGCGGCGGCCTCCGCCTCGGTGCAGAAGGTCGCGTGAATTGAGGACACGTGATTGTCTGCCGCCAGTTGTACCGCCCCTTGAACCAGAGCGGACATACCTACCCCTTCATAGCCCGGCCGAACCAGAAACCGCCGCCCCGTTGCAGGTGTAAAGGGTACCGCGATCTGCAGCTTGGGGTAATAGCGCCCGCCCGCGTTTTCATAGGCATGTGCCCAGTTGTGATCGAAGATGTACTCGCCCTGAGAATGCGACTTGGCATACATCGGCGCCGCTCCGATCAGCATCCCGTCAAGATAGGCGGTCAGATACTGCGGCTGCCAGCCGGTGCCGCGCCCGACCGAACCGCTTTCTTCCAATGCCAGCAGAAACCGATGCGTGGTGAAAGGATCAACCGGACGACCCCCGTCCAAGGCTTCGGGGCAAGCGCAACTGTCCCACTCAGCCGCAGGAATCTGCGCGAGTGAATTCAGTACCCGAACCTCAATCTGTGCCTGATCCATGTGCCCTCCGCGTCTGATCTTTATCTGTGACGGACGGGGTTAGGTTCAACCCGGATGAGCGGCCAAATACCCCTCGAAGGTCACATTATCCGCAACCTTGCGGGCCTCTGCCTCTTGTTCGGGCGTGCGGATGGTCCAGCACAGGATCGGAACGCCCTGCGCCTTCAGTTCGGATACGCGGGGGCGCGCCAGGTCGGCGGCTTCGTGGCTGATAAAGCTGGCTCCGACCCGGTCGAAATCCGGAATGCCACGCAGATGGTCGCAAACATTCTGCGGCAACAGCTCTACCTTCGGTTCATAGGCGCAGGTTGTGATCCCACGCGGCAGATGCGGAGCGATACGCGCCAGTTCCGCCACCGAATTGGGGTTGAACGACATCAGCGCCACAGGGCCGTCATAGCCCTGCAAAGCGCGGACGGTGTCGTGCTCCAACGGGCCGACATTAGGGCCCATGGCACCATCCTGATCCTTGAGTTCGATCAAAAGAGGAACCTGGCCCGCGACGATGTCCAACACCTCGTCCAGTGCTGGAATGCCGTCATCGCCAAACAACAATGGCAGCTTCGAGGCCTCAGCCGACGAAACCTGACGGATCGGACCCGATTGGCCGGTCAAACGCGCCAAGTCATAGTCGTGGAACACCACGGCCCGGTCGTCTGCTGTCAGTTGCAGGTCGATCTCGATTCCATATCCGGCCTGAATCGCTGCGCGAATGGCCGCCCGGCTGTTTTCCGGGCGGTTGTCCGAGATGTCATGCAAGGCCCGATGCGCGATCGGGGCCTGCAGGAACGCGGCTGGTAAAGCAGACGTCATGCGATCTCGAAGATACCTTCGATCTCGACCGCCACGCCCAGCGGCAACGACGCAGCACTGACGGCCGAGCGTGAATGGCGGCCCGCTTCGCCCAGCGCCTCGACCAAAAAGTCGGATGCGCCGTTGATCACCTGCGGCTGCGCAGTGAAATCTGCGGTCGAATTCACGAACCCGGTCAGCTTGATCACGCGCACCAGCTTGTCGATATCCCCACCGCAGGCCGCCTTGACCTGTGCCAACAGGTTGATCGCGCAGACCTTCGCCGCGGCGGCTCCGGCCTCGACATCCATGTCATCGCCAAGCTTACCGGTAATCAGGTCGTCATCCTTGGAAATCTGGCCCGAGACATAGACAATGTTCCCGATACGCACGAAAGGGACGTAGTTGGCGGCCGGAGCAGGCGCGTCCGGCAAAGTGACGCCCAGGCTTTCCAGTTTTGCTGCGATGCTCATGTGATGATCCTCACCTAAATTCGACTCGGGTGGACGCTAACCGGGTTCAGGGATTTGGAAAAGCACGAAACCGGCGGTTTTGGGGTTGCAGGCGCACTAAGCATAACTTCTCTTATTCCAGAGTGTTCCTCTCTGGTCACTTTACCTTGACCCTTCGTGCGGGTTAAACGCTGGCTGTTTCAATGTCTTTGTGAAACACCTATGTGTCATCAAATTGAGCCGTCAATGCGCGGCCAGAACCAGTATTGATTAAGCGTTCGGCTGTATCGCATCCGAGCATGTTGGAGTGGCAAAAACCGTGTTGAGCAGAATTCGCTTAAAGCCCGTGATCGTCCTGTCCCTTATGGCAGTTCTTGGTGCATGTGCCACACGCCCACCCGAAGGAACGCCTCCGGGGGAAACTTTCGACCCCTATGAAAATGCCAATCGGGGCATCCACAAGTTCAATCTGGGCGTTGACCGGTTCCTGTTCCGCCCGGCCTCGAAGGGATACGTCAAGATCGTTCCGGATCCGATGGTCACCAGTTTCAACCATTTCGCCGAAAACCTGACGATGCCGGGGCAGGCGCTGGATTACCTGCTGCAAGGCAATCTCAAGCAATCCGGGAATGCCCTTCTGCGGTTCGTGATCAACACAACCGTCGGCGGCGCGGGCCTATCCGATCCTGCCAGCGAATTGAATCTGCCGCCGGTGGATACGGACTTCGGCGAAACCCTGCACGTCTGGGGTGTCGGCGAAGGCGCCTATGTGGAACTGCCGTTCTATGGCCCGTCAACCCAGCGGGATTCGATCGGCGTGATCGTCAATCTGTTCTCGAACCCCATCAACTTTACCCCCGTTCGCCCCGTCGACAATATCGGTGTCTACGCCGAGGTTGTACGCCGCATGGGGGATCGGGGCCGGTTCTCGGATACGGTTGATTCAATCCTGTACGAAAGCGCTGACAGTTACAGGCAGGCACAGACCATCTACCTGCAAAACCGGCGCTTTGAACTGGCAAGGGACGATGAAGAGGCCTATTTGGGTCTGTATGACGATCCCTACGCCGAAACCGGGACCGACCCTGCCAGGGACCCCTACCTAGACCCCTACGAGGACCCCTATGCCGAGTAACCATCTGAACCGACGCCACTTTATCGCCACCGGCTTGGCTGGTGCGCTGATGACCGCCCTTCCTGCTTTTGCCCAGACCGAAGCCAGCGCCAAGGCGTTGGTTGTCAGTGTCGTGGATGAAATCAACCGCGTGATCGCCTCGGGTAAATCCGAAAAAGCGATGATCCGCGATTTTGAGAAAATCTTCGTGAAATATGCGGACGTGCCAATCATGGCGCGCTATGTGCTTGGGGCCGATGGCCGGTCCGCCAGCCCTGCGCAACTGAAGCAATTTACCAGCGCATTTCAGGGCTATATCTCGAACAAATACGGTCGCCGTTTCCGCGAATTCATCGGCGGTCAGGTCACCGTGCGCAATGCCCGCAAAATCAAGGCCGGGTACGAGGTTCGCACCTCAGTCAAGCTACAGGGATCGTCGCCGTTTGAAGTGACCTTCCTTGTTTCCGACAAGTCGGGGCGTGACAAGTTCTTCAACATGTTCATCGAAGGCGTGAATATGCTGCTGACCGAACGGACCGAGGTCGGGGCCATGCTGGATGCCCGCGGTGGTGACCTGAACCGCCTGATCAAGGACATGAACCGGAACAAGGTGAGCTGATCCGCCTCACACTCGGAATGACGCCGCCCGATCCCTGACCGCGCGGCGCTTTTGTTTTAATTCAGCCGTTCGCCAGTTTCCTTGGCAAAGTAGGACACCTTGCTCATGTCAAAGGCAAGGTTCAACTTTTTGCCAGCCTGCGCACGGGTTTCCGCGTGCAGACGTGCCGTGACCTGTTTGCCGCCCAGTTCCGAAACCACATAGGTATCGGCCCCCGCCGGTTCGACCATATCGACCAGACACTCGGCCTCTTGCACGCCATCACCTGCACGGAACCCCGCCTCGGCGATGTCTTCGGGGCGCAGGCCCAGAATCACATCCTGCGGCAGCGACAAATCACGTGCATCATTCAGCACCAGTTCACCGCCGTCGCGCGCGATGGCGATCTGGGTGCCCGAGCCATTCTTCCGCGCCTGCGCCGGGATCAGGTTCATCGCGGGCGAACCCATGAAATCGGCCACAAACAGGTTGGCCGGGTTGTTGTAGATCTCGGCGGGGGTGCCGATTTGCTGAACCACCCCGCCTTTCAGCACGACGATCTTGGTCGCCAGCGTCATCGCCTCAATCTGGTCATGGGTCACGTAAACGATCGACGCATCCAGCGTCTGATGCAGTTTCTTGATCTCGGTCCGCATCTCGACCCGCAGCTTGGCGTCGAGGTTCGACAGCGGCTCGTCAAACAGGAACAGCTTGGGATCGCGCACTAGCGCCCGGCCCATCGCAACACGCTGTCGCTGCCCACCTGACAACTGGCTGGGGCGGCGGTTCAACAGAGGCTCGATCTGCAAAAGCTGCGCGACTTCTTTCAGCTTGGCATCCTGCGTCGCCTGATCCACCCCGCGCACTTTCATGCCGAACGTGATGTTCTTGGCGACAGTCATGGTCGGGTAAAGCGCATACGACTGGAAAACCATCGCGATGTCGCGGTCCTTGGGGCTGACATGGGTCATGTCATTGCCACCAATGGACAAGGTGCCGCCGGTGATCTCCTCCAGCCCTGCGATACAGTTCAGCAGGGTGGACTTGCCGCACCCCGAGGGGCCGACCAGAACCAGGAAATCACCCGGCTCGATCGAGATGTTGATGTCCTTTAGAATCTCGGTCGCGCCGTAATTTTTATACAGATTTTGGATATCGAGGATCGGAGCCATGATTTATCCTTTCACAGAACCGGCGGTCAGACCGCGGATGAAATACTTACCGGCAACGACATAGACGAGCAGCGTCGGCAGCCCTGCGATGATCGCGGCGGCCATGTCGACGTTGTATTCTTTGACGCCGGTGGTGGAGTTTACGATGTTATTCAGAGCTACGGTCACGGGCTGCGTGCCCGCCTGGCTGAACGACACGCCGAACAGGAAGTCGTTCCAAATCTGCGTGAACTGCCAGATCACGGTCACAACGATGATCGGCAGCGACAGCGGCAGGAAGATCGACCAGAAAATCCGCAGGAACCCGGCCCCATCGACACGCGCGGCCTTAGTCAGCTCGGCCGGGATGGTGACATAGTAGTTGCGGAAAAACAGCGTGGTGAAGCCCAAACCGTAGATGACGTGGACAAAGATCAGGCCCGGAATGGTCCCGGCGATCCCCATCATGCCCAGCAAACGCGCCATGGGCAGCAAAACCACCTGAAACGGGATGAAGCAGCCAAACAGCATGAGCGAGAAGATGATGTTCGCGCCTTTGAACCGCCACTGAGCGACGACATAACCATTCAGCGCGCCCAGCAGGGTCGAGATCGCCACAGCAGGCACCGCGATCAGGACCGAGTTCCAGAAATAAGGCCGCAAGCCCTCGCACTGAATACCGGTACAGGCACCGGACCATGCGGTTTTCCAGGCATCAAAGCTGACCTCGCGCGGTAAGGATATCAGGGACCCGGTGCGGATTTCCTCAAGGCTTTTCAGCGATGTGGTCAACATCACGAACAGCGGCATCAGGTAATACAGCGCAAACAGGCCCAGCAGGACATAGAGCAACCATCGCAGGGCAATCTTGCCAGCGGCACTTTGGCTACGGGGTTCGGTTTGGGATTGGGGCATCGACAGATCAGTCATTTTTCGCCCTCAGTTCTGAGTAAAGATAGGGAACGACGATGGCAAAGACGACCAGCATCATGATCATCGCGGAAGAGGCCGCCTGACCGATATCACCGCGCGAAAACGCCATGGCGTACATGTAGGTTGCCGGCAGATCGGTCGCGTAACCCGGACCACCACCTGTCAAGGCGATGACAAGGTCAAAGCTTTTGATCGCAAGGTGGGCCAGCACGATGAAGGCCGACAGGAAAATCGGGGCCATCGAGGGGATGATGATCGCCGTATAAATGCGCCATGTGGGGATACCATCGACCTGCGCGGCCTTGATGATCTCACCATCCACGGACCGTAGCCCGGCCAGAAACAGCGCCATGACGAAGCCCGAGCTTTGCCAGATCGCGGCCATGACGATGGTGTAGATGGCGTAGTCGGGGTTCACTAGCCAGTCAAACTCGAAGTTTGTGAACCCCCAGCCCTGCACCATGGATTCGATGCCCAACCCCGGATTCAAAATCCACTTCCACGCCGTGCCGGTCACGATCATCGACAGCGCCATCGGGTACAGGTAGATCGTGCGGATCGCCCCTTCGACACGGATCTTCTGATCCAGTAGGATCGCCAGCAACAGGCCCAGCACCATCGCGATCACGATGAACAGCGCGCCAAAGATATACAGGTTGTTAATTGCCGTATCCCAGCGGGGCGAGTCGAACAGGCGTTCATACTGGATGAAGCCCTTGATCTCGTATTTCGGCAGCAGTTTCGATCGGGTTAGCGACACCCAAGCCGTCCATCCGATAAAGCCGTAGACAAAGATCAACACGGCAATGAACGACGGTGCCAGCACCACCTTGGGCAGGTGGTTTTCCAGCCATTCGGACATTTTTTCCTCCGGGGAAAGATGCTCTGCCCCGTCAGTATAGGGGGCAGAGCGTATTGGATCAGTAGCTGTTTGCCACTGCGTCCGCCAGTTGCTGAACCGCGTCAGCCGAGGACATTTCCGAGTTGAAATGCGCGGTTACAACATCGGTAATCGCACCAGACTGCGACCCACGCAATGCCATGCCATGAGCATAGGACGGCAGCAGCGAACCGCTGGCCGAGGTCGAGCCCATGTCTTCGGCCGACAGGTTTGCGCAGATGTCAAAGTCATCCAGCGCCACGTCGGTCCGTGCCGGGATCGAACCTTTGTTCAGGTTGAACACTTTCTGGAAGTTCGGCGCGACGATCAGCTTGGCCAGCAGATCCTGCCCGGCCTTCTTGTCATCTCCATCCACGTCGAACATGGCAAAGCTGTCGACATTGTACAGATAGCCATCACCGGGCGTCGACGCGCACAGGAAGTCCTCACCCGGCTTTTTGCCAGCCGCCAAGAACTCACCCTTGGCCCAGTCACCCATGATCTGAAAGGCCGCTTCGCCGTTCATCACCATGGCTGTCGCCAGGTTCCAGTCACGTCCCGAGAAGTTTTCGTCCACATAACCGCGCAAGGTCCGCATCTGGTCAAACACCTGCACCATTGTGTCCGAGGTCAGCGCCTCGGGGTCCAGATCAACCAGCGCCTTTTGGTAGAATTCCGGTCCGCCGATGCCCAGCAGTACAGCTTCGAACACGGTCGCGTCCTGCCAGGACTGACCACCATGAGCCAGCGGAATTACTCCGGCATCCATCAGCTTGACGGCAGCCGCGTTGAACTCGTCCCACGTGGTCGGCATCTCGATGCCATTGGCGGCCAGGACATCCGCATTGGCCCAGATCCAGTCCACGCGGTGGACGTTCACAGGCGCGGCACACCATGTGCCTTCGCACATCATATGACCCGCGATCGAGGCCGGCAGAACATCGGCCCAGCCTTCGGCTTCGGCAACGGATGAGATATCGGCCAGAACGCCTTCTTCATACCATTCCTGAATCGCCGGGCCTTTCAACTGAACAGCGGTCGGCGCGTTCCCGGCCAGAACACGGGCACGCAGGGCTGTCATTGCAGCATCACCGCCGCCACCAGCGACCGGCATGTCGGTCCAGGTGCCGCCATTCGAGGCGAACTCTTCCTGCAGAACGGCTACCGACTTGGCCTCACCGCCCGACGTCCACCAATGCAGAACTTCGGCTTCGGGGCCCGCCAGCACCGACGATCCGGTCAAAACCGCCATCGTCGATACAGTGGCAAATGCAAAACGCTTCATTTTCTGTCTCCTCCCTGAGAACTTACAGGCTGCCGCAGCAGCGATAACGGCCATACTGGTGTTCGGGTGCCGTCTGGCAACGTGAAATCCGCGTCAAGCCGCTGCGATGGTCCAAATATTCACCGCTTCTGTTACAGCGTGTTACGTTGACATTGAATCTGTTTCCGTTCGTTACAATTGATGACGCCAGGAGGCAGAGCACGGGAGGACGAATACTGTGAGCATTCCGCGGCTGTTGGTGGTCGATGACGACCCGGACATGCGGTCAATGATGACCCAGTTCCTGCAGCAAAACGGCTTTATCGCCCTGCCCGCCAGTTCCGAGGCTGAAATTCGCGCACACCTGAATGCGGGCCGCATCGACCTTATTCTGCTGGACGTCATGCTGGGCGATGAGAACGGTGTTGAAATCTGTTCCCGGCTGCGTGCCGAACAGGACGTGCCGATCATTCTGGTATCCGCTTTGTCGGCAGATCACCAACGCATGGCGGGGTACGAGGTTGGGGCCGATGACTACATCGCCAAGCCGTTCAATCCTCAACTACTGCTGGCCCGCGTGCGCGCAGTAATGCAACGGGCGCGCCGGACGCCTTCTCTGGCCTACCGCCGCCGGACTCGTAGCTTCCGGTTCGACGGGTGGCTCTATGACGGTAAACGGGATGAGGTGCACTCACCCGAGGGTTATCTGGTCGCGCTGTCGCAACGTGAAACGGCGCTGCTGAAGGTTTTGCTGGCCAATCCGCATATTCCACTGAAGCGCGACGAAATCGTTACCGCGCTGGACGTAACCGGCGACTCAGACAAGCCAGAAGCGCAAGGACGGGCCATCGACATGCTGGTTGGTCGCTTGCGGTCAAAGATCGAAACCAATCCGAAGGACCCGCAGATGCTGCGCACTGAGCGCGGCGTTGGATACGTGTTCGCCGCAGATGTTTCGGTGCAAGAGGAATGACGTTGCGCCTGCGCAACCTCGGCTGGATCTGGGCGGTATCAGCATTTGCCGTAGGAGTGCTCTGCGCTAGCCTGTGGTTCGCGTCATCCCGCGCCTGGACCCAGTTCCAGATGCGTTCGTTTGTTGCCGGTTTTACGATCTATGAGGACCTGCGCACCGGAATGGTCTCCTCCCCTGAGTTTTCCATCACACCTTTGTCGCCTGACAATGCAACGCTTGCAGAGAGAGGTGAGTTCAACCGCGTTCCGGGTTTTTCCGACCGCCGGTTCGTGACCAACCTGTCCATCCTGACCGACAGTTCGTCCCCACTGAGTGGACGGGAACTGACGCTGGCCGTCCTGTCTGACCGGTTGGTCTATCCGGTGTCCGATATCGTTTCCGGCAGCGATCAGACCGGCCCCGAAAAGATGGGCAACCTGACCAAACTGCTGGCGACTTATTGCAGTGAGCCCATCGTGTTCGCGCAATTCGGACGGGGGCCATGGTACCAGGTGGATGGAACGAATATCTGGGGATGCCGGGCCGCGCCTGCTGACCTGAGATTGCCGGCAATCCTGTTGGGCGTTGTCGCGCTGGCGGTGATCATGACGTCGGTCGGGAACGCGTCGGATACGTTCACACGTTTTTCCCACGCTTTGCGAGAGCGCCAGCGGCGCGGCGGTCCGGACAGTTATGACACGAGCGGCCCCGCTGAACTGCAGGACATCGTATCGGCCGTAAACGCACATCTCGAAGCGGAACGCGCGCAACTGGAAAAACGTGCAACAGTTCTGTCCGGGGTCAGTCATGACCTTGGAACGCCGGCAACCCGTGTCCGGCTTAGGGCCGCCCTGATCCCGGATGACGAGCTGCGCGAAAAGCTCGAGGCGGATGTGGATCAGATGACGGGGATGATCGAAAGCGTCCTGACCTACACGCGGTCTGAACTCAGCGTTGAAGAGCCGCGCCAGATTTCACTGACCGCTTTGGTCGAAGCGGTCGTCGCTGATTATCAGGACATGGATCTGCCGGTTACCTTGCAAAAGGTCGATCCGGTGGCGGTGCAGGGCGCGCCTTCGGTCTTCATGTCCCGCCGGGGACAAGGCAGCCTGCCCGAGACACGGCGTATGCTGGTCATGGGGCGACCGATTTCCCTGAAACGCGCCTTGACCAACCTGATTGACAACGCCCTGAAATATGGTCGCCATGCCGAGGTGCAACTGGAAACGGATGCGCGCACCGCAACCATCACAATTCAGGATAAGGGCACCGATCTGTCCGTTTCGGATATCGAAGATTTGATGACCCCGTTTCGGCGTGGATCGAATACGGGATCGTCCGATGGTTTCGGGCTGGGTCTGACGATTGCCGCGACAGTTGCAGAACAACACGGAGGCGCGCTGAGTTTCGAGGCCGGCGACAGGGGCCTGCGCGCGTGCCTGCAGATCACCCGGCAATAACAGGTCAGGTCATATAGCTGCGCACCAACGCACCTGCGATCAGGGACCAGCCATCCGCGATAACAAAGAATGCCAACTTAAACGGCAGCGATACTGTCGCTGGTGGCACCATCATCATGCCCATAGACATCAGTACCGCAGCTACAACCAGGTCGATGATCAGGAAGGGCAGGAAGATCAGAAAACCAATCTGAAATGCCCGAGCAATTTCAGACAACATGAAAGACGGCATCAGAATCGAAAGCGGCGCTTGGGGCGACAAGGCAATCGCCTCCCCCTCAGGACGCAGGGCGGCCATCGCATGAAATGTATCCGGATCTAGCCGAGCCGCCATAAAGCTTCGAAATGGCTGCAGGGCGCGCTCAAGCGCCGGTTCCACATCCATTGTTTCGTCGATCATTGGGCGAATGCCGGTTGTCCAGGCTTCGGTAAAGACCGGCTCCATAATGAAATAGGTGAGAAACAGCGCCAGGCTAACGATCAGCATATTGGGCGGAGATTGCTGCAATCCGATACCTTGTCGCAGGATAGCCAGAACCGTGATCAGAAAAGGAAAGCACGTGATCATGATCGCCAGTCCGGGCGCAAGGCTCAGCACTGTGATCAGAAGGATCAACTGGATGGTCCGCGCCGAGATCGAGCCGCCCTCTCCCAGCGAGAGCGACAGCTCTTGCGCCGCCGCCAGCGAGGGCATCAAAGATACAGCGGCCACGGCCACCCAAAGCAGCAAGCGCATCAACCGATCCCGTTCTGCAAGTCCGCAATCTCGGTCAACCTCACGGCTAGCTGACCCGCCTGATCGCCCTCCATCTCTTCCAACAGTCCGCGCGCCACCAAGTGATCGCCAACATACAGATCGACCGGGTCTTCGATCCGCTTGTCCAAGGTTAGCACCGCATTCTCACCCATGTTCAGCAAATCCCGGATCAGGGGACGCGCGCGCCCGACCGAGACCGTGACCTCGATCGGGACAGAGTCGAAGGGACTGGACTTTTCAGGTTTTGGGATTTGGTCGTCACTCATGGCTCAATGCCTCTTTTGCCTCAAAAACATACGCGTCGAATGCGCCTGAGATCGTTGCAAGCAGGGCGCTGCAATCTACCTCACGTTGGAATACACCGACCTGCAAGCGCGCTTGACCGGGCTCCAATGCCGGGTCTTCAATCACCTGGGTCTCGGAGGACAGACTCTCTGGCACCATGCTCTCCAACTCGGGCGCGCACCCTTCGGGCACAAAGGCCTGCATGGGCTGCCCGATGTGATCACGCGCCATTTCGGTCAACTGTTCGACCAGCCGGGCCGCAAAACCCCGATCCAGTGATTCGGGCAAAACGGTTCGCATTAGACTCTGGAACATCGGCTCCAACGACGTGGACATCCGTGCAATCGCTTCGTGATATGTGAAGGACATATCCTCAAGTGATTTGGCCAGAGTTGCAGACGCCTCGCCACGGTCCTGTTCCCGCGCCTGAAGCGCGTCTTCCCATCCTGCGCTGTAGCCTGCTTCAAACGCAGCCAGCCGCATTTCTTCCAGCGCGTCGTCATCCAGGAGATGCACCTTTCCTGTTCCAGCCTGCAGGGTGCAATCTTCCAGAAGGTGAGCAATTGACATCAGACCCGCTCCTCCTCTTCCTCAAGCCAACTGCGCAGGATTTCGACAGTCTCTTCCTGCTTGTCGCCGATCATCGCCCGCAGCCGCTCCACCGGATCAGCGCCGGTTGACGGAGCAAGTGCTGGTACGTTGCCTGCGGGTGCCTGCGCCTCAAGCGGAGCGAAATTGCCGTTGTCCCTGGTCGCAATCTCGCCGGTCAGGGCAGCATCTGGCTCGGTCGGCTGGGACGCAGGCAACAAGGAGGTCGCTTCGCTCGGTTTCGTTAGGATTGGGCGGATCACGAACAGGCCCAAAACCAGAGCGACAAACGCCAGAACCACCATCTGAATTAACGACATCGCGTCCAAATGCACTTTTTGCCAGATCGAAGCAGACGCCAAGGTCCCCTGTGGTTCAACCACCGGGAGGTTCAGGGACTTTAAGGTAATCACGTCCCCGCGTTCGGCGTCGAAACCAACCGCTGAGGCCACCAATTCCTCAAGCGCGGCAAGTTCAGCCTGCGGCATCGGTTCGAAGCGTTCCACCCCAGCGGCATCCACCGCTCGAGTTCCGTTCACCAGAACGGCGACAGTCAGTCTTTTGACCACCCCCGGTGCATTGTGAACCTCAAGCTCTGTCTCTGAAACCTCATAGTTCACACGTTCGCGCGTTTGCGTCGCGTTCGAGTTCGAACTCATCACCGCCCGCGCCATCGCCATCCGGCAGGTTCGACGCCACCGTTACATCCGCCGATTGGTTCCGCGCACTGTCCGAGCGTTCCTCGACATCCGTGCTGATCGCGACCCGACCGTTGGGATCAAACCGACGTTCGCGTATGGATTCCGTTTTGGTCACGGTATCAACGCTGACCTCAACAACCGCGTTTCCGGCCCCGACTCGAGCTTCGACAAGGCGCAAGACCCGCTCGCGCAACTGGCGCGACTTTTCATCAGCCGTGTCCGAGGCAACAGCATTATCCTGCGCGCCAATCACGGCCCCGCTGGAATCGATTACCGCCACATTCTCGGGCGCAAGCCCGCTGACGGCCGAGGCAACAAGAAACCGGATCGCCTTGGCCTGATCCGCTGTAATTTCCGCCCCTGAAGACACCACATAGACCGACGCCGTCGGCGCGATGCTGCGTTGAAACGGATTGGTTGATCCATTCGCGATATGCACACGCGCCTGACTGATATGCGGGCTGCCAACGATGGTCCGGGCCAGCTCACCTTCTTTTGCACGCCAATAAGCAGCATCGAACATCTGCGACGTCGTGCCAAAACCGCTAAGCGAATCCAGAAGCTCGTACCCCTGCGTTCCGTTGGCGGGCAAACCTTCGCTCGCCAGTGTCATGCGCAGTTCGTCCCGCTGCGACCCCGGCACATAGATCGAGCCGCCCCGAATCTCGTAGGGAACGCCACGGTGTTCCAGCGATCGGACGATATCCCCCGCCGCGCCACTTTCCAGCCCGGCATAGAGCAAGGTCATCGACGGTGCCGTCACCAATCGCGACATCGCAAGGACGCCCAAAAACACCAGCACAACCGCACCGGCAAGGATGATTTGTTTACGCCTGTCCAAACTAGCCCAGACAGTTCCGATCTGCTGCACGCTCACCTCCGACTCGCCGACATTCTGCCCGGCGCATCCCTTGTTTGGACGATTGCCCTTAACAATCGGTTAGTCCCTGCCGGGTTATGACGATCGCAGAACGGATGAATGAGGACCTCATGACCGACGCGACCGCAGAACAGGCAGAAATCCCGAAAAAATCGGGGAAAATGGGGCTGATCATCGGGCTGATTCTGGCGATGATTGGCGCAGCAGGCGGGTATTTTCTGACCACCTCGGGGGCGTTGCCAATCGGGACCAAGACCAGCACGCATGAGGCCAAGGAAAAAAAGAAAAATACGCCCGGAATGGCGTTGCCCGATGTTGGCTTTGTCGACCTTCCGCCAGTGATCGTTTCGGTAAATACAGGCGCGTCCCGCCACTTGAAATTTCACGCTCAACTTGAGGTGAGTTCTGAATTCCTGGGTGACGTCGAAAAAGTGAAACCGCGAATCATGGACGTTCTGAACGGATACCTGCGCGCGGTCGAAATCTCAGACCTCGAAGATTCTCTGGCGCTTATGCGTATCCGCGGACACCTGCTTCGGCGCATCGGAATAGTCGTCGGAGAAGATCGCGTGCGCGATGTCCTCGTCATGGAATTCGTACTGAACTAGGAGGCGAAGTTGGAACTGATCGCAGATATGTTGCTTGTTGCGGGGGCCCTTGGTGCGGGTTTGTACTGCTTCGTTCTGTCCCGGCGCCTGAGGCGTTTCACAGATCTGGAAAAAGGGGTCGGTGGCGCGGTGGCTGTCTTGTCGACGCAGGCGGATGAATTGAAGAAATCACTGGATGCAGCGCGGGCGGCGACTGACAAATCTGGGGATGACTTGAAGGACCTGACCCAGCGAGCAGAAACAGTTGCGCAGCAGTTGGAACTGATGATGGCGTCGATGCACGACGTCATCACGGAAGAACCCAAGCCCGAAGCCCCCACCAAAGCCGAAACTGATACTGCGCCAGAGGCCCCAGAGGCTGAGATTTCACCAGACGTCGCTCACAGAGCTGACACATCAGAAGATGATGCGGATCACGTCCAGAAACCAGAGCAAGACAGCCCCGCCAAACGACCGGTTGGCCTGATGTTCATGCGGCATGGTCGTAATCGGGGCGAGGTCACAGGATGAAGCGCGAACCTGCCAACCGACCCAAAGGTGGTGTTCTTGCAGTGATATCCGCTTTGATGGTCGGCTCAGCCGCGATTCGAGTGGGACTTGAAGCCGGACCTGCCCTCGCCAAGACCACCGAACCAACGGCATCCGAGCCCGCCAATACTCAGGTAGACCGGCCCGGGGCGCAGGAACTTCTGACCGCGCTGTTGCGCCGCGAAGAAGCGTTGAAAGACCGCGAGGCGGCGTTGCAGGTCAAGGAAAAGGCCCTGAGTATCGCGGATCGGGCCATTGCGAGCAGGTTGGTCGCCTTGCAGGAGGCCGAAGAAAACCTGCGCGAAACGCTGGCCTATGCCGAAAAAGCCGCCGAAACCGACCTGACACGCCTGACTGACGTTTATCAAAGCATGAAGCCGAAAGACGCCGCAGCCTTGTTTGAAACGATGGACCCGGGGTTTGCGGCAGGTTTCCTGTCGCGCATGCCACCCGATGCGGCAGCGGGCGTTCTGGCCGGGCTCAGCCCCGAGGCGGCTTATACGATCAGTGTCATCATGGCCGGTCGAAACGCCTCAGCCCCCCAAGAATGACCTGAATCTTAACACCCGCCTTTGACTCTGCTGGAGATCACACATGATCGGACTAATCGGAATTGTCGTCATTTTCGTCATGGTATTTGGTGGCTATCTGGCTGCTGGTGGCAAGATGGCAATTATTTTGAAATCGCTACCGTTTGAAATGATGATGATCGGGGGGGCGGCTGTCGGTGCTTTTCTGATCAGCAACGACCTGAGCGCTGTGAAACACACCGCCAAGGACATCGGCAAAGTGTTCAGGGGCCCGAAATGGAAGCCGGAAGACTATCGCGATCTCTTGTGCCTGTTGTTTTCCCTGATCCGAATAGCAAAGGCCAATCCGGTCGAGGTGGAACAGCACATAGAAGATCCCCAAAATTCATCTTTGTTTTTGGCCTACCCAAAAATTCAGTCAGACAAGGAGGCCGTTGATCTGATTTGCGACACGATGCGCTCTGCGTCGATGAACTATGACGATCCGCATCAAGTGGAAGAAGTGCTGGAAAAGCGGATGGAGGCGAATTTTCATCATGCCATGCATTCCAGCCACGCCCTTCAAACGGTTGCTGATGGCCTGCCCGCTCTGGGGATTGTCGCCGCTGTTTTGGGTGTGATCAAGACAATGGGCTCCATCGACCAGCCACCCGAAGTTCTGGGGAAACTGATTGGCGGCGCCCTGGTCGGGACGTTTTTGGGAGTTTTCCTGGCTTACGGTCTGGTCGGACCCTCCGCCGGCAAGCTGAAAGCCGTCGTTGAGGAAGACAACCATTTCTACCAACTGATCAGGGAGGTTCTGGTCGCCAATTTACACAACCACAATCCTGCAATGTGTATCGAAGTCGGACGTCAGAACACGCCCACCCATAACCGACCGGGCTTCTCCGAGCTGGAAGATGCGTTGAAAGAGCTCAAGCAGGCCGCGGCATGATCAGGGCAGGAATACTCGCAGCGGTTCTAATGGGATTGGCTCGGGCGGCAGTCGCGCAGGATGTTCCGGTTCGGTCAGGTGAACACGAAGGTTACACACGGCTGGTTGTGCAGGTGCCCGCGAACACGGGCTGGACCCTTGCACAGACCAAAAACGGCGCGCGCCTGAGCGTCGCGTTGGATGGCGTGAAATTCGATACCCGCTCGGTCTCTCGCCGGTTGACGCAAGATCGTCTGGCGGCGATTTCACAGAGCACTCCGGGAGGAGCACTGGAAATGCAATTCGGTTGCGACTGTGTCGCGTCCTCGTTTTTGCACAACAAGACGATGATCGTGGTGGATATTACTCCGGCGGCACTGCTCCCGGAAATCAGCGGCGATATTCCACCCCCGCTGCTGCCCAAAACGACCCCGGCGCAAAACCCGTTGAAGCAAACACAACTGCCGGAGGCGTTGTCGCTGCCACTATTGAGCTTGAATGCGCAACAGCTTGAAAGCCAGTTATCGACCCGGCTTCTACAGGGTGCCGACCGCGAACTCGTCGACCTCAGGATTGCTCCGGTTGGGCCCAGAGCGTCCATCGCGCAAGAACCTGTGCTTGCGCCGATGGATCCGGGCGCAAATATCACCGTGACTTCGGCTTTGGATGAATTGGATGAATTTCTGGATGCAGGCATTATCCCGAATGAACGCCAGCCTCAGTGCCTGTCCAGCGCAGACCTAAGCTTTGGGACATGGGGCGGAACGAAGCCGTTTCCAGAACTGGTGTCAGCGCTCCGGTCAGCAATGTATCAGGAATTCGATACCCTCGATGAAACGAAGGTATTGGAATTGGCAAAGCTATACGCGTCCCATGGGTTTGGCGCAGAAGCGATTCAGGCATTGGGCTTGTTGGACCCGAATTCGCGTGAATCAGAACGCATCAACGCGATCGCGCAGTATATGGACGACGGTCAAGTTTCCGGGTCAAATCCGTTCAAAGGCCAGCAAGGGTGTGACAGCGACGCGGCATTGTGGGGGGTGCTGACCGAAGGGAACCTATCGGGTGATGTTCGGTTGAAGACAGTGGAACAGACCTTCCAGCGCCTGCCGAAACATCTACGGCGTCAGGTAGGTCCGGCCTTGGCCGAGATTTTGACTGAAGGTAAGGAACTAGAGGCCGCCCGGCGCGTATTGCGGGCAATTGACCGGGTTTCGGATTATTCCACGGCAAGAGCGTCGCAGGCCAAGGCGACCGTCGCAACGGCGGAGGGCGATGGACAACGCGCCGAAACACACCTGGCGGACGTCATCTCATCTTCGGACACAACGGTAGAGGCTCCGCTGGCCCTTGCACGACTTGTCGAGAAACGGTGGTTCGACAGAGGCTCTGTTTCTGCGAAAGAAGTCGAATTGGCTGCCTCTTACGCTGTTGAATTCCGAGGTTCAGAGTTTCAGCCCATGACCCAGCGCACCCATGCAGTTGCCCTAAGCCTGAATCATGAATTTGATCAGGCGCTGAACCTTCTGGGGGAAATCCCTAAGGACGCGGAGTATGAGGTCGCATTAAACCGGGTCACGCAAATGCTGGTGGAACGTGCAGATGACACGACTTTTTTGCGCCGCACGCTGATCATGTCGAAAAGAAACACCTACGCTCTGTCGACAGAAACCGCCGTCGCGGTAGCAACCCGGTTGGCATCGCTTGGTTTTGCGGGTCCGGCCCATTCCATGGTAAGTCGTATTCAAGACAAGACGCAAAAATCGGATCGCGCGCGTGTTCGGGCCCAATCTGCCTTGCAGAGTAACCGACCGCATCAGGCGCTGCTTGAACTGGCTACAACCCCGTCTACGGATGCTGTTGATCTTAGGGCACAGGCGTTGCAGGCAACGGGCGACTTCGCCGCCGCGGCCAACGTGTTAAGGGCCTCGGGTCAGCATGAAGCGGCTAACAGATTATTCTGGTTGGCCAATCTTAATGATGAAGTAAAAACTGAACATGACGATCGGTTTAGCCAAGCCAGCCAATCCACTCAGTTCCTTTCGCAACCTTTGACCCGCAGCCCGGACAGGCCTTTGGCCGATGCCAGAGAGCTATTGCAGCACAGTGCCAATACCCGACGGGAGATTGCTGCGCTCCTGTCGAAAATTGGCTGAATGAAAACTGGAGGAATGGAAAAATTTGTTTTGTTAGAGCCTTTTTCGATCGATTATCGAGTAACGGGGTGAAAGATTAATTGTGCCAAATCAGAATAGCGGCTTGTCGGTTCGCACCATCCCAAAATGGCAGTTCGGATGGCATTCGCCCTTCGCTCACCCACCACAGGCGCGGCAAATTCTGTGTATTTGGCGATTACGTCTTCGCGTTCAAAGGGTACTTCGGGACCGCCGCGGGCATGAACATCGCCCGAATCCAACACTCGTCCATCTGTGGTCTGGATGCTTACATCCGCCCATCTGCCTTTCGGAAATCGCTCAGCGTGGCGCTTGGACCGAGAGGTATGAATGCGCGCCATGAACTCGGCAACAGACGGGTCGGCCAGGCCAGCCCCAGAAATATGCTCGACCCCAATCCGTCCGTAAATCGCCTGAACCGCCACGGCAAAGGGCAGGGAATACTGCGCCTGTGACGTCGTTTTGGGCATTCCCCCAAACAGGCACACAGCCTCATCAAAACTGTTGATCTGGATGGACAGAATTTGGTCGTGCGTCAGATCATTCGACTCCATGACCGCGCGAACCGCATCAATCGCCGCGTGCGCCCAGCGGCAGATCGGATAAGGTTTTACATATTGGTGTTCAACCTGCCAGAACTGACCCAGATCAGCCCAATGAGATGCCGCAGATTGGGCTTCAATCGTGATGGCCGGGGCGCCGGTAAATCCCTTTTCGGCTAGAACAGCGGCGGACAGCCCAACCAGAGTCCCCCAGCCAGAGCCGTCGTGCAGCATCGTTGGATTCGCAATTTCCCGCATCATTTGACTGCGCGGGCCGTGATACTCGGCGATCCCCATCGCCTGTCGCAATTGTTCCGATGTATGCTCTCGCAAGCGCGCGGCCATTGCCGCCACACCCAGCGCGTTCCACGCACCCGATGTATGATAATCGTCGACCGAGGCGTGCAGCGATAACCCGGCGCGCCCCGCAACCTCATACCCGGTGATCACGGCAGCCAGCGCGTCGGGTCCGGTCAGGTCGGGGCAATGCTCGGCGAGGGCGACTAGCGTGGGCAAGACGACAACGCCGATATGCCCCTTGGTCGGGTTGTACCCGTCATGCCCGTCCAGATTGTCGGTTTGGGTTGCCATGGCATAGGCAGCCCCTGCCATGCTGACCCGACGCCCATCGAACATCATACGCGCGCTAAAATCTTCCTGCGTGCTGGCATACAGCACTGACGCTGTTTCACGGGCGATCACCCCCGCCTCCATCGGACCAGAGGCGATCAGGATACCCATAGTGTCCAGCATCATCAGGGCGGCAGCGTCCATCGCGCTTTGCGGCAATTGGTCCGCTGTCCGGCGCAGTGCAAAATCCGCGACTTGGTCGAACGTCCCCGTCATTTTACCGGGTCCGCCACAGGTTGCCTTATGTCCCGAAGCCGCAGACCTGACGGATCAAATGGCGGCTCAGCCAAAAGCGTGGCCTTGTGCGGTCTGCCCAGGATGAAAATACTCACCGTATCTCCGGGCTGGGCAACCTTGGGGTTGGCATAGCCGATCGCCAGAGACTTCCCTACGCTGTAACCGAATGCGCCAGAGGTCACCCGCCCAATCGGCGTTCCCTCCGGGGTGAAAATCGGCTCGCCACCAGATGCATCGGCATTGGTTGCCTCCACTTCAAACATCGACAGAACCTCGCGTGGGGTATTGTCTTTGACGGCCAGATACGCGTCCTTGTGCAAGAAAACCTTGTCCAGCTTGATCAGCCCGGCTAGCCCAACTTCTTGCGGCCAATATTCCTGAGAATACTCCCGCCCCCAGGAACCGTATCCCTTTTCAATCCGCAATGACCCCAACGCGCGGCCGCCAACCGGGCCGCCGCCCAAGTCATTCGCGGCCTCCAAAAGTGCAGTATAGAGCCTGATTTGATCTTCTTCGGCGCAATGAAGCTCCCACCCCAGGTCACCGGTAAAGCTGACGCGGATGGCAAGACAGGACACACCCGCAACCTCGATCCGGCGGGACCGCATAAAGCTGAACCCTTCGTTTGACAGGTCCGCATTCGTGAGGCGCTGCAACAGGTCACGCGACTTTGGCCCTGCCACGTTAAAGCCCGCAATACGGTTCGTGGCGACTTCGAGCGTTGTACCTTCGGGCAGATCGACCATGTTGAAGAACCGCTGGTGATAGCGTTCTGCCATGCCCGAGCCGATCATCATGTACTCGTCCTCGGCAGTCTTGGTGATGGTGAAATCACCCGCAACTCCGCCGCGCACCGAGATCATGGGGGTCAGACAGGACCGCCCAATCTGAGTCGGCACACGGTTGGCGACCAGACGATCCAACCAATCATACGCGCCGGGGCCCTTGACGATGTAGTTGGCGAAGTTCGAGATGTCGATCACACCCACATGTTCACGCAACATCTGCGCCTCGCGGCCCACAGGTTCCCACCAGTTCTGGCGTGTAAAGCCGTTTGTGTCAGTCACTCCGGGTTGCTCGGCAAACCAGAGCGGGTGTTCCCAACCGCAGTTCAGACCAAAGACACAGCCCAAGTCTTTTTGCATCTGATAGGCCGGGCGCAGACGAGCGGGACGTCCCGCGCTGCGTTCTTCATTCGGGAAGTGGATGGCGAAACGGTGCGTATAAGCGTCTTGGACACGCGCCTTGGTGAATTTCTTGTCGGCCCAGTCGCCAAAGCGCGCCAAATCCCACGCAAACATGTCATATTGCGGCTCGCCCTCGATCATCCACTGTGCTGACAGCAGGCCAAGACCGCCCGATTGCGAAAATCCGGGAATGATCCCGGTGCAGCAGAAATAGTTCTGCAACTCGGGCACCGGCCCCCAGATCGCGTTGGAATCGGGCGACCAGATCATAGGGCCGTTGATCACCCGTTTCACACCCGCGGTCGCGGCGACTGGCACACGTTCGGTGGCACGAATGACGTTTTCCATGATCCGGTCCAGATCGTCGGGGAACAGATCGTGGGCAAAGTCCAGCGGCGTGCCGTTTTCGGCCCAAAACTTCATGTCTTTTTCGTAGGCACCGATCAGCAGCCCGTTGCCCTCCTGCCGGAAATAGTACTCACCGTCCCGGTCGGCGATGGATGGCAGGCGGCGGCCCAAGGCGGCGACCTCATCAATCGCTTCGGTGACGAAATACTGATGTTCGGTGGGTTGCAAAGGCAATTCGATCCCGGCCAGCGCCGCAACTTCCCGCCCCCATAGACCGCCTGCATTGACCACCCACTGCGTGTGGATGTCCCCCTTTTTCGTGCGCACGATCCACGAGCCGTCGGATTGCTGTTCAGTGCCTAGTACAGGGCAAAACCGCTCAATCGAGGCGCCCATCGCGCGGGCGCCAGCAGCATAGGCGTGGGTCACGCCCGAAGGATCGACATTGCCGCCATCCGGTTCGAACATGATGCAACGAATGTCATCGAACTGTGCCAGCGGGTGCAATTCCATCGCTTGTTCGCGGCTAATCTCGTGGAAATTCAGGCCATAGAATTTTGCCTTAGCCTCTTGCAGACGCAACTGGTGTTCGCGGTCCTCGGTCTGCGCCAGATAAAGCGAACCGGACTGGAAAACTCCACAGCCCTGCCCGGTTTCCTTCTCCAGCTCTTTATACAGGTTCATCGTATAATGCTGGATGCGGGTGATGTTGTTGTTATCGTGCAGCCCGTGGATATTGGCCGCCGCGTGCCATGTGGACCCGCTGGTCAGTTCATCGCGTTCCAGCAGGACAACATCGGTCCAGCCGAGCTTGGCCAGATGATACAGGATCGAGCAGCCGACCAGCCCCCCTCCGATCACAACGGCTTGTGCGTGGGTTTTCATCGGCGTGACCTCCTGCTGGCGCGCGAATAAACTCTTACCAGAAAGTCAGCCACAGGTTCCGGGGGCCTTATGTTCTGTTCCCGACGCAGAATGTCGGGAACAGGTAAGTTCTACCTCGAATAATTCTCAACCAGAGTTGAGTTAATACGGCGCCTCGACGTCGTTCATCGAAACATAGACGGTCTTCATCTCACTGAAGTGGTTGATCGCCAGTTTCGAGTTCTCGCGCCCCACACCCGACATCTTTGAGCCGCCAAACGGGGCCTCGACCGGGGCCAAGTTGTAGGTGTTGATATAGCAGGTACCCGCCTCGAACCCGGCCACGATACGGTGCGCGCGGGTCAGGTCGTTGGTGAACACACCTGCGGCCAGACCGAACTCGTTATCATTGGCGCGGGCCAGAACCTCGGCCTCGGTGTCGAAGTCCAGAACCGACATGACCGGGCCAAAGATTTCCTCGCGGGCGATAGTCATGTCGTCGGTGACATCGGCAAAAACGGTGGGCTGCATATAGAACCCGCCGCCCTCGATCCGGTCGCCGCCATAGACCAGACGAGCACCTTCGGCTTTGCCTTTTTCGACATAGCCCAGCGCGATGTTCATCTGGTTTTCGCTGACCATGGGGCCGAAATTGACGCTTTCATCCAGCGGGTCGCCTATTTTCGCTGCAGCCAGACGTTCGGACAGGCGGGCAAGGAATTGATCCTTGATGCCTTTCTGCACAAAGACGCGGGTGCCGTTGGAACAGACCTGACCCGAGGAGTAGAAATTGCCCAGAATCGCGCCCGAAACAGCGTTTTCGATATCCGCATCGTCAAACACGATCATCGGGGATTTGCCGCCCAGCTCCATCGTCACGTGTTTCATGTCGGCGGCGGCGGCGGCATAGACCTTGCGGCCCGTGGGCACCGATCCGGTCAGCGACACTTTGGCCACGCGCGGGTCTGTTACCAGCGACGCACCCACATCACCGTAACCCTGCACGACGTTGTAGATGCCTTTGGGGGCCCCGGCTTCGATTAGAATCTCGGCCACTTTCAGCGCGGACAGGGGCGTGGTTTCCGACGGTTTGAACACCATGGCGTTGCCACAAGCCAGCGCGGGCGCGCCCTTCCAGCACGCGATCTGTGTCGGATAGTTCCACGCGCCGATGCCGACGCAGACGCCCAGCGCCTCGCGGATGGTATAGACAAAATCTCCGCCGCCCAGCGGGATATGTTCACCGGTCAGCGAGGCCGCCAACCCACCGAAATATTCCAACGCGTCAGCCCCGCTGGTGGCGTCGGCGACCAGCGTTTCCTGCAGTGGTTTGCCGGTATCGTGGGTTTCCAGAATAGACAGCTCGCGATTGCGTTCACGCATGATGTCAGCGGCACGACGCAGAACCCGGCCACGCTCGGTTCCCGACAGCGCAGCCCATTCATTTTGAGCCATTTTCGCACTGTTTAGAGCCTGTTCAACAACTTCTGCCGTGGCGGAATGCAGCCGGGCGATAATCTCTCCGGTTGCGGGAAAGATAACGTCGATGGGGGCGCCATTGGTGTCTTCGACGTATTCGCCGTTGATAAAATGGCTCGCCTTGGGCTGGAATTTCATGACCGGGTCCTTTTCAGAAGTCTTTCTTCGGCTCTAGCTTTTATTGACTGACCAGTCAATAAACGTAAACACGGCAAACTCTCGCTGATGTGAATCACCGCCCTCTTGAATAGAAAAGTTAATGTTCCATTTATGTTCCACATAGTCAGAGGAACATTCCGATGTCTTACGCCACGCAAAATTCTGCTCTGAACGGCCCATCAAACGACTATCACTTGCTGCCCGTCACTGATCGGCAAATGCGCTATGCGCGCGCGATCGCTCATCAGTCAGCTTTGGAAATCCCTGTCGAAGCACAACGGGATCGTCGGGCCATGTCGCAGTGGATTTCAGCGCACAAACCGCATGATCCATCACCCTTTGCCAATTATCCGACCGGCAAGCAGGTGGCCTATGCCGAGCGGATTGCCCGCAGCAAACGCAGACAAATCCCGCAGGAGTGTTTTCGGGACAAACATGCGATGTCGCTGTGGATCGACCACAACAAATAGCGGATCAGTTTTCGCTGTGTGAGCGGGCGTAAATCCCTACCGCTGCGGCCACAAACAGGCCCAACAAGATATAGCCGGTGATAGCTTCGGCCACGGCCAAACCGCGACACATTCCGGCGGGGTGTAAATCCCCAAACCCAACTGTGGTGAAAGTCACGTAAGAGAAATACAAAACATCAGTTGGGCCGCGCGCGCCTACGACACACAGGTCGTAATAACCGAACGACCCATAGACAGCCGCAAAAAGAAAGGGGACGACCTGAATGAAGGAAATCCCCATCAGCAGCAGTTGCCGCCGGGGAGATTTGACCTGGGTCATGTAATACCAGGTCTGCGAAACAAGCCAGATCGTCAACAGAACGGTTGTTGCTGTGCCGATCTTGTCGCCCGCCGTGGTTTCACTTAGTCGCGACAGCCCGTACCATGCGATGAAGCTGGCGACCACCAACCCAAGGGCAGCAACCAAGGTCGACTTCCACTCTTCCAGAGTAATCGGGTCGCGGTGCATGAAACCTCCGTCAGTATGGGACACGGTTAATCATCGGGTCAGAGGCGCATACCCGCAACCTGAAAAATCAGAGGTTTAGGTCGTGCCCAGATGCTCGTGCCCGCGTTGACGCGCCAGTCCGATCTGTTTCTGCCGCTCGCGAAAACGCATTTTGTCCGCCTCGGACGTTTCGTTGATGCACCGGTGGCAGGACACGCCATGCTCGTATTCAGGGCGTTTCATATCTTCGGGCAGGATCGGACGTCGGCAGCCGTGACACAGATTGTGGGGGCCTTCGACCAGCCCGTGCCCAACAGACACACGATTGTCGAACACGAAACACTCGCCCTGCCATGTGCTGTCTTCGGCGGGCATTTCCTCAAGGTAACGCAGAATGCCGCCTTTCAGGTGATAGACATCCTCAACCCCCTGCCCCAACAGGAAGTTGGTCGATTTCTCACAACGGATCCCGCCGGTGCAGAACATGGCAACGCGCTTGTTGTGGAAACGATCCTTGTTCTCCTCCCACCACGCCGGGAATTCGCGGAAACTGGCTGTTTCAGGGTCTATTGCGCCTTCAAACGTGCCAATCGCAACCTCGTAATCATTACGCGTGTCGATCACCACAACATCGTCCGAGCGGATCAGGTCATTCCAATCTTCGGGCTCAACATAGTTGCCAACTCGGGCGCGCGGATCGACATCCGGCTGGCCCATGGTCACGATCTCTTTCTTCAGGCGCACCTTCATCTTGCCAAAAGGTGGATGATCGGCGGTGGCCTCTTTCCATTCAAGGTCCACGCATCCCGGCAATGCCTTGATATGGGCCAGCACCGCGTCGATCCCGGCACGGGGGCCTGCAATGGTTCCGTTGATCCCTTCTTGCGCAAGCAGCAACGTGCCTTTGACCGCTTGCGCGCGGCATAGCTCTAGCAGAGGAGCACGCAGGGCAGCGTGATCCGGGAATCGGGTGAAGTGATAGAGGGCAGCGATGGTATACATGCGCGCGGTCTAAACCTGCATTCAAAGAGTCGCAAGGGACCGGATTGACGCCCCCCCTGCTTGCCGCCTACCGATAAGACAACGCAAGGAGGCCCCGATGACCCACGCCCTGATCGTAATCGACGTCCAGAACGACTTTTGCCCCGGCGGCGCGCTGGCCGTGCCCGAAGGGGATAAGATCGTTGCCCCCATCAACGCCATGATGAACGCTTTCGACGCGGTCATCCTGACGCAGGACTGGCATCCGGCAGGGCATTCGTCTTTCGCCAGCTCTCATTCAGGCAAAAATCCTTTTGATATGACTGAGATGCCCGATGGCCCGCAGGTATTGTGGCCGGATCACTGTGTGCAGGGGACCAAGGGCGCAGCGTTTCATCCCGACCTGCGCAGCGACGGCGACCTGATCATCCGTAAGGGATTTCGCAGCGACATCGACAGTTACTCCGCCTTTTTTGAGAATGACCAAACCACACCCACGGGCCTTGAAGGATATCTGAATACACGCGGCCTCAGGAAACTGACCATGGTTGGGCTGGCCACGGATTTTTGCGTTCACTTCTCGGCAGTGGATGCAGCGCGGCTTGGGTTTGACGTGACAGTGCGCATGGATATGTGCCGCGCCATTGATCTGGACGGCTCGTTGGCGGCGGCCCAATCGGCAATGCGCAATGCAGGTGTGACGTTGACCTAGGGAGTCGACCCTGAATCCGCCAGGTATTTGAGTATGACAAATATGACCACGGCCAGGCCCAATGCGACACCGACCCGTGCCGGTACGGTCCGACGTTGGGGTGTTGCAGGCGATTTGTAACGCGGATTGGGTGTCCAATCGGCCACCTTTCTGCGCTGCCCGTTCCGCGGGCGGGCAGTTTTGACGTCACGCAGGAACTTCCAAAAGTCAAATTCACCGCAATATTCGCCCTGAACCCCACGATCACGAATATTGGCAAACAAGGCGCGTAGAATCCGCTCACGCTCGGCCTCGTCACGCGGACGGTAAAGGCCGTGCAGCAACTCGCTGCCGGTGGCGTCCAGACCAAAGCCTGCATCCTGGAAGATTTTGCGAATCTTCGGCGAGGTCGCACGCAAGGCGTCCGCCGTCTTCACGTCGCGGAACATCGCGCGCAATACCGGCTTTTGCGAATACCCATCCGCGCCCGCTTCCAGACCACCATCCCCCGGGTCGACTACAACGATGTCAAAATCGTACTCGAGAACCATTCACTATTTAAACCTCGTCTTCCCTTCCATACTTTTCACTAACAAGCGAAAAGAACTCACAATATGCTCGCTTTGTGACCTGACATTGTCATTGTCCCCGAACGAGCGACTCTTGCCATTCAACGCACCGATTGATCTAACAACGGAAATCGCAGGAGTTCCTCATGGTCGATATTGCGGCGCGCGTGTACAATCATAAATGGCAGATTGACCCAATTGTCCGGTCTTTAATCGACACAGATTTCTACAAACTGCTGATGTGCCAGTCAGTGTTTCGAAATAAGCCCCAAACGGATGTGGTGTTTTCGCTGATCAATCGGTCGAATCACATCCCCCTGGCCCAGCTTATCGACGAAGGCGAGCTGCGGGAACAGTTGGATCACATCCGCTCACTAAGCCTCAGCCGGGGAGAAAGCACGTGGTTGCGGGGCAATATGTTCTACGGCAAACGGCAGATGTTCCGCTCGGATTTCATGGAGTGGTTCGAGAATCTGCGCTTGCCGCCCTATCACCTGGAACGCAAGGGCGATCAGTACGAACTGACATTCGAAGGCAAATGGCACGAGGTCATGTTGTGGGAAATCCCCGCCTTGGCCGTTTTGATGGAGCTGCGGTCCCGCGCCGTGCTGAATGACATGCGCCGGTTCGAGCTTCAGGTGCTCTATGCCCGTGCGATGACCCGCGTTTGGGAGAAAATCGAACAGCTACGCGGGATTGAGGGGTTGGGCATTGCCGATTTCGGAACGCGTCGCAGGCATTCCTTCCTGTGGCAGGATTGGTGCGTCCAAGCCATGATCGAAGGGCTGGGGCCTGCGTTCACGGGTACGTCGAACTGCCTGATCGCCATGCGGCGCGAGGTTGAAGCCATCGGCACCAACGCGCACGAACTGCCTATGGTCTATTCGGCGCTGGCTGACACCGATGAGGCACTGGCGCAGGCGCCTTATGATGTTCTCAGCGACTGGCATGACGAGCATGACGGAAATCTTCGCATCATCCTGCCTGACACCTATGGCACGCAGGGGTTTCTGGATCGCGCACCTGATTGGCTGGCCGGATGGACCGGTATCCGCGTAGACAGCGGCGATCCGGCCACTGGCGCGGAAATAGCAATCCAATGGTGGAAATCGCGCGGCGAGGATCCAATGGAAAAGCGGGTGATCTTTTCTGACGGGTTGGACGTAGACAAAATCCGCGAGCTGCACAGCCAGTTTGCAGGGCGCACCAAAGTGTCGTTTGGCTGGGGCACGCTTTTGACCAATGATTTTCGCGGGCTGGTGCCCGATGACGCGCTGGCCCCGTTTTCCTTGGTGTGCAAAGCAGTCTCGGCCAATGGCCGCCCAACGGTCAAACTGTCGGACAACCCGGAAAAGGCAATGGGCCCGGCGGACGAAATCGAGCGCTACAAGCGCGTGTTCGGAGTGGGCGCGCAAGAGTCGATCGAGGTGATTGTTTAGGCTCTAACCATGGAAACTTGCCACCGTTTTGAGTTGTGAGAACCCAAACAGCGCCTCGAATCCCTTTTCGCGGCCATGCCCGGATTTCCCCACCCCGCCAAAGGGTAGTTCCACGCCGCCACCGGCGCCATAATTGTTGACGAAAACCTGACCCGAGCGCAGACGTTTCGCCAATCGCATCTGGCGAGCACCATCGCGGGTCCAAATGCTGGCCACCAGACCATAGTCGGTTCCGTTGGCAATCTGCACGGCGTCTTCCTCGGAATCAAAGGGGATCAAGACTTGCACAGGGCCGAATATTTCGTCACGGGCCAACGCGTGATCGGGCGGCACGTCAGAAAACAGCGTTGGACGGACATAGGCCCCATCGGTTGGCGCGTGCTCAACGATGCGACCCTGCGCAGCGACTTTCAGGTCCACCCCCTTGGACAAAAACCCTTCGACGATGTCCTTTTGACGGGCAGAAATCAGGGGACCGAGCCGCAAATCCTCATTCGCTGGTCCAACGGTCAGATCGGCATAGGCGTCGGCCATACGGGATTTGACCTGCTCATACACTCCACGCTGCACCAATATGCGGGATGAGGCTGAACATGTCTGACCCGCGTTCTGAATTCCTGCGTTCACCAGAAACGGCAGGGCGGCGTCCAGATCGGCATCGTCAAACACCAGTTGCGGGGACTTCCCGCCCAATTCCAGAGTCACCGGCACCACATTGCGGCCTGCCGCCTGTTGCACCAGCGCACCTGTGGCCACCGACCCGGTGAACGAGATATGGTGCACGCCTGGATGACCGGACAATGCAGCACCAGCCTCGGCACCCAAACCGGGCACCACATTCAATGCACCTGCTGGCAACCCAGCCTCTTGCGCCAGATGTGCGAAGGCAAGTGCCGTCAGACAGGCTTCTTCGGCAGGTTTCAGGACGCAGGCATTGCCCATCGCCAGCGCCGCCCCGACCGAACGGCCAATGATCTGCATGGGGTAATTCCACGGCACGATATGGCCGGTCACCCCATGCGGCTCTCGCAAGGTGTAGACGGTGTAGCCTTCCAGATAAGGGATCGTGTCGCCCATGACCTTGTCGGCGGCACCGCCATAGAACTCGCAATACCGCGCCAGCGCCACAGCGTCAGCGCGGGCCTGTGTCAGGGGCTTGCCGACATCCATCGCCTCTAAAGCTGCCAGATCATCGACCCGTTCCAATACCAACTGACCCAATCGCGTCAGGATGCGGCCCCGCTCCAGCGCGGTTTTACGGCCCCAGTCACCGTCCAGGGCCGATTGCGCGGCTTGGACCGCTGCGTCGATATCTGCAGCCTCGCCGCGGGCGATACGGCAAATCTCAGCCCCGTCAGAAGGGTTGACCAAAGGTAAGGTCGACCCCGAGGTGGGATCGACCCATGCGCCTCCGATCAGACAATGGGTTGGGTTGAACCAGAGAGGATTGGGCATTTCGATCTCCTATTTCGGCTCTAACATTTGGAATCAAGCCACCTGACTGCCGATATCTGGCAGAACAGGCGCGGCGTCGATCAGGGTTCGGGTATAGGGATGCTGGGGGTCGGAAAAGACCTGCTCGGTCTCGCCCTGCTCAACAATTCTACCGGCCTGCATCACCATCACGCGGTCAGTGATTGTTCTGACGACACTAAGATCGTGACTTATGAACAGATACGTCAGGTCATATGCCGCGCAGAGCTCAGCCAGAAGGTCGAGGATTTGCGCGCGTACGGATACGTCAAGCGCTGAAACAGCCTCGTCGAACAGGATCAGCTCGGGCCGGATAATCAAGGCGCGAGCAATAGCAATGCGCTGCCGCTGACCGCCCGAGAATTCGTGAATGTACTTGTCGGCATCTCTGGGACTGAGGCCCACGGCACTAAGCATTTCGTCGATCAAGTCCTGACGCGCGGCCCCTTTGGGCGGATTTTCCAATACGTGAAACGGTTCTGTGATCAACCGCGCGACCCGGTGGCGGGGGTTGAAACTGCCATAGGGATCTTGGAACACCACCTGCATCTTTCGCCGCACGGCTGGGTTTGGCTTGTGGCCCGCAAAAACGGGCTCCCCGTCCAGTCGGATTTCCCCGAACTGAATCTCCTCTAAACCCAAAATCGCTCGTGTTAGGGTCGATTTGCCACATCCAGATTCGCCGACCAGTCCCAAACGCTCCCCACGATTGAGAGTGAAGCTTACCTGATCGACGGCACGGTGATGACCGGGTGTATCAAACAAGCCTTTCCGGGGAAGGCGATAATCGCGGACAACCTGCGTAACCTCAAGCAGCGGGCGCGGGCTTATCGTGTCGGGTAGGGAAACCTTGTGACCAGACGCCTCGAACAGCATACGTGTGTAGGGGTGCTGCATGTCGCGCAACAGGTTTTCCGTGGCCCCTTCCTCAACAACTTCGCCGTGACGCATAACGACGATCTTGTCGGCCAGATCGGCCACGACCGCCAAATCATGCGTGATCATCAGCAAACCCATGCCATATTCGCTGACCAACCCCCTGAGCAGATGGAGGATCTGCGCCTGCGTGGTGACATCCAGCGCCGTCGTGGGTTCGTCCGCGATCAACAGCTTCGAGCGCAGCGCGATGGCCATGGCAATCACGACACGCTGGCGCTGACCGCCCGACAACTCGTGCGGATAGCGGGTCAGCGGGAAACGGTCAGGTGGCAGACCCACCCGGGTCAGAACCTCTTCGGCGCGTTCACGGGCCTTTGGGCGGGGCATCGCCTTGTGGATCAGGATTGTCTCCATCACCTGATCCCCGATGGTCTTGACCGGATTCAGCGCGGTCATCGGCTCTTGAAACACCATTCCGATCGCAGCGCCGCGCAGGGCACACATTTCAGCCTCGGGGCGGGTCAAAAGGTCATGGCCTTCCAGCCGGATTGCACCTGTTGCCTGTCCCCCGTTCGGCAGCAACTGCATCACGGCCAAGGCAGTCATCGACTTGCCCGACCCGCTTTCGCCCGTCACGGCCACAATCTCACCCGGGGCGATGGACAGGCTGACCTGTTTCAGGATCGGCACGCCGTGGATAGTCAGATACAGGTTTTCAATATCCAGCAAGCTCATGCGCGCGCCACCCTTATTCGGGGATCCAGCCAATCACGCAGACCGTCCCCTAAAAGGTTCAGACCCAGCACAGTGACGATAATCGCAAGCCCCGGAATCAGAGCCAAATGCGGGGCAAAACTGACCATTGTCTGTGCGTCGGCCAGCATCCGGCCCCAACTGGGCGTTGGCGGTTGCGCCCCCAGACCGACATAGGACAGGCCCGCCTCGGCCAGTATGCCCAGCGAGAACTGAATGGTCCCCTGCACGATCAGCAAATTGGCGACGTTGGGCAGAATATGTTCGGCTGATATCCGGGCGGCACCTTTGCCAGACACACGGGCGGCAAGGATGAACTCACGCTCCCACAGGGACAGCGCCGCGCCGCGGGTGATACGGGCGAAGACGGGAATGTTGAATATGCCGATCGCGATGATTGCGTTGACCGCCCCCGCCCCGAACGCGGCAGTGATCAGGATCGCGATGACCAGTGAAGGAAACGCAAATACTAGATCATTGCCGCGCATGATTAGCTCATCCAGCCACGATCCATTGCGCGCTGCTGCCGCCAATCCCAGCGGCACACCTAGCGCCATGCCGATACCCACTGCGACCAAGGCCACCGCAATGGACGTTCGCGCACCGACCATGATCATGGAAAACATGTCGCGGCCAAAATGATCCGTTCCGAACCAGTGCTGCGCATTTGGTGGTTGCAGCTTGTCCGGGATACTCAGCGCGGCATAGTCGTAAGGCGTCCAGACAAAAGAGACCAAGGCCGCCAGAACAACCAGCGACGACAAAGCCGCACCTAGGATCAGGTTGCGGCTCATGTCCGGCTCCTCAGGCGGGGATCGACGGCGGCATAGGCCAGGTCGACCAGAAAATTAACGGTGATGACGGCAAACACCAGCAGCATGACCACCGATTCCACAACGATCAAATCCCGGGCCGAGATCGCCTGAAACACCAACCGCCCGAGGCCCGGAAGGTAGAACACCTGCTCGATAATGATCGAACCGGCCAGCAGGAACGAGAATTGCAGCCCGATAATGGTCAGCACCGGGATCAATGCATTGCGCACGCCGTGCCTCCACAAGGCTTGCCTGCGCGTTAACCCCTTTGCACGGGCGGTGCGCATGAAGTCTTCGCCCAGAATATCCAGCAGGGATGACCGCATCACCCGCGCCAGAATCGCCGCTTGCGGCAAGGCCAGCGCGATGGCGGGCAGGGTCAGGGAATGCAGGCCGGTCCAAAACCCGGTGTCCCACCCTGCGAACCCTCCGGCATTGAACCAGCGCAGGTTGATGGCGAAGATCAGCACCAGCATCATCGCAAACCAGAAATTGGGAACCGCGATGCCCAGTTGCGTGGCACCCATCACGGTCAAATCCCCCGGTTTACCCCGTCGCGCGGCGGCATAGATACCAGCTGGAAAGGCGATCAGGGTCGACAGGGTCAGCGCGTATAACGCCAATGGCAGCGACACCCACAACCGGTCGGCGATCATCTGCGAAACTGGCGTTCGATATGTGTAGGAGGTTCCGAAATCCCCCATCAGCATCCCGCTAACCCAGTTAAAGTAACGCTGAATCTTCGAGCCATCCAATCCAAGCTCTGCACGCAGCGCGGCCAACGTGTCCTCTTGCGCGTTGACGCCCAGCATAAAGGATGCAGGGTCGCCGGGCGCAACCTCGATCACGGCAAAAATAACCGCCGAGGCCACGGCCAGGCTGATCATCAGAGATATCAGACGTTTAAGTGCATAACGGAGCATTGGTGCCACGTTAGGATCACATATCGTCCGGGTCCAGCACCTAAGGGATCAGAAGATAGGCAAAAACCGCGTAACCCACGATAGCGGCATAGCCCAAAGGATAGATCCACTTGATCGCATAGTTGTCCAGCTTGCGCGCAGCCTCTTCTCGGCCCGACACTTTGAGCTTGCGCAGGGCCACGTTGAACACAATCAAAGCCCCGGTCATCAGAAACATGCACTGCAGAACAAAATCCAGAAACGTCAGGTAACCCAGCTTGGGCAGATCAGCCGAGATTGCCCAGTTGAAGGCCACAAACACCAAAAGGTTACCTCCGGCGATTTCAATCCGCCTGCGGTATTCGTCCAGAAAGAACAGCGCCCAGCCGACGGTGATCAGCACCAGCATCGGCAGGAAAACACGGATCACATAGTAGGTCAGGTGACGACTGCCTTCAAAGACCAGCGCGATCTGATCACTGTCCTGCCCCGACAGGCCCGGAACCGTCGATGCTTCGACACGGGCGTTTCCAAGAACCCACTCTTCCTCTCCCAGCATGTCGCCCAGGCCCGAGTGATCCTCAAGAGGAAAGTAGGACACGTATTCCGATGGAAAGATTGAGACAACTTCAAAGAAGAAATCCTGCGTGTCGAACGGGTATTTGCGAAAATCGAAATGCGGGGCCTGCAACGTCAGATTGGATTTCTCGACATAGACCACACGACCATCATACCGCAGCGAGGCGGCGGACTCGTGTATCCACTTGTTTGACTGCTGGTTGTGAATGACGAAAGCGGGCAGCACGGCCCCGATACTTGCCGCGTGGTCGGCAAGTGCAGGTGGATTGAAAACCCGAATATCCCGACCCAGGGCCTGTTGGTCGAAGGCCAACGCTGGATCGGTCCATTCCACCCGCAGCACGACGACCGCGCCGTAATTCTCGGCCTTTTGGTCGACGCTGGTAATCTGGTCAATCCTGATGCCGATACCAACCTGCAAAGGGTTTTCCGGCGTGCCTGCCAGCGCATCCAGCCGCCCGCCAAGCGCGTTTTGTGCCTGCGCCTGCCCGCCCATGACCAACACGAGGCAGGTTAGGGAAACAAGCAAACAAAGGGCGCGATACACAATCATAGTCATCAGGATTCTTCTGAAAAACAGGGGCCACTCATGGAGGCCCCTGAATAGTTATTCAGACCAACTGATTTCCGTCAGGTCGATGGCGGCCGTCGGCGCGTTCTTCCACAGGCCCTGCACACCCGCCCGTGCAACACCCAACTTGGCAAGCTGGAACAGGTATCCATTGACATAGTCGTTCGAGATCAGCCTTTGGGCTTCTCCCAGCAGCTTTTTACGCTCGTCCGGGTCTGTGGTTTCGTTCAGCGTATCCATCAAAGTTTGAAAATCGACGCTGTCATACTGGAAATAGTAATCCGGACGAGCATAGATCCCGATATCCATGGGTTCCGTATGGCTAACAATCGTCAGGCCAAAATCCTTGCCCTTGAACACGGATTCCAACCACTGCGCCCATTCTACGTTGTTGATTTCGGCCTGAATTCCTACCTCGGCCAATTGTGCTGCGACGATCTCGCCGCCGCGCCGGGCATATGATGGGGGCGGCAGGTGCAGCGTGGTTTCGAACCCTTTTTCATACCCCGCATCGGCCAGCAACTGGGCGGCTTTCTTGGGGTCATAGGCCGATTTTCCGGTCAGATCGACATAGGCCGGGTTGTGCGGGGCAAAGTGGGTTCCAATCGGTGTGCCATAGCCGAACATGGCCCCGTCGATAATGGCCTGACGGTCAATGGCATGCGCCACGGCCTGCCGCACCCGGATATCATCAAACGGTGGCTGCTTGTTGTTGGTCGACAGGATGGTTTCGCCTTCGGTAGATCCGACAAGCACCTGAAACCGCGGATCAGCCTCGAACTGAGGCAGGTTTTCAGGCGCGGGGAAGTTGTCGAATACGTCCACATCCTCGGCCATCATCGCGGCAAAGGCGGCGGTGGGATCCGAGATGAACTTGAACGCGGCGGTCTCAAGCGCTGGTTGCTCACCCCAGTAATCCGGGTTTCGGTTCAGCGTGATGCTGTCGCCCTGAACCCATTCGCCAAAAGTAAATGCGCCGGTTCCGACAGGGTTGGTCTTTATGTTCTCGATACTCTCGGGGGCCACGATCACCGCGTCACCCCAAGCTAAATTGAACAGAAAATTCCCGTTCGGGGCCGAGAGTGTGACCTTGACGGTAAGGGGGTCCACGACCTCGACGCTTTCGATACCGGCGAACAGGGCTTTTTGCGCATTGGCACTGTCTTCGGCGGTGGCGCGATCAAGGCTGAACTTGACGTCTTCGGCATCCATCGTTGTGCCATCATGGAACGTAACCCCGTCGTGCAGCTTGAAGGTATAGACCGTGCCGTCCTCGGAAATCTCCCAGCTTTCCGCCAGGCCGGGCACGACCGACCCGTCACCCATGAACCGCGTCAGACCTTCGAAGATATTCGTGTACACAACCGAATCGATGGCCTGCGCCGCGGCGCTGGTCGGGTCCAAATGCGGTGGTTCCAGTTGCATTGCGATGGTTATGTCGGACTTGGCCAAAGCCTGCGTTGCAAACAGGCTGGCACCCACCGCAAGGGCCGAGGCAAAGGACCGAAACATCTGCTTTGTCATAGAAATAACTCCCCACTGAATATCCGCGACCCCTTGGTTTCCGGGCCTTTCAAAGACCAATGTCACTTTAAACCTTAGGTCAATCAAGGGATTGTTGGCGCAACCGGGGTTTCTTAGCCCGTGTCCGATCTGCTATGCCGCGCTGCAACATGAATCCCGGAGGAGCGATCATGAGCGCCACCGCCCGCAAAAAGGCCCCGAATGCCGAGGATATCCGCGCCCGTAAAGGGGGCGAACCTCTGGTCAGCCTGACCGCCTATACTACGCCCATGGCACGGCTGATGGATGACCATTGCGACTTTGTTCTGGTGGGCGACAGCGTCGGCATGGTGCTGCATGGTCTGGAATCGACCCTTGGGGTGACGATGGAGATGATGATCCTGCATGGTCAGGCCGTCGCGCGCGGTTTGAACAATGCGATGATGGTCATTGATATGCCTTTCGCCAGTTACGAGCATTCACCAAACGAGGCTTTCCGCAACGCTGCCCGCCTAATGGCTGAAACGGGCGCAGGCGCGGTCAAGCTGGAGGGCGGAGTCGAGATGGCCGACACCATCCGCTTTCTGGTCAAACGCGGCATCCCCGTAATGGCGCATATCGGCCTGACGCCGCAATCCATCAACACGCTGGGCGGCTACAAGGTACAAGGCCGGGACGACCAGGCCGAGGCTGTTCTGGCCGATGCCCAGGCCGTTGCCGAAGCGGGCGCGTTTTCCGTTGTGCTTGAGAAGGTCCCGCAACGGCTGGCCGATCGGATTACGGCTGACATCGCAATCCCCACGATTGGCATCGGTGCCTCTGCCGGGTGCGACGGTCAGATTCTGGTGGTGGATGACATGGTCGGCTTTTTCACCGCCTTCAAACCGAAATTCGTCAAACGCTATGCCGAGCTTGGCCCGCTGGCGGAATCGGCGATCGCCGAATACGCAGCCGAAGTCCGCGCACGGACTTTTCCTGCCGAGGAACACGTGTTCTCTGATCAGGCTCCGGCCAAAGGACCCGCTAAATGACTGCACCAATCCTGCGCCGCCTGACGGATCTGCGCGCGTTGACGACTCAGTGGCATAACAATGGTGAAAAGATCGGCGTCGTACCCACGATGGGCGCGCTTCATCAGGGGCATCTATCGCTGGTCGAAGCGGCCAAGGCGGGCTCGGACCGGGTGATCGTGACCATTTTCGTAAACCCCAAGCAATTCAACAACCCCGAGGATCTGGCCAAATATCCGCGCACCGAAAACGAGGACGCGCAGAAACTGGTCCCTTACGGCGTCGACGCGATCTATGTGCCCGACCCCGAAGAAATCTATCCGCAGGGGTTCGCCACCACCGTTTCCGTCGCGGGCCTGACCAATGTGATGGAAGGCGAATTCCGCCCCGGCCATTTTGATGGCGTGGCGACTGTGGTTGCCAAGCTGTTTCTGCAAACGCAGACGGATCGCGCCTATTTCGGGGAAAAGGACTATCAACAACTGATGGTCGTGCGCCGCATGGCACTTGATCTGGACATTCCGGTCGAGGTGATCGGCTGCCCCACGGTTCGCGAACCCTCGGGGCTGGCGATGTCGTCGCGCAATTTGCGCCTATCGCCGGAAGGGTTGGACATTGCCGCCAACAAACACCGGATCATGCGCGACCTTGCCAAGGAATTGGCCGATGGGGCGCAGTTCGACACTTTGGCTGCGCGGGCTGAAACGGAATTGCTGGCCGCAGGGTTTACGCAGGTCGAGTATATTCAGCTACGCTGCGCCGATACGCTTGAGCCGTTGACCCATGCATCACGCCCTGCGCGCCTGTTTGCGGCGGCCTGGGCGGATGGCGTCCGGTTGATCGACAATATTCCGGTCTGAACGCACTGGCACCCGCGTCCTTGTTTGCGCTAAAGTCCCGCAAAACGAAACGGGAGGGGCGCAGGCGTGACCTTTATTCTTGCCATTGATCAGGGCACTACATCTTCGCGGGCCATTTTGTTTGACGCGGATATGCAACGCGTGGATACCGCACAGCATGAGTTCACCCAGCACTTTCCGCAGGAAGGCTGGGTCGAGCATGACCCTGAGGAAATCTGGGACAGCGTTCTTCGGGTTTGCCGCGAAGTGATGGACAGTGCCGGTGCGACGCCGGATCAGATCGCCGGGATCGGGATCACCAATCAGCGCGAAACAACCGTTGTCTGGGATCGCGCCACAGGCAAGCCGATCTACAATGCCATCGTCTGGCAGGACCGCCGCACCGCCGAAATCTGCGCCCGTTACAAACAAGCGGGTTGCGAAGACGATGTCACCGCCCAGACCGGGCTGCTGCTGGACCCGTATTTCTCGGGTACCAAGGTGAAATGGCTGCTGGATACCGTACCGGGCGCGCGGGACAAGGCCGAGGCCGGAGAATTGATGTTCGGCACCATCGACTGTTTCCTGATCTGGCGCTTGACCGAGGGACGCAGCCATGCCACCGACGCCACCAACGCCGCCCGCACCCTGCTGTTCGACATCCATAACGGAGAATGGAGCGCCGAGATCTGTGATCTTCTGGATGTTCCGATGAATATGCTGCCCAAGGTGCACGACTGTGCCTCGGACTTTGGAACGACAACCCTGTTGGGCGGCGAGATTCCGATTTTGGGCGTCGCAGGCGATCAACAGGCCGCGACGATCGGGCAGGCGTGTTTCAAACCGGGCATGATGAAATCCACCTATGGCACCGGGTGCTTTGCGCTTTTGAATACCGGCTCAAAGCCCGTGGAATCCAAGAATCGCCTGCTGACAACTATCGCCTACCAACTCAATGGTCAGCGCACTTACGCTTTGGAAGGGTCAATATTTGTCGCCGGGGCCGCTGTGCAGTGGTTGCGCGATGCGCTGCAGATCATCGAGTCTGCGGCCGAAAGCGGCGAGCTTGCGCAACAGGCCGACCCAAACCAGAACGTCGTTCTGGTTCCTGCCTTCACCGGTCTGGGCGCGCCTTATTGGAAACCGGATTGCCGGGGTGCTGTTTTTGGCCTGACCCGCAACTCAGGACGCGCCGAATTTGCCCGTGCGACGCTGGAAAGCATCGCCTACCAGACGCGCGACCTTTGGCATGCCATGCAGGGGGATTGGGGCCAAGACACCAAGGTGACCTTGCGTGTGGATGGCGGGGCCAGCGCATCGGACTGGGCCATGCAGGGTCTGGCGGATTACTTGGGGGCTGCCGTAGACCGCCCCGTCATGCAGGAAACGACGGCACTAGGCGCAGCTTGGCTGGCTGGAATGCGCGCGGGGCTTTACCCCAAGCAACATGAATTCTCGGAAACATGGGCGCTGGACCGCAGATTCGAACCCGAGTTGTCAGAAGAAGACCGAGATGCCGCCTACGCACGCTGGCAACGGGCAGTGTCAGCAGCGATGGCATTCTGAAAAGGCTGAAGGGTCAGCTATGATCCTTCATCAACCGCTGTTTCTGACGTGACCAATCCCGTTTGGCCTGGGTTTCGCGCTTGTCATGGGTCTTTTTACCCTTGGCGATCCCGATCTTCACCTTGGCCCGACCCTTGTGATTGAAATACAAAACCAGCGGCACCAGCGTCATGCCCTTGCGCTGGGTCGCGTTCCACAGGTTCGACAATTCCTTGCGTGATACCAACAGCTTGCGGCGGCGACGTTCTTCATGCTTGAAGACCTTCGCCTGCTCGTAGGGGGCGATATAGCTGTTGACCAGCCACAACTCTCCATCATCGACCGAGGCATAACTGTCCGCAATGTTCGATCCCCCGGCCCGCAGGGACTTGACCTCGGACCCTTCCAACACGATGCCGCACTCGATATCGTCCTCGATCGCGTAATCGAAACGTGCCCGCCGGTTTTCGGCGATGACTTTGTAATTCGGGTCTGTCTTCTGCTTGGCCATGACGCGTTGATTTAGGCGGCTTAAGGCGGCCTTGCAAGCCCTCAGGTCTTAGCCGAGATGATCAGGTCGGGGCCAAAAATTGTGTCGGCATGGTTATGCAGGTAGATCTTGAGCCATGGCGTGAACCGCGCCGGGTGGCGCTGCACCTCGGCCAGAAGGTCGTGATAGTCGATCCAACGAATATCCATCACTTCGTCAGGGTTCGGCTCGATGGTCAGGGGGCCGCGCACATGGGCAAGAAAAACGTCAACCACCTCATGTTCGATCATCGAGTTGCCGACATCGGCGTGATACTCCAGCCGGTGGCGGTATTCGGGGTATAGGCCAGTGATCCCCAGTTCTTCGCGCAGGCGACGCACGGCGCATTCCGAGGGTGTCTCGCCCCAATCGGGATGGGTGCAGCACGTATTCGCCCAGAGGCCCGGCGTGTGGTACTTACCCATCGCCCGACGCTGCAGCAGAATTTCGGTGCCACGCACGACAAAGACCGACACCGCCTTGTGCCGGAGACCCTTTTCATGCGCCTCCAGTTTGTCCACGGGGGTCAACTCGCCATCAACCCAGGCCGGGATCATAATTCCCATTTGATGTCTCCTGCTACCGATCCTACTGAACGGCCGGATAAAATCTTCTGGCTGTCGCCGGACCGGCTTGGCTGTGCAGTTGCATCCCACCGGTGCATTTGAATCCACATAATTCCAAGGTGGCGCTGATCGACTTAGTTATCAACCGCACGAAAGGCCGCAGGTAGCTGCGGCCTTCGCTCAACTTCCCAAGCTTGTGGATGCAGACGTTATTCGCCCGAAACACTAACAATATAAGCGTACACATCCTCGGCACCCGACTTCAGCCGGAATGTCATTTTGGACTTGGCCGCCGTGTCATCCAGATAGGTTTTCAAGAAAGCCTTGGGGTCCTGAGCGTATTCAACAAATGTTGTCTCGTCCCAGACCAGACCGTTTTCACCTGCGGCGGCAAGGCTGTCACCATATTTGAACCCCTCAACCGTTCCGGCCGTGCGTCCGGCAATACCATAAAGGTTCGGGCCGGTCTTACCGCCCTTGACGATTACTTCTCCGGCGGGGTCGGCGATCAGGTGGCAGGACTTGCACTTGTTAAAAGCTTTCTTGCCAGCGTCTGCGTCGCCTTCAGCAAATGCAGGAACGGCCAAAAGGCCCATGAGTGCGGTTGCGAGGATGCGATTCATAGCTTTGCTCCGATACAAATTGGCTGACATGAATGGAAACCTGCAAGAGAGCAGAGTCAACGCGCAGATTGCCGCGTACGAAAGTCGGAAATCACACCGATCCCAAGTCGGCAGCAGCCGCACCATCCTGTTGGGACCAGCAAGGCAAAAGGTCGCCCTCTGCTGGCGTAGCAAGATAGACAGCGCGCGCAATTGCACGGGCGAGGCAGATCGAAGCCGCATGGCCAATCATGCCCAATTCGGGTCCGGTGCTACGGATCTCGCGCGCACCGGTGCTGACCCCGAACACCAAATCCCCGTCACCCGGCGTATGGGCCGGAACAATGGCCCGTGAGATCCCGTCGTGGGCGGCAACGGCCACGCGCTGACACTGTGACTTGGTCAATGCCGCGTCTGTTGCAACGATTGCAATCGTTGTGTTTGTCTTGTCTGGTTCGGCAGGATGCATGACCTGCACTTTACGGCTGATCACCTGCCGCCCCAGACCAGTTGCAGGGTCGGTGCCCCGTCCGCCGAATTCCCGGTCGATTTCGAAAGGCGCGGCCCAAAAATGCCTGTCGCCCGGGGTGGTGACGCTGCCCAGTGGATTCGCGGCGACAAGAGCGCCGACCGTTACCCCGTTGTCCAAAACCAATGAGGCCGACCCCAGCCCTCCCTTGTGCATCGCCGTAAGTGCGCCGGTCCCCGCCCCGCTGCTTCCAAGGTCGAACTGATCCGACGCGGATTCAAAGGCGCGTCGTCCGAGGGCGCGATAGGGGTTATCGTCCCAATCTTTAGCTCCTCCGTTCAACAGATCGAACAGGATCGCGCCCGGTACGATGGGAACAATCACGCGGCCCACCTGAAACCCTCGTCTGCGTGCGTATAAAGAGTCAGAAACACCGGCGCATGCATCCAACCCAAAGGCTGATCCACCCGAAAGGACAAGTGCATCCACCCTGTCTACGGACTTGTCCGCAGCCAGCAGATCAGTCTCGCGCGTGCCCGGTGCGCCCCCCATGACATGCACTGACGCCATAAAGGGACTGTCCGACGTCAGCACTGTTGCGCCAGACTTCAAAGCATCGTCCTGCGCATTTCCGACCAAAAGGCCGGGAACATCGGTGATCAGGTTCTTTGGTCCGGGGGTCATTTGTTTCTTTGAATTTCGGGCCGAAAAGCGCGCAGGCGCGCTGCCTCCGGCGGGGATATTTCTAGCCAGATGAAGAGCGGATCAGATGCAACGGCCACCGTCGACCTCCAAAGCTGTGCCGGTGATCATGCTGGCCTCGTCCGAACACAGGAAACACGCTGCGTTGGCCATGTCTTGAGGTGTTGAAAAACGGCCCAAAGGGATGGTGGACAGGAATTTGGCCCGGACCTCGGGCGTGTCCTCTCCCATGAACGATTTCAGCAGGGGGGTTTCGCCCGCGACCGGACAGATCGCATTGACACGCACGCCCGAGGGGGCCAGTTCCACCGCCATTGTTTTCGTTGCTGTGATCATCCAGCCCTTAGACGCGTTATACCAGTTTAGGTTCGGACGCGGTGACAGCCCGGCGGTCGAGGCCACGTTCAGAATTGCCCCTGCTCCACGCGTCTTCATCTGCGGAACAAAGGCGCGCGCCGTGAGGTAGACGGATTTCATGTTCACCGCGAAGACCCTGTCGAAATCTTTTTCGGTTACCGCCTCCAACGGGGTCGGCAAGTGGGTGACACCGGCATTGTTCACCAAAATGTCCAGTGGCCCGAGCCTGTCCGCAGCGACCGCTGCCATGTCCTGAACCGAAGGGCCGTCGGCGACATCTACCTGTTGCGCCAGGGCTTGCGCCCCAAGCGAGGTCGCCGTGTCATGAGCCGCGTCGCCGTTGATATCGGCGATCATCACACGCGCTCCTTCGGACAAGAACTTTCGGACGATACCCGCCCCAAACCCTGAGGCGCCACCTGTCACGATTGCGGTTTTTCCTTCCAGCCTCATATCCTTGCCTCCCGGTCGTCTTTGCAGGGCAGAGTAGCAAGGCACCGTAAACTTACCAGATTAATCTTCCGACACCCGACCCCGGAGCGCCTTGACGTCCGAGCGGGCCTTTTTCGCCGCCAAGCGTCGTTTTACCGAGCCGTAGGTGGGTTTTGTCGCGATACGCCGTTTGGGTTTAACCAATGCACGAGCAATCAGGTCTGCCAACCGGTCGCGCGCAATCTCGCGATTGCGGGCTTGGCTGCGGGTTTCTTCACACTGGATGACGATCGCGCCATCCTTGGTCCACCGACGCCCGGCCAGCCGTTTCAGCCGGCTTTTGACTGGATCGGGCAACGAGGGCGAGCGCGCGGCTTCGAACCGCAGCTCAACGGCGGTTGAAACCTTGTTCACGTTCTGCCCGCCCGGACCGGACGACCGCACGAAACTTTCGGTTAATTCCCAATCCTGCAGGACGATATCTTCGGTGATGCGCAACATGAGTTGGACCTTACTCGGCCAGCGCGAAAACAGAAAGGGCCGCCCCGATGGGACGGCCCTTCGAAAGTACAGGAGGTCGGGTCGGTTAGATCAATCGACCAGCCGGAGCGAGCGCTCCGCCAAGGGCTGCCTTAACAGGCGATCCCCCCGGTTGTTCCGACACCTCTCTCCAATCTCTTTCTCGACACTGGATCACCTCCTTTTCTATCTGTTGCGGTTGATAGGGATGGTGACACAAGATGCGCCATTCTCAAAGCACCTTTTTTTTACGCAGGTTGGGCGGACAGCCGCGCAACGATCACCTTGAAGGGGATCAGCGCGATCAACGCCAACGAGAGTTTTACCAACCAGTCAGCAAAGGCGAGCGTGACCCACAGCGGCGCCATCGGGCCTGACAGCATGAAAGGCACAGGCTCCCACGCCCAGTTGATCGCGGCATCGGCATTGGCACCGAAGAATGTGACCGAAGCTGAGAAGGCCAGAGTGAAGAAAATCGCGGTATCCAGAGCCGATCCAACCAGCGTCGAGACCAGCGGCGCGCGCCACCAGCGGCCACCGCGCAGCGAGTTGAACACGGTGACGTCGGTCAGCTGTGCGATCAGGAAGGCCGTGCCTGAGGCCACGGCGATCCGTAACGGCACGGCGGCGTAGGTGAAGCCGTCACCTTGCAGCATGATCTGACTGCCGATCAGCGAACAGATGATGCCGGTGACAAACCCTGCGAATACGACCTTGCGGGCCGGGCTCACCCCGTAGACGCGGTTCATGATGTCAGTGACCAGAAAGGCCAGAGGATAGGTAAAAGCACCCCAAGTCAGCAATCCGTCAAGGATCAGGAACTGGACCAGGATGTTCGAGGCCACAACGATAGTGGCCATGGCAAGAATGCCGGGTATATAGCTGCGTTGCATTTTCAGATGCCCGTTTTGACAAGGTAGCGGCGACTTGGCCAAGGGACCGTCCCAAGGCAAGCCGCGCTTCTAGACGCTTGATCAGAGACTGTCAATCGGGCAGCAGATATTCCACCAGTTCGGTGCGCTGCAGCGCAAGGAAATTGTCATCGGACACCATTGTGGCGCGCATGCGACCGCGGTCATCACGCCAGATCGACACGCCTTCGAGGTTGTCGTGCCCCCCCATTCCGGTGGTGAACAGAACTTCTTCGCCGGTGGGCGTGTCATCCTGAAGCCGCCACCGTCGAAGGCGCGACCGGAAACCTGTCAGCGACACCGAGCGTTCCAGAACGTAAAGCCTGCCGTCAGGTCCGAAATCGGCTGCTACGGGTAAAAACCGCCCGCGCTGAGGCAAAACGAATGGTGTCGACCAGACCTGCCCGCTCCAGCGGTAAACTGGAATGTCGCCATTCTCGGTTCGGCCTTTCTCGGTAAGGGTATAGAGCCGCTGTTTGCCGTCGATCGCCAGCGCCTCGAACGAGCCGTTATTTGGTAACTGGTCAAACGCTTTGGGGCGCGGCAGGACGCGCGCCTTGGATCCCGGCGCTGAATAGTGGGCGACGCGATGAACACGTTCGAACGAAACAAAAAAGCTGCCATCCGGCGCCACGGCCAGCCCTTCGGAGTCACCGGAAGACCCGATTAATGGCTGGCCTGTGCTGGACAGAACCGGCCATTTCCCTGTGACCTCGACACCGGTAATTGCATCGCCTTCGCGTAGAATTCTGGCGCGTACCAGAGTGGCCCGGTCACTCAGAACCATCAAATTTTGGCCGTCCGCAGAAACATGCAGCGCGGAAAACCCTCCGAACCAGCCAGCCGGGTCGCTCCAGGCAAAGCTGCCTAACTCAACGGCAGTCTTTGTTTCGACGGCCCAGGCCGGTCCTGCCAGACAAAACGCGGATATCAGTTGGATTGCAGAACGGCGGCGCATTGCTGGGGCAGATCGGCCAAACGATATTCTCGGCGTTTTTTCGGTGGCGGCGCATTTGGGTCTGGCGGTGGCGGGTTCAGTATATTGTTCACCCATTGCTGCGCTTCGGCGCAGCCGTCACCCTTGGGCGGCGGGTCCTGATTAACGCAGCCTCTGGACCCGCGCGGGCAGGCAAGCCGCACGTGGAAATGATAGTGATGCCCCCACCAGGGCCGAATTTTGCGCAGGTAGGCGCGGTTACCTTTTTCCTCTTTGCACATCTGCACTTTCGCGCCGGGAAAGACGAATATTCGGGCGACGCGTTTGTCCTTGGCTGCCTCACGCAGTACGGCGTGATGCTGCTTGGTCCAGTTGCCGTTGACGAACGCCCCATTGGCACGACGCAGGGAAACAGACGAGATATTCTCGCGCGCCTTGCGGCTAAGCCGCATGTCGTTACCCGGAAGCATCCAGATATCAATATCCAGACCCAACTGGTGCGACCGGTGCCCTGATGTCATCGGCCCGCCCCGAGGCTGGCTGATATCCCCGATATAAAGACCATTCCAACCCGGTTGCCTGGCCGCGAATTGGCTGAGGTCCTGCACATAATCTATCGCCACCGGGTGTCCCCAGTTGCGGTTGCGCGACAGGCGCATGGCCTGCCATGTCGGGCCTGTTTCGGGCAGTTGCACCGACCCGGCGGCACATCCGCGCGAATAACTGCCGAAAGCGGCGGGTTTTTGTTGTGAACTTTGCTTTTGTGCTCCGAATAATTGCTTGGCCAGGGGTTGCGCCCCTGCGGAGCCTGCCAGTGTGATTAAGGCCAATATTGCCAAAAAACGCTGTATTATCATCTGCTCTGATTCCCTTCCGGTTTAACCCAGCGCATCAGGAATAGACCCAGAATAAACAACAGAATGATCGGTGACACCCCCAGACGCGCGCTGCCGGTTGCGGTTGTGGCAATCCCGATCAACAGAGGCGCGGCAAAGGCCGTGGCGCGACCCGACAAACCATACAGGCCAAAGCTTTCCACCGGGGCCTTGGGATCGGTGTGACGCACCATCATGGATCGGCTAGCCGATTGCAAAATGCCGCCCATACCACCAATCAGGATGCCGCAGGCAAAGAACACAAGATCCGGCAGGCCCGATCCATCGGGCAAAGCGATGCCGAAAACCTGCGTCCGGTCCATGGATACGATCGTGACGCAAACAAGGATCAGAACCCAGATGCTGACCAAAATGACCGGTTTAGGGCCGTTTTTCTTGTCCAGCTTGCCACCGACCCACGAAAAAGCAGCGGCGGCCAGAACGCTGACGATCCCGAAGACACCGATCTTGATGAGGTCCCATTCCAGCACCAGCCGGGCGTATACGCCGCCAAAGCTGTAAAGCCCGTTCAGCGCATCACGGTAAAACATCGAAGATCCCAGATAGCTGGCTAGGCTAAGCCGGTGCCGCAGGTTGGAAATCGAATGCGCCAGCAAGCCCAGCGCGTCGCGCACCGAGCCGCGTTTCTTGGACGATGAATCGTCCCGCACCCAAAGGAAATACGGCACCATGAACAGGATGAACCACCCTGCCGTGAACGGGCCGACGAACCGGGTGCCCTGCTGCTGCGCCGCGTCCAGCCCAAAGGCCGGGTCCAGTCCGACCAGCGTCTTGCCGTTGTCCTGCTCGACAAACAAAAGCAGCATGATCGCCAATGAAATCAGCCCGCCGAAATAGCCGAAGGCAAAGCCTGAGCCGGAAATCTCACCCACTTCCTTGTCGTCGCCCAGATCGGGCAACTGCGAGTTGATGAAAATCAACGCATATTCCGCGCCGACAAATCCAAGGCCAAAGGCCGACAGCATCAGCCACATATTTGACCCATCCGGCAGCGTGTACCACAGCGCCGCGGACCCCACGACATACATGACGGAAAACCCAAAGATCCAAGGGATGCGCCGCCCTGACACATCTGCCATCGCGCCCAAAAGCGGTGCGCCAAAGGCGATGATCAGCCCGGTAATGGTCAGGCAATTCGCCCAGACCGTCTGCGCCCGTGCAGCCGCCGCCTGAGAGTCCAGCCCGGTTCCTGCGAAATATCCCGCCGCAACCCCGGCGAAATAGGGTCCAAAGACGAACGTGACCAGAAGGCTGTGATATGGCTGCGTCGCCCAGTCGAAAAACCACCAGCCCCAGATGCGCTTACGCTTAGAAATCTCTGCCATGACTGCCCCTGTTCTTGTTGTTTTTAATAAGACGGGGCTTTGGACCGTTTCGCAAGCGTTCTATTGACCCAGACTTGCTCTTTCGGGCGCGGGCGCTTACGTCTCGTCTGACGCAAATACCGGAGGCCCCATGCTGTCACTGATCCAAATCCTGTTGCTGATCCTGGACATTGTCTGGTTCATCATTCTGGCCCATGTGATCATGAGCTGGCTGATCAACTTTCAGGTTCTCAACCTGCATCAGCAGTTGGTCGCGCAAATCTGGTACGGTCTGAACCGGATACTTGAACCCATCTACGGCCCGATCCGCCGGGTTCTGCCGAATATGGGCGGTCTGGACCTGACGCCTCTGGTCGTTCTCGTCGGCGTCTATGCGCTGCGGATCATCCTGATCAACAATATGGTCTATTTCGTCTGACCTCTTGTTCACCGAATCTTAGTATGTGATTGTCCTGTCATAAGAGCAGATAAACCTAAAAACAGGGCAATCCCCACATGTTCGACGCCGCGCCCCTGCTGCGAGATGTCTTTGGATTCGACGACTTCCGACCGGGTCAGGAAGAGATCGTCGATGCCGTGACGGCGGGCGAAAACGTGCTGGCCATCATGCCGACGGGTGGCGGGAAATCCCTGTGTTTCCAACTGCCTGCCCTACTTCGCGACGGGGTAACGGTGGTCATCTCGCCTCTGATCGCCCTGATGCGCGACCAAGTACGGGGCTTGCAAGAGGCCGGGGTTGAGGCCGGCGCGCTGACCTCGGGAAACACCCCCGAGGAAACCGATGCCGTGTGGGAGGCGCTGGAGGCTGGGCGGCTTAAACTACTTTACATGGCGCCCGAACGTCTGGCCGCCGGGTCGGCACTGGGGATGTTGCGGCGTATCAATGTCAGCCTGATCGCCGTGGATGAGGCGCATTGCGTCAGCCAATGGGGCCATGATTTCCGCCCGGATTATCTAAGGATCGGAGAGTTGCGGCGCGCGTTGAAGGTGCCCTTGGCGGCCTTTACCGCCACGGCGGATGCCGAAACACAGGACGAGATTGTCGAGAAGCTGTTCGACGGCACCGCGCCCCGCAAATTCCTGCGCGGATTTGACCGACCCAACATCCATCTTGCCTTTGCCGCCAAGGACGGGCCACGCAAACAGGTGCTGGATTTTGCTGCTGCGCGAAAAGGGCAATCCGGCATCGTCTATTGCGGCACCCGAAACAAGACCGAAGTGCTGGCCCAAGCCCTGCGCGCCGAGGGGCACTCCGCCTGCCACTATCACGGTGGCATGGACCCCGAGGATCGCCGCAATGTCGAAACCCGTTTCGCGCGCGAAGACGGTCTGATCGTCGTCGCCACCGTGGCCTTTGGCATGGGCATCGACAAACCCGATATCCGCTGGGTCGCCCATGCGGACCTGCCCAAATCCATCGAGGCCTATTATCAGGAAATCGGACGCGCAGGCCGCGATGGTGGCCAGGCTGAAACGCTGACCCTGTTCGGCCCCGATGACATCCGCCTACGCCGCTCGCAAATCGACGAAGGGTTGGCCCCGGCTGAGCGCCGCATGGCCGACCATGCCCGGCTGAACGCTCTGCTTGGACTGGCCGAGGCGCTGGTTTGCCGCCGTCAGACCCTGCTGGGGTATTTCGGCGAACAGGCTGCGCCCTGCGGCAAATGCGATCTGTGCGACACCCCGCCCGAGGTGTTCGACGGTACCACTCCTGTGCGCATGGCCCTATCCGCCATCCTGCGCACCGAGGAATGGTTCGGTTCGGGTCATTTGATCGACATCCTTCTGGCCAATGAAACTGAAAAGGTCCGGGCGCGGCGACACGACGACCTGTCCACATGGGGCATCGGCAAGGACTGGTCCCGCCCGCAATGGCAGGCAATTTTCCGGCAGATGATGGGGCATGATCTGGTCCGTCCCGATCCTGACCGCCACGGCGCGTTGCGCATGACCGAGGCAGCCAAACCGATCCTGAAGGGCGAGGCGCAGATTAACTTGCGCAAGGACACAATCCGCAAAGCCACCCGCCGCCCGGCCGTCAAAGCGATGGTTGCCGAAGAAGACGCACCGCTGCTGTCGGCGCTTAAGGCCAAACGCCGCGCGCTGGCGGAATCACAGCGGGTGCCCGCCTATGTGATCTTCCCTGACCGCACCCTGATCGAGATGGCCGAGACCCGACCCATGACGTTGGACGACTTGGCCCGGATCGGCGGCGTGGGCGCGAAGAAACTGGAACGCTACGGCGATACCTTCCTTGAGGTGATCGCGGGCGAAGCCGCCGCGCTGCACCCCGCCCGCCGCAAACTGGCCGGGCGCGATCAGGGTGAGATTTTCGATCAGCTTCTGGCGGTTCAGAACGATCTGGCGCGCGGTCCAGAAGGGATCGACAAACCGCTGACCTGCTCGGCCTCACAACTGGCCAAGGTGGCGCAACTGCGGCCCGGCGATCAGCGCGGGCTGGAACAGGTGCTGGGCGACCGTCGTCACGAAAGGTTTGGCGCGGCCTTTCTGGACGTGTTGGAACAGGCGGGCTAGATACGCCGTATCAGGCAAGAAAAGAGGGCGGATATGCTGGTAGTGATTTCCCCGGCCAAGCGGCTGGACTGGGCCGAGCGCGACGCGACAGTCACCCAACCCGATTTCCAGGACGACGCGATCCGGCTGTCGAAAACCGCCCGCAACCTGACGCTGGGCGATCTCAAAAAGCTGATGGACCTCAGCGATGATCTGGCGCGTTTGAACCGCGACCGGTATCGCGCCTTTTCCGATGCCCCCGAGGCCGACCTAACCCGCCCTGCCGCGCTGGCCTTTGCCGGGGACACCTATCAGGGGCTTGAGGCTGCATCGCTGGATGCCGATGAAATGGCCTGGGCGCAGGATCACCTGCGGATTCTGTCGGGGCTTTACGGCGTGCTGCGCCCTCTGGACGCCATTCAGGCCTACCGGCTTGAGATGGGCAGCAAGCTGAAGACCCGACGCGGCAAGAACCTGTATGAGTACTGGCGCGACCAGCTCAGTAAGGCGCTGAACGCACAAGGCGCGCAGATCGGGTCAGACATTCTGGTGAATTGCGCCAGTCAGGAATACTTTGGCGTTGTCGATCCCAAGGCGCTGAAGCTGCGTGTGATCACACCTGTGTTCATGGAGGACAAGGCGGGCACCCCCAAAATCGTCAGCTTCTTTGCCAAGAAAGCGCGCGGCGCGATGGCGCGATACATCGTGCAGCACCGCCTGACCGATCCTGCGGGGCTGTTGGACTTTGACACCGGCGGCTATGCACACCGGCCCGAGTTGTCGACCGAGGACAAACCCGTCTTCGTGCGTCCGTATCAGGCCTGAGCCAGCATTGACCGGTCGTAAGCGACCAGTTCAACCGTATTGCCCTCGGGGTCTTCGGTGAAAATCCCGCGCCAGCCAATCCAGTTGAATTGCTCAACCCGGTAGGGCTGACCAATTTGTTCATACCAACGCGTGACAGCGTCTTGTTCTTCGAAAGGCAGCGACAGGGCGATGTGATGCAAAGCCGACGCGCCGCCGGTCACCGGGGATTGATCACCTGTGGGATGCAAGCCCGGACGCGGGGCGGCTGTATGGTGGAACAGGGCCAAAACCTGAGTATGCCCGCCGAAACCCTGCGCGATCTCGAAAAAAACGATCGCACTGTCATGGTCGCCGCTCAGACGCTGCAATCCGATCACTGTTTCATAAAATTCGACCATCGCCGACATATCGGCGCATCGAATGGCTATCTCGCCCAGCGCGCGAGGCTGAAAACCACGTTCATTTAACATGAGTTCAGCCTAATTTGGTTATGGCTGTCCGGCAACGACTGCCTGAGTGCCCTCCGGTTGATGCGTCAGGATCGCTTGTTGGATTTTCTGTTTTTGCAGAGGTTTGGTTAGGTAGTGGTCCAAACCTGCCGACAAGATCCCCTGATCATCTCCTGACATCGCATGCGCGGTCAACGCGACAATCGGAACATGGCGGCCTGTCTCAATCTCGCGCCTCCGGATTTCACCGGTGGCCTGCTTTCCGTCCATTTTCGGCATGGAAATATCCATAAAGATCAGGTCCGGATCGAAATCACGATGGACATCCACGGCTTCAAGTCCATTTCCGGCGAACCGCAGTTCGATGTTCAGATCCTTGACCATTTTCTTCAGGATCAGTTGATTGGTCCGGTTATCTTCGGCCGCCAGAACACGCATCAAACGCCCGGCCGAAGGCACGTTCGCGTAATCGGGTTCGACGGTTTCTGGTACAGCTATTTCTGCGGGTTCGGCCCGTGTTTCCTGACCAAGAGCGGTCAGGTGCGTATACAGTTCAGCCCGGGGAATGGGTTTTTGCAGAACGCCTTCGATCAGATGTCGGGCCGGGTTTGCGTGGATGACGGCGGGATTGGCTGACATCACCACAACCGGCAGTTCGCCCCACCCGCGATCTTTCAGGATGGTCGCCAATTCCAGCCCATCCATATCCGGCAGATCGTGATCACACAAAAGCAGGTCAACAGTATCGTCAACTGCGGCCAAAGCCTCTCCACCAGACGAACACACCGTGACACGCGATCCCAACCGGCCGAGCTGCTTCGACAGGATGGCCCGGTTGACCGCCAAATCTTCAACAACCATCACGTGGTGCAGACCCCCACCCAGATCCGGAGGGGCAGGCTGAACGCCTTCGACGGTCGGCATCGACACGCGGAACCCGAAACACGACCCACGCCCCGGTTCACTTTCTACCCAGATCGTACCGCCCATCAGCGTGATCAGACGTTTTGTAATGGCCAGCCCCAGCCCGGTTCCTTCGAACTGGCGGTTGCGTTCATCTTCGACTTGATTGAACTCACCAAATATGTGGTCGATCTTTTCCGGTTCGATCCCGATCCCAGTGTCTTCGATCGCCACGTGTATATCGCAGGTCTTGGTATCGGTATTGGGCACCCCGGTAACGCGGATCAGAACATGGCCGTTGGCGGTGAATTTCACCGCATTGCCCACCAGATTCGTCAGAACCTGACGAACACGACCCGGATCACCAACAAATAGCGTTGGAAGGAACAGGTCATAGTCGACCAGCAGCGTCAGACCCTTGTCACGAACACTTGGCTGCAAAAGCATCGCAACCTCAAGAATACAGCGTTCAAAGTCAAACTGCTCAGGGTGCAGGATCAGCTTGTCCGCCTCGATCTTGGAATAGTCGAGAACGTCATTGATGATGACCAGCAACGCCTCACCCGAGTTGCGGATCGTGTTAAGATAGAGCCTTTGTTCCTCGTCCAGAGGGGTTTCAGTCAGCAGGTCAGTCATCCCGACAATGCCGTTCATCGGGGTGCGTATCTCATGGCTCATATTGGCCAGAAATGCGGACTTGGCGCGGTTTGCTGCTTCGGCCCGTTCGCGCGCGGCCGTCAATTCGGCCTCATGCCGGACCGAGGCCGAGATGTTCAGCGCCAGACTTACAACATCGCCACCATTGCCCCGCTGGTCGATCAGCTTGACATAGTGACCATTCCACAGGCGAATAATTTCCGCGTTGGGATGTGGTTGTGACCAACGGGCCAGCATCCTCCGGATCCAGTCCGGTGCAGCCTTGGAACCCAGATCAATCAGCCCCTCAGCGACCAAAATCTCAAGTATCCGTGGATATGCGACGCTCGGCGCAACTTCGTCGATCCCGTCAAACAAGCTAAGGTAGGCCGTATTCGCCCCGATCAGGCGGTTATCGCCGTCAAAAAACGCAAACCCGTCCTGAAACGTCTGAATTGAATGCCATAAGCGCCGTTCGGCCACCTCAATTTTGGCATTGGCCAGCGTCAGGTCGGATTTGACCTTTTCATTCTCACCCCGAACCGTTTCCACCTCGGCCTGCGTTTCGCCGATGCGCTTGGTCAGGGCCATTGCATGCAGGCCCAGCTTGCGGTTGGCGGCGGACAATTCGGCCTGCTTCATTTCCAAAAGACGCTCTGCCGCCAGACGTGCGCGTCGTTCCTGTGCCAGTTTTGTTGCAAGACTCATCTTTGGTCATCCCGGACTAACCCGAGATCAACATCCAGCCAGAGCGTGAAGAAGTGTTTAAGCGCTTACCGCGCAGTTCGGATCACAGGCGCGGGCCGTCAACGACGCCCCTCGCGCAACCAACCGCCCAGCAGGAAGCCGCCCGCCAGAAGCAGCACCAACCACGGCGGCAGCAAACCGGCCTGCGTGACGTCCCGAGTTTCATAAGCGTCGCGCGGCGTCAGGCCAATCCAGCCGCGCCCGGATGCCGGTCGTCCCGCACGCACGTTGCGGATCGCGGGCAGGCCGTCCTCCAACTTGATCGCCCCACCGCGCAATTCAGCCAGCAGCGGATCCAGAACGTCCGAGGTTGCGATGGTGCGCTCAAATTCTTTCGGCGCGGCCGGACCTAAACCGATAACGGCGGACAACTCGCCTTCCTGCAAACGGTAAAGTCCGATTTCCGGCCCAAAATACTGTGCCTCGAACCGGCCGGGGGAAATCATGTCGAGCGTGATGTCCAGCGTTTCCCCATTCGGGCGCGTGACCGTAACTGGACCGACCTCATCCTCAAGGGTCTGCCGAATGATCCGCATGATCTGGCCGTTGGCTTCGGCCCACAGCGCTTCTTCCTCAAGCTCGGGTTCTTTCATCATCCAATGCGCTAGCCGGCGCAGCAGTTCAAGCTGCGGCCCGCCCCCCTCGAACCCACGACTCCAAAGCCACGCATGATCCGAGGCCAGCATTGCCACGCGGCCTTCACCCACACGATCAAGAACCAAAAGCGGCCTGTCTTCAATCCCGGTCATCAGCAACTCGCCCGAGCGGTGCTTTACGTCGATCTGGCGCAACCACGCGCCCCATTGTTCGGAATCGCCAAGATCAGTCGTGACCGGATGGCGATGCCCCAGATCGGTCACCATCGGGACAAAGCGTTCCTCGATCACCCGTGCGGTTGGCTGCGCCGGTAGGATCGGTGCCAGGGGCGAGCGAAAGATACTGTCCGCGCTGGCAAAGTCAGGCCCGGCCGCGATCAGGACGGCACCGCCGTCGTTAATATAGTTGTTGACGTTGTCCAGATAGATCGCAGGTAAAATGCCGCGCCGCTTGTAACGGTCAAAGATGATCAGATCGAAATCGTTAATCTTTTCCAGAAACAGCTCTCGAGTTGGGAACGCGATCAGCGACAACTCATCCACCGGAACGCCGTCCTGTTTCTCAGGTGGTCGCAGGATTGTGAAATGCACCAGATCGACCGAGCTGTCAGACTTCAGCAGGTTGCGCCATGTCCGCCCGCCCGGATGCGGCTCGCCCGATACCAACAGCACGCGCAAACGATCGCGAACACCGTTCATCTGGATCAGCGCCGTGTTGTTTCGGTCTGTCAATTCACCTTCGGCTTCGGGCACCGTGAATTGAATGACATTACGCCCGCCATGGGGCAGGCTGACGGGCAATTCCACGTCGACACCGATAGGGATCGAGAATTGTTGGGGCTCGGCACCGTCGACCGAGATTTCAAGCGGCGCGCTGGTCGCGCCAGCCGGGGCTGCACCGCTATCTTCTACGCGCAAGGTCAGGGTGACCGGCTCACCGATAATGGCAAAGGCGGGGGCATTTCGCACAATCAAGCGGCGGTCCCAGTCGGTGGCGCGCCCGGTTTGCAGCAAATGCATCGGCGCTGGCAGGTCGGGTGCCTGATCTGCATCGTGCACAATCCCGTCGGATACCACAAGAATTCCTGCGATCCGCGCGCGCGGTTCTTCGGCCAACGCCTCGTTCAGCGCAGCCATGACCTGCGTACCTTCGTCGCCGTCGCCATCACCGACTTTGATCCGGCGCAGCTCGGTATTGTCGCGCGACTCGATCTCGGCCGCCAGTTCTTCGGCTGCCAGCGCGGTCTGCTCGGCGCGGTCCGAAAGGGTCTGACTGGCGCTTTCATCCTCGATCATCAACACGATGTCCGTCAGGGGCGCGCGATCCTCGATCTGGTAGACTGGACCAGCCAGCGCACCGATCACGACAAGGGCCGCCAAACCGCGCAGGGCCCAACCTGACAGACCCTGCCAAAGGGCCAGAACCACCCCGGCAAGGGCTACCGCAGCAACGGTGGCCAAAACAGGCCACGGGATCAGGGGATCAAAGATAACGGTTCCTGTCATTGTCCCAACCTGTCCAGCAAGGCAGGCACATGCACCTGATCCGATTTGTAGTTCCCGGTCAGGACATGCATCACCAAATTGACACCAAAGCGATTGGCCAGCTCTCGCTGACGCTCACCTGCATAGCCGCGTCCAACGGGCAACAGGGCCTGTCCGTTGCGGTCAACGGCCCACGCTCCGGCCCAGTCGTTGCCGCCGATCACCACTGGCGTCACGTTATCGTTGAGGTTGCGGAACGGCATCCCCTCGATCTGTTCGGCATCCAGTGGCGCGGCCTCGACCCAGACCTCGGTTCCGGCGTAGCGCCCCGGAAAATCCTGCAGCAGATAGAACGCGCGCGTCAGCACGTGGTCACGCGGGACAGGCTCTAACGAAGGAATATTCAAGGGCGCGGCCAACTGCTGCAATTTGCGTCCATTGGGGCTGGAGGCGCCAAACCGCGCCACATCCGAATCCCGCGTATCAAACAGGATCATCCCACCCGAGCGAAGGTAAGCGTTGAGCTTGGCGTAGGCTTCGGCAGACGGTTGCGGTTGCTGGGGGGTAATGGGCCAGTAGAGCAAAGGGAAAAAGGCCAGCTCATCCCGTTCCAGATCAACGCCGATCGGCTCGGCCGGTTCGACAGACGTGCGATAGAATAGGGTTTGTGCAAGACCCCGCATTCCGGCACCTGCAATGTCATCGACCTGCGCGTCACCCGTCAGGACATGCGCCAGCACCAATTCCTTGGTGGCGTTCAGCGCAAAATCGGTATCCGCGGGCGTCTGCGCGTCTGCTTGGGGCACAAACAGCAAAACTCCGATCGCAGTGGCCGCGGCCTTGGCCAGACCCAACCGTCCTGACAGCGCCAAAGACGCAATGACATCCACCGTCAGCAACAGCAGCGCAAGGCTGAGCAGGATACCTCCGATGGGCGTTTCCGTGCTAATTTCCTGCCCCTTGATAGGCACATCCGGTGGCCAGACCGCAGGGCTAAGCATCGTGTCGCTGGTCAGAATATTCAGCGCCAGCTTTTGCTTGCCGCTTTCGTAAAGCCCCGGACGCAGATCTGGGCCAATTGCACCCGACACAAGATCGACGCCATCAACGCCCGACAGATTGCCGGCATCAGACAAGGTGCCAAACCCATCCATCACCTGAATTGGCTCCCACGTGGTGCCCTGCAACTGGGACTCCTGCCGAGACTTGGCGGCCGAGGCGACGGCCAGCCGATCCAGCATTTCGACAAATAGGCCCGACAGGGGAAGGCTGGACCATTCTGCATCAGCCGTCACGTGGAACAGCACGACCTGACCCAGCCCAAGCGCCTTGCGGGTCACCAATGGCGTGCCGTCCGACAAAGATGCAATCACGCGATCCGCCAGATTAGGGTCTGGTTGCGCCATGACCTGCGTGGTCACAGATACATCTCCGGGGACCTTAAGCCCATAAAACGGTGAGCTTTCGGGGAACGGTGCAAGCCCCTTGGCCTCACCCCAGCTCATCGCGCCGCCAACGGATCGTCCGCCGCTGCGCAGGCGGACAGGCAGCAGGATATCTTCCTCATCACGGCCCAGATCACTGGCGGCCATACGCGGTCCGGCAAAGCGCAACAGCAAGCCACCTTCTTCGACCCATTCAACCAGTGCCGATTGTTCGCCCCCGGACAGTTTGGCGACATCGGCCAGAACGATCACATCCGGGTTGGCCGGCAGTACGTCCAGCAATCCGCCATCAACAAAATCCGCTGTCGGGATCAAAACCTGCGTCAGGTAATGCAACGGTGACAGCAACTCCAAACCTTCGCGGTTCCGCGTCCCGGCGATCAGGGCAACTTCGCGCCGCCGCAGGCTGTCATCGGTCAGTGTCACAGCCCCCGCAGACCGTTCACCTTGAATTTCAAACCGCGTGATCCGCGCGCGCAGTTCTGACGGCAGGGCCAGTTCTATCTGGGCCTGCGTTTCGCCACCTGCAAATTCCACCTCGGCAGATTGAAGAACCCGCATCACCCCGGCCGGGTCGCGGCCCTGCGCCAGAACCGTGATGCGTTCAGCCGGGCCCGCCTCGGCCCGTTGCGCGGTCAATTGAATGACGCCATCCTGATAGCCAGCCGGCAATAGTCCAACAACCGAGGATGGCGACTGATACACAGTGACACCCCCGCGCGCCTGCAAAGCCGCAAGGATCGTTTCGCTGCGATCATATGCCAGACGGTCACTGAACCAATGCGTTTCAAATTCACCTTCAACCTCATCCAGCGCGGCCAAAGCCTGTTCAATCTGCGGCAGCGTAGGCTGCCATGGCATCGGAACCAGCCCAGGCAATCGACCGCTCCACGCCTCGGCGGCCTGAAAGACAGGGACTTCGGGAACCGTCAGGTTAAGGATCGCGACCGTGCGCCCGGCACGCCCGGCCTCGGTCAGTTGCGCGTCGATCTGGTCCAGCGTCGAAGACCAACGGGATGCGCCCGCCCAGCTTCCGTCCAGCACCAACATCAATGGCCCTGATCCGGCTTGCTCTCGGGACGGGTTCAGAACCGGGCCAGCCAACCCGATGATAATCGCCGCCGCTGCCAGCATGCGCAAAAGCAGCAACCACCACGGGGTGCGGTCCGAAACGCTTTCTTCATCCTTCAACCCAAGCAGTAGTGTGACCGCCGGAAACAGTCTGCGGATCGGCGCTGGTGGCACGGCGCGCAGGATCAGCCACAGGATCGGAAGGGTCAAAAGACCCAGCAACACCCACGGTGCGGTAAATCCAATGCCCGCCAGAACCGTCATGCCGTTCCCCCGTCCAGCGCACGATAGAGCCACAACAGAGCCGCTTGCGCGCTGTCACCCGTGTGGTGCAGACCAAGCTGCCATCCGGTCGCGCGACACAGTTGCGTCAGCGCGTCCTTGCGACTGGCGAGACGCTCTAGATAGCGGTCCCGCAACTCTCCGGCCTTGAGGGTTTCGTGTCGCGCTGTGCCGCCAACGCTTTCAAATATGGTCCGCCCGCGATAGGGAAAGCTTTCCTCGGTTGGGTCCAGAACCTGCAACAGGACACCGCGCACGCCCCGGTCGGCGGCTTTGGTCAGGGCCAGTTCGACCTCATCCATCGGCCCGAGGAAATCGGAAATGAAGACGGCACGCGCATGTGGGATCATGGCCCTATGTTCGGGCGGGGCGTAATCGGCTGCGGCATCTTCGGACCAAGCCTGCGCCAGCCGCACGATTTGCGCGTTGCCGCGCCGGGGCGGAAGGGTTGTTCCGGTCAGTCCGACACGTTCCCCGCCGCGCACCAGCAGGATCGCCGTTGACAGACTAAGCAGGCGCGCCCGGTCCGCTTTGGTGTGCAGGGATTTGTCGGACGCAAACCGCATCGACGCGCCCTGATCGACCCAGAGCATCACCGATTGCGCGATCTGCCACTCGCGTTCACGCACGAATTGCTGATCCCCCCGCGCAGACCGCCGGTGGTCGATCATCCGACGACTATCTCCGATCTGCGCCGGTCGGTACTGCCAGAAATCATCACCCAGACCGGACCGCCTCCGTCCGTGATCACCCAGCAGGACGGTTCCCGCCAGATGTTCGGCCCGCGCCAACAGGGGCGGCAGCCGGGACGCCTCGGCCTCGGATCTTTCACGAAGGGTCAGCGCGGCATTCACGCCGCAGCCTCGGTGCGGATCAAGCCGGCAGCAGTGCTTTCGATCAGCTCAGCTAGGCTGTCCCCGCGTGCACGCGCCGCAAAGTTCAACGCCATCCGGTGGCTGAGGACTGGGCGGGCCATGTCCAGCACGTCCTCGGCATTAGGGGCCAATCGCCCCTGCAGCATCGCCCGCGCCCGCACCGTCATCATCAGCGCCTGCGCCGCACGTGGACCCGGCCCCCATGCAACGGTTTCGGCAACACGTTCAGACACACCCGCCTCATCCGGGCGGAAGGCACGAACCAGATCGAGGATCAGTTCAACGACCGAGTCGCCCACCGGCATCCGGCGCAAAAGAACCTGCGCAGCCAGCAATTCCTCTTTGGTGAAAATCTCATGCGCGTCGTCTTCCTCGACACCCGTGGTGGCCAGCAGAATGTCACGCTCGGTTTGGCGATCAGGGTATTCCACGTCAATCTGGACAAGGAAGCGGTCCAACTGCGCCTCGGGCAGCGGATAGGTGCCCTCTTGCTCAATGGGGTTCTGCGTTGCGAGCACGTGAAACGGTGTTCCAAGAGAACGATCTTCGCCCGCCACCGTCACCGTGCGTTCCTGCATCGCCTGCAACAGCGCCGATTGGGTCCGAGGGCTGGCGCGGTTGATCTCGTCTGCCATCAGCAACTGGCAAAAGATCGGGCCAGAAATGAACCGGAAATGGCGGCTGCCATCTTCGGCGGTATCCAGAACCTCGGACCCCAGAATATCGGCAGGCATCAGGTCCGGCGTGAATTGGATGCGGTTGCCGTGCAAGCCCATCACGGTCGACAGCGTTTCAACCAGTCGCGTCTTGCCCAGACCGGGCAGACCGATCAGCAACGCATGCCCGCCGCACAGCAGCGCGGTCAGGGTCAGGTCCACGACCCGTTCCTGTCCGATAAAGCGGCGGGTGATCGAGGACTTGGCCTCTTGCAGTTTGGTTTCCAGCGCTTCGATCTCGGACACGAGGTCGGCAGGTTCGGTCATGACTTTCCCTTCCGTGGACTAATATGGTTGAAGTGTATCGCGCGAAAAGGAAATGGCAAAAGTAATGAGCGGACAAAAACCTGTGACACCCTCTCCTGATGGCATTGCGGCATCAGTCAAAGCCGCCAAAACCAAGGGCTTGCCCCCGGTTCACCTGTGGAATCCTCCGTTTTGTGGCGATCTGGACATCCATATCGCCAAAGATGGCTCTTGGTCTTATCTAGGGTCACCGATCAACCGGTTCGAGCTTGTGAAGTTATTTTCCTCAATTCTTAAGAAAGAAGAGGGGAAATATTATCTTGTCACCCCGGTCGAAAAGGTGGGAATCACCGTCGAGGACGCGCCCTTCGTCGCGGTCGATTTCGATGCGACGGGCACCGGCGCGGCGCAGGTGCTGACTTTCACGACACATGTCGGCGATACCGCCATCGCAGGGCCAGATCACCCGATCCGCATTGTTATCGACCCTGAAACAGATGAACCCGCGCCCTACATATTGGTGCGTGCCAACCTCGAAGCGCGGATCGACCGCAAAAGTTTCTACCGGCTGGTCGACATTGCCGAACACAATGATGATTGGTTCGGCGTCTGGTCAGATGGACAGTTTTTCCCCCTGATCCGGTCCGAGGACTTGCCGGACTAAGCCCGGCGCACCACCCGACGATCTTGCGCCAGCACCACGGCCACAGCCACGATCCCCGCGCCCAGCGCGCGAGTCCAGTTCCACTCGTCCCCCAGCACAAGCATGATCAACATCACGTAAAACGGCGCGATGTTGATGTGGAACGACGCCAGCGCCACGCCGATTTTCCCGACCGAGGCGATAAAGAACACCTGACTCAGCCCCATCGAGATCAGCGCATAGATCACCAGCATTCCCGCTTGCTGCATATCAACCGGAGCCGTGGGGATGACATCCATACCCAACTGCCCTGCCGTGAAGAACAGAAAGAAGGCCACGACCAACCCGCCCACGAATGTAATGGTACTGCGCCCGGTCTGGCTGAGTTCTGGAAAATCCCGCGCGGTTGCCATGCTGGCCCAGCAGAACAACCCCGTCGACACAATGGCACACCCTGCGCCAAGCCCTAGTTGAGCGGGGGCCACCGCGCTGGTTGCGATTAACCCACCGATGATCGACACTAAGACTCCGATGGCAAAATTCCACTTCAAACGTCGCGTACCCGTCGCCAGCTCCAACAGAGTCGCAAACAAGGGCGCGCACGAGGCGATGATGGCCACGGTCACCGGGTCGGTCAGCTTTTGCGCCAGAATGATCAGGAACATCCCAGCGCCCAGCGTTCCACCGACCAGCATCGCATGCCCCCAACGGGCGCGCAGTACGCGGGTCGGCCCGTCAAACAACACCCAGATCGGCACCATCACCAACACCGCAATCGCCAGTCGCGCCACCAAGAGCGCGACGGGGGGCCAGCTTTGCAACAGCACCTCGGCCGCCGGAAACCCGGCTGCCCATGTCAGCATGCTTGCCACCGCCAAGCCATTGCCGGGCAAGGCAGAACTGCGCCCGGCAGACACAGAAAGAGTGTTCCCGCGCACGGGGTCAGGGCTCATTGCCATGGTGTCAGACCTTTTGTTGGAACGGCGACCGAAAATGATTCGCCGCATTGTCCCGAATGTCTCTGAATTGCCCCGGGCGATCTGGCCGATTTTCGACAATCTGTCGTTTTCAGTCCCTTTCCCTGAAATCACCCGACAGCTAAGGTCCGGTCACCAAAAACCCGGACCTGCCAATGCCCAAATTTGCCGCCAATATCTCGCTGCTCTTTGCAGAACTTCCCTATCTCGACCGGTTTCAGGCGGCAGCAGAAGCCGGGTTTCAAGCCGTTGAGATTTTGTTTCCCTATGATCTGGCCGCCAAGGAAACGCGGCGGGCCTTGCTGTCCAATGGGTTGGACCTTGTCCTGATCAACGCGCCGCCACCAAATTACACGGGCGGACAGCCGGGCTATGCAGCAATCCCCGGCGGCGAAGCGCGGTTCCAATCGGATATTCGTCGCGTGATGCGTTACGCCGATGTACTGAAACCGGGGCTGATCCACATCATGTCGGGCTATGCCTCGGGCCGCGATGCGCTGGACTGTTTCGTGGAGAACCTGAAATGGGCTGCCGATTTCGCACCCCTGCAACAGTTCACGATTGAGCCGCTGAACCCAGTTTCGCAGCCAGACTATTTCCTGAACGACTACGATCTGGCTGCTGATGTTCTGAACCGCGTAGACCGCCCCAATATCGGGCTGCAACTCGACAGCTTTCACGCCCATATGATTCACGGCGATGCACTGGACGTGTGGAGCAGGTTCAATGCCAACGTGGTCCACGCTCAAGTTGGCGCGGCACCAGACCGATCAGAACCCGGGCGCGGGCCAACCGATTTTCCTGCCCTGTTCAGCGCGATGGATGATGCAGGATACGCAGGATGGGTCAGCGCCGAATACGTGCCCTCAACACCGCAAACGATCAACAGCTTGAAGTGGATGCGCGCCTAGCTCTGGCATTTGCGTTATAAATACCGCAGATGAAAGAAACCGAGACCATAGGATTCGATCAATGCTCCCTGCCCGCTATGCCCGCGCTCTGTTCAGCCTGATCATGTCGGGCCTGATGTCCTGCATCGTCACAGGCATCGCCACGGTTAAGGCGATCGGGTTGGGGCCAAACACGGCGGGCGACTGGATGGCATCCTGGGCTTTTTGCTGGCCGATCGCGTTCTCGGTTATCTTGATTCTCGGCCCCACAGTGCAACGGCTGGTCAATCGCCTAGTCAGGCCGCAGGACTGACCCGCTGCGAAGAGGACCTATTAGGCCTGATGAGCAGCGCGCCCTTAATGCGCCTCGGCCCAGTTGGCCGCCTGCCCGGCATCCACGCTCAGCTTGACATCCAGTTTCACCGCCGGATCAGACGCGCCTTCCATCACGTCGCGCGCCACGCCGATCACCTGATCCACCGCATCCTCGGCCACTTCGAACAGCAATTCGTCATGCACCTGCAACAGCATCTTGGCGGGTAGCCCGTTGATCGCATCCGGCATCCGCACCATCGCGCGCCGGATCACATCCGCCGCTGTCCCCTGAATCGGCGCGTTGATCGCCGCCCGGCGCGAAAACCCAGCATGCGGCCCCTTGGCGTTGATCTCGGGCGTGTGGATCTTGCGGCCAAACAGCGTCTGGACATAGCCATGCTCTTTGGCAAAGGCGACAGTGTCATCCATATAGGCTCTGATACCTGGAAAACGCTCGAAATAGCGGTCGATAAAGCCCTGCGCCTCAGCCCGTGGAATGCGCAGGTTACGCGCCAGACCAAAGCCTGAAATCCCGTAGATCACACCAAAATTGATTGCCTTGGCCTGACGACGAATATCCGGCGTCATCTCGTCCAATGGCACATCGAACATCTCGGAGGCGGTCATGGCGTGAATGTCCAATCCATCCGAAAACGCCTGTTTCAGGGTCGAAATGTCAGCGATATGGGCCAGAATCCGCAGCTCGATCTGGCTATAGTCGAGGCTGACCATCACATTGCCCGGCTCGGCGATAAACGCTTCACGAATGCGGCGGCCTTCTTCGGTGCGCACCGGAATATTTTGCAGGTTCGGATCGGTCGAGGCCAAACGGCCCGTGTTGGCCCCCGTGATTGAATAAGACGTATGTACCCGGCCCGTATCGGGGTTGATATGGGTTTGCAGCGCATCCGTATAGGTCGATTTCAGCTTGGACAACTGCCGCCAATCCAGCACCCGGCGGGGCAGTTCATGCTCGGTGGCGAGGTCTTCGAGAATATCCGCCCCGGTCGAGTATTTCCCGGTTTTACCCTTTTTTCCGCCCTCAAGTCCCATCTTGTCGAACAGAATCTCACCCAGTTGCGCGGGCGAGCCGACATTGAAGTTCTCACCGGCCAGTTCGTGAATTTCAGCCTCTAACCCGGCCATTTTCTGCGCAAAGGCGTTGGACATGCGCGACAGCACATCGCGGTCCACCTTGATCCCGTGCATCTCCATTTCCTTGAGGACCGGCACAAGAGGACGCTCCAGCGTTTCATAAACTGTCGTCACTTGCACCTGATGCAGTTGCGGCTTGAACAGCTTCCACAAGCGCAGCGTGATATCCGCATCCTCGGCGGCGTAATCGGTGGCCTCATCAATCGGCACCTTGTCGAAGGTGATGGCCGATTTGCCGGACCCTAGCAGCGGTTTGATCGGAATCGGCGTGTGGTTCAGGTAACGCTCGGACAGCGTATCCATACCGTGCCCATGTTTGCCGCCATGCATCGCATAAGACATCAGCATCGTATCGTCGATCGGTGCCACGTCCACACCATAGCGCGCGAATATCTTGGCGTCATACTTCATGTTCTGTCCAATCTTCAGGATCGACGGATCCTGAAGCATAGGTTTCAGCAGTATTAGAGCCTCATTTAACGGCATCTGCCCCTCGGCCAATGCGTCTGAGCCGAAAAGATCATCAGCGGCTCCGTCGCGGTGGGTTAGCGGGATGTAACAGGCCGAGCCCGCCTCAACGCACAGCGAAATGCCCACCAGATCGGCGATCATTTCGTTCAATCCGGTGGTCTCGGTATCGACGGCTACCCAACCGGATTCATAGATGCGGTCGATCCACGCCTGCAGCGCTGCTGCATCCCGAACGCACTCGTATTTCGCGGCGTCAAAGGAGATATCCTCGGCCTCAGATACAACCTCGGGCGCGGGGGCATCGGCGATCACCGGGGCCTCGGCCCCCAGCTTGTCGGCAATGCGTTTGGTAAGGGTGCGGAACTCCATATCCGCCAGAAAACCCAGCAGCGTGTCTGGCTCGGGGTCCTTCACTTCAAGATCGTCCAGCGTGAAGTCCAGCGGGGTGTTTTCGTCCAACTGCACCAGCTTTTTCGACAGCTCAATCTGGTCGCGCTTTTCGATCAGGGTCTGGCGGCGTTTGGGCTGCTTGATCTCTTCTGCGCGGTCCAGCAGCGTTTCCAGATCGCCATATTCGTTGATCAGCAAGGCGGCGGTCTTGACTCCAATGCCCGGAGCGCCCGGCACGTTATCCACGCTGTCGCCTGCCAGCGCCTGCACATCGACCACCCGTTCGGGTCCGACGCCGAATTTCTCGAACACACCATCACGGTCGATACGTTTATTCTTCATCGCGTCCAGCATTTCCACGCCGCCGCCAACTAACTGCATTAAGTCCTTGTCGGAACTGACAATCGTCACGCGCCCACCCGCGTCACGCGCCTGAACGGCCAGCGTGGCGATGATGTCGTCGGCCTCATACCCCTCCAACTCCTTACAGGCGATGTTGAAGGCGCGAGTGGCTTCACGGGTCAGAGGCATCTGCGGTCGCAGGTCCTCAGGCATGGCCTCGCGGTTGGCTTTGTACAGGTCATAAAGATCATTGCGGAACGTGTGCGAGCCCTTGTCGAAAATCACCGCCACATGGGTAGGCGCGTCGGGTCCGGCGTTCCCCTCGACATATTTCTGCAGCATGTTGCAGAACCCCGAAACGGCGCCGATCGGCAGCCCATCGGATTTGCGCGTCAGCGGGGGCAGAGCGTGATAGGCCCTGAAAATAAAGGCCGATCCATCGATCAGATGCAGGTGACATCCTTTTCCGAAATTGCTCATGCGCGCTCTCCCTGTCGGTCAGGGATGGTTCTGCCACAGGGCCGCGCGCGTGACCAGTCAGGAACGCGGCTTATCCACCAAACAGACCGCTGAAAACGTCCGAGAAACTGTTCAGCAGCGCCATGATAACCAGCACACCGAGGAAGGCAAAAAATGCAAAGGCAAAGAACTGAAACAGGATCGCACCCACACCGATGACAACGCCTGCAATAGCCGGGCGTCTCTTTTCGTGACGCAGGATACCAACAACGGACAAAACAATTGCCAACCCGCCCAACATGGCGACCCCGATACGCAGGAAATCGTCCAGATCACGGGCCTGCGCCACCGGTTCGGGCTGCTCAATCCCGGCCGCGGCGCGCAGCGTGGATTTACCGATCTCGGCCGCCAATTCCCCCAAAGAAACCCCGGTGGATTGCTGCGGCGCGAACGGTCCTGCCCAGAACACAAATAGCGCTGCAAACAGCGCAATCGACGCAAGGCTAAACCCTGTCCAACCAAAAACAGGATTTGCTGTGTCAGTAGCGTGAAGGTCAGTCATCACTCTCACCCGGGCTGGTTCCGGTCGAGCCTTAGAACAAAAAACGCGGCGAGATTTTGGCGTTCATTCTTTGTAAGGGCGATCAGCCCTGATCTGTGCCCTTCAGGACATATTTGCAATCGCAATAGGGGCATTCGACCCAACCGGTATCCTCGGGGATTTGCAGCCACACGCGCGGATGGCCCAACGCGCCTTCGCCGCCGTCACAGGCAACTCGGGTGGTTTCCACGATCTTGGTTTCCGGCGCTTCGATGGTCACGGCTGGCGATCCTTCTTCGGTTGTCGGCCTCGCGGGGCATGTGTGACTGCGTTTATGAGCGATGCGCAAACCGGGGGCAAGTGCCGCGTGTGAGATGCGGCAATCAGGATCAACTGTGACCTGGCAAAGCCAAGCGACCCGCTTCCTGCGCAAAGGACTCGAAAAAGAACAAAACGTGAATATAATATGGAATCGCCATGTATGCCGAATTGTCGATCACGTCGAACTTCACCTTTCTCACCGGGGCATCCCACCCCGAGGAATACATGGAGCGCGCCGTGATGCTGGGCCTGCCTGCCATTGCGATTGCCGATGACAACTCGGTGGCCGGGATCGTACGCGCCCATACCCAAGCGCGCGAGATCGCCCGAAAGGTGCGCGAACGTGTGGAATGGGAAGGGCAGAACACGCCCATAGGCCCAACCTGCCCCGATCATATCCCCAAACCACCCTCATATCTGATCCGCGCGGTGCCGCGCCTGATCCCTGCGGCACGGCTGATCTTCACCGACGCGCCCACCGTCACCGCCCTGCCGCTGAACCGGCAGGGTTGGGGCAACCTGTGCCGTATCCTGTCTGCGGGCCGTCTGCGGGCCGAGAAAGGCGACTGTATCCTGCACCTGTCCGACCTGATGGAATTCTCTGACGGTCTCCACCTGCTGCTCTGGCCACAACCGACCCCGTCACAGGGCGGCGCGAGCCCTTGGCGGACACAGGCACAACGGTTGACGCGCCGCTTTGGCAGGCGGATGCATCTGTTGATGCATCCCCGGTATGACGGTGCAGACAGTGCGTATTTCTCTTTATTAGAGACTGAATCAAAGCAACTTGGCATCCCCACAATCGCCAGTGCCGCGCCGATGATGCACCACGGGGCCCGTCGCAAGCTGGCCGATGTGCTGACCGCCATCCGCCTGCGCCGCAAGGTCGATGATTTGGGCCGCGACGCGCTGGCCAATGGCGAACAGCGCCTACGGTCCGAGGCCGAGATGTTACGTATCTTCAAGAATCATGAAGGCGCCATCACCCGCGCCCATATGCTCAGCGAACAGCTGCAATTCTCGCTGGATGAGCTGCGCTATGAATACCCCAGCGAGGGCAGCGATCAGGAAACCCCGACCCAGCGCCTGCACCGTCTAGCGCATGAAGGGTTGAAATGGCGTTATCCGGCTGGGGCCTCGGAAAAAGCCAAAAAGATGCTGGCGCACGAGCTGACCCTGATCGGCAAGCTGAAATATGAGCCCTACTTCCTGACCGTCCGCGACATCGTTCATTTCGCCCGCTCGCGCGATATCCTGTGTCAGGGACGCGGATCTGCGGCCAATTCGGTGGTCTGCTTCTGTCTCGGCATCACCGAGGTCAGCCCCGAGATGGGTACGATGGTGTTCGAGCGCTTCGTGTCCGAGGCGCGCGATGAACCGCCCGATATCGACGTCGATTTCGAACATGAACGCCGCGAAGAGGTGATCCAGCACATCTATGACCGCTATGGCCGCCACCGCGCAGGGCTATGCGCCACCGTGATCCATTATCGCGGCAAGCGTGCGATCCGCGAGGTCGGGCGCGCCATGGGCCTGACCGAAGACACGATCTCGGCCCTGTCCTCGCAGCTATGGGGGTTCTTCTCAGCCAAGGGACTTGAGGCCGAACGGATGCGCGAGATCGGCCTTGATCCCGAGGATCGCCGCCTAAAGCAGACTCTAATGCTGGTCTATGAGATCGACGGCTTCCCCCGGCATCTCTCGCAACATGTGGGTGGTTTCATCATCACCGAAGGACGCCTGGACGAGCTTGTCCCCATCGAAAACGCCACGATGGAGGACCGCACAGTCATCTGTTGGGACAAGGACGATATCGACAGTCTGGGTATTCTGAAGGTCGATGTCCTCAGCCTTGGGATGCTGACCTGTATCCGTAAGGCATTCGATCTGATCACACAGCACCACCAGACCGGCTATACCCTTGCCACCCTGCCGCCCGAGGATCCCGAGGTCTACGATATGCTGTGCAAAGCGGACTCGGTGGGGGTGTTTCAGGTGGAATCACGTGCTCAGATGAACTTCCTGCCCCGGATGCGGCCCCGCACTTTCTATGATCTGGTGATCGAGGTCGCCATCATCCGCCCCGGCCCGATTCAGGGCGACATGGTCCACCCCTATATCCGCCGCCGGAACGGAGAAGAAGAGGTCAGCTTCCCCTCGGACGCATTGGGTGAGGTGTTGGGTAAAACACTGGGCGTGCCGCTGTTTCAGGAACAGGCGATGCAGATCGCCATCGTCGGCGCGGGCTTCACCCCGGAACAGGCGGACCGGCTGCGCCGATCGCTGGCCACGTTCAAAAAGCACGGCAATGTCAGCGAATTCCGCGCGCTTTTCCTGCGCGGGATGAAGCGCAACGGTTACGAACAGGATTTCGCCGAGCGGTGTTTTTCACAGATCGAGGGCTTCGGCTCTTACGGCTTCCCAGAAAGCCACGCGGCCAGTTTTGCGCTGTTGGTCTATGCCTCAGCCTGGATCAAATGCCACCATCCGGGCATCTTCGCCTGCGCACTGCTGAACTCGCAGCCAATGGGCTTTTATGCCCCTGCCCAGATCGTGCGGGATGCCCGCGAACACGGGGTGCAGGTGCGGCCGGTCTGCATCAATGCCAGCTTCTGGGACAATGTGATGGAACCCGACGGTCATGGTGGGCTGGCCCTGCGGCTGGGGTTCCGCCAGATCAAGGGCCTCAGCGAGGAGGACGCCAGTTGGCTGACCGCCGCGCGGGGCAACGGCTACACTCAGGTGGATGACGTCTGGCGCCGCGCAGGCTTGGGGCCATCGGTGATCGAACGTCTGGCCGAGGCCGATGCCTTCGCCGCCTGCGATCTGACCCGGCGCGAGGCTCTGTGGCAGGCCAAGGCGATTGCGACCGCGAAACCCCTGCCGCTGTTCTCACAGGATCTGGAAGGCGAGACGCTGGATGAACCCGCAGCCTACCTGCCGCAGATGACATTGGGCGAACAGGTGGTCGAGGATTACGTCGCCACCCGTCTCAGCCTGAAGGCGCATCCGGTGGCCCTGATCCGACATCTGCTGACGCCCGAGCCGCGCGAAAAAACCACACCTGTTGCCTGACCTCCGCCCCGGATATGCCCCGGGCTAGAGTCGAAACCTGAGACCACCATGACCAGACCCACCTTGCCCCCGCGTTTTCCTGCGACACCGGACCAGATCAACGCGCAGGTCCACGCCTTCTATGCCCGCGTGCGCGAGGATGCCGTTCTGGGGCCGGTGTTCAACAAGCACGTCCATGACTGGCCCGCGCATGAGGACAAGATCGCCGCCTTCTGGCGCAACGCCATCCTGTTTGAGCGCAGCTATGACGGTAATCCGCAGCGGGTCCATATCGAGCGGCCTGACGTGCGCCCCGAGATGTTCGCCCACTGGCTGGACCTGTTTGAAGAGGTCGCCAGCCAGACCCTGCCGCCTGAAACCGCCACCCCATGGGTCGCGCTGGCGCGCAGGATCGGCGTAGGGATGAAGGCAGGCGTTCAGTCCGCACGCCAGCCAAAAGACGCACCGCCGATCTTGCGATAGCGCCCCAACCAAAAACCGATGTTAGCGGTAAAATTGAGGCTACCAGACTCGGCTAAATAGGGGTAAGCAACAGGCAACCCACCTGACATACTACCGAGACCTTCGGGATGACCACGCAAAACAACACCCTCAAGGGCCTTGGCTATGCTTTTGCAGGCTTTGCGGTCTTTGCCAGCCATGACGCCCTGATCAAGGTTCTGGGTGGCACCTACTCGGTGATGCAGATCATCTTTTTCGCCACGCTATTCTCGTTTGTACCAATGGCGGTGACGATTCTGACTGACCGGACCACCGGGAATTTCCTGCCGCATCACCCTTGGCTGGTTCTGTTGCGATCCGGCCTGATGGTTACGGCGATGTCCTGCGCGTTTTACTCCTTTTCAGTCTTGCCACTGGCCGAGGTTTACTCGCTGCTGTTTTCCTTCCCGCTGATCGTCACAGTCCTGTCGATCCCCATTTTGGGAGAGGTCGTGCGCGCCCAGCGCTGGGCCGCCGTTGGCGTCGGTCTGATCGGCGTGCTGATCGTTTTGCGCCCCGGGGCGACGGACATCACACTTGGCCATCTTGCCGCCCTGACCGCTGCGTTCTGCAGTGCGTTTGCCTCCGTTCTGGTGCGCAAGATCGGGAACGAGGAACGCTCGGCGGTGCTGATCCTCTACCCTATGTTACTGGCCATCGTGGTGATGAGTGTGGCCCAACCCGCGGTCTACCTGCCGCCCTCGCTGCTGCATCTGGCGATGATGGCGCTGGTTGGTGTGTTTTCAGTGATCGCCCAGCACCTGATCATTCTGGCCTATCGCGCCGCGCCAGCCGGGGTCGTCGCGCCCAGCCAATACAGCCAGATCATCTGGGCCACGCTGTTCGGCATGGTCTTTTTTGGCGAGCGGCCCGATGGCTGGGTCGCGGTCGGAGCCAGCATCATTATCGCGTCAGGTGTGTTCGTCGTCTGGCGCGAGAGCCGGGCGAACACCTCGTCTGTCAACACACCGGTTCTACGGGTGCGGTCACCTCGTTCGGATACGGGGGCGACGCGGCCGGGGGCGTAACGCGATCCAATTATTTTCCAAATATCGCAACCTGAAGTTTCCATTCGCGTCGGCTTCATCAAAACGACCGAGACCGCGAACCAGATCGCTCAGCTTGGTATAGCCATAACTGCGCGGATCAAAGTCCGGATAAATCTTACCCAGTTGCCGTTCCACTAAGGGCAAAGTCGCCCACCCATCGGGATCGTTTGTGGTATTGACCACATTTCGTATCAACTGAAACGCGTGATTTAGGCTCTGTTTTCCTTTTGCTTCACCATCTTTGATTGCGGGTACGCAAGGCGCGGTATCCCGCTTAATATTCTCGATATAGATGAACCGATTGCAGGCTGCGACCAGCGATTCCGGTGCCTTGCGCTCGCCTATCCCAAAGACGTCCAGCCCCTGTTCGCGAATGCGATTGGCGAGGCGGGTAAAATCACTGTCCGAGGACACCAGAACAAAACCACTGAACCGCTCGGAATGCAGGATATCCATCGCGTCGATGACTAATGCGATATCGCTGGAATTCTTGCCTATCGTATTGGCGAATTGCTGATGGGCAACAATTGCATATTTAGCAAGGGATTTGGCATCCCAGCCTTGCGGTGCGCCGTTCGAGAAATCACCGTAGATACGGCGCAAGCTGGCTTCACCCAATGTGGCAATTTCTTCAAAAATCTCTGCCGCATGTTTCGCAGGCACATTGTCTGCATCAATCAGAACCGCAAGGCGGTCAGCATTCCGTGTCGTCAATTCAATCCCTCAACCTGAGATGGTATTCTTGAGGATGAATGTAAGAACAAAAAAGGGCGGACAAAAGCCCGCCCTGTGAATTTATTTTTTCTATTTCAGTAGATTACGATCGATCTGATGCTTTCACCCTTATGCATCAGGTCGAACCCTTGGTTGATATCATCCAGACCCATCGTATGAGTGATCATCGGATCAATCTCGATCTTGCCTTCCATATACCAGTCGACGATCTTGGGCACGTCGGTCCGGCCCCGCGCGCCGCCGAAGGCCGTGCCGCGCCACGAGCGCCCGGTGACCAGTTGGAACGGACGGGTCGAGATTTCGGCCCCCGCTGGTGCCACGCCGATGATGATCGATTCACCCCAGCCCTTGTGCGCCGATTCCAGTGCGGCGCGCATCACGCCCACATTGCCGGTAGCATCAAAGGTGTAATCCGCGCCACCTTTGGTCAGATTGACCAGATAGGGCACCAAATCGCCTTCGACCTCGGCCGGATTCACGAAATCGGTCATGCCAAACTTGGTGGCCATTTCCACCTTGGCAGGGTTCAGATCAACGCCGACGATCTGATCGGCCCCGGCCAGACGAAGGCCCTGAATCACATTCAGACCGATACCGCCCAGACCGAACACGATGGCGCGGCTGCCGATTTCCACCTTGGCGGTGTTGATGACGGCTCCGATCCCGGTGGTCACGCCGCAGCCGATATAGCAGATCTTGTCGAACGGCGCGTCCGGGCGCACCTTGGCCAGCGCGATTTCCGGCAGAACCGTGTGGTTCGAGAAGGTTGAGCAGCCCATGTAGTGTAGGATCGGATCACCATCCAATGTTGAAAAGCGCGAGGTCCCATCGGGCATCAGGCCCTGGCCTTGTGTTTCACGGATCGCCTGACACAGGTTGGTCTTGGGATGCAGACAGTATTCACACTCACGACATTCAGGGGTGTAAAGCGGGATCACATGATCGCCCGGCTTCAGGCTGGTCACGCCCGGGCCGACCTCGACCACAACGCCCGCACCTTCATGGCCCAGAATCGCGGGGAACAACCCCTCGGGGTCGGCGCCTGACAGGGTGAATTCATCCGTGTGGCAGATACCGGTGGCCTTGATCTCGACCAGAACCTCGCCCGCTTTGGGGCCTTCAAGGTTTACATCCATCACTTCCAAAGGTTTGCCCGCCTGAACGGCGACGGCGGCACGGGTACGCATTGTGCTTGTCTCCCTGTCTTATATGCCTCGACCCTGCGTCAATTGCAGGGTGTTTTCAACTGTGCTTTCGTGACAGATTGGCTAATTGTTTGATATTGCAGTAACGACGTTGTCACGAGGAGAAACGCCAATGCACCGATTTTTACCCGCGCTGGTCCTGTTGGCAGCCTGTGCAGAGACCCCCGCGACCGAAACAGCGGCGACTCAGCCCGAAGCTTCTCCGGTTGATCTGGCCTTTTGTCAGGGCGAGACATTCGCCGATTCCGTCGGCCAACCGGTCTCGACCATTCAGGCGCAATTGCCTGAACGGTCGCGCATCCTGGGGCCCGATGGGATTGCCACGCAGGATTACCGCATTGACCGGCTGAACGTGTATGTCGATGGCGCAGGGATCATTCAACGTCTGACCTGCGGGTAAGCGTGGACTCGGGGCGTGATTCTCGGATAAGAACAAAGTGGGAACATTTTGATGTCTGCCGATGCCCAAACGCCGAATACTTTCACTCTGGTTCCCCCGCCTGGGGGCTGAACGGCTGGTCCGCGCCGCGCGGGGGCTGCAGGATGGGCCTTTGGCTGTGGTGGCCGAACAGTCGAACATGCAGGTTGTCACCTCGCTGAATGATCAGGCGCAGGCCGCCGGGTTGCGTGTCGGTCAGCCTGTGCGCGATGCCCACGCCATGTGCGCCGCCCTGATCACCCGCCCCCGCAACGTCCCGGCCGAGGCGGCGTTCCTGACCGCGCTGCGCCGTTGGGTGGGCAAGTTCAGCCCGTGGGTGGCCGAAGAAGCACCGGATGGGTTGATCGTTGACCTGTCGGGCTGCGCGCATCTGTTCGGTGGGGAAGAGGCGCTGCTGAACGTGATTGAGACCGACTGCGCTGATATGGGTCTCAGCGTGCAGATGGGCATCGCCGATACGCTGGGCGCAGCTTGGGCGCTGGCGCGTTATGCCGGGCAAGAGGCTACATCGGACCGCAACGGCGACGCCATCAGCCAAGAGGCGCGCGCCACCCGCGCCCGCGCCACCAAGCGGCGGCACTGGACCAAGGGCGGGGCCGCGCCGCAGGTGATGGCATTGGGTGGAGGCGCGCGGATTGCAGCACCGGGGCAATCTTATGGCGCGCTCAGCCCCTTGCCCATCGCGGCGCTGCGGCTTGAGGATCAGGTGGTGGCGCAGTTGAACCGTCTGGGCCTGCGCCGGATCGGCGACCTGCTGGGGCAACCGCGTGCCTCACTGGCCCGACGGTTCGGGCGCGGGCTGGTGCTGCGGCTGGATCAGGCGATGGGCAGCGCGCCCGAGCCGGTCTCACCCGCCCGCCCGCCGCATCACTTTGCGGTGCGGATGACTCTGCCCAACCCGATTGGCCTGACCGAGGATGTGATGGCCGCCATCGACCGGGTTCTGCCCATCCTTTGCTCCAAGCTGGAGGAGAAAGCCCGCGGGGTACGAACATTACGGCTTGAGGCACATCGTGCCGATCAGGCAGCCGAGGTTATCGAGGTCGGTCTGGCCCGCCCGAGCTATGACAAACATCGCATTCGCCCTTTATTAGAGATGAAAATTGATAAGATTGACGCGGGTTATGGCATCGACATGCTGCGGCTTGAAGCGGTGCAGACCGAACCGATCCACGCGCGCACCATGACCGGCCATGCCGAAGCACGCCGCGCCGTGCGCGAGCGGTTAGCGGGCAACACCGCCGTCGAGGACCTGATCGGTAAACTGGGCGCACGGGTCGGGTTGGAGGCGATCACACGACGGCACCCTGCGGCCTCGCACATCCCCGAGAAGACCGCGCAGGTGCTGGCTGCCGCATGGTCGGAACCTGCGCGCGACTGGCCCGCGCCGCCGCGCCCGCGCCCCTTGCAGATGTGGCAACCCGAACCGGTGATGGCCCCAGACACTCCGGACGTGCCCAGCACCTTTCGCTGGCGTGGGCGCGACTGGCAGTTGGCACAAGCGACCGGCCCGGAACGGATCGCGCCGGAATGGTGGCTGGACGACCCCAACTGGCGCAGCGGCGTGCGCGATTACTGGGTGGTGGTGACCGAACAAGGGGAACGGCTCTGGCTGTTCTACGGACATGGCGGCACCATGTCAGCGGGTTGGTTTTGCCACGGTCAGTTTTGTTAGAGTCTATTTTCCGCGATAGACAAGAATATCAGGCAGATAGTCGATCAATCGGATCACCCAGGAAAACGGAGCAGGGAAATCAGTACGGAACCGACGCCGCGACATCGCCTTGACCACGCGATTCGCGGCATCCTCGGGCGTCATCAGCATCGGCATCTTGAAACTGTTCTTCTCGGTCAGGCGGGTTTTGATGAAGCCCGGATTGACGATCCGCACGGTCACGCCAGTTCCAGCCAGATCGTGTCGCATGGTTTCCGCCAATGAAATCAACGCCGCCTTGCTTGCCCCATACCCGATAGCGGCTGGCAGACCATGATACCCCGCCAGGGACCCGATCAAGGTAATTTCACCGCGACCGGCTTGAACAAATCCCGGAACTGTTTCCCCCAACACGCGAATGGCACCCAGATAGTTGACATCGCTCATGGCCAGGGCCGCTTCGGTGTTCCAGTCAGCACTACGCATCGGATCATAAGCGCCCGCATTATAGACCAGCCCATCAACAGGCCCGGCCTTGGCTACTGCGTCACGAACTGAGTCTAAATCGGTCACATCCATCGGTATGGACCGAGCATTGGGAAGCGTTGCGCAGATTTCGTTCAGACGATCGGCATTGCGCGCGGACAGGATCAGGTGCGCCCCCTGATGGTTAAGCGCGTCGGCCAGAGCGCGCCCCAAGCCCTCGCTTGCGCCGATAATCCAATAGGTTTTTCCTTCAAAGCTGCTCATGCGACGACCGTTTCGTTTCGTGTGATGCTTTTACGGCCACGCCAAGGCAATGGATCACGCGCCGGGACCGGAAACAGGCCTAAATGCCTAAAGATCTGGCAATATTCATTGCTGAAATTCTCATAACCCGATTGATCCACCCCGGCCCTTTCTGCGTATCTTATTGTAAAATGTCACATAACGAGGCTTGAATGTTCGACGAATCCCGGGGCGTCCGGAAAAAAATCGCAGTAATTGGCGCAGGAATCTCAGGTCTCTCCGCAGCTTACTACCTTTCAGAAAATAACGACGTGACCGTCTTTGAGGCCGAACCCAGACTGGGTGGCCACGCCAGAACGGTAATGGCGGGCAAGAATGGCGATCAGCCGGTGGATACCGGTTTCATCGTCTTCAACTATGTGACCTACCCCTATCTGACAAAACTGTTCGATGAGCTGAATGTCCCCGTCATCAAATCGGAAATGAGTTTTGGCGCGACAATCGACAATGGCCGCATCGAATACGGCCTGAACAATCTGCGTACATTGACAGCCCAGAAACGCAATCTGGCGCGTCCGGCATATTACAAGATGATCGCGGACATCCTGCGGTTCGGCAAAGAGGCCCCTATTGCGGCGCAGGATGATGACACCACCATCGGTGAATTGGTCGACCAACTGCGTCTTGGTCACTGGTTCCGCCATAATTACCTGATGCCGATGTGTGGTGCGATCTGGTCAACCCCGGTCGAGTTCGTGGATCAATTCCCGGCTCGATCTCTGGTTCAGTTTTTCCGCAACCACGCGCTTTTGGCCAGCGGACGCGCCAAACAGCATCAGTGGTACACGGTCAAAGGCGGCAGTATCGAATATGTCCGCCGCATCGACGCCGCCCTGCGCGGGCGCGGCTGCGACATCCGTCTGGCCGCCCCTGTCGATCACGTGCAGCGCGACGAGGCCGGTGTCACGGTTCACAGCCAAGGACATATCGACCAGTTCGATGAAATCATTCTGGCCACCCACTCCGATCAATCTCTGGCCATCCTCGGCGATAGTGCGACACCTGACGAAAGGGACGCTCTGGGCGCGATCCGGTATCAGCCGAACACCGCGATCCTGCATTGCGACCCCCGCCAGATGCCCCGGAGACGCGCGTGCTGGTCCAGTTGGACCTATCGCTCGCAAGCTGGAAACGTGGGCGTGACCTATTGGATGAACCGTTTGCAGAACATCCCCGACAGCGATCCATTGTTTGTATCGCTGAACGTGGGTTCAGACATTCCTGCGGATAAAATTTATGACCAGGTCGAGTTCGCCCACCCGGTATTCGACAAGGCCGCCCTAAAGGCACAAGGGCAAATCCGCGAGATGCAGGGACAGAACCGAACCTGGTTTGCCGGTGCTTACAACCGGCACGGTTTTCACGAAGACGGGATCGCCAGCGCGATGCATGTCGTCGGGCTTTTGAACGGCGCCCCGCAAACCCTCGGAGCGGAAAATGGCATTCTTGCAAAAGATCCGGCCATCCCTGTCTCAGCGGATCTGTGATACCTGCTGCGCTGCACTGGTATCCCTTACGGTACTGATACCGGGGGGGCTGGCGGCCTCTCCGATCTCGCAAAACCTGTCCAACCCGCAGCAGGTCGGCAGCGCGACCTTTCGGTTTCTGGGCATACCGGTTTATGACGCGCAGCTTTTCACTCCGAACGGCGCGGCGTTCAGTTGGGACGCCGATTTTGGCCTCAAGCTGACCTACCGGAAGACCCTCAAGCAAAAGGCTCTGGTCGAGTCTACGTTGGAAGAGATGGCGCGGCAAGGGAATCCAGCACCGTCGCAAAGCGCGCTTGAGGGTTGCTATAAGGCGGTCGGCAAGGGCGATAGCTATATCGCGATATCAGAAGGCCCCAACAAGGTCGGGTTTTGGCGCAACGGACAAAAGACCTGCACGCTGTCCTATCCCGGCGCAAAACGGGCCTTCATGTCCATTTTCCTCGGCGCAGACACACGGAGCGCCAGCTTTACCCGTCAGTTGAAGGGGCAGTGATGCTGTACCCGCGCGTCAGTCTCTATGCGCTGATGCTCGCTGCGGCGGGTATTCCGCTCTATATTCACTTGCCACGTTTTGCTGCCGTCAATCTTGGTATTGGGCTGGGGGTCATCGGAACCGTGCTTTTGGTGATCCGTCTGGTGGACCTGATCCAAGATCCGTTGATCGGCTGGGCCATAGATCGCTGGCCAAGGGCGCAGGCACTGTTCGCGACACTGGCCGCACTTGGCCTCGCCGTTGGGTTTCCACTACTGTTTTCGTTGCCCGATGGGGCAAAACTGTCCGTGTTAGTGTCTACTCTGATACTTCTCTTTTCCGCCTACAGCCTTGGGACAATCCTGCTCTACGGCCGCAGCGCCACGCTGGCGAAACACCCCGAGGCCAAAGAGCTTATGACCCTTGCGGCTTTTCGCGAAGGCGGGCAATTGGCCGGAGTCGTTCTTGCCGCAAGCGCACCCGCCCTGTTTGTGGCCTTTGGCGCGGGCGCTCAGGGCTATCCTGCCTTTGGACTGTTTCTGGGCGTTCTGGCCATCGTCACGCTGATCTTGACCTTTCCTATCTGGCAGCGCACCCCGATCACCGGTCAGGGATTGTCTGTTGCTGGGTTAGGCCAGTCTGGGGCGCTGCGTCTGCTGGCGCTGGCGCTGATCAACAGTTTGCCTGTTGCGATAACATCGACCCTGTTTCTGTTTTTTGTGGAAGACCGTCTGCAACTGCGCGGAATGGCCGGTCCTCTGCTGATCCTGTTCTTCCTCAGCGCCGGGGCGAGCGTTCCTTTGTGGGCACGCCTTAGCAATCGAATTGGGTCGAAACAGACTCTGATGATCGCGATGCCGCTGGCGATTGCTGGGTTTATCGGCGCAGCTACATTATCCGCCGGAAACCTGACCGGGTTCGCCCTGATCTGTCTGGCTTCAGGTGCGGCGTTGGGTGCGGACATGGTCGTGCTGCCCGCAATGTTTTCGGTCGCCCTGACCCGTGCCGGTCTGAACGCGTCGGCTGCGTTTGGTATCTGGTCCTTCGCAGGCAAGCTGGGCCTTGCTCTCGCGGCCTTCTTCACTCTGCCGTTGCTGGAACGCAGCGGCTTTACACCGGGACAAACCAATTCGGCGGCGGCGTTGCAGACGCTTAACCTCGCCTATGCCGTTTTGCCCTGCATCCTGAAACTCGGCGCGTTCGGAATGGTCCTGACGCTGCCAACTGAGGTATCAGCCAAATGAACCTTGTCGTAACCCTTCTACTCGCCATCCTCGCCATTCTTGTCGCCAGAGGCCGCCTTCTGAGTTTTCGCGCGCAATCGCCTGCGGACTATGCCGGGACAGGACCCGCATTCAAAATGAAAGAGGCGCTGAACGGTGAAATCCTGTCCGAGGGGCTGATCTATGGACCCAACGGCAAGATGTCGAACAGCTTTGTCGCCCGCATGGTCGGGGAATGGGACGGAAATACCGGAACGCTGGCCGAGTACTTTACCTATTCCAACGGCAAAGAAATGACCCGCAAATGGTATCTGACACTGGGCACCGGGAATACCTTTACCGCAACAGCGGACGACATCGTGGGTGAAGGGAAAGGTACGATTTCGGGGGCGACCGTCAAACTGACCTATCGCATCATCCTGCCCGAAGACGCCGGAGGGCATACGCTGGATGTTACCGACTGGATGTACCTGACCGAAAACGGGGTGATCATGAACAGGTCCGAGATGCGCAAATTCGGCATCAAGGTCGCTGAACTGGTTGCCACGATGCGTCCTGCACTGGAAACCAAGGCTGCCCATCTGAACGGCGCGAATGGCTATTACAGCACAACAGAAACGAGGACGGTTCAATGAACTGGCGGCGTTTTCTGATCTGGGCGATTGCGATTGTCGGTGTGACCGTTCTGGCATCCTGCTCGGCCAAACCGCGCGTGCCCAAAACCTTCTTGTCTGACCGCCAGTTGAACCTTGAAGAGTTCTTTGAAGGCAAGACCGTCGCCTATGGTCAGTTTCAGGACATTCTGGGCAACGTCCCGCGCCGGTTCGCCGTCGAAATCGAAGGCACATGGGACGGCGAAACCCTGACGCTGGTTGAGGATTTCGTCTATGATGATGGTGCCAAGGAACAGCGGATCTGGACGCTGACCAAAACGGGTGAGGACACCTGGACCGGTACCGCGCCCGGCGTTCTTGGAACCGCCAGCGGAGTAGAGCGCGGAGACACGTTTAACTGGAAATACAAGATCGACCTGCCCGTCAAGGACGGCACGATGCGGGTCAATTTCGATGACTGGATGTGGCTGCTGTCAGACGATCGCCTGCTGAACCGCGCCTATGTCTCGCGGTACGGTGTCCGGTTGGGCGAAGTCATTCTATTTTTCGAAAAGAAGTAGAAAGCTGAAACAAGAAAGGGCGGGTCAGACGACCCGCCCTTGAACCTTGATGGTTCAGGTCAACTTAGAAGTTGAACTGAGCACCGAAGTCAGCACGGATGCGACCATCGTCGTCACCGTCCTTGATCTCGCCGACTGCGCCGCGCAGCGATGCACCGCCGCCCAGGTCGTAGATGGCGCCAACACCGATGTTGCGGGTGTCGTCGTCAGCCGAACCGTCGCCGTAAACCAGCTGCAGGGTAGTTGCTGCGCCCAGGTCGTAAGAAACCGAGAAACCGTAGGCGGTGCCGTTTTCCGCGTCGTCGATGACGTCATCGTCTGCAACGAACAGGGTGCCGTAGAAGTCGCCCAGTTCAGCGCCCAGCGTGAAGACGGTCAGGCTTTGGTCTTCGCCGTCAACCAGATCCGTTTGACCATAGGCCAGCGATGCAGTGATGTTGTTGAAGACGTAGCTTGCGAAGATGTCCCAACGGTCCGCGTCTTGGGGTTGACCCGCCAAAGCCAGGGTACGCTGGTCATACGAAGCACCGAACGACAGGTCGCCAACTGCGTACTGGAAGAACACGCCGTTTGCGCCCGAACCGGTCGAGCTGTACTCGAGGAACGAGTAGTTGACGCCCGAGTACTGACCCAGGAACTGTTCCAGGCCCGGCTCGGTACCGAAGTAGTCACCCAGGTTGTCGAACGAACCCGAAACGTTGCCGGCGTCAACGCGCAGACCGCTGTAGATGACCGAGAAACGTGCGCCGTTCAGACCAGCTTCGTTTTGCTCGCCATTGCCCGAGTCGTCGTCAGCTTGCAGACGAACACGGCCCTGGAATTCAACGCCGCTGTCGGTTTCGACGTTTGCGTCGATGTTCAGACGGAAGCGCGAGACCAGGATGGTGTTGTCGGTGTCGACGTCTTCAGCCACGGCGTCCGGGTCAGCTACGCCGCCGGATCCGCGAACAACGTCGCCGCTTGCTGTGGTGGTGAAGTTCGCAACCGTGCCGGTGCGGTCTTCTTGGTAGCCAACACCAAAACGGCCGTAACCGCTGAACCGAATTTCAGCCGCGGCAACGCTTGCAGTCGCAAGCAGCGCGGTCGATGCAAAGAGTACTTTTTTCATGGTTTATCCATAAGTTTTGAGAGGAGTGTAGCCACAAAATTGCGGCTGGCCGCGTCTTCAAAGAAAATCCCTACGTGCACAATGGGTCCGCAGCATTTCAAATTGAGAGCGCGGAATTCTGTTGCATGTTTGCACAACATTTTTTTCGAAACACAAAACCATTTTGCGTGTGTTTACAGGCGGTTCAGGGTTGTCACCGGAATCGTTACAAAAATTTGAACACAAAAATACAAAACCACCCCTTTAAATCTGGGCAAGTGTACCGTCGGCTGAAATTGTAAGTTCTTCAAGCATTTGAAATTTTTACCTAATTCGAACAGTCCAGCAAGAGAATCCTGCTCGAAAAGGCATTGGTGAAGGGCCTGAATCGGCGCAAGTTGCACGCCCGGCTGTGCAATCAGCCCACCTGTGGGATCCTTCAATTGCTTGTATAGAAGAACGAGAGTTTTCGGCTTGCCCCACCCGGCGGCGGCGGGAAGGGCGAGGCCGCCCGCACCTGCGCTCTGGCTGCGCGGTCCACTTCGGGCGATCCGGAGCTGTCCACGACATCAACCCAAGCCAGCGATCCATCCGGGTTGATCTGGAAAAACACCTGCGCAAAGCCGCGCGCAGACACAAACACCACCGGCGCGCGGTTTAGATGTACCAGCACCCGGCCCGCGTAATTGGTCGTGTTCGAGTTCCCCGGTCCGCGCCCGCCAGAGCGACTGCCGGTATTGCCCGAGGTGAATGCGTCAATCCCCCTGCGCCGGTAAGTGGTCAGTGGCGACTCTACCTCCTGCGACGGAAATCTAAGCGCGCTGAAATCCCGCGCACCGCCTTGAACCCCCTGTCTTTGCGGAGCGGGTGTGCGCTCTGGTCGCTGCGGGCGTATCGAAGACGTCACCGCAAGGTCTGAGGTTTCGCCGGTGTCGTCCGGGGATTCAGCAGACGTCGGCAGATCGGGCTCAACGGCTTCGTTTTCCAGCGGCACCACTGGGGCAGGCGACACTTCGAGGACAGGCGCGACTTCGGGTGATGGAAGTGCGGCAAGCTGTTGCGGCTCTGGCTCCACGGGTTCAACCTGTGTTGCAACCACGTCAGGCGCACCTTCGGGCGTTTCAACAACCTCGGACGGCTCAACCGGTGGCGTCTCGTCCACCTCCTGACTGGCGGCGTCGTCACCTTCTGACGTATTCTCGGTCTCAGCTACATCCGGTTCAACAGGCTCGGTCGCAATCGGTTGTACGACCTCTGCATCCCCTAAATCCGGCGAGGGTGTCACCTGCGGGTTGTCAGACGCAACAAGCGCCTCGCTGACGGGCACCTCGGGCGGTTCTTCCGGCGCTTCGACCGGCGGTTCAGGCGCTTCGGGCGGTTCTGGCTCAACTGGTTCGGCAATCACTTCGGCAAGGTCTTCGAACGTGTTGCCCAGCGCCACGGAGTCCGCCGGGCTTTCATTAGTTGGTTGTTCCGACAGGCTTGGGGCCGTGAACGTCAGGCCCATCACGTGAATAAACAGCGATACAAGAATGGCCACAGCCGCTATGACGACCGACCCCCGGATCATTCCAGCGCCTTCTCGGTGACAACATAAACCGATGTCGCGCCCAGCCTGCGCAATTCGCCCGTAACCTCGATCAGTCGGGGGGCGGGCGCTGCGCGATCGGGAACGATCCGGACCGCGCCGGGTTCGCGACCCTCCATATAGGCTTGAGCGTCGGTCGTCTGGCCTCGAAAACTGATGCGGCCATCCTCATGCAGGATCAGGGCATCGGGCGGTTCGCGACCTTCAAGATCCGATGTGTCGACAAGATCCAGATCAGGATCCAACGGAGGCGCCACGGTTCCCGTGATCAGGAAAAAGATCAGCATCAGGAAAACGACGTTGATCAGCGCGATGGTGGAATCGCGTTTGCGGTGGGGACGCATCGACCGGATCATTCCAACACCAATACGTTGAGCTCGTCACGCCCACGCAGCCGGACCAACAGGTCAACCAGACGCTGCGACGTCGTATCGGGATCGAGGCTGACAAGAACTTGCCCGGTTTCAAGCTGATTACCCAGCTCATCCAGCGTGATCGGCGCACCGTTCAGATCAAGCCGCTCGGTTCCAAGCTGCACAAAATGCCGCTCTGCCGGGGTTTCTGAGGCCGCGCCTCCACCTGTCGCATTGCTCAGCTCGATCTCGCCGTACTTGGCGAATGTTGATGACAGCATGAAAAACAGAAGCAACAGAAAGATAACGTCGATGAGCGGGGTCATCGACAATCTTCGCCTGACGAACGGTGCAGGGTTACGCATGCTCGGGCGCGACGGCTGTCGCAGAGGTATCAACCGGGCCGGGAATACCCTGACCCGGCACCAGCACCGTGCGCAGCGCCTTGTCCGCGAAAACCCGTTCACGCGCCGTACGGCTTTCGAACCAGGACAGAACCATCGAGGTCGGCATGGCAACAGCGAGACCAACGGCCGTCGTGATCAGCGCAACCCAGATACCACCAGCCAGTAAGGACGGATCAACCGTTGAGCCTGCGGACTGAAGGCTGCGGAAGGCTTCGATCATGCCAAGCACAGTGCCGAACAGACCCAGCAAAGGCGCAAGCTGGGCCACGGTGTCCAACAGCCGGAACCCTCGCTCCAAACCTGCCAGCGCCAGCCCCGCCTCTGCGTCCAGCCGTTGATCCAGCCCCGGCGTGTCCGGCGCGTCCATAGCAACCCCGACAAGCGGAGCAAGATAGCTGCGGCTCTCGGCCAATCGCGCACGCGCGCGCCGGACATCACCGTCATCCCATGCCGCAAGCGCCTGAGACAGAACACGGTGCCGCCCAACGCCCGACACAGCAAACTGCCAGAGTTTGTAGAGCGTCACTGCAAGTGTCACCACGGACATTGCGATGAGAATTCCAACAACCGGCCCGCCAAGGGCCAGAATTTCGCGCAATGCATCCAGCGGGCTCATCCAAGTAACTCCACTTCTGTCCGGCTGTTCAGTTTCAGCGTGTCATCGCATAATTGACTGTCCGCGCCTGCAACAACGCAGGTGTTTGCACCGTTAATCAACGCCCGACCCACCCCCGCGCATGTCATGCCCGGCAAATCGAACTGACGCACGCGCGGCCGACCAGCGGGCAGATCGCGAAAGTTGAACAGCGACAGGCTGACCACGCTGCCCGAAGCATCGAAAATCACCGTTTCGAAACTTGCGGCGTCAATTTCGGAACCGGTCTTGTTGTCAATCAGGAACGTCAATCGGCAGGCCCCTTCGACATCCTGAAGGGTGTTCAGTTCCAGCAACAGCCCGGTCTGGTCCGCGCCCTCGGACTGCGCTGCTGTTGCAAGTGGTAGTGAAACGAATATCGCGGCAAGCACCACACGGCGAAACTTCATTTGCGCGCTCCCAATTGTTCGACGCAGTCATCAGCAACCGGCATGTCTGACGGGCGCTGTAACCGTCATATCCAAGACAGTTAGGGCACGAAAGGGTCACCGACACCATTGTGACCCCACGAGATTACGCGTGCTCGGATTTCCGCCGTTGATAGACAGCCATAGAAGCCGCACCAATGAGAGGCCCGGAATTGGGCCGATGTCTACCCGTCATGCTCGGGAGGCGCCTCTGGTGCTTGGTAATTGACCATGGCGCAGGCGATCAGCCATTCCATCGCGTTGGCCTTGATATCGTGCTCGGACGAGATCGCGATTGTTCGGCTTTCGAAAATCTGGGCATATTTCGGCCAGGCCAGTTGATCGGCCGGGTAAATTGATCCGTCAGTCTTTTGCTGTTCCCATTTGTGCATGACACCGCCAGCGACACCAAAGCTGATCTGGCCGGGAATGGGCGGTTTGCCCCTCCCGTCAATCAACAACGGATCAGCGTAATCCCGACGACCCAGGCCCTGCACAAAGCTTACATTTGAGGGATTGCACCCCAATCCGAACCACATCCCTTCGACCACCGCCGCCTGCATTTCAGGCGGAAGCTCACCATTGGCCGCAAAGTACAGGGCGAAATGCGCCGCCCGCCAATTCGACCCCGGCCCAAACCGAAGCCAACCCGGACCCCACGGATAGGTCGCGGTGCTGTGCAATCCAAAATCACGCCCCATCCGCTCGGCCCGTTTGACGCGGTACCTAATCCAGCCTTTGATCGACTTGACGATCTCGGGGTTTGTTGGCCTGCCTTCCTGTCCCGCCTGAAGATAATCATAATACGAGAACTGGAAGATTTCCCGTTGAATGCCTTCGGCGGGATCATCAGATAAGGGCTCGAACGGGTTGTTATCCTCGAAAACCTTCAAGGCCGTCGCGTCGCCGCTGGCGCGGTAGATACTTGCGGCAGCCGCGACACGGGATCGCGACACGACGCTCACCCATTTTTCCGGTTTTGGCTCGGTCCCGTCTTCGTTCAGTGGGGCGGGTGCATAAGGATTTTTTGACAGAAACTCCTGTTCGGCCCAATACCAGGCGCGGACCGCCTCATCTATGAGACTATCGCCCAGGGTGATGTCACCGCACACGTGCTTGATAACGTGGCCCAGTTTCGCCGCACTAAAGGCAAACCAGTACGAGGCCCAGTCTTCCGGCCCATAGCTGTACGCAATCTGAACAGGGTTCCATGAAACCGAGCCGAATATCCCCGAATTCGAGTATTCAACGCCTCCGCCTATGCCGCCATCCTCGCGCTGGGTTCTGCGCCACAGGGAAATGCCCCACAATGCCTCGTGTATAAGATCGGGCAGAACTGTCTGTCCGTCCCCGCGATCGTCGCTGTTCTTACGGGCGCGCACAGATTCATCGGAAAATGATTTGCCGCTTTCGGGAATATTAAGGTCCAGCGTCCGGGCATAGTCGAACGCCTCGACGATATGCGCCATGTGATAGACGACATCGGTGTGCTGAATACGGCGATCCCAATCCCCTGCGTCGTGCCATCCGCCCCAGGCATTTGGGTTGAGGTCCTCGGACCATGCAGCGGTGGATCCAGAAAGACCCGCGTTTCCGATTGGTTGCTCGCGCAGGATCTTGAAAACGCTCGACCCGTCATAGCCCTCGGATGTTCGCCCAAGCTGTACGTCGGTTTGCCACACCACCAGCCCGTCTTCGGGGTGGCCATTGCGAGGTCGGGTTCTGCCTTCGCCATATGGCTCGGCAATTTCGCACCCCGATCTTTGATGATAATACCAGCGCGCGGCCAACCTTAGCGCATCGGCATAAGGGGTATCGGAAACCTTGAATGGAAAGGATTCCCCTAATCCATCGACGTGCAGGTGATAGTCGCCATTCCTGTCCAAATCCGAAAAATCAGCCTGATAGATATCACAGCCATTGAAGTTCTCTTCATTCCAGTGCGGTTCGGTCGCGGGTTTGACAAGCTCCAGCGTGCCGGTGCGCACAACCGTACGGTCCACCTCATCAATCAAGCGCCAGCCGGTTTGTTCGGTCAGAATGACATCGGTGTTGCCGGGCATTCCGTTCTGATCATGCCCCCACCACTCGCCGACATAGGCTTTTTTTGGGCCCTTCACCGGATAGCCTGCCTGACAGACGTGCACGGCTTCGCTGAAGGCTGTGACGGGCTTGTGCCCTTGGATGGTCGCGACAGTGGGTCCTTTGAAGGAAAGCTCTGCCCCTTGCGGAATTGGTTGGTCCAACACGAAAGTCAGAATGTGACGCTTGGTGCTGTCCCATCGGCGGACGTCCAGTGCCTCGGTCCGGATCGGGGTAGACTTGCGATACAACGCGACAACGGTGACGGGTTGTCCATTGACGGTAACGCTCCAACCTTCCGGCTGGTCTGCAAGCGCGTGCTTCTGATGCGGCTCTGATCCGGTGCGGAAACCAGACAGCCTGCTATCGCGCACCACTTTGGGCCACGCCGTGAAAAGCTGCGGCTGGGTCACGTTTGCATCGCCCGAGAAATACCCGTCCAGCCCGTTGAGCCGACCGACCGAACCAAATGAGACATAGGGGTCAGGAACCCATTCGCGATTGTCTTCGGGTTTGACCGCCACTGGATCGGATCTTTCGAACAGCGTGTCGATGACCGTGATCTGAACGGTGTCATCACCCACGAAACTCAATTGGGTTTCGGTCTGATTGTCCGCGCGCAATGAAGAAACCAGCGCGATCGCAATCGGGGCGGACACTGCCAGAGCAGTACCCTGGAGCAATATGGCACGTCGCGAGAACATCATGAGCCGCATTCTCTCCCGGGATCAAACAAAGCGAGCGTACCTCATTTCGCCGTCCGATCCAAACTCTGCAGGAAACGCCAGATCAGGCGGGGGCGCAGCAGGCTGTCGGGGTACAAAACAGCACCGCAGGCGCCTTCGAACAGAGCGGCCGATTTGCGCCCGTACTGGTACTGATTTCGCACGCCCGACCAGAAGATATCAATTTGCCGCGCACGCAGAAGCGACCGCAACCGCAACCCGAACCGTTCTTTCATCAAAGGATTCACCGCAATTTTTTCGATACACGGTACACGCCGCGCAAAGGCCGGGCCGCGCGCCCCGAAATTGGCGCCACTGGCGACTTGGCGATAGTTCAGCAATGCAGGCCCCTGCACGACGGCGAATTCACCCAAAAGGGCCAGGCGGCACCAGAATTCCCAGTCTTCGCCATTGACCAAAGACTCGTCGTACCCACCGCAGCGTTGGGCGCTTTCGGTTCGGACGGCTAGTGCCCCCCCATTGACCACAAAGTTCTTTCGCAACAACGCGGCCAACTGATCCTGATCAGGCACAAGGTGGCGGTTGTCGGCCCCGCGCATAGGGTGCCCGTCCACGTCGATCCTCTGCACCCCTGCTACGGCGGCAATGGCGTCGGAGTTTTTCAAAGCTTCGTAAAACGTGCCCAACGCCTGCGCATGCAGCAGGTCATCAGCGTCCAGAAACAGAACAAACTTTCCTTTGGCCCGGCTCAAGCCAAGGTTTCGGGCCGCGCTGACACCTTTGGCCGGGCCGTCCACGGCGTGAAACCTGTCGTCCGATTGGGCAAAACGATCCGCAATCTGTCGGGTGTTGTCCGTTGAGCCATCGTCGACGCAGATCGCCTCAAAATCAGCAAGGGTCTGGTCCTGCACACTCTGAAGCGTTTCTTCCAGAAACCGCTCCATATTGCGGGCCGGAATGACAATCGAAAAGACCGGTTCGTCAGAGGTATGCGCCACAATCACCCCTCCTTCACGCGGTCGACTTTGACGGCCGCGCTGCTGTATTCGGCAAAGTCAAAGCGCAGCAGCCCCGCAACCATGCCCGCCCCCCTGAGGATTTCGAGCCACCCCCTGTAAAACCTGGCCCGAGAGCCGAAGCCGAGGCACAAACAGGTCAGCGCACCCCAGCCCATGGCCGCAACGCTTTTCAGGGCGCGCGTCGCGATACCCCGCCGCCGGATCAGGGCGATGCGACTTAACGTGTTGCCCATTCGGAACCACCGTCGGCCAAGCCAGCGCATTGTCATGCGGTTTTCAGGCACGTCATCCCATACCAACGCATCTGCTGCGGCCCGGATCGTTCCACCGCCGTCCCGCAGCCGAGAAAAGAACTCTTCGTCTTCGCCCCCGGTGATATTGAATCGCGGATCGAACCGCAGGCCACGTTCCCGAATGATTGCCGCATCCGCCATCGCGTTATTCGTCGCCGCAGCCGGCAATGCAGCCCCCTGCACATAAGGTCCCATGCGAAAAAGATTAAGCGCCTCGATCCAGTCCGGTGGTGGTTGCCGGTACCGGGGATCTACGGTCCCTTGCACAGCTACGGTGTCCGGCAGAACCATCGTTTGCAGCATCTGCGCCAGCCAGTCCTCGGACGCTTCTTCATCATCGTCCAGAAAGGCGATGTAATCTGCGTCAGCCGGGGCTTCGTTCAGTGTCCGGTTCCGTGCAGACACGATTCCGCGTTCGTATTCAATGGTGTAGATGACCGGCCAATGGCTGAGTTTTCCGATATCGCCCAGTGCCTCGGTCGCTGGCGCGTCAGGCGCGTTATCGGCGATCACCAAGGTCACACGAATTCCGGGGGCTTCTAGTACTTGCCGGTTCAGGCTTTCGACCAAATTCCGCAGTCCTTCAGGCCGCAAGTAGGTTGCAATGCAAATGGCGATATGCGGCGCGGCTTTATGTGATTGTTCACCCATCATCGGCGAAGCAAGATTCCGCTCTTGCAGTTCCGGTTTCTTGCACCGGTCCTGTCTGGGTTTTGCGTCGGCGATGATCCTTGCATGGTTATCCCTTTTGCTCGGCATCCGCTGGTCGCAGATCGCTCCAGGTGGACCAGGGCAGGGTTTCACGCCCTGTAAGTTCGGCCACAAATTCCATGTCGGGCCTGAACTGGTTCGCCAGCCTTTCCCGCGTTTCAGATGTGGGAGGCGGAACCATGATGTTCAGATGCTGCTTGTTCATCGACAACATCTGTTTCAAACCCGGAAGAGTCTTCAGCTTTTTCACCCCGTCACCCATTCCCAGCGATCGCATCATATCGCCACCGAACCGAAGCGACTTTTGCAAAGTCTTGTTCCTGTAGGTGATGTTTTCATGAAATCTTTCTGAAATCGCCTCTGACCCTTCCCGGGCCGAAAGTCCAAGATGCCCGCAAATCTGATCATAGGACTCGTCTGGACTTGCAGCCACTTCTTCGGAAAACAGCACCAGCAAGGCGTCCCGGTCAAAGTGCTGCAGCCAGTTTTCCAGATTGGTCTTGTACTGGCTTTGCTGCACATAGGCGGGGTTTTGGGCCAGACCCGCCTCGACCGAAGTCGAGGGCGCAATGTGGCCTTTGCGAATCTCATGCAAATGGTTCGAGAACACGCGCCCAATCGGATCCCTGAGGATGCAGATCAGCTTGAGGTCCTTGTTATAGGCCCGCGCCCGCCGGGGCGCATCTGAACTGAAGAAGTAGGTTGGAGAACACTCTCCACATATGTTTCCGGGCGGGGCGTCTGCGAAACAGCTTTCGTACCATGCATAGCCCCGGTCAAAATTCGCGGTGAAGAAATTCAACTCTTTGGTGTCATTCGTCGTCACCGAACTGTGTTCGGACAACACGTGATGCAGCCAAGTCGTCGCGGCCTTTTGCGCACCGATTCCTATGAAATCCACCTTCCCCACACGAAATCCCTTCTGAACAAACCAACTTACCAATACTTCTGGCAAAACTCCGGGAAATTCAGTTCAGCCAGTCTTTGCGCCTCTCTACCTACGCTCGAACCGCTTCGGCACATCTTTTCTAAGCACAATGCTCAACGCATGCGGCAGCGTCCGCATCTGCCTTCTGAACAGATACCGCGGACCGGTCGCCATGCGATGCAACCACTCTAGCCCCATTTTCTGCATCCACAAAGGCGCGCGCGGATAATCCCCGACGACAAAATGAAAACAGCCGCCGCAGGTCACTATCCAGGCACAATGATCCAGTTTTGAGGCTATGTGGCTGGCAAACAACTGCTCTTTTGGCTTTCCAAGCCCGGCCCACAGGATATCGGCCTTGCTAGCGTTGATGTCGGCGATAACGGCCTCTTCCTCTGACGCATCAAAATACCCGTTTCGCCGGCCCACGACCTTCAGACCGGGATACAGGGCGGTCAACTCTTCAGCGCATCCGCGATTAATCTCTTCGGTGCTGCCCAGAAGGTAGAATCCCACATCGTTCTTCGCCGCCGCCGCAGCGGCTGAGTGAATGAAATCGGTAGTGGCCGTGCGTTCGGGAATGCCCTTGGACCCCTGTGTCCACTTCGAGGCCCAGACCACGATCTGCCCATCGGCATGAATGATATCGGCCGCGTCTATCGCCTTGGCGAATTGTGCATCTTCGGCATAAAGCGAGATTCCCTGTGCGTTCGAATCGAACACTGTTAATGTGCGGTGGTTTTGCCCGGCCCTGCGCCGTTCGACATCGTCCAGCATCGCCGACGTAAGCTCGGCGTCGCTGACGAGAGCGACGGGCATACCGCCTACAATTGTGTGCGACAAACGCTTGTCGAGAATCTTGTTCATCTCATAGCCAACTGGTTAAAACACATACAGTAACGGCAGGTTATCAGGACTGCCGATTCTCGCTAATACATACTCCACGAACTGCTCAGTTAATCGGCGCAGCCCCGTGCGAATTAGCAAACCCTCCTAAACTTCCTATCTTTTCGCAGCCAATCATGGTTTTCTAGACCCATTGTTGACGCCATCTGTTGATTTCACTGTTGATACAAGCCCGCTAACACTATGCTCGGGCCTATCCTTACCGCACGTTGTTTTTTGTCATGACTGATCAGTATCGCCGAGGATTAGATGTGGAGCTCTCTGGGACGGGTCTTGCTTCGGCAGGCGACCCAGAGCTTAGAACGCTGTCCAATATTGCCTGGGCCATAAGGCGCTCACTTCCGTGGATCATAGTAATGGGGTTTGTGGGTGCTGTTATAGCATACATTTTCACGTACACCTCGGACACAAAATACACGTCCAGCGCAAAAGTCATGATGGAAACCCGTGTTCAGACCGAAACGCAGTTCACGCCTTACGTTTCAGGCCTGCCGCTTTCGCTGACATCGCTGGAAAGTGAACTTGAGCTTTTACGCTCTACCGACTTGATCGAAGGTGTTGTCGACCGGATGCAGCTTTATCTGGATCCCGAATTTTCTGGGGAAGACACCAGTATCAACCTGTCGCCAATCGCACTGGCGCGTAGCCTAAAGAATAGTCTGGTCGACGCCCTGAGCGGTGATAATGACGAAGTGGTGGGCAGCGATTCCTCGGCGGAAGAGCTTGCGCGGGAAACGACCATTGAGAACCTGCTAAAATCGACACGGATCGAACAGATTGGCGATATTTCAGCGGTCTACCAGATTCGCGTCACGGCGAAGTCACCGCAAAAGGCGGCCGACATCGCCAACAGCCTTGCGTCAGAATACCTGTCAAATCTGACGACCATGAAACGCAATGATCTGGTCCAATCCCAGAGTTGGCTTACAACGCGGATCGGGCATTTGCGGGATGATCTGAACAAACTGAGCTCGGATCTGGAAACACATTCTATCGAAATCCCTTATTCCCCGGACGAATACGCAACCATCAAGGCCCAGCGCATTAAGGCCGAGCGGCGCGCCCAACTGGTGGAAAATGAGCTGGCCCGGATCAAAGAGCAAACCAGCGCGATCCACACCCTGCGCGCGCAAGGAAAATCCCAAGAAGCGATCGACTTTGCCAAGAAAATCGGGTTGCTTCCGCCGGACCTTGGACAGGATGCCAATACCGAGGAAGCGCTAAAGCGCCTCAGTGCCGCGCAGGACATTGCCGAAAAACGGGTAGAGCAGTTGGACGACCAACTGAACGACCTGAACCGCAGCATCGAAGTGTTCCGCGCGCAGCAGGCCGAACAGGTTCAGCACGACTCGGTCACCAAGCGGATCGAAAATGAAATTCTGGTCACCGAAGCGATTTACCGGGACTTCGTATCCCAGCTTGGGCGCAGGGCCGAACAAGGTGATTATCTGGACGCTGGTGCGCATCTTATCGAGCGGGCCCGTGTCTCGGTCGACCCGTCGGAACCCAAGCGGTCGCAGACATCCATCGGCGTGATGTTCATGATCATCTTCGCCGGTCTCGGCTGGACCGTGATGCGCGAAATCTTCCAAAAGCGGCTCAGAACCACCTATGAATTCGAAAGCGCAACAGGGGTAAAACTGTCTGCGATCCTTCCCGAGATCAAAAACGCCCCGCAATTCGAGGCGTTCTTTACCAATGACGGAAAGCTGGACCCCGAGTTTGTGCGATATGGCAAAAAGCTATTGGCCAGCAGTGACGTTGGATTGCGATCCCTGCGCCAGCAGGGCGAGCCGTCCTTCTCGCAAGCGGTCGAGTTTTTCTCGAAAAGTCTGGACGGCAAGCCCAACCAGAGCTTCTCGAACAATGGGTGCGTCATCTTCTCTGGCGCGTCCGCGCTGCCGGATGAAGGGAAAACATCATCCCTTCTGTTGATCGGATCCGTCTGCGCCAAGACAAAATTCCGGACGCTGATTATTGATTGCGATACGGTCGCGTCTGCTTATCGAGATCTGTCAAAACTGTCGGTCGATGAACTGAAATACTGCACCGCTAATCCCTCATCCTTTCAGGAACACATTGTTGCGACGCCTCAGGATGGGTTGGATATCCTGCCGCTTGCCGGCAATCTGGATTCCGAGACAAAGGTATCGCTTGTTGAAGAGTTCCTGCGCTCTCCGGCCTTCATTAATTTGTTGATCACCCTGTCCGATATGTACGAAGTGATCCTTCTGGACACACCGCCCCTGCTGGCGGCGGTGGAATCTGCGTATCTGTCACAGATTTCCCAACGGGTCATTTTGTTTACAAGATGGAACGACACGCACAGAAATTCCGTCTTTCAAGCGATACGTGAGTTGGAAAACGCTGATGTCAGACCTGCGGCCCTGGTTGCGACGCGTGTCGATCTGAAACGCGCCAAAAAATATGGTGATCCCAACCTGGGATAGCGCCTGACACAACAAGTTTTCCTGTAGGCATTTTCAGACTGCACATGTTGCTAGCCCGTTTTCATTGTTCCGTGTTCTGGCCCGACCCCAAAATGCGCCGCGAGAACAGAAAGTTTATAACCATCCCGGCCAGCGTCGCTGGCACCAATGCAATGACCGGATAGGCACCTGCTGTCTCGTTGAGGCGGATCAACGCCACGAACACCGCGTAGTTCACCGCCAGACCAAAGCTCATTGCCAACACATAGCTTGCGAATTCTCTCAGTGTCGGACGGCTGACAGTGGCGAACGTAAAGGTCCGGTTCAAATACCAGGTTGTCGTGACGGCCCCGCAGAAAGAGATAATGCGCCCGATCTCGGGGATCAGTCCAAACCACTCGGTTGTCAGCAACAGCAGACCGGCATCCACGAAGAACGCGATACCACCCACGATTACGAACCTGAAAAACTGAGAGGAAGGCATGTTCACAAGTCCATCGTCGCCATTGATAAAACAATCTCATTTCAAGTGGCCGGGCTTTTCTTGGACCCCACCGAAAGCTCTGGAAAGACCGCAGCAAATTGGCCGCAAAACAGGTTAGAGCTTTGACCCTTATGTCAATTTTTCTTTTGGCATAGGCGAATATCTGGTATCCCAAAACATATTCTGTCAATCCGTGTTTTTTGTTTTTTTGGAGGATGAGTGCCGTGTTGAAGGAGGAGGCAGCTTCGGGTGTGAAGGGTAGCAACCCAGATCACGTTGCTTCGGATGATACGGTTCGGATTGCGATCATTTTACCCTGCTACAACGAAGAAGCGGCGATTGAACTGACCGTTTCTGAATTCAAGGAAGCCCTGCCAGACGCCGACGTGTATGTGTTCGACAACAATTCATCGGATGCGACGATCGAGGTGGCACAGCGCGCGGGCGCGACCGTCCGATCCGAAACAAATCAAGGCAAGGGAAACGTGGTTCGACGCATGTTCGCGGACGTGGAGGCAGACGTTTATGTCATGGCCGACGGCGATGCCACCTATGACGCCAGCAATGTCACTGAACTGATCGCATTGCTGCGGAACAACAACCTGGACATGGTGAACGGGGCACGAAAACACTCGGATGACGCAGCCTATCGGCCCGGCCACAAGTTTGGCAACCGGATGCTGACTTCATTGGTCAAGCTGTTCTTTGGCCGAAACCTTGAGGACATGCTGTCGGGGTACAGGGTGTTCAGCCGACGGTTCGTCAAAAGCTTTCCCAGTATGTCCAGCGGGTTTGAGATCGAAACCGAACTTACCGTTCACGCACTTCAGATGCGGCTTCCGATTGATGAGGTACAGGTCAAGTATCGCGCACGGCCCGAGAATTCGGTGTCCAAGCTGTCGACCTACGGAGATGGCTTGAGAATCCTGCGCATGATCGGCTTTCTGGTGAAGGAAGAGAAACCACTGTTGTTCTTTTTCTCACTCGCCGGGCTGATCTTCATCCCTTCGGGCCTTGTGTTCCTATCGGTGCTTTTGGAGTTTCTGGAAACAAGTCAGGTCGCACGGTTTCCATCCTTATTCGCAGCACTGACCGGGTTCCTGATGTCAATTGTCTGTATCGCCTGCGCCCTGATCCTCGACACCGTTTCGCGCGGCAGAAGAGAGGCCCGCCGCCTCAGCTATCTGCAGTATGAGGCCCCCAAACCCTAAGATCCGGCGCGACGCTGATTGATATGAAACACAAGGTAGGTCGCCAACAGCGGCAATAGCCAGACAACGCGCGCCTGATACCGGTGATGCGGATCCGACAGAACGCCGCACACCACCGCATTTACTACAAGCGTCGCCAAAATCAGGATGCCCAAAGCCAAGGCCGCGTCTGAAACAGGTCGTGACGCGTAGATGTAAAACACTGTCATCAAACTGAAGGCCGCAACCACATAGATCAGGGTTGACAATGCAACAAACGGATAGGCTCCGGTGACGGCCTTCGAGTCCCCGTAATTTTTCAGATCGACCTCGGACATGAACAGCGGTGCCTGCTCACGAAAGACCCGCTTGGCCGTTTCAAACTCGTACAACCCGAACAGGCCGAACTGTTCGGCCGAGTTTTTTAGCGACGCCGCGATTTGCATCCCCGGGTATTCCAGTGCCGCCGTCAGAAAAACCGAGGCGTCCTCATTGCTGAGTTGCAGCTTGGTGTCCGGATCGGACGACCGGAAAAACCCGTCCGGGTGCCACAGAAAATGCTGCGAGTCCCGGCTTTGTAGCGGAGCCGCGCCGCAGATTGTGAACCCGTGCTGTTCGCAGTCATTGTCAATTAGTTCCGCAACCGGTCCATCTTCGATCCCCCGTGCGGTCAAAAAGGGGATGCTTTGCGGCCAGCTTCCGAACATGGTGAAGGCGACATAGGCGAACAGGAAAACCGCAAACACACCTGCGCCAAAGGCGGAACATGATACAAGCAGACCGGAAAACGTGGGCCTGAGCCGCGGCCAGATCGACATGAACAACAAGATTGTCAGCAATCCGAAGATCACCAGAATATGGCTGTTATGAAAGGCGGCGGCGGCGGCCAACGTGACCCAACAGAACACTTGCTGAAGGACCGACAGATTCTTTCTGCCGTAACACAGAAGAAACAGGCAAATAGGTGCCAAAGCCGCAAATATGTCCGGCATGGTGTAAGTCGAAAAATACGGCAGCGGTGTCGCCAAAGCGCAAATCGCCCCGGCGGCCAGATAAGGTTTTACAGGATCAACTGGGCACAGCTGCCTGACCGTCAACCACGCAGCATAGCCAACTATGAGCGACTGAAAAAACGCTAGCAAGTAAGGCTGAACACCGAAAAAGACGTACACGAAAATCCCGTAATATGGGGACCGTGACATGGGTACCGCGAACTTGCCGCCGTTTTCCGAGTTTCCCGGTTGCGCAGTTGTCTCTTCATTCGCGCTCTGCGCTTGTGATCCGGTGTTTTCAGCGATCAACTCTTCGGCAGGTTTTCCGGCAATCGTCTGAACCACCGCTTCACCCGCCTTGTGATACCCTTCCGTGTCAAAGAAAACGAAAGGAAACCCGTTTATGGCCGCTGGCAACATCTGCATGACCGCAAATGTGACGACCAGCATCAAGGCCTTCAAAGTGGTCATGTTCGCTGTATCTGATTGCGGGGAAACACCGACACCAATGGACGCCACGCTGGATGCTTCGTTTTTCATGCTAAAAACCACATTCGAAATTCGTTACCCGTTTAACAACTATGGCGAGGCGGACGGACACCCGCTTTTCAAATTTGCGCCGCGCCGAATGTGCCTCCTCTGACTGGTGATGTATTTGCTGGGCTCACTCGGTCAGAGGCGCTTCGGGCAGCAACTCTTCAACCTTGATCTCCAGGCTGTCACCCGGAAGCAAACGTGTTTGCTTGTCCCCCTGAACCGCCTGCAATTCACCTTCGATCAAACGATAAATTCTGACCGTGTAGTCGATGTCGGTAATTAGACTATCAATCCCCATCTCATTGGACGCCCCGGCCAGATATTTGGCGATCGTGTCCATTTGCAATGTCGATTCCCTAATGGCCAGATTCGCATCCCGCCGCTCCTGCAACAGACGCAAAGACCGCTCTTGTTCGTATTGTTCGCGATCCCGTCTGAGCCGGGTCAGGACCAGACTGGTCGCAGCAAGGTCCTCGTCTACATCCAGCAGACGTGTTGCGGACAGAACGGTTGTACGACGGGTGTCGGCGATACGAGAACCCGGCGCCAGACCACGATCCACAAGACTGATGACCCGCGCTTCTTCTTCTTCGTCGGCAGCCAGCGCCTTAGCCAGTTGGAATTTTTGCTTTTGAAGGATCGCGATACGCTCGCCTGCCTGTTCCTCGGCATCTTCAAAGAAATGCCGTTCACCCGCTTCATTGGCCAGGTTCACCGTGCGAATCTTAATCTGTTCAGCGATCAGATCTGCCAGAACTGTTTCCGATACGGAAACATCATCAATCATAGGCTCGGGGTGGTTCATATTTTGCAACAATTCAGTTGTGACACGCCATTTCCGGGTCAGCGCTTCCGCTTGGTCCAGCGCCGCCTGACCATAGGCTGTTTGCCAGCGCATCAGTTGAATGGGGTCAATGGTGACGTCATCGGTCAAAAGCTGGCTTCTGACACCGCCAGCCAGCGCGACGGCTTCGCGGGCTGTGACACCGGGTCGATAATCAATCTGGCCAGTCCGCGCGACATCCCCGCCAATGATGATCGGTAGATACCCGTTCCGGGAAATCTCAATCTCATCACCATCCAACTGAATGATGAATATCTCACCGTTGTTGTTGTATTGCTTCACGATTTTGCCAGAGGCGTCCAGGCGCACGCGCTGCTCCAGTTCCTCCAGCGACAAACCCTGTGCTTCAAACTGACCAAGCCATTGCAGGTTCACGTAACCATGTACGTCTATTACCGATTCGAATGACAGGTAATCCAGTCCTGTAAACGTCACACGGACGTTATCGCCGGGCTCAAGATCGAAATCCGCAAGGGCGGCTCCGGCGTAAAGAGTAAAAAATATCGCAACCAGGCCACGAGCAAACGACCGAAATTGATCGCCAATCCAGCCGGACGCCTTTCCACACAAATCACACAGTACAAATGTCATCTCGGTCACCACTTAACATGCAGGCAACAAGCCCGGAAATTTCAGTAACCGGTCGCGTTACACACTGCGCCTACGGTTCGGAAGAGAATCTTGAGGTCGAACCAGAACCCGATTTGCCTTGCATAGTCGCTGTCAAACAGCGCGCGATGCGAGAACTCTACATCGTTGCGATCGGAAACCTGCCACAGACCGGTGATTCCGGGCTTCATCAAACCGTATTCGAGACCCGGATATAGAACCTGCTGTTCAGGCAGCATCGGACGCGGGCCAACCAGACTCATATCCCCCACAAGGACGTTCCAAAGTTGCGGCAGCTCATCCAGCGATGTCATACGGATGAACCGGCCGAACCGTGTGACCCGTGGGTCATTTTCCAACTTTTGATGCTTGCGCCATTCAGCGGCCGCCGCCGGGCATTCTTTCAGATGTTGTTCCAGCATCCGCTCCGCATTCGGAACCATCGAGCGGAATTTCAGAAAGTCGAATTCCTTGCCGCCGATGCCCACGCGTCTTTGCCGGTAAATGGCCGGACCACCATCCAGTTTAACAAGGATCGAAATGACAAGAATGATTGGCAGCACAAATGGTGCACCGATCAGGATAAGAAAGATGTCCAACAGACGCTTACCCTTGACGGCGTAAAAACTTTTTAAATTGCAGAACTCGACAACTTCAGAAATAGAGTTTTGATTTGGTTTGCAAATTTCAGAATCTTCTATCCGAATAGAACTTCGAACATGGTTCATAATAACCCCCAAGACAACACAACAGCACTCAAAACGTCAGCGACAAAACATGCCACATACGCTTCGCCGCACGCTGCTCCGTTAAGTGCGGATGCAGAGGCGACTACAAATTCTATTCGCTCGAATTTGGGGTACAGCGCACCAAGTGCGTGATCCCACCCATGTTATAACCCGACTCGGTGCCAACACCGACCGGGATTATTGCCCCGCAATATGATCGCACCTTTAAAATAAAGAGACAACTTATTTGTTGGAGTTTATCGGAGCTCACAAACTTTTGCATCGAAACAGGGCATCATGGGGGTCAGCAGATGGCCAACCGACTGCAATAGTTTCCAAATTGGAAACAGTAAGGCGCATTTCTGCGCACCGTTTCCAAATTCGTTACTGACCGATCTTCGAGGGCAGTTTACTGAACACTTTCAGGCGCAACTTACGGCTGAACGTGAAATGCAAAACGGCAACCAGAAACGGCGTAAAGCATCCAATCAGCAATCCACCCAGCACGGCCACCCCCGTGCTTGCGCCCGTGAGAATCAGCGCGACACAGCACAGAACGGCAACCAGCGGCCCAGAGAGAAGATAAACGATTACCATCTATTACGTTGCTCTTGTTCGGTCTTTTGTCATCTTTATTTCACCTGCCATTTTGACCTCATGCTCTTGTGTGCTCAGGCAGTTGGCTTTGAATATAGATCGCCCCACACGATAAGCCATCAAGTGACACAAAATCTTGAGATCAGTGACAATCTAACATCATATTCAGCTAACCACGAGGGACCCAATCGCCCGATTCAAGAAACCCATGGCAACTGGGCAAAATTATGCCCACACACTGAAGGAACTGTGGCCAAACAGAGGTTAATATATTGTTAAGTATAATTTTTCCGCAGTGGCAAAGTTCGGCTAACGCGCCCGAGGCCGTATTCTATTCCAGACTGTGACAGCCGCGGTTTGCCGAATGAGTACAAGAGTGACGAACATCGCCAAAGACCCAGCCAAAAGCAAAGCGGCCTGAACGAGCAGCGTTGTAGCGTCTTCAGCCATCACACCGAACGGCACAAAAATCAGCCCCCCTGCAAAGGCTTTGGTCAATTCCCGAACGGGGACTTTCAGCGGATCGACCTTTCGTCCGATGTAGAAATACACGACAAAACTGACAAGGCTGCTGACCAGGAACGCATAAGATGCGCCGGGGGCTCCGAACAGGTTGATGACAGCCAGCGACAGCAGGGCATGCACGATCAGCGTCCCGAACGTAATGACCAGTTGCAAGCCGGTCTTTTTGGACCTCATGAACGAATAGCTAAAATAAGCCCCCTGCAGGCCCGTCACAAAAGCCGCGATTGCCAGAACACGCAGGTATCCGGCCGTTTCCTGAGCAAAGCCGTGGTCAAACAGCAGGTTCGCGAATACGTCTGCCGCGCTGACCAGCGCCACGACAATGGGCATCGAAATCAGCATCAGGAACGAGAAATAGCGATCAAGAACCGAGTCGGAATGCGCAATTCCCTTAACCTCGTGCGCTTCAAAAACCGACGGCGCAACCACATTCGAAAGCGTACTCATCGTCAGCACAAGGGACCGCATGGTCAGCGCCTGAGCCGCCGCAAAATAGCCGGCCGCCTCGATCCCCACCAGCACCGCCAGCAACGATTGGGTAGACATCGCACGAAAGACCGAGGTTGACCCGACCACGGCCAATGGAAAGCCAAAGAAAAGGTATGTTTTCGCCTCGGCCCGTTTGGGGAAATAGACGCGCGACCGTCCGACCGTAACAAGCACCGCATAGGCCCCTGTCAGCGCGGCACCAAGCGAAATTCCGATCACGGCGCTTTCGTAACCGCCGCCATTGACGATGAATGCGACGGCCAAAGACACGCCCAGCGCATGACGCAGCAGTGTCACGGCCGCAAATTTCGGCCCTTCGTTATACTGCCGCAAGCAAACGGCGCCGATCTCGTGGATCGCATGGCTGATGCAAAACACGGCAGCATAGAAAAAGCTGTTTGCCCAGGCAAAGGGCAGAATGACGTAGGACATCGCCACGATTGCCAGCAAAGCAAAGACAATCAGGACGGCAGCCCCCAGAACCGTTCCGATAGTTCTGCCTTCGAACTCCTTGGCGTGGTGAAAGCGCCCGACTGAAATCACCAGCCAAAAGAATGTGAACGAGAACAACAGCGTGCCCAGCAGCAGGGTCAGGGTATAGCGCCCAAACTCTACCGGCCCCAGCACACGCGTCATCACCACGAGGATCACAACAGACAGGAATGCGGACAGCATTCTGGGAACAAAATACCACGTCATGAAAGTCCGTTATGCGTAATAGGGCGCGGAGCCGTCATAAAAATACCCAACCGTCAGAAGCTTACATCAACTCATAAGACACAATGCACCCGGAAGTTTTCACATGGGGCCGCTCCCATCAGCTTGCGGGCCAATTCCTGAAAATGCCTCGTGACTACCCGGCGCAGAAACCGAATTTGTTAAACCATATTCCGCGCGCGATGTCGATTTGCTGAAATTATTGGTGAAACTGGGATTTGCCGCGCGCAAACCATCACGGAAACAGCACGAAGATGGACTCAGGCCGTTGGGCTTTGCTAGGCTTGGCTTTGTAGTTTTCTGAGTGATCTGTTGAATCGCGTATTCAGCATTTGGGTATTTGGGTTTGTTGGCCGTGTCATGAGGCATTCCTTTAGCAATATTCCCTATCAGCAGGTGGCGGGCACTTCGTTCCACCACAATGTCCTGCTGATCTGCATGGTCTTTCTGATTCTGGTCGGATCGGACCTTCTGTCTGTCGTCCTGTATCGCAACAACCTTGCCAATCGGATCGAGATCCTCACGCTGCTGCCGATCCTTGCAACCGTTGCTCTTTACTATCGACACCTGTTGCGCGGCGCATTCGCCTCACCCGAAATCGCGCTCATGATTATCATTGCCATTCTGTCTGCATCCTGGAGCGATTACCGATTGCTTACGATGGAGCGCACCGTTCCCTTGGCGGCGACCACCCTGTTTGGCCTGACCTTGGGCAGCATGATGTCCATGCGGGGTCTGGTGCTGTTCGTGGCATTGTATTTTGCCCTTTCCATGGCCCTGTCCCTGGCCGCCATCGGAGCGCTTCCGCAAGCACGTGGATTGCCGCCGTGGGAAAACTCGTGGAACGGCATCTATCTGCACAAGAACGAGCTGGGCGCGAATTCAGTAATGGCAATTCTGTCGTCATTCTTCGCGATGAAGATCACGACCGGACGGCTGCGCATGTTCTTTCAGATCACAGCAGGTGTAGCGGTTGTTCTTTTGATTGCCTCCGATTCAAGAACGGCGCAGATCATCGGGCTGTTTGTGATCTCGGGTTTCCTCATTACCAAAATAATGCCCCGGCTCGAGTTTCTATGGGCCTTGGGCTTCATACTGTTTTCCGCGTTTGTGATTGGAATGGGAACACTTATCCTGGCCTCCGACATTGCCGAGCCACTATTTGCGATGATCGGGCGTCAACCCACGCTGTCCAACAGGATTCCCATTTGGGAACTGACCTGGCCCTATGCCATGGATCGGTTTTGGTTGGGATATGGGTATGCTGGCTATTGGCACGACGCGGCCCCCCATATGCGCATCTACGAAAATCAGTACCAGCTTGGATTCACGCCCTACTATTCGCATAACGGCCTGATCGAAACCTGGCTGAACATCGGTTTTGTTGGCGTCGTGCTGCTGTTTCTTGCCTTCTTTCGGTTCTTCAGCTCGGTGTTTTACTGCATGCGACACCTGAAACCCCGGGATGACTTTGTCCTCGTGTTCGCGCTGAGTGTGGGTTTCATCTTTCTGAATATTACTGAAAGCAACGTTATGGGGCGTCTGGACGGGATGTGGATCCTGCTGGTCATGTACATGACCAAAACGAATCTTGTCGCCAAAGCGCTGGTCGCAGATTTCAGGTTGCGGAGCGCGTCATTGGCATGAGGTACTTCTGCGAAGATAGACAACAGGTTTTTGGGCAGTGCGCTCAAATCAAATCCATCAATTCGATGCCGCCAGCCTTAATTCAAGGCCTCAGGTTTCAACGATTGACAGCGGCCTGCCCTGTATTGTCGACTTTGACCATTCGTCGTTTTGAATCTTTTTTCCAACTTTTGTATCCGTTCGGGAGGCACCATTGAAAACAGCCATTTTTGCAGGTGGTAAGGGTTCTCGCCTGATCGAGGAAACCCGCGTTCGCCCCAAGCCATTGGTCGAAATCGCCAACCGGCCGATCCTGTGGCATATCATGCAGCACTATTCGACCTATGGGCATCATGACTTTGTGCTGGCCCTTGGTTACATGGGTGACCTGATCAAACGCTATATTTCCGATCTGTGTCAGTATGACGGGAATCTCAGGATCGACTTTGCCAAGCGCGAATTGTTCGGCGAGCCCGATTATCACAACAGTGTTCTGGATGCGCAGATGCCGCCCTGGACAGTCGATCTGATCGACACCGGGACGGAAACCATGACAGGCGGGCGACTGGCCCGACTGCAACCGTATCTGGGCGACGAGACGTTTATGCTGACCTACGGCGACGGTGTTTCAAACGTCGATCTGGACGCTCTTGTTGCCTTTCACAAATCACACGGAAAGCTGGCCACGATCACGATGGTGCGCCCGCTGACGACATTCGGGCATCTGCAAGTGCGCGAGGACGGGTTGGTCGAAGGCTTCATGGAAAAGCCCGAGACAGCCGCCGACTGGATCAATGGCGGGTTCTTCGTGCTTGAACCCGAAGTGTTCGACGCCGTCGCCAGCGTGAATGGCGACGAGATTATGTGGGAAGAAGGACCCCTGCCCAAGCTGATGGAATTGGGTGAGTTGATGGCCTACCGCCATCCTGGTTTCTGGTATTGTATGGACCATCTGGCGGATAAACGCCGGCTTGAGGAGATGTGGAAAAATGGCAACCGACCGTGGGCAACATGGGAAAATTCAAAAGGTTCTGTTAACGGGTCATCTCGGCTACGTGGGGACGGTCACCGCCCCGGTATTGGCCGAGGCGGGAATCCAGGTGACTGGGTGCGATATAAATCTCTTTGACCGGGCCGATTTCGCCCCCGGCGGTGCCGTTCCCGAAATCCCGAACCTGGGCAAGGACATTCGCGACCTGACGGTTGACGACCTCGAAGGTTTTGACGCGGTGGTGCATCTGGCGGCCCTGTCGAATGATCCCTTGGGACAGCTTCGCCCCGGCCTGACACAGCAGATCAACCACGAAGGCACGGTCCATGTGGCGAAGCAGGCCAAAGCCGCCGGTGTGCGTCGGTTTGTTTTTGCGTCCTCCTGCTCGAACTATGGCCGGGCCGGAGAGGATTTTGTCGATGAAGATGGCCAGCTTAACCCACAGACGGATTACGGCGTATCCAAGGTTCTGGCCGAGCGGGACCTGAAGCCACTGGCAGATGACAGCTTCACGCCCACTTTCCTGCGCTTTGCGACCGCTTATGGTGCAAGCCCCCGAATGCGGTTCGACATTGTTCTCAACAACCTGATCGCACATGCCTATACCTCGGGTCGCATTCTGATGATGTCAGATGGCACGCCGTGGCGTCCGATCATCCACGTCGAAGACATGGCCCGTGCCTTCCTCGCCACGCTCGAAGCCGATCCTACCGAGATTTCGGGCGAGGCGTTCAACGTTTGCCGAACCGAAAACAACTATCAGATCCGCGATCTGGCCGAGATCGTGGCCGACACGGTTCCGGGTGCGAAAATCGATTATGCGGCCGATGCCGGGCCTGACAATCGGTCATACCGGGTCAGTTCAGCCAAGATCGAAAAGTCCATCCCGGGCTTTCAACCCAAATGGGACGCAGTCCGGGGGGCACAGCAATTATATGATGCCGTCAAAGCCTGCGACCTGCAGGTCGAGGATTTCGAAGGTCGCAAGTACAAACGTCTGGCCCAGTTGGAGGCCCTATTGCAGGAAAACCAACTGGATCAGGACTTTCGCAGAACCGTGCCGATCGCTTCGTGATCGGCACGCGCCGCGCTAGATGGCCTGAAGCTCTTGAATGACGGTTCGGGCGCCCCGCTCACCGGATTTGAACGCTTCATCCGTCCACTGATAACCCCACTCCCCGAACCGCCCAACATAGGTAATGCCAACCTCGTCCAGCCACTTGTGAACGATTGGCAGAGCTTCCTCGCGGTCAAGGTCGAAGATGATGTTGGCGTGAGTAATCAACCGGGCATCCGTGTGCAGAATCTTTTCGTCCTCGGCGATCAGGCCAATTTTGACGAGGTCATCAATCACCGGCTGGATCAGCTCTTCGGGCGCGACGTCCAGCGGCCTGTATTTATGTGAATAGTAGCATTCCGCTTGAATAGAGCCGCATCCTGGCGGGCAAGTCCGGGTCGACATCTTGTGGGGGAAGCTCAACCGGGTAAAGACGATGTCCTCATCGTAAATATATGTCCAAGTCGCAGGCGTGAAATCGTCGCGCGCCAGCCCGATATTCACAGTCACACATGTGGTACAGGCCAGTTTTGCCGCAGCATCCAGAACATGCTGGGGCGCCCCTTTGACCATGGGGATCAGGTCAGGCAGCGGGATGGATGAAATCAGCTTGCCATATTCTTCGGTCACGCCGTTTTCAAAACGGACAGTTTTTGCAATGGGATCAATGGCGACAACCTTGTGATCCAGATGCAGGTCAGTCTTTTTCAGGAACGGCTTGAGATAGGAAATGAACCCACCTTCGGTCGGGTAGCGGAAGTCGGTGATATAGTGCACGTCCGGCGTTTCCGCGAAAACCGCGCCGCGGATCACCTCTTCCATCGACGGGCGGTACAAACGCGGCCCCATCCAGACCGTGCTCATCTGATCGGCGTCAACGGTATGGTATTTCTTGCCATAAACCGCTGGAAAATGCGTGGCAAAGGTCTCACCAAAGACCGAGATTAGCCATTCCAGATAATTGGCGGGTTTTTCCACCACGTCCTGCTTGGAGGCTTCGATAAAGTCCAGAATACAATGGGTTTTCAGCTCATCCGGCAAGTTGTGCAAATTCGCCTGCGCCGGATGTTTGACCCATGCGCCGTGGTAATAATTGTTCACGTAAGCCTGCAGTTTCTCAAACTTGCCATCCACATTGCTTGAAAACAGCTCTTGAATGCGGGGGTCCTTCGAGAACGAGATATGCGGGCCGTCGTCAAAGATGAAACCGCTGTCATGCGCGAATGTCGCGGTATGACCACCGGGGAACGGGTTTTTGTCATACATTCTGCTCGTCACGCCCTCAGAATGTAGATGATGCGCAGCGCCGAGTCCGGCCATGCCAGAGCCAAGGATAACTATGTTCTCGTTACTCATATCAGGATTCTTTCACAATTTCGCGGCGCCACCAGGCGATGGTATCCGCAACTCCGGTTTCCAAATTAAACTTCGGGGACCAACCCAGCTCGCGACACAGGCGCGAGTTGTCAGCCTCGACCAAGGGCGGATCACCTGCGCGTGCTTCCCGTGCGCCCAACCGAACCAAGTCTTCGGCGTCGATCTGACGGGCGATCTCGGTTATCAGGTCGGCCAGCGGGATCGCGGTGCCGCTGCCGATATTCAGCGGGCCTTGCAGATCGCTGCCCAGCAGATCAACCAAAGCGCGGGCAACATCGTCGACATGCAGAAAGTCCCGTTTCTGACGGCCATGCGTGCACAGGGCTTCGCGACCTTCCAGCAGCGAAACGATCACATCCGCCGCAAGCCGTTTTGGGCTTTCACCCGGTCCATACAGGAAGAACGGCCGCGCCCATGCACCAGATAGCCCCAGCGCAGCACACATCCGTTCAAATACAACCGAAAGGCCAGCTTTGGCCGCGCCATATTCCGTGGCCGGAACCAGCGGAGTCACGCCTTCGCGCAGTTTGACGGGCGCACTCCAGTCATACTCCATGCACGAGCCGCAAAACACGACACGCTGCCCCCCGGCCTCGGCAAAAGAGAACAGCAAATCCACCGAATGCTGTACCCAGCGAAAGTTTTCCAGCGACTGCTGGTTGCCCGGCCCCATATACCAGGCCAAGGCCAGCAAGTGGCTGGGCTTCTGGCCCTGCAACAAGTCTCTGACCGCAGCGGTATCTTCCATGTCGACCTTTACCCACTCCACATCGCCATCCATTGGCGGCGGTGGATCAGTTCGATGGGTCGCGATGACCCTGTACCCGGCAGCAGCAAGGTTTCGCACACAAGCCCGACCGATGAAGCCAGAGGCACCCGTGACCAGCACTTTTGAATTTTGGGTCTTCAAATTCATCTGGTTTCAAGCTCCGGTCACAGAATCTGTGGGCGTTACGTGTCTAGCAGAGGCCAGGACGCGTCCTTTTCGGAAACAATACTGACTTTAATGGGCCATTGTATCCCGAGAAAAGGGTCATCGTATCGAATCCCCCCCTCCACACCGGGCGTGTAGAATTCACTGGCGGAATAGAACGCCTGCGCGCCGTCCGTCAGTGCAAGATAGCCATGCGCAAACATCTCTGGCACGTACAGCGCACGACGGTTCTGCGCGGACAGCTCAATTCCGAAATGCTGGTGATAGGTCGGGCTTTCCGGCCTTAGATCGACGATAACGTCGTAGATAGCGCCCGAGATACAACGCATGAACTTGGCCTCGGCCGCAGGTGCGTTTTGGTAATGCAGGCCACGGATCGTTCCCTTTTTCTCGTTATATGAGAGGTTTACCTGTGCGACCGCTGGTTTGAGGCCGTGCTGTTCGAATTCCTCAGCACAGAAGGCGCGGGCAAAAAAACCGCGATCATCCGAGATTTCCTGCAGATCGACAACAAAAGCGCCCTGCAAAGGCGTTTCAGTAAAAATCATTAACCATCCGCCTGTTCCAACGGTCACCAAATATCGGGTGGTTCAGATTCTGAGACCGGGCGTGGATCAGTGGTAAGAAAAATGACCCTAAAAAAGAGCCCGCGAAGTGAACCAGACGTAAAAACTTAACCAGACAACGCGGATTATTTCCATAGTTTTTGAAGCGGTCAGCCGATATCGTCCGGGCAATGCTGAAATCTCGATCTTACAGGGCAATCAGCCGGGCAAGTTGAAAGGTTCGGGAAGAAAGTCTTTGAATAGGCCACGTAGTGGTTGTGAAATACATTTTGTCTGGAATCCTTAAAAGGAACACGTATTTGACCAGCCCAGCCCCGTCCGCAAAGACGCCCAGAGAAGTTCTGATTTTCTCCCAGCGCAGCCTGAACGACAACGTCTCGCGCTGTTCGGGGTTTGAGTTCGAAGACCTGATTGCCGAAATCGAAAACGCCGAGATTCTGGCGCCAAAGCGCGCCAAGGAACGGCGCCTGCCCTTTAACCCCAAGCGGTGGCTGTCCAAACGCTCGGATCTGTTCAGGCACTGGCCGTCCGGCGTGCAGAAAACCAAGCTGGATCGCGACTACGACCTGTTCTTTTGCGATGCGCAAAAACCAGAAGAGCTTTTGGCGCTGGACGCGATTTCTAACTGGCGCGCACGCTGCGGTCTGGCCGTCTGTGTTCTGGAAGAGGTCTGGTCGAAGGAGTTGGATCTTCATCTGCCGCTTATCAAATATCTGGCCCAATTCGACCTGATCTGCTGCGCCTTTGCTGAAACTTGCGATGACCTTCAGCGCATAACAGGAAAACCCGTCATTCACCTGCCTGGCGCGGCTGACATGGTTCGCTTTGCACCAGAAGCAGCAACTTCGGACCGCCCGATCGACGTTTATTATATGGGCCGCAGACGTCCGGAATTGCATGATAGGTTGCTTCAAAAGATCAAGGAACGCGGCGGTTTCTACCTTTATGACTCGGCGACCAAGCCACCCGTTACCGCGCAACACCGCGTGCACCGTGATCTGCTGGCAAATCTCGTTCAGCATTCCAAACTGTTCATGGTCGATATCGCCAAAATCGGCCACGAAGATCAGATAAAGGGCAACATCGCGTGGGGACCGCGCCACGTGGAAGGCATAGCGGGTGGGGCCGCGCAGGTTGGCTACGCCCCCGAAACCGAAGACTATGAACGGTATTTCGACTGGCCCGAGTCCGTGGTCAGGCTGTCCGAAGACCCTGACGCGGCCATTGACCAAATTGTTGCTTTGCTGGACGACCCCGCAGAACTGGACCGCATGCGCAGGATCAACCTCGCAGCGGCAACGCAAAAACACGACTGGCTGCATCGCTGGGCACAGATTCTGGACCACCTGCAAATCCCCCAGACAGACGGGATGGCAAAGCGCCGTCAGCATCTTGCAAATATCGCAGCCGGTTACAGAAGTGATGATCCTTCATACACGGATGCGACCAAGCTCGTGAGTGCGCCCTGACCGATCTGAGCCACGCCCAAGCACCCGACACAAGGCCGACGCTCATACACTAATTGTAGCGAAAGTCGCGGGGCGGCAAGTTGCACTCTACAACCCCCTCTAACCAGTCAATGAAAAAACCGGTATGCGCTCAAAACAATAACATGCCGCCCACCTTACGATGATGACATTGTGGCAAAACTGTGTCCACGATTCTTGCGGAAACGAATTGTTTCCTAAATAGAAACCTATAATTTTCAGTAAGTTAATATCAGGTTACGTGAATATATGCAATAATATTTCACTATCGTGAAACGCAAGGCAGTTACTGTTGCCGGATAGAAAACAGTATCCCCCGATGCCTTGAGTCAGGCTGTACGGAAGCCGTTCATAGCGACGCCCGTGAAACAGGGTATGGGATCAAAATTGAGCTTTTCCACTGGCAGACGCCTCTCAATCGAACCGGTAACCAAAGGCCTCAATATCTTCGCCATAGCGCCGGCCGATGATCTGACGGGTGCGCTCATCAAACGCCGTGTGATAGCTTTCTGCGGCCGGTTTGACATTCTGCGCTGCGATTCTGGGGAATGTCACACCGGTCAGGCTTTCAACCCTATCGAGATCAGCATCAAAGCTTTCGATCTTGCCCACGAAATCGCAGATCTGCGCACCCGCACTGGTGGACAGGTGGCGCGTCTGCGACAACCAGTGACGGTCCGCCACAGCATCGCTTCCATAATCGCTGTCCAGCCACTCGACAAACTCCGGGAACGGCATAAACGGGCGAATTCCTTCAAACCGCGACAGAATCGACAGCTTTGACGCCGTCACTGCATCGGCAATCTTGTCCTTCCAGCACGAATGAACCCGAGACCAGGGATTGCGTACAAAAGAGAACACAAAATAGTCCGGAAAACCGGCGGCAATCTCATCTGGCGTGCTGTCGAATTCATGACCCGGCGCATTGCCGCTGGCCTGAGCAAACATCGCCTGAACGGTGCGGCTGGCAACCTTTGGAATCGGAGCAGCCAGAACCTTCTGTTGCCGCAACACAAACCTCTCGGCCCTCGGATCGCAGCTTGGCGGCGTGCCTTGCCTAAGCAGCCTCAACCCTTTGAACGCGGCCTGCGACATGGTTGGGGAAAAAAGGCGACGGTGCCGAAGCTTCATCCTAACCCTCTGCTCGCCATACGGCTGTCTGGTGTCGCGTCAGCACGTTCGAATCCCTTTCGTATGGCCCTGTTTTTGAAAGATAACACATCCATTTTACCTTGTCCCAGCCCCCGCAAGGACTCCGACGTCACACCTGCTGTTAACTGCACAAATACAAAGCCGGTCCGAATGGCTTGGATATGCGCGATGACCCAAAAACTGTGCATGACGACGGGCAAAGCCCTAAATGGTGCCAAAATTCCCGCAAACAGGTGATTTTCATAGATGGCAAACAACCAACATCGGTCCTTGGAAGCCTAAACAAATGACGCTGTTTGAAAAAGTGGTGAGCCGTGCAGGATTCGAACCTGCGACCCACTGATTAAAAGTCAGTTGCTCTACCAACTGAGCTAACGGCCCACTCTTTTGTCTGGATCTTCTCGATCCGTGGCGCTCTCTAAGGCATTTTCCCAACTGGGTTCAAGGCCTTTTTTGCACCTCGTTTCGCCAACAATTTCTTGCGTTTCGGCGTCCCGATAGGCGGCCTACTTAGGCAGGTGGCGCTGGGGGGTCAACCCCTTTTTTGAGGAATTTGCACTGCAGGCTGGATTCCCGTCCTGCGCAACGCTATATGCCCGCTATGCAACAAGATCCAAACACCGGTTTGCCCTTCATGAAGATGCACGGGCTGGGCAATGACTTTGTCATTGTGGACGCCCGCGCGCAGTCCGCCGAAATTTCCCCTGCGCTGGCAAAGGGAATCGGTCACCGGCAGTTTGGTGTTGGATTTGACCAATTGGCCGTTATCGAAAACGGCGAATCGGATGCGCATCTGGTCTTCTACAATGCGGATGGGTCGACTTCGGCCGCCTGCGGGAATGCCACACGCTGCATTGCGCGGTTTCTGATGGAAGAAACCGGAAAATTAGCCCTGACCCTGACAACAGAGCGCGGGACGCTCTACGCGCAGGATGCAGGCGACGGCCTGACGTCGGTCAACATGGGACATCCTCAAACCGATTGGCGCGACATACCTCTGGCCGAGGATGTAGACACCCTGGAACTGCCAATCGAAGGTGGACCGACGGCCACGGGCATGGGCAACCCGCACTGCACATTCTTTGTCGAAGATGCCGACGCCATTCCCCTGACCGAGTTCGGCGCGCGCTATGAACATCACCCGCTTTATCCCGAACGCACCAATGTGCAGGTGGCGCATGTAATCCGACCGGATCACATCCGTATGCGCGTATGGGAACGGGGTGTGGGCATCACTTTGGCCTCGGGCTCATCGTCCTGCGCAACTGCGGTGGCGGCTGCACGTCGCGGCCTGACGGAGCGCAATGTACAGATTGAACTGGATGGCGGTACGATCTGGATTGATTGGAAAGACGACGGTGTCTGGATGACCGGCCCGACCTGCCACGTCTTCTCGGGTACCCTGACACCTGAGTTCCTGAGGACGCTTGGATGAGCATCCCTAAATTCACCACCCTGGGCTGCCGCCTGAACGCCTATGAGACCGAGGCGATGAAGGAGTTGTCGCAGCAGGCGGGCCTGTCGAACGCGGTCGTGGTGAATACCTGCGCCGTCACGGCCGAGGCCGTCCGAAAGGCCCGGCAGGAAATCCGCAAGCTGCGCCGCGAAAACCCCGATGCGCGGCTGATCGTAACCGGTTGCGCCGCCCAGACCGAACCCGAAACCTTCGCCCAAATGGACGAGGTCGATGCCGTTATCGGCAATACCGAAAAGATGCAGCCCGACACTTGGAAAGGCATGGCCGCCGATTTTATCGGCCAGACCGAAGCGGTTCAGGTCGACGACATCATGTCCGTGACCGAAACCGCTGGCCACCTGATCGATGGCTTCGGCACCCGCTCGCGTGCCTATGTGCAGGTTCAGAACGGCTGCGATCACCGCTGCACCTTCTGCATCATTCCCTATGGCCGCGGAAACTCGCGCAGCGTCCCCGCGGGCGTGGTGGTGGATCAGATCAAGCGGCTGGTGGACCGAGGCTATAATGAGGTGGTGCTGACCGGCGTAGACCTGACCTCATGGGGCGCAGACCTGCCAGCACAGCCCAAGCTGGGCGATCTGGTGCTGCGCATCCTCAAGCTGGTACCGGACTTGCCGCGCCTGCGGATCAGCTCGATCGACTCGATCGAAGTGGATGAAAACCTGATGCAAGCCATCGCCACCGAGCCGCGCCTGATGCCCCACCTGCACCTGTCGCTGCAGCATGGCGACGACCTGATCCTGAAACGGATGAAGCGCCGCCACCTGCGTGACGATGCTATCCGCTTTACTGAAGAGGCCCGCAAGCTGCGCCCAAACATGACCTTTGGCGCGGATATCATCGCAGGTTTCCCCACCGAAACAGACGCCCACTTCGAAAACTCGCTGAAACTTGTCACCGACTGCGACCTGACGTGGCTGCACGTCTTCCCCTATTCCAAACGCGAAGGCACCCCGGCCGCCCGCATCCCGCAACAGATCAATGGCAATGTCATCAAAACGCGCGCCGCCCGACTGCGCGCCGCCGGGGACGCTCAGGTCGCCAAGCATCTGACCGCCCAACTGGGCAAAACCCATCACATTCTGATGGAAAACCCCACCATGGGTAGAACCGAGCAATTCACCGAAGTCACCTTCACCACCCCTCAACCCGAAGGCCAGATCGTCACCGCCACGATCACGGATCACACCGGTAGCCAACTCAAAGCCTGATCCGCGCTTCATCTGGCCAAAAATATCCCGGGGATGAATTGGCCGCAGGCCAAGAAGGGGCTGGCCCCTTTATCCCGCCCTCAACGAAAAACCCCCGCTACCGGATGGCGCGGGGGTTCAAATTTCTAGCTGTCGAAAACCTCAGACGGTCTTCTTGCCTTTTACACCAGCCCACAAACGCTTGTTCACAAGGTACAGCAGGACCGACAGAACAGACAGGAACAGCACGCCGACAAAGCCGGAATACTTACGCTCCATCATCTTCGGCTCGGCAGTCCACATCAAGAAGGCCGCAATATCCTCGGACATGGCTTCGACGGTGGCCGGATGACCATCCGCGAATTCTACCTGATCTTCGGACAGCGGAGGCGCCATCGAGATCCAGCCGCCCGGGAAGGCTTTGTTCTCATAAAGAACGGTGCCCGCCTCTTCCTTTTCCTCACCGGTGTAACCATCCAGCAATGAGGCGATGTATTCCGCACCACCCATACCTTTGAACAGTTGGTTGATCCCCAGACCATAGGGGCCGTGGAAACCGGCACGGGCCTTCGCCATCAGGCTCAGGTCAGGCGCGCCAACACCGTTGTTCGCCGGGAAGTGGTCAGTTGGGATGGCCGGGCGGAAATCGTCCAGCTCAGGATCGAACACTTCGAAGTTACCCGCCGCATAGGCGATGACTTCTTCTTCCGAATATCCCAGCGCTTCGAGATCACGCAAAGGTACATATTGCAGGCCGTGGCAGGCCGCACAAACCTCGGTATAGATCTGAAGACCGCGCTGAAGCTGATGCTTGTCCCAGGTACCAAACGGCCCTTCGAACGAGAAGTGGAAATCCTCGATATGCTGCTCGCCGCCACCTGCCGCGAAGGACGCAGCAGGGGTAAGAGCCAAAGCAAACGCGGCACCGATTGCAAGTTTCTTGAACATGTTTCCGGTCCCTCTTCTTACTCGGCCGGCGTGGCGTCGGCGTCAGCCTTGCCATAATGCGCGTTGAAGTCTTCTTCGATGGTTTCCGGCTGGGCATCGGGTTTTTCGATAACACCCAGGATCGGCAGGATCACGAAGAAATAGGCGAACCAGTAGGCGGACGCGATCAGCGAGAAAGTCGCATAAGGCTCTTCTGCGGGCATCGCACCCAGCCACATCAGGGCAAAGAAGTCGATGATCAGCAGGTAGAACCACCACTTGAACATCGGACGGTATTTGCCCGAACGCACGGTCGAGGTGTCCAGCCACGGGGCCAGCGCCATCGCCAGGATCGCACCGAACATCGCCAGAACACCAAAGAACTTGGCGTCGATGATGCCACCAGTGATGAAGCTGGCGAATTGCACAACCCAGACCTCACCGGTGAAGGCACGCAGGATCGCGTAGAACGGCAGGAAATACCATTCAGGCACGATGTGTGCAGGCGTGACCAGCGGGTTGGCCTCGATGTAGTTGTCCGGGTGGCCCAGATAGTTCGGCATGAAGCCGACAACCGCCCAGAACACGACCAGGATCACGGCAAGCGCAAACAGGTCCTTGATCACGAAATACGGCCAGAACGGCAGCGTGTCTTTCTCGGCCTCGGCTTTCGAACCACGGCGCACTTCAACACCCGTGGGGTTGTTGTTGCCGGTGGTGTGGAAGGCCCAGATATGCACGATCACCAGCGCCGCAATCACGAACGGCAGCAGATAGTGCAGCGAGAAAAAGCGATTCAGCGTGGCGTTATCCACCGCCGGTCCGCCCAGCAGCCAAGTCTGGATCGCGTCACCCACAAACGGGATCGCGCCAAACAGACCGGTAATCACGGTCGCACCCCAGAAGGACATCTGACCCCAGGGCAGAACATAGCCCATGAACGCGGTGCCCATCATCATCAGGTAGATCAGCATCCCGATGATCCACGTGATCTCACGCGGGGCTTTGTACGACCCGTAAAACAGGCCACGGAAGATGTGGATGTAAACCGCAACAAAGAACAGCGACGCGCCGTTCATGTGCAGGTAACGCAGCATATAACCGCCATTCACGTTGCGCATGATGTGCTCGATGCTGGCAAAGGCCAGATCAACATGCGGGGTGTAGTGCATCACCAGAACGATCCCGGTGACGATTTGCAGCGCCAGGCAAAACGCCAGGACGATGCCCCAGATCCACCACCAGTTCAGGTTCTTGGGGGTGGGGATCATGATGGTGTCGTAAATCAGGCCGACGATTGGCAGGCGGCTGTTCAGCCACTTCTCGCCGTTTGTCTTCGGCTCGTAATGATCGTGGGGAATTCCGGACATCTGGGTCTCCCTTAGCCGAGTTTGATGGTGCTGTTGTCCGTCCACTCAGCGGGCGGGACAGGCAGGTTTTCAGGCGCGGGGCCTTTGCGGATACGACCGGCAAGGTCGTAGTGCGAACCGTGGCAGGGGCAGAACCAACCGCCAAAGTCACCGGCATCGCCCAGCGGCACACAGCCAAGGTGTGTACAGACGCCCATCTGAACCAGCCACGCACCGGGTGCCTCGCCCTCCGGCGAGGGCATCACGCGGTTTGCGTCCGTCGCTGGCGCATCGGCCGGTTGGTTGAAGTTGCGTGCCAGCGGATCGGGCAGCGAATCAACGCCTTCGGCGTCCTGTTCCTTCGCCTCTTGGATCTCGGCACCGGTACGGTGACGGATAAAGACGGGTTTACCCAGCCACTTGACAGTCAGCTGTGTCCCCGGCTCAACGCCGCTTACGTCCACACGGATCGAGGACAGCGCCTGAACGTCTGCCGAGGGGTTCATTTGGTTGATCAGGGGCCATACGGCTGCACCCGTCGCAACGACACCTGCGCCGCCAGCGACGTAGTAGAGGAAATCTCTGCGGGTGCCTTCGTGGTCTTCTGCGTGGGACACGAGGTTTTCTCCGATTCCGGCGCCCGGAGGATACCGGGCAAACATGCATCAGCACCGCATCAAAGCGGCGTCTCATCGCGGCTATCTAGCCGGGAGAAATCGGTTCGTCCAGCGGTCATAGGCGCGCACTACGCCGCATCTGGGCATTCATGTCACAACGTAACCCTGAATTTTCAAGCCTCGGGGGGATTTTTGGCAGGATTCCCGCTGATCGTCGCGCGTTCGTCGAAATGTGATTCGGATCAGCAGGATGCGGTGACAACCGATGTGCACAAGGGTACCAGATCCGCTGCACCCCGCGTCGAATTGCAAAGTTTAGGTCAGAATTAGCCAAAAAAATTCTACTTTTGCGTGATTTCGATCGCCGTAAATATCAGATCAAAAATAGATATTCTCAAAATCCTTGAAACGCATCATTTCGATTGCACTTTTAACGCGAATGCATAAAGGCGCAGGGAAAAGCCACCGTTAACAGGACGCCTTTCATGCCAAACCTATCTGTACCCATTCTGACCTTTGCGCTGCTTGCGTCGACTCAGGCCTTAGCTGCCGGTGACCCGGCGCGGGGCGAGACACTCTATTTTCGCTGTTCGTCCTGTCACGCGATAATCAAGGGCGGCGAAGTTCTGGTCAAAGGTGGCATCACGGGGCCGAATCTCTATGGCGTTGTCGGCCGGGCAGCAGGAACCGAGAACGATTACCTGAACGGAAGCGAACGGCTACCCGTTGGTCTTTTCACCGATGACATGATCCGATCTGGTCAGGAAGGCTTGATCTGGACCGAAGAGAACATCGCAGCCTACTCCAAAGACCCGATCGGTTTCATTCAGGATTTCCTGAACGACGAAAAAGCGCGCCCCAACATGAGCATCAAGCTGAAGGAAGGTGCTGAAGATATCGCGGCCTATCTCGCGACTTTCTCCAACTAACCCCTGGTCTGGTCACGCGTCGCGCATCAGCGTGGCCAGCCATCCCAACTCGACGCCGAGCCCGCCTTCAACCCGTTCAGCCGCCGCTTCGCGCGCCTCGTCGGGTTTGTTCTGGTTCAGCTTCCAGGTTCCCTGAATATCGTCGACATACATCCGGCAGGGCACGATCATCCTTAGCATGCGATCCAGCGCATCGGGCGACATCTTGTCAGCGGTCCATGCGGGCTTGGGTAAAAGCCGCTCTTCATAAAAGGCCGATTGTCGGTCCAAAAGACCCCGCAACTCGGCCTGAGGGCGCTTTTCAATCCGCCCAGTCAGATGCACGGCGACATAGTTCCATGTAGGAACCTGATCTGCCAGACCGTACCAATCCGGAGAAATATACCCATCCGGCCCGGATACCGCGATACGCCCAGCGCGCGGGGCGGTTAGGGTGCGCAGGATCGGATTCGACCGCACCAAATGCAGTTCGACCATTGAACCATCGGAACTCAGCAAAAACGGCACATGGCTGATCAGGGGTGCGTCATCAGTGGACAGCGCCAAAACCCCAAAGGCCCGGTCACGGGCAAAGTTGATGTGGCGGGTACGGTCTTCGGCGCGGAAAGCCGGATTTGGGTGCATGGCATCTCTCCTGACGGAACGACTTGCAGATTCGCTTGGTCCTTGGCAAGGTTTGCCTCGTTCTCAGGGCGGGGCGGAATTCCCCACCGGCGGTATGCGGGCCATGACCCGTAAGCCCGCGAGCGGCCCCGGAATCTTCGGGGTGACAAGCAGATCTGGTGAGAAACCAGAGCCGACGGTTACAGTCCGGATGGAAGAGAACGTGCAGCGCGCCAATTGGCGCGGCTGCTCGTGATCGCCTTGGGTGACGTGTCTGTTTACGAAGGAGATCACAATGACACACACCCGCTATGCTTTCGTCAAAGCCAACTGGCATTCCGATATTGTCGATCAAGCGCTGGAAGGATTCCAACAGCTTATCCCCGCTGATCAGATTGACGTCTTCGACGTGCCCGGCGCGTTCGAGATGCCGTTGCTGGCCCGCGACCTGGCCCAAACCGGCAAATATGCCGCCATCGCCTGCGCCGCTTTCGTGGTGGATGGCGGTATCTACCGACACGACTTCGTGGCGCAAGCCGCAGTCGACGGCCTCATGCGCGCCGGGCTGGACACGGGCGTTCCTGTCCTGTCAGTCTCGCTGACGCCGCACCAATATCAGGAAACCGACCACCATAATGCGATCTACCGCGCGCATTTCGTGGAAAAGGGCCGCGAGGCAGCGCAAGCCGCGCTCAAAATCAGTAAAACCCGCGCTGCACTTTTAGAACCGGCCTGACCCTTCTTCTGTTCAAAAATACTTCGGGGGAATCGCGGCTTGCCGCGATGGGGGCAGCGCCCCCTCCCCGCGCTCCAAACGCAAATCCGCTTGAGGCCCAAGGCTCTCCCCGCTAATCACAACCCTAAAAGGAGCACGCCCCATGTCGATGAACAGCTTTGGACACCTCTTCCGCGTCACCACCTGGGGTGAAAGCCATGGCCCCGCATTGGGGGCGACAGTGGACGGGTGCCCTCCCGGGGTCACCATTGACGAAACTATTATCCAGCACTGGCTGGACAAGCGGAAGCCGGGGCAGAACAAATTCACCACGCAAAGGCGCGAGCCGGATCAAGTGAAAATCCTGTCCGGCGTGTTCGAAGGCCAAACCACTGGAACGCCCGTACAGTTGATGATCGAGAATACCGATCAACGCTCCAAGGACTACGGCGACATCATGGACAAGTTCCGTCCGGGTCACGCCGATATCACCTATTGGCAGAAATACGGCATCCGCGACTATCGCGGCGGTGGGCGCAGCTCGGCTCGCGAAACCGCATCGCGGGTCGCGGCCGGAGGGCTGGCGCGCGAGGCGATCAAACAGATCGCGCCCAACGTGCAGATCACCGGCTACATGACCCAGATCGGCCCGCACAAAATCGACCGTACCAATTTCGACTGGTCGCAGATTGAACAGAACCCGTTCTGGACCCCCGATGCCCAAGCTGCTGACGATTGGGCAGCCTATCTGGACGATCTGCGCAAGTCCGGCAACTCGGTCGGTGCAATTGTCGAGGTGGTGGCGCGCGGCGTTCCCGCTGGGATCGGCGCACCGGTTTATGCCAAGTTAGACACTGATCTGGCCGCCGCGATGATGTCGATCAACGCCGTCAAAGGGGTCGAGATCGGCGAGGGTATGGCCGCCGCCGAACTGACGGGTGAGGCCAATGCCGATGAGATCTTCATGGGTCAGAACGGCCCGCAATACAGTTCAAACCACGCGGGCGGCATATTGGGCGGCATCTCGACCGGGCAGGACATCGTGGTGCGGTTTGCAGTCAAACCCACTTCGTCGATCCTGACCACGCGCAAGACGATCACCAAGTCGGGCGAAGAGACCGAAATCATCACCAAGGGCCGCCACGACCCCTGTGTCGGCATCCGTGCGGTGCCTGTGGGCGAGGCGATGATGGCCTGCGTGATCCTGGACCATTTACTTCTGCATCGCGGTCAGATTGGCGAGAACCGTGGACATATCGGCTGATCTGCGCCACCGGTTGCGCGGCATTGTCGTGCAACGCATGGAGACCGACCCGGCGCATGATCTGGCGCATCTGGACCGTGTCTGGGTGAACGCGCAGGCCATTTCGGACGAAACAACCAATATGCGCGTCCTGCTGGCGGCCAGCTATTTGCACGATCTGGTCAACCTGCCCAAGAACGACCCGGATCGCCACCTTGCGTCCCGTCGGTCCGCTGAAGAATCAGAGCCTATACTGGACAATTTCGGCTATACGCCCGAGGAAATCAAAGCCACGCGACACGCCATTGCAGCCCATAGTTTTTCCGCAAATATCCCCCCTGAAACCGCAGAAGCCTGTATTCTGCGCGACGCCGACAGGCTGGATGCGCTGGGGGCCATCGGTGTTGCGCGCAACTTCTCGGTTTCAGGCGCGTTGGGGCGGTCACTCTACGATCCGGCAGATCCATTTGCAGAATCCCGGTCACTGGATGATCTGCATTTCTCGGTCGACCACTGGAAGGTCAAGTTACTGAAACTTCCGGCAGATATGCTGACGAAACGCGGCAAGGCCCTTGCCCGAAAACGGGCCGAACGTATGATCCGCTTCCTGACCGAATTCGCCGAGGAAATCGGCCATCCGCTTCCGTCGGACTGGTCGCAACTAAATTCCACACGTTGATCTTTGCCCGCCAAAGGCGCAGGGTCGCGCCGATGGCTGACCCCCTAACGTCAAACAAACCACTTCTGGCTGTGGCGCTGAAACTCAGCGCCCTGGTTCTGTTCACGTCGATGCAGGCCCTGGTCAAAGCCTTGTCTGACACCTTCCCACCCGGAGAAATGGTGTTTTTTCGCTCGCTCTTTGCCGTGCCGGTCATCATAGGCTGGCTGGCCTGGCGCGGAGAGCTTTCGCAAGGCCTTGTGGTAAAAAAGCCCATGGGCCACTTCTGGCGCGGTGTTTTGGGCACCAGCGCCATGGGGCTGACCTTTACCGGCCTCAGTCTGCTGCCTTTGCCCGAAGTTACAGCCATTGGCTACGCCACGCCGATCTTCACCCTGATTCTGGCTGCAATCATGCTGGGGGAACGCATTCGCATGATCCGTATCGGCGCCGTGGCTTTGGGACTGCTGGGGGTTCTGATCATGATCTGGCCGCGTCTGGGCGGCAACAACATGGACACGGCCGCCACAATCGGGGCGCTGTGCGTGTTGGCGTCGACCATGGCGCGGGCCTTTGTGCAAATACATATCCGACAATTAGTTCAAGTGGACCATCCTGCGGCAGTCGTCTTCTATTTCTCGCTGACGGCTACCCTTCTGTCTGCGTTAACCGCCTTTTGGGGGTGGACGATGCCAACGCTGGAACAGACTCTAATACTGGTCGTTATGGGCCTAACCGGCGGGGTCGCGCAGATTCTGGTGACCACGTCCTACAAGTTCGGACAGGCCTCAATGCTTGCGCCCTATGACTATACCACGATGCTATTTGCCGTATTGATCGGGTATATCTGGTTCGATGAACTGCCGACGCTGGTAATGCTGGGCGGGGCCGCACTTGTGATCGCCGGTAATGTGGTTGTCATCTTGCGCGAGCGCCAACTTGGGATTGGACGCGAAAAGGCGCGTCAGGCGACAGATCCCAAAGCCTGATCTTTACCTTTTTAGAACTTCACCTAATTTGGGGCCAACACCAAATAAGGGTCCCAAGATGAGCGACGCAGAAGATCACAAGGAAAAGATGCAAAAGGTGCAGGCAAAGCACCGCAAAAAGGTGTCCGAGGCCGTCGATCCCGGGCGCGGCTTGGTGCTGATCAACACAGGCAAAGGCAAAGGCAAGTCATCTGCCGCCTTCGGAGTTGTCATCCGCGCGCTCGGATGGGGTCAGAAAGTCGCCGTGGTGCAATTTATCAAGGGAAAGTGGAAAACCGGCGAGCGTCGCTTTTTTGAAGAGCGCGATTTGGTGACATGGCACACAATGGGTGAGGGCTTTACCTGGGATACGCAAGATCGTGAACGCGACATCGCTGCTGCCAATGCCGCGTTTGACAAGGCACGGGCGCTGATGGCCAGCGGTGACTATGACCTTGTGGTTCTGGACGAAATCAACATCGCCTTGCGGTATGAATATTTGTCAGTCGAGCAAGTGATTGATGGGCTGAACTCGCGATCAGACAAGACCAGCGTATTTCTGACTGGCCGGGACGCACCGCAAGCCCTGCGCGACTATGCCGATCTGGTGACGGAAATGACCGAAGAAAAACACCCGTTCCAAGCTGGGATAAAAGCCCAGCGCGGCGTGGATTTCTGAGGATTAGAACCGCATTGCAGCCCCCGACCACTGCCCGGGGGAATGCAAGGTTTCGATCAGATCGCTTTGGGCTTGGGGTTCAGCGTGACGAACCACAGTTCAGCATCAGAGCGAATTGATCGAACGCTCACTTGCAACACCGCCCAACCAAAGGGGCGATCTGCACCAGACCTCTAACCGTGGGCAAAGAAAAACCCCCGCAGTAGCGAGGGTTTTGGTTCTTTCAGGTTTTTCAGATCACGCGCGTACAAGCGACTCGTAATCCTGTGCAATCTCACGCGTGATATCACCGACTTCGAACGTGTAGTCGCCGATCTGACCAACCGGGGTGACCTCGGCGGCTGTGCCCGTCAGCCAGCATTGTTCAAAATCAGCCATCTCTTCGGGCATGATGTGGCGTTCGTGAACCTTGATGCCCTTGTCTTTCAGCATCTGGATCACGGTCTGACGAGTGATGCCGTTCAGGAAGCAATCGGCCAACGGTGTGTGAACCTCGCCATCTTTGACGAAAAACACGTTGGCACCGGTCGCTTCGGCGACATAGCCCCGGTAATCCATGAACAGTGCGTCCGAACAGCCCTTGGCCTCGGCCTTGTGCTTGGAGATGGTGCAGATCATGTACAGACCCGCAGCCTTGGCGTGAACCGGGATGGTTTCGGGGCTGGGGCGTTTCCATTCAGCGATATCCAGCTTGGCACCCTGCATCTTGGCATCGCCGTAATATGCCCCCCATGGCCACACAGCCACGGCCATACGTACTGGGTTCTTGGCCGATGCCACGCCCATGTCATCACCTGACCCGCGCCAGACCAGCGCCCGGATATAGGCGTCCTGCAACCCGCTGGCTTTCAACGCCTCTTCCTTTGCGGCTTCGATCTGATCGACCGTATACGGCATCGGGATATCCAGCGCCTCGGCCGAGGCGATCAGACGTTCCGAATGCTCACGGCTTTTGAAAATCTTACCGTTATAGGCACGCTCACCTTCAAAGACGGACGAGGCGTAGTGCATTGCATGTGTCAGGATGTGGACCTTGGCATCGCGCCATGGCACCAGTTCACCATCCAACCAGATGACACCGTCACGATCGTCATACCCCGCCATGCGCAACCTCCTGAATCGGGCTTGGTTTTTCAATTATTGCGCTAATTAAGTCCGAAGCGGACATAATGTTGCGCAAAAACTGCGATTCGATACCTGTCCACTCTTGGAATGTCAATAACGCTGACATAAACTCGGCCTTGAGTAACCAATGAGGCATGATATGTCCGACACCCGTCCCGCCCAGGTCTTTGGCGGTGAAAGCCTGTTGTTTCTGACGGATGAACAACTGCGGCAGGGTATCGAAGCCATGTTCTTCGCCTATCGCGGATTCACAGCGGACCCGGACCGCATCCTGTCAGAGCTGGCCTATGGCCGCGCGCATCACCGGGCCATCCACTTTATCAACCGAGCACCGGGGACGACCGTAAATAACCTGCTGGCGATTCTCGGTGTTACCAAACAGTCCTTGAACCGCGTCCTGCGCACCCTGATTGACGACGGCCTGGTGGAAAGTCGCGTTGGAACAGTGGACAAACGTGAAAGACACCTATTCTTAACCGATAAGGGAGAGGAGCTGGAGGCCAGATTGTCCGAAGCCCAACGCGTACGGATGCGCGCCGCCTATAAGGACGCCGGCCCCGAGGCCGTTTCAGGTTTTCGCAAAGTGCTTGAAGCGATGATGGATGCTGATATGCGTCATGCCTATAAGAAACTGCGGGATACCACCTCATGAGCGATATGGACGCCCATCTGCTGATTGTTGACGATGACGAGCGCATTCGTGATCTGCTCAAGAAGTTTTTGATGCGGAACGGTTTTCTTGTCACAGCCGCGCGGAACGCCGCCCATGCGAGGCGGGTCTTGTCAGGCCTGGATTTCGACATGATCGTTCTGGATGTCATGATGCCCGGAGAAGACGGCGTCAGCCTGACCAAGGCGCTGCGAGAGACACACGCAACCCCGATCCTGCTGTTGACGGCGCGCGGTGAAACCGAACACCGGATTGCGGGGCTTGAGGCCGGGGCCGACGACTATCTGGCCAAACCGTTCGAGCCGAAGGAGCTGTTGTTGCGCATCAACGCAATTTTGCGGCGGATGCCCGAAACACATGCACAGGAAACGGCAAGCAAAATCCTGATCCTTGGGCCGATCCGGTACGACGTGGAGCGCGGAGAGATGTGGCAGGGCGAAGACCCAGTTCGTCTGACCGCAACCGAAAGCCAGTTGATGAAGATTTTCTCGGCGCAGCCCGGAGAACCCATAAGCCGCGCCAAGCTGGTCGAAGATCTGGGCCGCGACAAGGGGCAGGCACAGGAACGCGCGGTGGATGTTCAGATCACACGTCTGCGACGCAAGATCGAACAGGACCCAAAGCAACCCCGCTATCTGCAGACAGTCCGTGGGGCGGGTTATATGTTGGCCCCGGATTGATTTTGCCGCTGCGCGGCGATTTTATGCCTTCGGCGAGGATATTTTTAGCCTGATGAAGACTGCTCTTTTGACCCACGCGGATTGCCTTGAACATATGACCCCGGACGGACATCCCGAACGGGTCGCGCGGCTTGAGCATGTTCTTCATGCGCTGGAATCGCTGGATTTGGACCGAAGGACGTCTCCGCTTGCCGCGGATGATGACCTGCTGCGCATTCACCCCGAAAGCCACATACGGAGTATCCGCAGCAGCCGCCCGACTGAAGGATACAGGCAGATTGACGGCGACACTTTCATGTCTCCGGGATCGGTGGATGCGGCGTATCGTGCAGCGGGTGCTGTCGTTCGGGCGGTCGACCTTGTTCTGGGCGGTGACTCTCCGAATGCATTTTGCGCAATCCGTCCGCCGGGGCACCACGCCGAGTCCGAGACGGCGATGGGGTTTTGTCTGTTCGGCAATGCGGCGCTGGCTGCCAAACATGCGCTGGATCACCACAGGTTGAAACGCGTGGCAGTGGTAGATTTCGATGTGCACCACGGAAATGGCACGCAGGACTTACTGTGGGATGAGGCGCGTGCTTTGGTCATAACCAGCCAGCAGATGCCGTTGTGGCCCGGTACGGGACGTCCTGATGAAACCGGAGCCTACGATACGGTTTTGAATATTCCGCTGCCGCCTCGGTCCGGCGGAGCAGAGATGCGCGCAGCCTACGAAGCCCAAGCCTTCCCGCGGCTACGGGCATTCAAGCCAGAACTGATCATCATCTCGGCGGGTTTCGATGCGCATCAGGATGATCCTTTGGCAGAGCTTAACTGGTCGACCAGCGATTTTGCGTGGATCACGGCCGAGCTGTGCAAGATCGCTGATGAGTGTTGTAACGGGCGTATCGTCTCGACTCTGGAAGGCGGGTATGATCTGAACGCACTGGCCGAGGCCACACGTGCCCATGTGGAAGAATTGATGAAGGCAGCCCGATGACCGATACCCCTGTAGATCAGATGACATTTGAGCAAGCGATGAAAGAGCTTGAGGCCGTTGTTGGTCAACTTGAACGAGGCGATGTGGCGTTGGATCAGTCCATTGCCCTGTATGAGCGCGGTGCCGCCTTGAAAAAGCGCTGCGAGGACGAATTGAAGCGGGCTGAAGAAAAGGTGGCCGCGATCACGCTGGATGCGGACGGTCAACCAACCGGGACGACTCCTGTCGAAGGCCTGTAAATGTTTCAGGACATTCTGGCACGGGATGCCGCGCGGATTCAGAAGCAGTTCGATCTGGTTCTGGGCGGGCTGGATGATCTGGATGTGACCCATGCGATGGCGTATGCCACCGAAGGCGGCAAGAGGCTGCGTGGATTTCTTGTTCTGGAAAGCGCGCGGCTGCACGGTGTGGACCCGGCGCAGGCCATTTGGCCCGCAACGGGGATAGAAACGCTGCACGCCTATTCGCTGGTTCACGATGATCTACCTTGCATGGATGACGATGATCTGCGCCGGGGGCGTCCGACGGTCCATGTGAAATGGGATGAGGGAACGGCGGTTTTGGCCGGGGATGCATTGCAGACGCTAGCATTTGAGCTGTGCGCCCGACCCGAGGTCGGATCGGCCGAGGCTCGCGCAGAATTGGTACTGACTTTGGCCAAGGCAAGCGGTGTGCAGGGCATGGTGCTGGGTCAGGCGCTTGACATTGCTGCGGAAACCGCGAAATCGCCATTATCGCTGGATCAGATTACCCGGCTTCAGGCTGGCAAGACCGGTGCGTTGATTGAATGGTCGGCCTGCGCCGGTGCGCGTTTGGCTGGCGCGGATCCCGAACCCCTGCGCCGATACGCGCGGGATCTTGGACTTGCTTTTCAGATCGCTGACGACATCTTGGATATTGAAGGAGACGCGGCAATCGCCGGAAAGCGTCTTCAAAAGGATACAGAGGCAGGCAAGGCAACTTTTGTGTCGCTGCTGGGTCTGGATACCGCCAAAAGCCGGGCGGCCGAGCTGGTGGATCGGGCCTGCGACGCACTTGAAGGCTATGGGTCAACCGCGGAAACCTTGAAGGACGCCGCGCGCTTCGTTATTGCCCGGGACAGCTAAGCCAGGAACGCGCCAAATGTCAGATCGCCCGAACACGCCCTTGCTGGACCTCGTGAGCCGCCCCGCGGACCTGAAGCAGTTCTCGGACGCGCAGCTACGTCAGGTTGCGGATGAACTGCGAGCGGAAACGATCTCGGCCGTTTCGGTCACGGGCGGGCATTTGGGTGCAGGGCTGGGTGTGGTGGAACTGACCACAGCGCTGCACGCCGTGTTCGATACACCGCGCGACAAGATCATCTGGGACGTTGGGCATCAGTGCTATCCGCATAAAATCCTGACCGAACGGCGCGACCGCATCCGTACTTTGCGCATGAAAGACGGGTTGAGCGGCTTCACCAAGCGCAGCGAAAGCCCATATGACCCGTTTGGCGCGGCGCATAGCTCGACCTCGATCAGTGCGGCACTCGGGTTCTCGGTCGCGCGCGATCTGGGCGGTGTCACGCCCGAAGGATTGGGCGACGCGATCGCCGTGATCGGCGACGGTTCGATGTCGGCGGGCATGGCGTTCGAGGCGATGAACAACGCGGGCCACCTTAAGAAACGCCTGATCCTGATCCTCAACGACAACGAGATGAGCATCGCCCCCCCGGTCGGCGCGCTGTCCAATTACCTGTCCCGAATTTATGCCGAGGCTCCGTTTCACGATCTGAAAGCGGCGGCAAAAGGTGCAGTTTCTCTGCTGCCAGAGCCTTTCCGCGAGGGCGCGAAACGAGCCAAGGAAATGCTCAAGGGCATGGCAGTCGGCGGCACCTTGTTCGAGGAGTTGGGGTTTTCCTATATCGGCCCGCTTGATGGTCACGATATGGACCAGTTGCTGCCAGTTCTACGCACGGTCAAAGCGCGCGCGACTGGCCCGATCCTGATCCATGTGCTGACCAAAAAGGGCAAGGGATACGCTCCGGCAGAGCAAGCCCGCGACAAGGGCCATGCAACGGCCAAGTTTGATGTCGTGACCGGAAAACAGAAGAAAGCACCGTCAAACGCGCCGTCTTATACCTCGGTCTTTGGCAACACGCTGGTGGATGAGGCCGCGCGGGACGACAAGATCGTTGCCGTCACTGCCGCGATGCCGGATGGAACCGGCCTGAACCTGTTTGCCGAACGCTACCCCTCGCGCTGCTTTGACGTGGCGATAGCCGAACAGCACGGCGTAACCTTTGCTGCCGCGCTGGCTGCAGGCGGGATGAAGCCCTTCTGCGCGATGTATTCGACTTTTTTGCAGCGCGGTTATGACCAGGTCGTGCATGACGTGGCCATTCAGCGCCTTCCGGTGCGGTTCGCGATTGACCGGGCGGGCCTTGTAGGGGCAGACGGGGCGACCCATGCAGGGTCATTCGACATTGCCTACCTCGCCAATCTTCCCGGTATGACGGTCATGGCCGCCGCGGACGAAGCCGAACTGGTGCACATGGTTGCCACGGCAGCGGCTCATGACGACGGGCCAATCGCATTCCGCTATCCGCGTGGTGAAGGGGTCGGGGTTGACCTGCCTGAACGGGGCGAGGTTCTGGAAATCGGCAAAGGACGTATGATCCAAAAAGGGGCGCGGGTGGCGCTGTTGTCATTCGGCACCCGATTGGCCGAAGTGCAAAAAGCGGCTGAGGCTTTGTCAGCGCGCGGGATCACACCGACAATTGCGGACGCCCGGTTTGCCAAGCCTTTGGACCGTGACCTTATCCTGGACCTTGCGGCCAATCACGAGGCGCTGATCACCATCGAAGAGGGTGCGATTGGCGGTTTCGGCTCTCATGTGGCGCAGTTGCTGGCCGACGAAGGCGTCTTCGATCACGGCCTGAAATATCGGTCGATGGTTCTGCCTGATATTTTCATTGATCAGGCAAGCCCGGCGGATATGTATGCCGTGGCGGGAATGAACGCGGAACAGATCGAAGCCAAGGTGCTTTCGGTGCTGGGCGTCACCACAATCGGTGAAAAGCGCGCCTAATCGGGCCAATCGGCAGAGCAAAAACCGGAGCTTTCGGGCCCCGGTTCAATTCAACCGCGAGGCGTCAGTAAATCTGACCTCCTCGCGTAGAAACTTCTAATCAGCTTGCGGGTTCGCCCAGCGCGTTCATCAGCGTGCCCAGATTGTGCTGGAACATAGCAAGGTAGCTGGTCGCTGGGCCTCCCCGCTCGGACAGCGCATCGGAAAACAGGCGGCCACCGATGACAATGCCGGTCTCGTCCGAGATTTGCTGAACCAGAGCGGGGCTGGTGATGTTTTCCACGAACAGAGCGGCTGCACCTTCGGCCTTCAGTTGGTCGATCAGGATGGCCAGATCTTTTGCGGATGGTTCCGCCTCGGTGTCGATCCCGACAGGGGCCAGGAAGGTCAGGCCATAGGCATCAGCCAGATATCCGAACGCATCATGCGCGGTCACGACGGTGCGGCGGTCCGCAGGCAAATCTGCCAACTTGGATTTGGTCTCTGCGTCCAGCGCCTCAAGCTCTGCGATATAGGCGTCAGCATTGGCCGCGATCTGATCCGCGTGCTCAGGCATCGCAGCTTTCAACACATCCGCGACATTGGTCACATAGACCACCCCGTTCGACAATGAGTTCCACGCATGCGGGTCGATTTCGCCGTCGACCTTGACCGGAGTAATCCCATCGGTGGCGACGTGTACCGTGGCATCAGTACCCGATTCTGAAATGAGCGTGTCGGACCATGTTTCAAAGCCCAGACCGTTGACAAAGATGATGTCTGCCTTGGCGACAGCTTTGGCGTCGGCGACCGAGGGCTGATAGACATGCGCGTCTGCATCGGGGCCAACGATCGTCGTCACGTTGGCCAGATCGCCAACGACCTCTTCAACCATGTCCCCGAGGATCGAGAAACTGGCGACAATCTGGACGTCGTCCTCACCTGCAATGGCCGGAAATGCGACCAACGCAAACGAAGCCGAGGCGATGCCGGCATAGAGCGATTTTATAAGAGTCATTGTGCTTTCTCTTCTTGTTGAATCTGAGCAACGGGAATGTCGTTGGACACGACTGGTTTGCGGGCTCTTTTGCCAAAACCAAGTGGGCCGAAGATGGCCGAGACTAGGAAAATTCCGCCCGCGACCAGAACAATGGCCGGTCCGGACGGGGTCTCTGGGAACAGGTAAGACAGGGTCAGCCCGATCCAGCAACTGGACAGCGCAAAAACGAAGCCCAGAACCAACTGAGCTGTAATCGTACTGGCCCAGTATCGTGCCGCTGTTGCGGGCAGGATCATCAGACCAACGGCCATCAGCGTGCCCAAAGTCTTGAATGCGGCCAGCAGGTTCAGCACCAGCAGCAGCATGAACCCCTGATCCACCAGCCAAGGCCGCCGCGTTTGAGTTTCAAAGAAAACCGGGTCGCAGGTGCTGACAATCAAAGGCCGCAGAAGGAAGGCAAAGGCCACCAGCGTTACGGTCGCCACACCGCCCACCAGCAGCATCGACGCGTCGTCGATCCCAAGGATCGAGCCAAACAGGAAGCTTTTCAACGGAACAGCCGACCCCGCCGCAGACAGAATGAATATCCCAACCGCCAGCGCGATCAGATAGAGCGACGCAAGGCTGGCGTCGCTGCGCAGGATCGTTCTGCGCGCCAACAACGCCGTCAGCATTGCGACACCGACGCCCGCGATCAGACCGCCCACCAGCAATGACATGACTGACAGGCCAGCGGTCACGAAACCAATGACAATGCCCGGTGTGATCGCATGCGCCATCGCCTCGCCCGCCAGCGACAGACGCCGCAGAACAAGAAACGCCCCGACCGGAGCAACCGAAGCCGACAAGACGGTCGTGACCACGAAAGCACGGCGCATAAAGGCGAAGCCCCACATTTCGCTGAGCAGTTCAAACATGCGCGGGCTCCTGCGGTTTTGGGCTGGACCGGAACATCCAGGACGCCTGACTTTCGGACAGATACCCCTGCGCCACCAAACGGTCCGGCGTCAGTACATCATCCACCGGGCCATGCGTGGCCTCTTGCCCGCCAAGCAACAGGGCGTGGCTGCAATGGTCCAGCACCGAAGACAGGTCGTGCACCACCAACACGACTGAGCGTCCCTCGTCACGCCAGCGGTGAATAATCGACAGCAGATGCGCCTCGGTGCTTTGGTCAACGGCTGCAAATGGCTCGTCCAGCAGGATCAGCGGTGCGTCCTGCATAATGACACGCGCGAACAGGGCGCGCTGCAACTGCCCACCTGACAGCATGTGAATTGGGCGGTCAGCGATATCAAGAACACCGGCCTCGTCCAGCGCAGCGGTCATTCGGTCACGTGCCGCATTGTCCAGCCCCGACCGAAATCCAAACTCGCGCCAGGCACCCATTGCCGCCAAGTCCCGCACGCGAATTGGGAAACGCCGGTCAAATTCTGTCATTTGTGCCAAGTAACCGATTTCGCGCGGGCGGCCCTTGGGCCAATTCAGGCTGCCCGACAGCGGGTCCATCAAGCCCAATAACATTTTCACAAACGTGCTTTTACCTGACCCGTTGGCACCTAACACAGCCAAGGTTGTTCCCGCCTCGATATCCATCGTCAGTCGGCGAAACAACGTCAGTTCGCGGTACCCAAGCGTCACATCGCGGATTTGCAGAACGGCCGTCATCAGATCACCATGTAAATCGCAAGCCACAACAGCGCAGACAGCACCAAGGCACCCGCGACCAGAACCGGCACGCTGAGCTCGGTCAGGCAGCGTCCGCGTTGGCCCACGGCATAATTCGAACGGCGCGTCATGGGGTTGCCTCGCAGGGCATAAGGCAAGCGTAATCAGACAGCGTCAAGGCGGCGATGTCCCTGCACATTCTGCAGGGCCTGAACTGACAGTAATGCAATGACATGCGCATCGCCTCCTTCATTCAGACGGGGGACAAGCGAGTACAAGACAACGGGCGGCACAACCGCTTGAAACATTGTCATCTCCCTCTGGGACACCCCGCCCAGGTTCTTAAATATTCGGATGGCAGGTCTCCTGACTTACGGGTCTACGCTTTCCCGATCCTTCCCAGACAAATGCCCAGTGGACGATCTCGGGTCGCTCACCGCCTACAGTTGCGGGGGCAGTCACGGACTTGACCCATTTGACCGGGTCGCACCGTATTCCCTTTTATCCCTTCCCGCAAACAGCGGTCGGGAACCATCCCGGCGACAAAATAGGAACCGGGTCGATTCGGCAAGGGTCCACACCCGGCCTTGGCAGTTGTACGCCGCTGCGCGGGGCGCGACAAAAGGAAGCCCGACCCCAAGACCACATGCGCTCTGAACAGAGGTTAAATGCGAGAATAAACGCCATGTTGCGGTTTTCCTTTGGCATTGCCTCTCAACTTCGACCCTTCCGGCCAAGGTTGAACACCTGATCTTGAAGCAGTTTCGACTAATGAAGGGCAAGACAGCGATCCAACTTGTCGAATCGTTTTTCTGAAACAGACGTTGAGACCCACTATATCTGAGTGTTCGGTATGCACTACCGCGGTTTGCGCTGTTACGATGCCCCGCGATTACCCAATTGCTAATCCTGACCGCAGCCCGGACCGAATTTATCAAAGTCGAAAACGCAACCGGCACCAAGAAAAATGGCTGAAAGCCTTGATCCCAAATCCTAATTTGCATCGAAATTGAGAGGAGTGGTGCCTCAAGAGGGACTCGAACCCCCGACCTTGTCCTTACGAAGGACCTGCTCTACCAGCTGAGCTATTGAGGCAAACGCAGGACCGTTTAAACGGTCCCAAAGTGGCGTGCAAGTCTTGATCTGCCGGATTTCCTCCACCGAACAGGTGCTGCGCTTTCCAGCTTCAATTGTGAATTATTTGTAACAGCGTGGATCACGCGTTGCCGACTCATTCATAATTCAATATTTCATGAAATATGATAGATCAGATAACCGACCAACTTGCCATTCTTGGCCACCCGCAGCGCATCTCCGTGTTTCGCATGTTGATGCGACGATTTCCTGACACCGTCCCGGCAGGTGAGTTGGCAACGGAACTGGGGATCAAGGCCAGCACCTTGTCGAACTACCTGAACGCACTTCAGCGGTCGGGTCTGGTGATGCAGGAACGGGCGGGAACCTCTCTGCTCTATTCGATTGAAATGAAGAATGTGCAGCACATGCTGGAATTCCTGCTGAACGACTGCTGCCGTGGACGACCTGATATCTGTATGCCTTCAACACAAGGAACCAGGAAAATGACGGATCGGAAATTCAACGTACTTTTTCTGTGTGTGGGAAATTCCGCCCGCTCGATCTTTGCTGAATCCCTTCTGCGGACGTTGGGCGGGGATCGGTTCAACGTCTATTCCGCGGGCACGCAACCTACGTCGAAACTCAACCCCTTTGCCGTTCAGGTGCTGAGCGATAGGGGGCACGATACATCAGGCCTGCGCTCGAAACATATGTCCGAGTTCGCCACAGACGATGCGCCCGAGATGGATTTCGTCTTTACGGTCTGCAATCAGGCCGCCAACGAAGAATGCCCCGCTTGGGAAGGTCAGCCCATCAGTGGCCACTGGGGTATGGTCGACCCGGTCAAGACAACCGGCACAGAGGCCGAGCAAAGCCTCGCCTTCCAAAACGCATATGGTGCGCTGAAACGGCGGATCGAAGCGTTCACCTCGTTGCCGGTCGAAAGCCTGGATCGGATCGCATTGCAAACTGCCGTCGACGATATCGGCAGAACCCACGTCGAGGACACGAAATGACCACTTACGCGGTAAACGGCCTCGGCCGGATGGGAAAACTGGCCCTGAAACCCCTGCTGGAGAAGGGTGCCAAGATCGCCTGGATCAACGACGGGGTCGGTAACCCCGAGATGCACGCGCATCTGCTGGAGTTCGACACGGTGCATGGCCGTTGGGATGCCGAATTTACCTACGACGCGGACAGCGTTACGATCAATGGCACCCGCCTGCCGTTCATTGGCACCAAAGACCTGTCCGACCTGCCGCTGGACGGTGTGGATGTGGTGATCGATTGCACCGGCGTGTTCAAAACGCAGGCCAAGCTGGCCCCTTATTTCGAGGCGGGGGTGAAGAAGGTTGTTGTCTCGGCCCCGGTCAAGGATGGGCCTACCGCCAATATCGTGATGGGCGTGAATGAGGGCACCTATAACCCTGCTATGCATCACATCGTGACGGCTGCGTCCTGCACCACGAACTGTCTGGCCCCGGTCGTTAAGGTCATCCACGAAAATCTGGGTATCCGCCATGGCTCGATGACCACGATCCACGATGTGACCAACACCCAAACCATCGTGGACCGCCCCGCCAAAGACCTGCGGCGTGCGCGGTCGGCGCTGAATTCGCTGATCCCGACCACCACCGGGTCCGCCACGGCGATCACGCTGATCTATCCCGAACTGAAGGGCCGATTGAACGGCCACGCGGTGCGGGTGCCGCTGCTAAATGCCTCGCTTACCGACTGCGTGTTCGAGGTTGAACGCGAAACTACCACTGAAGAAGTTAACACCTTCTTCAAAGCTGCCGCCGAGGGCGAACTAAGGGGCATTCTGGGCTATGAGACCCGGCCGCTGGTCTCAACCGATTACACCAATGACGAGCGGTCTTCGATTGTCGACGCGCCTTCGACCATGGTGGTGAACGGAACGCAGGTGAAAATCTATGCGTGGTATGACAACGAGATGGGCTATGCGCATCGTCTGGTTGATGTGGCGCTGATGGTCGGGGCCGCGCTGTGACCGACCGGCCCGAAGGACTGTCGGCCTATATTGCGGTCACGGCAGCTTATTGGGCTTTCATGCTGACCGACGGAGCTCTGCGGATGCTGGTGCTATTGCACTTTCATACGATGGGGTTCTCGCCGGTGCAGCTGGCGTATTTGTTCGTCCTTTACGAAATCGCCGGGATAGTCACGAACCTGGCGGCCGGTTGGATCGCGGCGCGGTTCGGCCTGACCTCAACGCTGTATGCAGGGCTTGCGCTACAGGTCGGGGCGCTGCTGGTGTTGGCGCACCTAGACCCTAACTGGGCAATTCCGGTCAAAGTCGTCTTTGTGATGATCGTTCAGGGCGCCAGCGGGGTAGCCAAGGATCTGGCCAAGATGTCATCCAAATCCGCCGTGAAACTGCTGGCCCCAACAACGGGCGGAGGACTGTTTCGCTGGGTCGCCATTCTGACCGGATCGAAAAACGCGGTCAAAGGTTTGGGCTTTCTGCTGGGGGCCGGTCTGCTGGCAACGGTGGGCTTCATGTGGGCGACGCTGGCGATGGCCATTGTGCTGGCACTCATTCTGGTTGCGGTCTTTGTGTTGATGCCACCCGGCCTGCCGCAAGGACGCAAGGGCGCCAAGTTTTCCGAGGTCTTTTCCAAATCCGCAAATGTAAACTGGCTGTCTGCAGCACGTGTCTTTCTGTTCGGCGCGCGGGATGTGTGGTTCGTGGTTGGTATTCCGATTTATTTCTACGCGGTCCTGTCCGACGGGACCGAAGAAGGAAACCGCGCGGCCTTTTTCATGATCGGCACCTTCATGGCCGTCTGGGTTATCCTATACGGAGCAGTTCAGGCCAGCGCGCCCAAAATTCTGCACGCGTCCGAGCGGACCGAGGGCGACCTGATCCGGGCAGCCCGCAATTGGGCTTCGGCCCTGTTCTGTGTCCCGGCTGCATTGACGGTGGCTGTCCTGATGTCGTCGGGGCCTGAGGCATGGCTGACCGTGACACTGGTTCTTGGCTTACTGGTGTTCGGGGCGATATTTGCGGTCAATTCCTCGCTGCATTCCTACCTGATCCTTGCCTTCACCAAGTCCGAACGGGTCACGATGGATGTCGGGTTTTATTACATGGCAAACGCGACGGGCCGTTTGCTGGGCACTGTCCTGTCCGGCCTGACCTATCAGATCGGCGGCCTTCCACTGGTGCTGGGAACTGCTGCTATTATGGTAGCCTTGGCGGCGCTGACCTCAAGCAAGCTCACCGATCAAACGAATGAGGCGTACTCTTGAGCATTTTCGAACGCTACCTGACTGTTTGGGTCGCCCTGGCCATGATCGCAGGCGTGCTGATCGGGCTGGCAGCCCCCGGTCTGGTGGCATTTATCGCATCGGCTGAGTTCGCCAGCGTCAATCTTGTGGTGGCCGTTCTGATCTGGGCCATGGTCTATCCGATGATGGTCAGCGTCGATTTCGGCGCTGTCGCTGGGGTCGCCCGTCAGCCCAAGGGCCTTATCGTCACGCTGGTGGTCAACTGGCTGGTCAAGCCGTTCACAATGGCTTTGCTGGCAGTCTTGTTCTTTGACCACGTATTCGCGCCGTGGATCAAACCAGAAGACGCCGCGCAATACACCGCTGGTCTGATCCTGCTGGGCGCGGCCCCTTGTACGGCGATGGTGTTTGTCTGGTCTCAGCTTACCAAAGGGGATGCGACCTATACACTTGTGCAGGTCTCAGTGAACGACCTGATTATGGTCGTGGCCTTTGCCCCGATCGTCGCGTTCCTGTTGGGGGTTACCGACATCTCGGTCCCGTGGCAGACCTTGGTTCTGGCAACGGTTCTCTACGTGGTGCTGCCCCTGATTGTCGGTCTGCTCACACGGCGCAAACTGGGCTCGCAAGAGGCCATTGACGCGTTCTCAGCTCGGGTAAAACCGTGGTCCGTGCTGGGTCTGATCACCACAGTGGTCATCCTGTTCGGCCTGCAGGGGCAAACCATTCTGGTCAAGCCGCTGGTGATTGTGCTGATCGCCGTGCCCATTCTGATCCAAAGCTACGGCATATTTGCGCTAGCCTATGGTGCGGCCTATGCGTTGAAGGTGCCCCATCGCATCGCTGCCCCCTGCGCCATGATCGGCACATCCAACTTCTTTGAACTGGCCGTCGCCGTCGCCATCAGCCTGTTCGGGCTGAACTCGGGCGCGGCCTTGGCAACCGTTGTGGGTGTTCTGGTTGAGGTACCGGTAATGCTGTCACTCGTGGCTTTTGCAAACCGCACGCGCAACCGGTTTCCGGATCCGGCGGTCCCGCACAAGGCATGACCCCGCCTAGAGCACCGAAACAAAAAACGGTTTGAGGTCGTCACCTCGTTCCAGCGACGCAAGAACAGCCGTAGCCGTATCCAAAGACTCGCGGATCGTGACGTCCATATCCAGATAGCGATAAGTTCCCAACCGGCCAACAAAGGTCACGTTCGCGGTCTTGTTAGCTAGCTCGACATATTCGCCAAGCAGCGCTTTTTCCTTCACCTGCCGGATCGGGTAATAAGGAATGTCGCCCGGCTGGGCCGCGCGCGAATACTCGCGATAACAGACCGACCCGTCATGTGTTTCCCAAGGGGCAAAGTGCTTGTGTTCGGTGATCCGCGTATAAGGGACGTCTTCTTCGCCGTAATTCATGACGGCACAGCCTTGATAATCCCCGTCATAGGTAAAGCGTTCAAAATCCAGCGTGCGATACCCGAGACGCCCAAGCTCATAATCGAAGTAGCCGTCCAGCGGCCCCGAATAGAAGACGTGGCCAAACCCCTCGGCCATGTTGCGGTCGAAGGTCGTGTTCAGTTTGACCGTGATCGAGGGGTGATCAAGGATATCCGCGATCATGTCGGTATAGCCGTTTTCTGGCATCCCCTGAAACTGATGGAAAAAGTAATTGTCGTCGTAGTTGAACCGCACCGGCAGGCGTTTAAGGATCGACGCAGGCAATTCGGACGGGTGACACCCCCACTGTTTGATCGTGTATCCTTTGAAGAACGCCTCATAGAGGTCGCGCCCGACGAACCGCATGGCCTGTTCCTCAAAGCTCTGCGGATCAGTGATTGAACTGTCGGCCTGTTCTTCGGTGATAAAGCTATGGGCTTCGTCCGGGCGCATCGTCTTGCCAAAGAACTGGTTGATTGTGTGCAGGTTGACCGGCAGCGAAAAGACCTGCCCCCGAGAGGTTGTCTTTACCCGGTTCTTGTAGGGCAGGAAATTTGCATACCGATTGACATAGGCCCAAACCTCTTCGTCATCGGTGTGAAAGATATGGGGGCCATAGACATGAACCATGACGCCGGTATCCGCGTCGCGCTGGGTATGACAGTTGCCGCCGATATGGTCGCGGCTGTCGACAACTGTTATTTCGTGCCCTGCTTGGGCCAGTGCTCGGCCTATCACGGCACCGGACAGTCCAGCGCCAACCATCAGGAAACGACTTGCTTTCATTTCAAAGCCTTCGTCTTCAAGTTTATCGTCGTCATATCAAGCGGCTTGATCAACTGCCGCCGTGCGATCTTGAGGACACCAGACCGCGCCTCGCCCGCATTGCGAAAACTCGACAGTTTTGACAACCACGCCCGGCACATGAGCCATCCCAGTTGAAGCCGACCTGAAACAGGCTGTCCGCCTTTCAGTATCCCGGCAAAAATAATAGGTACCGTACGGCGGGACAGATCGAACATTTCTTTTAGTACGGCCTCTTCTTCTTCCGAACTGAGATTGCCAGTCTCGGCCATGGCAGCTTTCAGATTCTTGCCGACCGGACGGGTATGATGCATTGCGATTTCATCCAGAATCGCGGTTCGGAAGGCCCCGGCTTCGGCCCAGCGGCACCAGATGTAATCCAGCCCGTAGCCGCTCATGGTGTTTTCGAACAGCGGCAACGCCTTTTTCAGAATGTCCCGATGCATACATGGGGCCATGATCTCAATGTAATTGGTGTACCGCAGAACAAAGCCGGGGCACTGGCTAAACACAAAATGGGAAAAATAGCTGTCCGGGGTGAGAGATGGCTGTGCAATACGCAGTCCATAGCCACCCATGGCATCGAACAGCGCGTTCACCATTGACGCGCTTATGTCCAGATCATCGTCCGGCAGCCAGTAATAGTCGTATTGGTCCAGATTACGGTTCGAAAGCGTCTTGTACAGCCCGTCCCATTTACCGCCTTTGACCAAAACCGCTTCGACGCCGGGTTCGGGCGTAAATTCCGCATATGCTTCGTCCGAAAAGTAGCTGATCAATAGATCGTAGTTTCGGTCCTCATAGGGGATGTCCAGCCACCGGTGGTGAAGTGAGTTGCTGCCCGCACGGACAACCACAAGGCTATTCTTCATACGTGGGACCGGACCTGCTGTTCGGGGCGAAGCAAAGGACCCAGCCCGTCAATCATGTCCGGGTTCAGCGGGTGGCTCAACCGGCCATGCGTAAACTTGGCCTGATAGACAAGGTTGCGGACAAATCTTTCGACCGCCGAACCCGGCTTGGTCTTGCGACGGGCAGTTTCGATATTGCTGTCATGCGAATCTCGCTCGGCAATCATCTGCTTGCCCAAGGTCAGTATGGGGACCTTATGTTCCCAATAGAATTTCAGGTCGATATCGACAGGTCGCGCGATCGGAGCATCAACCTGCAGCAATCTGGCAGCCGCGCGCCGCCCAAGGATATAACCTGTAGTTCTGGGCGGCAGGATGTCAGACAGAACTAAGTTCTGATCGGCAAATTCCTTGATGATCTGCGCGTTCTTGCCCGGAACACCGTCCAGTTTGATCATGACGTCCTCAAAGCACTCGGGACATTCGGCAAGTGCGTTCAAAAAGGATCGTGGGTCACGGATGAAAGTGGCATCGTCTTCCAGAACAAGGCCCACACAATCTCTGGATTCAGCGATGTGCTGCCAGATCTGGCGGTGCCCAAGCGTGCAGGCCACTTCATTTCGACTAAGGGGGCGCTTGAACTTAGCGCGGTTCATTTCTTCATCATAAATGAGTTTCAGGTCTGACCGGCCCAGCTGTTCGCCCGCGATCGCATCCGAAAACTCATGACTCAATCCAAAGCGGGCCAGTTCTGCTTCGCAGAAACGTCGCCGCTCTACATCTTTTGGCAGGCTAAGGATAACGGCAGTGATCGACACGACTTTAATACCATCTTAATATTCCGCGTTCCTAATACTAACATTTAAGCAGTAGAAAAGCGAAAGAACGAGCGTTTTTTTCGAAAGCTACGCTAAAAACCCACAGCGGCAAAAAACCGCGCAACTACAAGTACCTATCCAAAAGGCCAGAAAATCAAATTTACGCCCGCAAGCCTTGCGACCTGGCATGGATACAGGCAAGCGACGAAAAACAAAGAGAAAAAGTGCTGTTCGCGGCAAAAACACACGCACGAGGCTTCAGAAATTATTCTTGCTTTTCAAATACTTAAAAATCGCAACGAATCACTCGAAACACCCCATCATTCAAACGCCCTTGCCCGGCTTTATCGGATGCTGACAACAAAAACGTCTTCTCTTTTCATCAATGACTCTTGCCGACAGCTTTCCTGACACCTATCTGGTTGGGGCTATCGCCAAACAGTCAGAACAAACCGTTGGGTCAATTCATTTCATCTGCCCTTTAGAGAAGAACGGTTATAGGTTATCTGAGCGAGCGCACAGTTTCACGATCTGGAGAACGCAATGATTAAGCGCGCCTGGGACAAATGGCGGTCAGGCTATATGGGCCGCCTCATCAGCGAGAGCTTCTTTGCGCAAGGTGGACTATACGCCGTCGCGATTGTTGCGATGATTGCCGTGGCGGTGACGACCGCCGGATCCGCCTACATGATGGAATACATCGTCGATGCGATGACCAGCCCCGAGATGCGCGGCTGGGCTCATTTGATCGCGCTGGGCGTCATTGGCCTGTTTTTGGTGAAAGCCATCGCTTCTTACATTCAGGCGGTCTATCTGGCCCGCGCCGGGAACCGGATCGTGGCCGTTCAGCAGGAAAAGGTCTATCGCAAACTGCTCAGGCATGGCGTTTCTTTTTTTTCCGAAAATGAATCTTCCAACCTGTTGATGCGAACGACCAACGGGGCGCAGGCGGCGCGAAAGCTGATCGACGTCCTTGTCACCGGCTTTGTCCGCGACACCCTGACACTGGTCGGGCTTGTTATCGTAATGGTGTATCAGCAGCCGGTTTTGTCGGTGATGTTCTTTATCGTCGGCCCCATAGCGTTGATGGGCGTCCGCTACCTGTTGAAAAGCGTCCGGTCGATCATGCAGGCCGAGTTCAAGTCCCTGGCCGAGATCATCCGCGTTCTACAGGAGACATCCGCCGGAATCAAAGTGATCAAGGTGTTTTCGCTTGAGGACAAGATGATCAACCGGATGGATACCGCCATCCACAAGGTTGAGCAGCGTTCCAACGACATTGCGCGGCTTCAATCCATCGCCAGCCCGTTGATGGAGTTTCTTGCTGGTTTGGCCGTCGCGGGCGTCCTGATCATCAGCACAATCGGACTTGCCGGAACCGAGCAGCCAACCGCCGGTCAGCTCATGTCGTTTATCACCGCTCTGCTTATGGCCTATGAGCCCGCAAAACGGCTGTCCAAAATGCGCGTCCAGATCGAAACTGCAATGGTCGGTGTCGGCTTGTTGTTTAGCCTGTTGGATCAGGAAGACACGATGCAGGAAAGCCCGGATGCCAAAGACCTTCTTGACGGTCCGGGTGAGATCGCATTGCGCAACGTGACCTTTGGGTATCAGGGGTCGATGCCGGTGATCGAAGACTTGAGCCTGACGTTCGAGGCACGCAAGACCACAGCGCTGGTGGGTCAGTCGGGCGGCGGCAAGTCAACGCTGTTTGGCCTGATTATGCGCTTCTATGACCCTGACGAAGGCAGTGTGGAAATCGACGGGCAGGACTTGCGAAATGTCAGCTTCTCATCATTGCGACGCAAGATTTCCTACGTTGGTCAGGACACCTTCCTGTTTTCCACCTCGATCATGGAGAACCTTCGCTGCTCGGCGCCGGATGCAACAGATGAAGAGGTCATCGCGGCAGCGAAAGCCGCCCATGCGCATGACTTTATCAGCGAGTTGCCCAAAGGCTACGATACTCCTGTTGGCGAAAACGGCACCTTCCTGTCAGGTGGCCAGAAGCAAAGGGTCGCGATCGCTCGTGCGATCCTGCGCAAAGCCGAGATTCTGTTGCTGGACGAGGCGACAAGCGCGCTGGATGCAAAATCCGAGTCGTTGGTCAAAGAAGCACTGGATGCCTTGACCAAGGACGTCACGGTGATCGTGATCGCACACCGCCTGTCGACGATTCTGGAGGCCGACAAGATCATGGTTGTTCAGGACGGCGCTGTCGTCGAACAAGGCAACCTTGATGAGCTACTGCACAAAAACGGCAGTTTCCGCAGCTTGTTTGATGAGCAATTCAAGAAACGGGAACCAGAAGCCGAAGTAGCGGAATAAACCCGTTTGGCGCTGTGGATGCGATGGACCGTCCGCTAAGGTAAGCCGCGCGACCGGTCTGGCCGCATCCCAATCAGATCCCAGTCAAAGGTCGAATTCTACCGGGGCCACCTGTTGGCCCCGGAATTTCGCGATGCCGCCGGACAAGGTCACGCGGCGACGTTGATCACCATCTTTCCGAAATTACCCCCCTGCAGCAATTGGTTCAGAGCTTGTGGCGCGTTTTCGAGACCGTCGACCATGTGTTCCTTGTACTTGATCGACCCGTCTTCAATCCAACCCGTCATGTCGCGGGTGAATTCCTGATAAACCGACGGTGGGAAACTATCGAAGATGATGAAGCCCTGCATTTTGACCTTTAGCCGCAGCAGGGTTCCCATGATCGCGGGGCCCATATCCGGGCCTTCGGGCAGGCCGGTCAGGTTGTACCAGGCAACGATGCCGCACACCGGAATGCGCGCAAACGGGTTCAGCAGGGGCAACACGGCGTACAGGACTTTGCCGGCCACGTTCTCAAAATACACGTCGATGCCGTCTGGACACGCCGCGACGAGCTGGGCTGCAAAATCATCAGCGTTATGATCAATGCAGGCGTCAAAACCAAGGTTTTCGACCACATGAGCGCATTTTTCAGCCCCGCCAGCAACGCCGACAACCCGACACCCCTTAAGCTTGGCGATCTGCCCAACCGTTGCACCCACTGGCCCCGCAGCAGCGGCAACAACAACGGTTTCACCCGGTTTCGGCTCACCGATTTTCAGAAGACCTGCGTAGGCCGTGTATCCGGGCATACCCAGAATGCCCAAGGCCCAGGACGGGTTCTGCGGCGTCTTGCCCAGATTGATGACCTGGGTTCCGTCAGAAATCGCGTAATCCTGCCAACCGCTGCCGGACAGAACGTAATCCCCCGCTTCATACCCCGCCAGGTTGGATACAACCACCTGACCCACAACCTGCGCTGTCATGACGCCACCAATGGCAACCGGTTCCGCGTAAGATTTGGCATCGTTCATCCGACCGCGCATGTAGGGGTCAAGCGACAGATAAACCGTGCGGACTAGCATTTCGTTTTCGCCGGGCGTTGGCACGTCCGTGGTTTCCATCCGCAGCGTGTTTTCGTCCGGCAAACCTACGGGACGTTCGTTCAGAACGATCCGGCGATTGGTATCTGCTGATTGTGACATTTTATCTCCCTTTGATCTCGGTTATTAGGTCAGGCGGCATATGCGTTGTCTGATTTTGACAGCAAAGTCAGATCAAGCGGCCTTTTTGGGCTGGCTCCGGCAAGGATGAGTGTTCCAGCCAAAATCCCAAGGTTTTTGACAAAATTCTGAACCTCATGCTGGCCTTGGACACCTTCAAAATTCCAAAAGTCATGCAGGCAAAAGTTCACCAAAAGGATATAGGCAACAAGGCCAAAACTGGCCGCGCGAACAAAACGATTGAACAGTAGCAAAAGCGCACCTGCAATGTTGGCAACTCCGGCCACCACCAGCAACGGCACTGGCGCGGGGACGTTATGCTGCTGCATCAGCGCAACATGCATATCAAATGCAGCGAACTTCATCAGTCCGGGGATGAGGAAATAGACGGCTAGAAGGCATCGACCAAGTGTTATGCTCATGATATTGCGACTTCCTAAATTACGTAATTGCAAATTTTGCTAAGGTTTCCAGCCTGAATCGAAAAGACGGGGCCGCTGTTCACCGCCCCGCTTTTTGATCACGAATTCACGGCTGCGATTAGTTTTTCCGCAGCGCCTTCAGATGAGGCCGGGTTCTGACCAGTGATCAGCAAGCCGTCCTGCAAGACATAGGGCGCCCAATCTTCACCACAGGAATATTCGCCCCCATTGCTTTTGAGCATATCCTCAACCAGGAATGGGACGATTTTGGTCAATTCAACTGCTTCCTCTTCCGTGTTGGTGAAACCCGTAACCTTTTTACCGGCAACCAGCGGATTGCCGTTACCGTCTTTCACGTGTTTCAGAACGCCGGGCGCATGGCATACCAGCGAAACCGGTTTTCCAGCCGCATGGAATGCTTCGATTAAGGCAATCGACTGTGCGTCTTCGGCCAAATCCCACAACGGACCGTGCCCACCCGGATAGAAGACCGCATCAAATGTGTCATGGGCGACATCAGCCAGTTTAACGGTGTCTGCAAGTTGCGCCGTGGCATCGGCATCAGCTTCGAACCGCCGAGTCGCATCTGTCTGGAAACCTTCTTCGGCGCTTTTAGGATCAAGCGGAGGCTGACCACCCAGCGGAGATGCCAAGGTGATTTCCGCGCCAGCATCTTTGAAGACGTAGTAAGGCGCAGCCAGCTCTTCGAGCCAGAAACCGGTTTTTAGCCCGGTTTCACCGAGTTTGTCATGCGAGGTCAGTACCATCAGGATTTTCATGTTCTGCTTTCCAAGTTGGGTCAATTCAGTTGGATCGTGCATTCCACCTGCACCGCGACCGGGGGCACGCCCCCGCGTTCATCGCGGCAAAGAGGGTCTTGGGCGACTCACCTACGCCAAACTAGACCGGTCGTCTAGTAATTTATTTTTCAAATCCTTGGCCAAAAATTTTATACTTTTGCCAAATATCTCAATTCTTGGTCGACCTATTGTACGTTCGCGGCTGGAGTATTAGACTATCCGTCTATCATGGAAGCAGACCTGAACCGGGTAAGAAGGCGGGGCAGATGAATACGCGATCTAACATTGTAACCGCTGGCCAATCCCTGATCGGTCAAAAAGGTTTCAGCGCCGTTGGCCTTGCAGAAATCCTAAAAGCTGCAGGTGTACCGAAAGGCTCGTTCTATCATTTCTTCGAATCCAAGGATGCGTTTGGCGTGGTATTGCTAAACGAGTACTTTGAATCCTACCATGCAAATCTGGATCATCTCTTTGCGAAACAAGGGCTTACAGCGGCTGAGATGTTGATGCTGTATTTTTCGAACTGGCGCGAAAATCAGGGCCTTGAGGATTGCGAAAGCCGGTGCCTGGCTGTGAAGCTTGGCGCGGAGGTATCGGATTTCTCTGAACCGATGCGGAGCGCACTAAAAACTGGAACAGACGGTATCATCTCTCGCCTCGCAACTGTCGTCCAAGCGGGCGTGTCAGATGGGTCCCTTCGCGTGTCTCAGACCCCAACTGCTGTGGCAGCCAGTCTGTATTACTTGTGGTTGGGGGCCAGCATCATGGTCAAGATATCCAAGTCGCATGATCCATTTGAAATTGTGCTGACAAACACACGGCAAACTCTGGGTATAGGCGCATCTAACTAGGGGATCTGCGCACAGTTCTGGGTCTGAGGGCGGCTTACCTTTCAGCGGACGAACCCGACCTAAGGGTGCATGCCAAGAGCGGTTAAGCGCAACGCTGCAAGCCAGCAAGCCATTATTAAGCTGGCGACCCCGGCAGGATTCGAACCTGCAACCTGCCCCTTAGGAGGGGGCTGCTCTATCCAGTTGAGCCACGGGGCCGCGCAAGGCTCTCTCTACCTGTGTTTTTTCTGGTTGTCATGGCCTTTGCACAACAGTTGTAAATTGCGCGCTGTTCACGCTACCATTCCACAAAACAACAACGCAGGTACCCCAGTGACGACAGATACAAAACGCCCGCTTACCCTTCGTGATGTCTCTGAGGCGTCCGGTGTATCCGAGATGACGGTCAGCCGGGTATTGCGAAACCGGGGGGACGTGTCTGACGCCACCCGAACCCGGGTCTTGGCCGCTGCAAAAGAACTGGGCTATGTGCCGAACAAAATCGCAGGCGCGTTGGCATCAAGCCGGGTCAATCTGGTGGCTGTCATTATTCCATCGCTGTCCAACATGGTTTTCCCGGAAGTTCTGACAGGGATCAATCAGGTGTTGGAAGATACCGAGTTGCAACCCGTGGTCGGCGTCACCGATTACCTGCCGGAAAAAGAAGAAAAAGTTCTGTACGAGATGCTTTCGTGGCGGCCCTCAGGCGTGATCATCGCCGGGCTGGAGCACACGGACGCGGCCCGCGCCATGCTGGATTCTGCGGGCATTCCAGTGGTCGAAGTCATGGACACCGACGGTAAACCGGTGGACGCGATGGTCGGGATTTCGCACCGTCGGGCCGGGCGCGAGATGGCGCAGGCGATCCTTAAGGCTGGCTATGAACATATCGGGTTCATGGGCACCAAAATGCCGCTGGATCACCGCGCGCGTAAGCGGTTCGAAGGGTTCACCGAAGTGCTGGGCAAGCACGGCATCGAAATCGAGGATCGAGAGTTCTACTCTGGTGGCTCGGCACTGGCCAAGGGGCGCGAGATGACGCAAGCCATGCTGGAACGCTCACCTGAATTGGATTTCCTGTATTATTCCAACGATATGATTGGCGCAGGTGGCCTGCTTTACTTACTGGATCAAGGCATTGATGTGCCTGGCCAGATCGGCTTGGCTGGGTTCAATAATGTCGAGCTTTTGCAAGGTCTGCCGCGCAAGCTGGCCACGATGGATGCCTGCCGGTTGGAGATCGGGCGCAAAGCGGCCGAGATCATCGCCACGCAACTTGCCGATCCGAACGCCGAGGTCGACACCCGCGTGACCTTGACCCCCAAGATCAGCTATGGCGACACGTTGAAACGACGCTGACCTGATGGCGCTTCGTCAACTGGACAACCGAACAGCGCGGGCCGTGTTCCTGGATCGGCACGCCCTTCTTGAGCCGCCGACGGGCAGCGCCAAGGGGACCGCTCTTCTGGACCTGATTCAGCGGTTGGGGTTTGTGCAACTGGACAGCATCAACACGGTGGCTCGCGCCCATGACATGATCCTGTTTTCGCGCAGGCCCAGCTATCGCGCGAAGAATCTGAAACACCTGTACGAACGCGACAGGGCATTGTTTGAACATTGGACACATGACGCCGCGGTTATCCCCATGGAGTATTACCGGCATTGGCATCTCAGGTTTCAACGAGACGCGGATATGTTGAAGTCCCGGTGGAAGAACTGGCGCCGGGACGGGTTCGAACAGCGGTTTGAAACCGTCTTGCAGCATATCCGTGACCACGGGCCAGTGTCGTCGTCAGACGTCGGCAAGGACGAAAAGAAAGGATCGGGCGGCTGGTGGGACTGGCACCCATCCAAAACCGCGCTGGAGTTCCTGTGGCGGTCCGGGGCGTTGACTGTGATTGGGCGACAAGGGTTTCAGAAACGCTATGACCTGACAGAACGTGTGATCGACGACCATCTTTGCCCCGGCAAGCTGCAGGTAGACCCGGAAGAAACCGTTGATTGGTTGTGCAATGCGGCGATGGACCGATTGGGGTTTGCAACCTCGGGCGAACTGGCCGCGTTCTGGGACACGGTAAGCACCACAGAAACCCGGGAATGGTCTAAACAGGCTCTAACTAAAGGAGAGTTGGAGGAAATCGAAGTCACCTGTGCTGATGGAAGGACGCGCAGGATGCTCTCACGGCCCGGCTCCGAAGACGTAAATCACTTGAACAAACCGCCGGGCCGTATCCGAGTGCTTAGTCCGTTCGACCCCATGCTTCGCGATCGTAACCGGGCGGAAAAGCTGTTTGGGTTTCACTACAGGATCGAGGTGTTCGTACCTGCCCCAAAGCGGACCTACGGCTACTATGTGTTTCCACTGTTGGAAGGTGACCGAATGATCGGTCGCATCGACATGAAGGCCCACCGCGACGACGACGCATTGCGAGTCAGCGCTGTGTGGCCGGAACGGTCCGTCCGTTGGTCTGCGGCACGGACGGGTCGGTTGGAATCCGAGCTCGGCCGGGTGCGCAGATTCACCGATCTTGGCCGCGTAGAGTTTGCGGAAAACTGGCTAAAAGACCCTATTTAGGGTCTATTCTGCCGCAGAGAGGGTCAAGCTTATGGGTTGCAAGCCGTCAATCGTACCCGCCAGCCTGTCACCGGGTTGCACCGGCCCAACGCCCGCCGGGGTGCCCGTCATGATCAGATTACCGGGGCGCAGATGGTAATAGCCTGAAAGATGGCTGATGATTTCGTCGATCTTCCAGATCAGCTCGTGCAGCGTTGCGTCCTGACGCACATCGCCATTCACGCTTAGAACGATACGCTTGTCGTCATCCGGCGACCAATCCGCAGCGGGTGTCAGGGGGCCAAAGACTGCTCCGTTCTCAAGGTCTTTGCCCAGATCCCAGGGCCGCTGCTTGTTCCGCTCTTTTATCTGCAAGTCCCGGCGGGTCATGTCCAATGCGCAACCATAGGCATATACGGCGTCTGCGGCCTCTCCTCGGGACGCACGAAAGACGGGTTTGCCGATCGCTACGGCCAGCTCCATCTCGTGATGAAAGTTGTCTGTCCCCGGCGGGAAGGGCACTGTGGCACCGGACAAAACCGCATTGGCTGCGGATTTCGTGAAATAGAACGGTGCTTCGCGATCAACCTCGTGGCCCATCTCGGCCGCATGCGCCGCATAGTTCCGTCCAACACAGAAAACGCGGCCCAACGGGTAAGGGGTCGAAAGCCCTCGACCGGGATTTCAAGCGGTTTTGGTAGCGAAAACGGCATAGCGACCCCTTCATCTGGCAACAACAGCGCATCTTAGAGGACAAACCACTGGGGGCAAGCAGGTGAACCGCCTGTTGGAAATGACGTCCTAAGTTCAGATCCCCGTGAATGGGCTAAAGGTCATGCAGCTCGTTCAACAGGTCCAGCAATGCCTCGTGCCGCTTTTGGCCCAGTTGGTCTTTGATTTCTTCGGCAAGACGTATCATCACTTCGATATTGTCCTGAATAATCCGCTCACCCTGCGCCGTGACCTCGACAATCTGACGGCGCTTGTCGCCGGGATTAACCCTGCGCCGGATCAAACCCTTGGCTTCCAGTTTTTGCAATATCCGCGTAAGGCTGGGCAGCAGAAGACAGGCGCGCTCGGCGATACGTGTCGGCTCCTGCGGGCCCTCCTCTTGCAGGACACGCAGGACACGCCATTGCTGTTCAGTCACGCCTGCATCTGACAGCATTTTGCGAATAGGTCCCATGACACGCTCCCGCGCCCGCAGCAATGCTATGGGCAATGAGCGTGACGTAAGTGGAAAGTCATTGGGCATAAGGAATCTTGGACGAAATCTCATCAGACTGCAACTCAGCCGAAGTTTATTAAATACGCCTTATTTAGAGACTGTTTAAGATTTTTGATGAGCGCTAACGCGATGGGCTCAGCGCGAACCGTTATGGGCGGTGATCTGCCATGCGCTTTTGGGCTGGTCAAACTCGGAACCACTGGGAATGATGCTCTCAAGGTTCGATCGCCGCACTCGCCACATCACTGATGAAAAGGTTCCAACATGCCCGCCCCTACAAACACCTTTAAGCTGGCTTTGCAAAATGGCGACAGATTGATCGGCTGTTGGAGCAGCTTTGCCGAGGCCGTCACGGCCGAAATCATGGGTACGGCCGGGTTCGACTGGCTGGTGATTGACGGAGAACATGCGCCAAACGACATCCGGTCTGTGCGCGATCAACTCATGGCGTTGTCGTCCAGTCCCACCCATCCCGTTGTCAGGGTACCCGTGGGCGACACCGCATTGATCAAGATGGTTCTGGACGCCGGGGCGCAGACCATTCTTGTTCCCATGGTTGAATCCGCGCAACAGGCGCAGGAACTGGTGCGCGCCTGCCGCTATCCACCACAGGGCGTGCGGGGGGTCGGGGCCATGGCGTCACGCGCGACGATGTATGGAACGACCACCGATTACATCCAGACTGCGGACACCCAGATTTGCCTGCTGGTTCAGGTTGAAAATCGCGCCGGAATCGAGGCTCTGGACGAGATTCTGAAGGTTGAGGGCGTCAGCGGCGTGTTTATCGGACCTGCGGACCTGTCCACGGATATGGGCCATCAGGGTGACAGTACCGCACCCGAAGTCCGTGCCGTAATTGCCGATGCCATGACGCGGATCAGGGCTGCGGGCAAGGCTCCGGGCATTCTGGGCACGACGGACGAGGCCAGTCAGGCCTATCTGGATATGGGCGCGCAGTTTCTGGCGGTTGGCATTGATGTCATGTTGCTGACCCGGGCTGCACGCGCACTGGCTGCGCAATGGAAAGGGAAATAACGCCTCAGCCCTGCATGGCGGCTGCCGCTTGCGCATAGCCGCCGGATGCGCCGTCAATAAAATGAACGTGGTCGTCGCGCGTGGCCGAGGGGACAAAACAGGTCATCATCGCCTCATCTTGCGCATGCAGACCATAGCGGATCTTTCCCTGACCACGGGCCTGTTCGAGCATTATTCGGATTTGCGATAGCGTCGCCTCGTCGCAATCCAGTGTCATCTTCAATCCGTCGTCGAACTTCCGGTAATCCGCGTTACGGCTGACCATTTGTTGATAGTGTTCGGGCTGGAAGTCACCCATGGGTCGCCCGACCTTGAACAAGAGGTAAATCAGCAGATTTTGTGCCAGCAACCCAAGTTTTTGCAAAGTGAGATTGCGACCCCGTCGCGACACATGCGCGTCGATATCCAACCCCGGCGGAGGCCAATTCATTGGCGGGCCGTTCACAGGCACAGGATGTCCCGCCCGCTCTAACCCTTCTGAGGCGACCAGAACAGATTGCGCCAAATCCGCAAAATCGCTCTCAGTCGCTTGCGCAGTCGGCTCGATCACCAAAGACACGATCTGACCATGGGCCGCCCTGATGTTTGACCAGCGACAGGACAGGCCCGTTAGATCCGGTTGCGCGCCCGGTTCCGCGACAGGCACAGCAAACGCACCCGCTTTCATCTGCGCCTCGGCCCAGGCCAACCCACCGCCCGAGAACATGGCATAGTCCACGCCATCGGACGGCGCGTAGCGGGCGACACGCAAATCCCGATCCGACGCCCGGATTTCGGCAACGGGCATCAACGCGGCGCGCAAAGATATTCCGAATTCGTCCTCGGCCCAGCGCCGCAAGGCAGCCAACGTGGATCGGGCGTCGTCAGCCGCACTAGCGGGGACGGCAAACCCTGCGCCGTCGCCGCCAAACACATAGGGGAAGTCGCTGCCCTTCATGGCGTTGATCATGGCTGAAATAACCGCGGCGCCGACCATATTCACGGTCTTGTAGCGGCCTTTGGCAATTTCGCCCGTTGAATCGACAATATCCGCCACCCCGACGACCCAATTGTCAGGAAGGGCTGAAAACTGCACGGGGTCGGCAAGCCGGGCAAAGTCGCGCAGCAAAGGAAGACTGTCATAAAACGCGGCCTGAGCGTCTTTCATAATCGCCTCGATCAGAAATCACCTCCTAGGGTAGTGCGATTGCGGTTGCTGTCCCGTGAAATCGTCACGACACACGTGCTTGTGTGCGGCGATTGTACGTGCCAATCAGGGGCGGTCAGCCGTTGGGGAAGAGGGGCGATACATGAAGGCAGGATTGGTGGTGTTGTGTCTGGGCTATGTGCTCAGCCAGTTTTTTCGTGCTTTCCTTGCCGTTCTCAGTGTCGATCTTGGCCGCGACATAGGGGCCACGCCCGAGGACCTAGCCTTTGCCTCGGGCCTTTGGTTTTTGATCTTTGCCGCCATGCAGCTTCCAGTGGGTTGGGCGCTGGATCGGGTCGGCCCGCGCCTGACGGCCGCCGCACTTTTACTGATCGGAGGTGCCGGTGGGGCTGCATTGTTCGCAATCGCTTCTACGCCCTTCCACGTTGCCATCGCGATGGGGCTGATCGGGGTTGGCTGTTCACCGGTCCTGATGGCGTCTTATTACATCTTCGCGCGTGAGTTTCCCCCGGCGCGCTTTGCGACGCTAGCCGCGCTGATGCTGGGTGTCGGGTCAGTGGGTAATTTGGTGGCCTCATATCCCACCGCACTTGCCGTCGAATTGATGGGCTGGCGCGCAACCATGTGGGTGCTGGCGTTGTTCTCAGGCGCGATTGCGCTGGGTATTCTGACTACCGTGCATGACCCCAAACGGGTTGAAACAGACCACAAGGGTTCGGTTCTGGACCTAGTGAAACAGCCCGCTTTGTGGGCGATCCTGCCGCTGATGCTGGTGGCCTACGCGCCTTCGGCGGCTACGCGCGGGCTTTGGGCCGGACCTTACCTGAGCGATATCTTCGCCCTCAGTACCACGCAAATCGGCACGGCGACGCTGATCATGGGAGCCGCCATGATTGCCGGGACCTTTACCTATGGGCCGCTCGACCGGATTTTAGGCACGCGGAAATGGGTGATCTTTGGCGGCAATGCGCTGGGGGTGATCGCTTTGTCACTGCTGTGCCTGTGGATCGACAACAGCGTCTGGGTGTCCATCGTATTGATTTCGATCATTGGCTTTGTGGGGGCCAGCTTTCCAGTCATCATGGCGCATGGCCGCGCCTTTGTACCGCCACATCTTGTGGGCCGAGGCGTAACCCTGCTGAACCTGTTCGGGATCGGTGGCGTCGGCTTCGCGCAGTTCGTCACCGGCCGCATCCATGCGGCCACAGTGGACATCAGTCCAAGCGCACCCTACACAGCGATATTCGGCTTTTTCGCGGTCACGCTTGCCATTGGCTGCGTGATCTATCTATTCAGCCGGGACAGCGTCGACTGACGCTGAAACCGTCAGGAGCAACCATGTCCGACCCGCGCGTTATCGCCCCCAATCTGAAACGCAGGCTTTCAGGCGTAACGGCGACGATTGCGCGGTTGGTGCCGTTGCAAGTGCAGTGGATCGACATAGCCGCCACCGGCCCCGGCCTGCCTGCCGACATTCCGCATATCCCGCTGAGCCGCCTGCCCTTTTTGTCGCGTAAATCCCTGCGTGTCTGGCATGCGCGCCGCAACACCGAGATGCTGTTGGGTCTGTTCCTGCGCAACATCCTGCGCCTGCGGTTGAAGCTGCTATTCACCAGCGCCTCGCAGCGCAGCCATTCGGGCTATACCAAATGGCTAATCGGCAAGATGGACGCCGTGGTGGCCACCTCGCGCAAGACCGCCGGGTATCTGGACCGGGACGCGCAGGTCATCATGCATGGCATCAACCTGCAGGATTTCACCCCGCCCGAGGATAAGGCGGCGGTTCGTACCCGCTTGGGTCTGCCGGATGGTCTGTTGCTGGGCTGCTATGGCCGCATCCGCCAACAGAAAGGCACCGACGCTTTTGTCGATGCGATGATCGAGCTGTGTGGCCAGTTCGATGACGTCCACGGCATCGTCATGGGCCGCGCCACAGAAAAGCACACCGCCTTTCTGGCCGAGCTGAAAGACAAGGTCGCGGCTGCGGGCCTGTCCAACCGCATTCTGTTCATGCCCGAAGTCACGGTCGACCAGATCGCCGAATGGTATCAGGTGCTGGACCTATTCATCGCGCCCCAGCGGTGGGAGGGATTCGGCCTCACCCCGCTGGAGGCGATGGCCTGCGGCGTGCCCGTCGTGGCCACCGATGTCGGAGCGTTCTCGGAAATCGTCACCGACCCTACGCTGGGCCGTATCATCCCGCCGGGCGACATCCCCGCCATGGTGGACGCCAGCGCCCAAATGCTGAAAAACCATGATTCCCTCACCCAATCCGGCCGCGCTGCCCGTGCCCATGTCGAACAGAATTTCGACATCAACGGCGAAGCAAAGACCCTTGTTGCCCTCTACGAACGGCTTCTGACCGAAAACTGAGGCGATGCGCCGCGTCAAATCGGTGTCATTGGGTGAAATATGCCCCGAAAACTCTTTTTTCTTTGCTGCAACGCGGCTATGAACGCGCGTCCTTAACTTTGGAGACATGAAATGGGCTATCGCGTCGTTGTCGCCGGCGCCACGGGTAACGTGGGCCGCGAAATGCTGAACATCCTGGCGGAACGCCAGTTCCCCATCGATGAACTTGCTGTTCTGGCAAGCCGTCGTTCGCTGGGAACCGAAGTAAGCTTTGGCGACAAGACACTGACCACCCAGGACATCGACACCTTCGACTTCACCGGCTGGGACATGGCGCTGTTCGCCATCGGCTCGGACGCGACCAAAGTCTACGCGCCCAAGGCGGCCGCTGCGGGTTGTGTGGTGATCGACAACAGCTCGCTCTATCGCTACGACCCGGATATTCCGCTGATCGTGCCGGAATGTAACCCGCAGGCGATCCACGACTATAAAAACAAGAACATCATCGCCAACCCCAACTGCTCGACCGCGCAGATGGTTGTCGCGCTGAAGCCGCTGCATGACCGCGCCAGGATCAAGCGCGTTGTCGTCTCGACCTATCAGTCGGTGTCGGGCGCGGGTAAAGACGGTATGGATGAGCTTTGGGATCAGACCAAAGCCATCTACAACCCCACCACCGAGGTTGAGCCGAAGAAGTTCCAGAAACAGATCGCCTTCAACGTCATTCCGCAGATCGACGTCTTCATGGAAGACGGCTCGACCAAGGAAGAGTGGAAGATGGTTGTCGAGACCAAAAAGATCGTCGACCCGTCGATCAAAGTCACAGCTACCTGCGTCCGCGTTCCGGTGTTCGTTGGCCACTCCGAGGCCGTGAATATCGAGTTCGAGGAATTCCTGGACGAGGATGAGGCCCGCGACATCCTGCGCGAGGCCCCAGGCATCATGGTGATCGACAAGCGCGAAGACGGCGGCTACGTCTCGCCGATCGAATGCGCGGGCGATTTCGCCACGTTCATCAGCCGCATCCGTCAGGATTCGACCATCGAGAACGGCATCAACCTGTGGTGCGTGTCCGACAACCTGCGCAAAGGCGCGGCCCTGAACGCTGTGCAGATCGCCGAACTGCTGGGCCGTGAGGTTCTGAAAAAGGGCTGAGGTTCGGTAAACCTGATCAAGGCCTTTAAGACACACCCCGCCATGAAATTGGCGGGGTTCTTTTTTGAAAGAGAATTTATCTTTCCATCCTGGCGAGTTAAGCCGTTACCCTGCTTCTGAACTCATTTTGGCATGCAGGTGATCGCAGTAATGGTACCCCCAAGATCCTTCTCAAATGGTATTGAGATTGAAGACGTGGAAGGTGGCCTTTTCGTGCATCAATACGACGAGGCCTACATCGCGCGAAACTGGGATCTTACCCCACCCGTAGAGCATCTGATCGAAACGGCACTGACCAGTGACTTGACCTGTATGATCCGAAACGATCATCCGCGCCGCAACGCGCGTTGGCCCAACCCGCGGGGCGTTGTCTATCTCGCCTTTTCACCATCCAGAGACAATCAGTGGTCTCTCGCTATTGATACATTTTCAGTCGCACGCGGCGACTATGGCCACGCCGTGTTCAACGGAAAGTACCATGAACAGTTTGTAGCGAGCGGCCTTTCCTTCGAGTTCGAGAAGCGCAACAAGACGGCAGGTCATCTGGTTGTTTACCGTGACAGGGTTATCCAGACACTCGAGCATCTGGCGGAATTTGATCACTCTGTCCTTTCTCTGAACCGAAAACCTCATACCGGCGAAGGATTTACTACTGAGTATGTCATCCAGCGCGAATTACTGTTGAACTGGTCCCAAACGCCGTGGAGCGCACGCTACGACGTTTATCAGGATGAATATCCGCTGGACGGCGGCCTGAATTCGCGGCGGATCGATATTCTCGCCCGAGACCGTTTGAATGGCGATTGGCTGATCATCGAACTGAAACGTGCCGAAGCCAAGCCGGCAGCAATACATCAGGTCTCGGACTATTTGCTTGCGCTGGGCAGGTTGGACGGCTTCGCAAATGGACAACTGAGGGGCGTCCTTGTTGCCGAACGCATTTCAGAGGATGTTCGATCCATAGGCAGGTCCGAAAACATAGACATGTACGAGGTCAGTTGGCCGCTGAAACTGAAGCAAGTGGGCTAGACACAGCCCGAAAGGATCGAAGGGCGAAAGACAGTGGATGCGCCCATTCGACAGGCGCAGCCACCGCGATTACAACGCCTGCCCCTCCCCATCAAAAAACTGCAATTTCTCGGGCGCGAAATGCAGACCGATCTGCGCCCCGGCCTTGATTTCGGTATCTCCCCCAAGGCGAACGGTGACTTTTTCTTCGGTGCCGCAATCGACGATGATGAACATGTCGGCGCCAAGGTATTCGACAACCTCGACCACGCCGTCGCTGTGGCCTGTGCCCGGTTCGACCACGCTGATATGTTCGGGGCGGATGCCCAGCCGTGTCGCCTCGCCCGTCCGGTCAAATGGACCGCTGCCGCCGTTTTCCAAACGGAACTGATCCCCGGCCACGGTACAGGGCAGGACGTTCATCTTTGGGCTGCCGATGAACTGCGCCACAAACAGGTTGGCCGGGCGTTCATACAGCTCGCGCGGGGTGCCGACCTGTGCGATCTTGCCGAACTCCAGCACCACGATTCGGTCGGCCAGCGTCATCGCCTCGACCTGATCGTGGGTCACGTAGATCATGGTTCGGTTCAGGCTTTGATGCAGCTTGGCAATCTCATAGCGCATTTCGACCCGAAGGGCGGCATCGAGATTGGACAGGGGTTCATCAAACAGAAACGCGGTCGGGTCGCGTACGATGGACCGACCGATGGCCACGCGCTGACGCTGCCCACCGGATAGGTCCTTGGGGCGGCGCTCAAGATAAGGCTCTAACTTGAGGACTTCAGCCGCTTTTCCGACACGCTCGGCGATATCGGCCTTGGACACACCCGCCACCTTCAGCGAGAACCCCATATTCTCGGCCACGGTCAAATGGGGGTACAGAGCATAGGACTGAAACACCATCGTCAGCCCCCGTTTCGAGGGCGGGTGGTCGGTCACATCCGCCCCGTTGATCAAAAGCCCCCCGCGCGAGATATCCTCGAGCCCGCCAATCATGCGCAACAGGGTGGACTTGCCGCATCCCGAGGGGCCGACAAAGACGACAAACTCACCTTTTTGAATCTGCAGGTCGATCCCTTTGATCACCTGCACCTCGCCGAACCATTTCTCGACGCTTTTGAGTTCGATGCTGCCCATCAGTTCCTCCCTGCCCAGTGCAGCCAAACGGCGGCGGTCCATGTGAATGAATTGCCACCTGCGGGACCTCCGGTGAGCGGATCAAAATACTCGGCAAAGCCATGTCCGGCGATCAGGCGCGCGGTTTTCAGGCGCAGAGCTTCGGCTTCGACCCCGTGGCCCATTTCAGCCAGTCCAAAACCGGTCAGCATGTTCATGAATGCCCATGTCGGGCCGCGCCAGTATCGGCGTTCGTCGAATTTAGGCATGTGCGGGTCATAGCTGGGAATCGGATGCGGTACCGTGGTCAGAACCGTCTTGACCCGGTCCAGCATCCGGGCCGATTCAATTCCTGCGTACCAGCACAAATAGCTTGCGTTAGAGACACTTTCTGCCCATTCGCCAGTATGCGCATCCCGCGCGTCAAACGCGCCCAGCACCTCATTCCAAAGGGATCGCGCACCAGCCTCAAGCCGATCAATATCGGCGCTGAGACCGTCAGCCTCAAGCCCGAGATCATTGCTCACGGCCAGCAGATCGCGGGCAGCGCGCAGGGTGGTGAAGCTCATGGTCGGATCGGCCACGCGAAACGGATTCACCTCTAGCAGCTTCGCCTGATCCCATCCCGCCTCACGGCCGATATTCACCAGTTTGATGTAGCGGTCGTAGTCGTATTTCGTCGGACGGTCGGCGCTGTTGACATGGCTGGTATCACGGCGCTGATATTCACCCACGTCCGAGGCATCAATTGCCGCCATCGTATTGTCCCAGTCGGGGGCATTGTCGCGCCCGGCCTCCCACGGGTGGGTGGTGCAGACCGCGCCGTGATCGTCCAGCCGCCACGCCATGATCCAACGGTGCCAGGCCAGCATCTTGGGGAACAGCGCCCGCATCCGTTCTTTGCCTGCCACCGGATCCATATCCACTACCCGCCGCGCCATTGTTGCCGCCAATGGAGGTTGAATGATCCCCGAAGACGGGATCGGCCCCGTTCCGCCCCACACGTCCGGTCCTGGAAAATAGCCCGGATCGGGCTTGTGAAACAGGATATGCGGGACCATGCCGTCCGCCCATTGACCCGAGAACAGCGTCTCAAGCTCAACCCATGCGCGGTTGATGTCGAACTCGGCAAAACCCAGCGCAGCAACCGCGCTGTCCCAGTTCCATTGGTAGGGATACAGTCCGCTGGTGGGGATCGTGTAGCCGCCCCTGTCATTGGCAATCAGGATATTGCGAGCCGATTCACTCGGCGTAGTATAGTAGTTCATGTCAGTCATCCTTTGACCGAGCCTGCCGTCAGGCCCTTGGTCATGAAACGTTCAAGCCCCAGAAACAGGGCCATGATCGGAACGGTGGCAATCACCGCGCCGGCCATCAGGTGTTGGCGGGGAATCTCCGAGGAGTTCAGCATCGTAACGCCTCGGGTCAGGGTGAATTTCGACGGGTCGTCGAGCAGCATGAAGGCCAGCAGGAACTCGTTCCACGCAATCATGAAGACATAAAGCGACACCGACGCCAGCGCAGGCAGGCTAAGCGGCAGGGTGATCTTCCAAATCACCGCCAGCCGCGACAGACCATCCATCAGACCGGCCTCTTCCACTTCGGTCGGCAGACCCCGGAAGTAACCTTGCAGCATATAGAGCGCGACCGGGATCGTGGTAACCGGGTAGATCATGACAATGCCCAGGATCGAGTTGCGCAGACCCGTCAGCGAAAACGCGATGTAAATCGGCAGCGCCAGAACGATCATCGGCACCATGTAAATCAGCAGGATCGAGCGTGAGAACGCCTTTTGCCCTTTGAACCGAAATCGCGCGACGGCATAGGCTCCGGGAACGCTGAACAACAGGGTGATGAACACCGTCAGGACTGACACATAGAACGAGGTCCACAGGTAAGTGCCGAAATTGAAGTCTCGGAACAGCTCCGAATAGCTGCGAAACAGCGCCCAGCCTTGCGACAGGTCAACCGAGAAATCCAACGGGTTCTGCAATAGGGCCTGTTGCGATTTCAGGCTGGTCATCACCATGACATAGAAAGGGATGACGACAATGGCGGTGAAGAAAATATAGCCGAAGCCGGTGCAGAACCGGATCACGGCGTCTTCAAATTCGTGGCGGGTGAGCTCACCTAAGGGCGTGTCCCGCAGGATCGCCGCCAGAGACAGGTGCGTAACAATGGCCATGGCAAGAACCGTGACCAATACGGCCTGCAAAGACGTATCCGAGCCGATCAGGACCGGGCCAAATCCGGTCAGGGCAGACAAGCCCAACAGGGCCGAGATCCCCAACCGCGCCGGTGCACGCTGTGCCGGAAACCGGACATAGACCAGCCCGGCCAAAGCCCCCCAGATCAGGCAGAGCAAGACCTGCGGGCGAAACGCTGCCCCGGTCGAAAACGACATGGTGATGGCGACAGTGGTGGCAATCACAACCAGCCAGAGCGCGCCCAGAACCGGGCCGGTGATATATCCTTTGCGCATCACAGACCCTCCTCTCGGCTGATGAAGCGGAAGAAGACAAAGCTGAAGGCGATCAGGCACATCAGGATCACAACGGCCACCGCTGCGCCTGCCCCGATATTGGAAATCGCGAATGCCTGTTCATAGACATTCACGGTTAGGGTGCGCGTGCCCGCATTGCCGCCGGTCAGCAGGAAAATGTCGTCGAACTTGTTGAACGTCCAGATAAAGCGCAGCAGGAACAGCACCGACAGAATGCCCAGCAGTTGCGGGATGCTCAGCAGCCAGAACTTCTGGAAGGGCGACGCCCCGTCCATATCCGCCGCCTCATACATGCTGGAGTCGATGGACTGCATCCGAGCCAAAATGAAAAGGAAGGACAGCGGGAAATAGCGCCAAATCTCAAACACAGTGACCATGATCAACGCCAAAGGCCGCTCGCCGAAGAAATTAATTGGCTCGCTACTCAATCCCATTTGCACCAGCAACGCATTGGCCGAGCCTGAGAACGGGTCAAACAGCGTAACCCACGTAAAGGCCACCGCGATCACCGGTGCGACGTAGGGAAACAGGTAAAGCCCCCGGATGATACCCTGCCCTTTGAAACTTTTGTTCAGCAACAGAGCCGCAAACAGACCCATCACCAAGGCTCCGATGGTACCGAAAACCGTGTAGAACAGCGTGACCCAAAGAACGCCCCAGAACTCATCCCCGTCGAATACGCGAGCATAGTTTTCCAAGCTGAACTGGAAATTGGTCAGAACGCTTGGCCCGCTGCCGGTGACGCCGGGTTCGGACCCTTCGATCGCGTCTTCAAAGGCGTCAGGGTCTCCGTCCACGGTGACCGGAATTCGAATGCGTTCGCGCTGACCTCCTTCCAGAGTGCCGAAATCACAGAACAAATCCGGCCCGTTCAGCACGCAAGGGGCGGAAACTTCGCCCACCGTTACACCATCGGGCAATACATCTGTCACGGTCACGCCTTCAATGGCGATTTCCTGGCTTGAATTGCGCACGCGGTATTCGATCCGCAGATCCTCGCCTGATCCGCGCAGGCTTTCGCGCACAACGGGCGCAGGCGGGCGCAGGTCAGACAGGGTGAACGGCTTGAAACTGATCCAGAAGATCGCCAGCAAGGGCAGGATCACCACAAGCGATACACTGATCACGGTTGGGGAAAGCAAAGCCCAGGCCAGACGCGCCTCGCGTTTGGCAAGCGCCCCGGTTCCGGTCGGTGGGGTGGCCGAAGACATAGGTGGACCTCAGAGGGTTAGGTGCAGCGGCGCGCACGCCGCTGCAGATACCGGTCAAGCAGGGGTCTACTGAACCTTGGCAAGTTCTTCGTTCATCGCGGCCACGGCAGCGGCGGCGTCGATTTCATCGTCGATATATTGACGCACGATCCGGTTGATGACCTGAGAGTTGATCATCTTGGACGCCAGCGAAAGCTGCCCTTCGGCCACGCCCCAACGCTGCGCAACGTCCAAACCGCCGACGATCTCGTCGATCATCGCCTGATCGTATAGCTCACCCAACGGGGCCTTGCGATCAACGCCCACGGGCAATTCCGCCCACGCTTCGGCAAAGGCCGTCGGGTTGTCGGCGTTACCGCGACGCACCGGGAACTTGCCTTCGGGCGCGATGGACAGCGTCTGGGTATAGCCATCATCCATGGCGAATTTCACAAACTCCATCGCCGCGTCAGTATCGGCGTCATTGGTGATCCCGAAATACCGCACATCCCCCCATGCTGCGCCGTCCGGGTTGGATGGGCCAGAGAAGTTGGTCACAATCCCCGTTTTCGACGCCAAATCGCGCGAGGTCGGGTCATCGGTGATGGTGGGCGGCGCGCTGTCGCGTAGACCTGCCAGTTCATCCAGAATGAACGGCGACCAGATGATCATCGCGGCTTTGCCATCGAAATACAGCTCGCGCGATTGCTTCCAGAACAACTCGCCCGGAGGCGAGGCTTTGGAAATCGCCTTGTAAAAGTCCAGAACTTCGGTGGTTTTGGCCTCATCCAGCGGCTGGAACCCGTCCGGGCCAACGGGCGAAACGCCGTTGGCGAGGAAGACATGCTCCAACACCTGGCTCATGAAGTTTTCGTCAACCTTCGTGGCCGAGACAAATCCGTACATTTCCGGCGGGTTGTGCAACTTGTCCAACGCAGCCAGAACATTGGCATAGGAACTTGGGGCTTCCAGACCAGCCTCGTCGAACAGGTCCTTGCGGTAGACGACCATCTGGGTCCAGCCATCAACCGGGACCGAGGCCGTTTCACCATTGAACGCCGCCATTGCCAGCGCCCCGGGGGCGAATGTGTCCGCGCCCAGTTCCTCGATCACCTCTGTTGCGGCTTCGGTATCCAGGATACCCGCCTCGGCCCAGGGCAGAGCGTATTGCAGTGTGTGATAAACGACGTCCGGCAGATCACCGGCAGCAAAGGCCGCGGTTGCACGCGTACCCAGATCGCTTTCGGTGACAGGGATCACTTCGACTGTCGTTCCCGTTTCAGCTTTGAACTGGTCGGCCATCTCCTGCTGCTTGGCCAGACGTTCGGGCTGTTCCTCGGTGGTCCAGAAGCGGATCGTATCCGCCTGCGCCGACAGCGCGCCAAGCATCACTGCCAGCGACGTGCCCAGCATCAGGCGGGACATCTTGGGTGTAAGTTTCATGATCGGTCTCCCCGGTTATGATTATTGTCAGTCTGTATTATGCGCGCCAGTTCCTGTGGCGTTCGTGTTGGCGGTCCGTCCGATCCACCCTCAACCAGGGTGGCTTCGGTCAGTTCGCGTAAACCTGCGGGGTCGTCGCCCCGGATTTGCCGGATCAGCATCGTCGCCAAACGCTGTCCGGCCATGTGTGAATCTACCGCAAAGCTGGTCAGAGCCGGGCGCGCGTACCGGGATTCGGGAATGCCGTCATAGCCAATGATGGACACGTCACGACCGATCTCAAGCCCCAGATCCTGCGCGACCGGGTAAAAGCCCAAGGCCGCCAGATCGGTGGCAAAGACAATTGCTGTCGTGGGCTGTTCGACCTGCATCAAGGCCATGGCCTGCGCAGCGCCTTCATCCCGTGTTCTGACCCCGTCCCGGATCAGGTCGGGGTCCAAGGGCAATCCAGCCTCGTGCAGACCTTCGGCATACCCATCGCGGCGCAGGTGGCTGTAGTTGAACTTGAGGTCACTGCCGACATAACCAATGCGCGTATGTCCAAACCCGGCCAACCGCAAAACCGCCTTGCGCATCGCCGTTTCACCGGCGATATCGAACCAAGAGGTTTCCTCCCACGTGTTCGGCTGCCCATACCCGGTACGGCCATACAGGATGTGGGGAACCCCAAGGCTGCGCAAAAGGCCGATCCGGGCGTCCTTGACTGCGGTCCGGGGCAGAATGAAACCATCCGCTTTGCGTTCTTCGAACAATCTGCTGAGGACTTTCAACGTGTCCCGTTCCGAGGTCGCGGTCGAAATCGTCATCGTCCAGTCAAGGTGACTTGCAGCCTCGCACGCACCAGCCAGAAAATCCTGCAGGAACGGGTTGTGACGATCAGGTTCGTCGCTGTTCAACACCATCGCAATCGCACGAACCTGCCCGGTACGGATGGCCTGCGCATGGCTCAGAGGTCGATAGCCCAACTTGCGCGCCGCCGTTTCCACCCTGGCGCGGGTCACAGCCGAAATATCAGAATACCCGTTGAGCGCCCGCGATACAGTGCTTTTAGACAAGCCCAGATGCGCGGCCAATTCATCAAGCTTGACGCGCCCAGAAACCGAGGGGCGATCTGCGGTGTCCCGCGGCCGATGTGAAAGATTCGCTGTCATTGATTGCAATTTTTTGTTCCGAAACCGGTTTCGGCAACGAAAAAGTTAAAAAAAGTGCAGAATGGCTATTTTTTTGGCTTCTTCTTATTGGGAAATCGCCCCGCTGGGCCGTCGCAAACGGACGAACGCCTTTAATTTAACCAATCAGGATTGCGTTTGAAGTAATGTCCCAGGTGGTCGGACCACACAATTTACGTATCGACCGACCTGAATCGGTTCAGGCTGGGTGCGGTACGTTGGACAAAAAAGGGCGCGGAATCGGCAACCTGATCCCACGCCCGTCAAATTGAAAGAACCTTCGGCGGTTTAAACGACGACGAACTTCTTCGCCTGCGGATCATAACATTGCAGTCCGCCTTCACCGATATCGGTCCACAATCCATGCAGGCTGAGCGAGCCATCCTCGACCGCCGACGACACAAACGGGAAGGTCATCAGGTTTTCCAACGAGGCCACAACCGCTTGCCGTTCAAATTGACGCGCTTGCTCTGCCCCGTCTTCGACATCAGAAACAAGTTCGTATTTCGGTTTCAGGATATCCATCCAGCGGCCAACAAAGCTTTCTTTCGCTTCCAACTGCGGGGCCTGTCCCTTGCACATGTCAATGCACCCCTGAACCCCGCCGCATTGCGAATGGCCCAGCACGATCAGATGCGCCACTTTCAGCGCAGTTACGGCATATTCGATTGCCGCGCTTGTGCCGTGGTGGTCACCGTCAGGGGCGTAAGGCGGAACAAGGTTGGCGATATTGCGGTGAATGAAGAACTCACCCTGATCAGCCCCGAAGATCGAAGTGACATGAACCCGACTATCGCAGCACGAAATCACCATGGCGCGCGGACGCTGTCCCTCTGTAGCAAGACGGCGATACCAGACCTGGTTCTCGGAATAAGTGGTGGCTTTCCAGCCATGATACCGTTTGACCAGATAATTCGGCAAAGGCTTGGCATGATCCATGTTCGTGTCCCTGATTTGTTCGCTGTGGGCTGCTCTAGCCCGAATTCGAGGAAAATTCGAGCAATTATCCCTCAGGAACGCAAGGTTTTGCAAAGAAGTTCTCGGTCAAAGTCGCCTTGTACCGTGGGGGTATAGTGAATTGGGGAATAAGTGGTGGAAAATATTTTCACGCTTGAACACAAGGAAACTGTCCGACTGGACCCGGACCGGGTGAACGGGTTGTATCGGCAGCTTGGAGAAAAGAATGCACTGGACGTGTTGTGCCGCACGGTCGAGGAGCTGGCCGTTCGCCTGTCGAATTGCGAACGGTTCTGGCGGCAGCGCGATTGGACCGGGCTGCGAAAATGTTCGCGGTCGTTGGTGGCAATAGCCGACCAGGTCGGCATGACAGCAGTGGCTGGTGTCGCAGATGACGTCGCCCGAAACGTAGATGCAGGAGATGCGGTCGCCACGGGCGCCACCCTGTCTCGTCTGATCCGCGTGGGCGAGAAATCCCTGACGGTGATCTGGGATCAGCAGGACCTTTCTGTCTGACAGGGGCTTGCAGATGGAATGTGGGCGGCTAGGCTGGGCGCAAATCGAACCAGCCGAGTTACCCATGACCCTGACCTTTGCCTCGCCCTCAGACAATTCTGTCCCGCTGCACGTGATCGCCCAACCCGATCTGGATGATTGGGTAAAGGATCAGCCTGATGCCGTGCAGAACTGGGTCACGAACAACGGGTTTACGGGGGCGATGGGCCAGACCTTGTTGGTTCCCGGAACGGACGACGCGCCGCTTTACGCTTTGGCGGGGTATGGCAAACCCGCAGGCCGCGCCCGCAAGCGTTTTCCACTGGCGGCTGCGGCAGAGGCGCTGCCGAAAGGCACCTATCACATCGCTTGGGGCGTTCCCAAGGACGCTCTGGAAACTGAATGCTTTGGCTGGTTGATGACCGGATACGCATTTGACCGCTATGCCAGTCAGTCGCCGGCCAAAGCCCGGCTGGTTGCCCCCGACGGCATTGATGCCGCGCGTCTTGAGGTTCTGGCCAAAGCCGAAGCCCTGATCCGGGATCTGGTCAACACCCCCGCGTCGGATATGGGGCCAGAGCAATTACAGGCCGCCTCCGAGGGCCTCGCGCAGGAATTCGGCGCATCCTGTTCGGTGATCGCAGGCGATGCGCTGCTGGATCAGAACTTTCCGATGATCCACACGGTTGGCCGCGCTGCCGCGCAGGAACCGCGGCTGATCGAGATGAACTGGGGCACAACAGGGCCAAAGCTGACCTTGGTCGGTAAAGGTGTGTGCTTTGACACGGGCGGTCTGAACCTGAAACCCGGCGCGTCGATGGGGTTGATGAAGAAAGATATGGGCGGTGCCGCCAATGTTCTGGGGCTGGCCCGTATGATCATGGCGCTGAAGCTGCCGCTGCAACTGCGGGTTCTGATCCCCGCTGTCGAGAATTCGGTGTCCGGAAACGCCTTTCGGCCCGGCGACATTCTGACCTCGCGCAAGGGCCTAACGGTCGAGATCAACAATACCGACGCCGAAGGTCGCCTTGTTCTGGCAGACGCGCTGGCGCTTGCGGACGAAGAGACACCGGACCTCGTGATCTCGATGGCGACGCTGACCGGCGCTGCGCGGGTGGCCGTGGGAACCGATCTTGCGCCCTATTTCACCGACAGCGACAACGCGGCAGACGCGCTGACCCGCGCGGCGCGCAAGGCCGCCGATCCGGTCTGGCGCATGCCGTTCCACGACCCGTATGAAGGGTTGATCGAGCCGGGCATCGCCGATCTGGACAACGCCCCGGCCGGTGGGTTTGGCGGTTCCATTACCGCCGCGCTGTTCTTGCGTCGCTTTGTAGGCGACAGCCGTTACATGCATTTCGACATCTTCTCATGGCAGCGCAGCAACGAACCCGGTCGCAGCAAGGGCGGGTTTGGCCAAGGGCCACGCGCCTTGTTGACGGCCTTGCCCGAGATGCTGGACCTATGACACGCCAACGCATCATCCAACCGGTTACCGACCTGTTGCGCGAGCCGGACGGTCCGCGCGACCGACAGTTGCTTTTTGGTGACGCTGTCGAGCTCTCAGAACGGGCAAACGGCTGGAGCCGGGTCATCGCAGAAAAAGATGGCTACGCCGGCTGGGTCCGCTCGGAACAGCTTGGCCCGGACCTAAGCGCAACGCATTGGATCACGGCACCAGCCACCCACGCCTATGCTCGGCCAGACATGAAAAGCCCCGACCGGACCTCTTTGAGTTTTGGAAGCAGGGTTGCGGCCACGTCCGAGGTAAATGGCTTTCTGGACACCGAGCTTGGGTTCATCCCGACCGTTCACGCCAAACATGTGGGCGTTCCGCTGACCGATCCTGTTGCAGTAGCCGAACTTTTTCTGGGCACACCCTATCTTTGGGGCGGAAACAGCCGGTTCGGGCTGGATTGTTCAGGACTGGTTCAGGCCGGGCTGCTAGCCTGCGGACAACCCTGCCCAGGAGACAGTGGCGATCAGGAGCGCGAACTTGGTCATCTGCTGCCGCAGGGCACCCCTCCTCAGCGCGGCGATCTGCTGTTTTGGAAAGGGCATGTGGCCTGGGTTTATTCCGAGGATATGCTGCTGCACGCCAATGCTTTCCACATGGACGTGACGTTTGAGCCAATGGAACAGGCGATCACGCGCATTCTGGAACAGGGTGACGGGCCGGTGACGGCCCATAAGCGGCTCTAATCAAGGTCAACTGAACGGATCAGCTTACGCTCAAGCACGCGCAGCACCGTGCGCAGATCGTGGCCGCGTTTCAGGATTCGGCCATCCATGCCCACGACCGAATACATCCCTTGTTTCTGTCGAAGCCGGGGGTGTTTCTCGACCCGATAGATGGGATGTTCCGCAGTTCGGCGAAAGATCGAAAACACGGCCATGTCCCGCAAGTTGGAAATACCGTAATCGCGCCATTCTCCGGCGGCGACCATCCGGCCGTAGACGGACAGAATATGGGACATCTCATGCCGGTTAAACGCGACGGGCATCTGGGCCGAGTTTGCAGAGAACCGGCTGGGAGGCTGCATGTTCATACCCCAAGCCTTGCCGGAAAACGCGTCTGAATCAAGTCCGGCGACACCCGGGTGTGATATTTTTGGATCGCTCTAACGCCGCTGACCAACCTGTCGACAGATCAGGATGACCGGCAACAGCCCCACCGCCAGGATGACCAGAGAGGGGACCGCAGCCCCCTCGAGCCGTTCATCCGAGGCCAACCGATAGGCCTGCACCGCCAGCGTATCAAAGTTGAACGGGCGCATGATCAGGGTCGCGGGCAGTTCTTTCATCACGTCCACAAACACAATCAGCAGCGCCGTCAACAAGGACGGTGTCAGGATAGGAAGATGAACCCGGCGCAATGTTCCCAGCGGGGTTTGCCCCAAAGACCGCGAGGCCGCGTCCATGTTGGCATGAACTGTGCTTTGCCCACCTTCATAAGCGCCGAGCGCCGCCGCCAAGAACCGCACCATATAAGCGGCGACCAGCAGCCAGATTGAGCCCGTCACCAGCAAACCCGTCGAAACATCAAAGGTCGCCCGCATCCAAGCATCCAGTGCATTGTCGAAACTGGCAAATGGCACCATCAGGCCCACCGCAATGACACCTCCGGGCACCGCATAGCCCAACCGCGCCATGTACCCCGCGCCAGATGACAACCGCCCGGGGCGCAACCGCTGAAAGAATCCGACGGTGATCGCGGCGCAAACCGTAATCACGGCGGCAGTACCGGCCAAAGTCAGCGAGTTCTTAATGAAGCCGATATAGCGGCGCGACAGCAGGTTCTGCTCTGACTCCAGCCCCATCTGAATCAAGATGAACACCGGCAGCAGGAAGCCCAGAAGAACCGGAATGGCGCACAGCGTAAAGCCCGCGGCAGCCTGCCAGCCCTTTAGCCGCGCCGAGGGCAGTGACGCATGACTTTTCCCTGCCTGATAGTATTTCGCCTTACCGCGCTGCATCCGTTCGGCCACGGCCATGACCAGCGCAAAACCCAGCAGGCACAGGGCCAACTGCGCGGCGGCAGCGCGGTCTCCGATGGAAAACCAGCTTGTGTAGATACCGGTGGCGAATGTTTGCACGCCAAAATAGGCGACAGTGCCGAAATCGGCGATGGTTTCCATAATCGCCAGCAGCACACCCCCCGCAATTGCCGGGCGCGCCATGGGCAGCGATACGTGCCAGAACGCCAGCCAAGGGCTTTTGCCTAACGCCCGCGCCGCAAGAAAAGCCGTGGCGCTTTGCTGAAGAAACGCGGCGCGGGCCAGCAGGTAGACATAAGGATACAGCACGAGGATCAGCATCACCGCCGCACCCTCGGTCGAGCGTATCTCGGGGAACCAATAGTCGCGTGGCCCCCAGCCGGTCACATCGCGCAGGGTGCTTTGGACAATGCCGGGGTGATCCAGAATGAACGTATAAGCATAGGCCAGCACATAAGCCGGAAAAGCCAGCGGCAAAACCAAAGCAATCTCAAGGAACCGAACGCCGGGAAAGCGTGTCATGGTCACAAGCCACGCAGCACCGACACCGATGGCAAACGTACCAATCGCCACCAGAACGACCAAAATCACCGTCGTAAGCGCATAGCGCGGCAAAACGGTTTGCAACAGGTGAGAGATCGTATCCGTTCCGCCCGTTGCAGCCGCCAGAACGACGGCGAGCATCGGCAACAGGCAAGCGGCCGCAACAAGACAGGCGACCGTGCCAACCAGCCGGGTACCAAACGCGCCGTGGTTGCGCGTGCCATGTTCTGAAACTTCTATGTCGGCCATGATCCCGGCTTGTAACTGGCGAATGCGCAGAGTTGGCCATTAATCGACCAAAACGCTAAGAAACACCAGTCTACAGGGGAACAAATCTGCGGCACAAACTGCCGCAGACTTTATTCATAGACCCGCTGATCCTCGATCACCAAACCATCCTTGGGCAGCGAACCGGGTTCGACAACCTCGATCGCGCCTTTTAGCTTCAGCACTTCGATCACGGATTTGGCATAGGTCATGTCATCTCCGCTGGGGCTTTCAATCTGAACGGTCATTGTATCCATCTCGCCCTGACGGGCTGCGATGACACGAGCCTTTACGATCTCGGCGTGTTTGTCGACCAGCGCGGCCACCTGTTCAGGACGCACGAACATGCCCTTGATCTTGGTCGTCTGGTCGGCACGACCCATCCAGCCTTTGATCCGCGCATTTGTACGACCGCAGGGCGACTGGCCGGGCAGGATCGCCGACAGATCACCGGTCGCGAACCGGATCAACGGATAATCGGGGTTGAGCGAGGTTACGATCACCTCACCCACTTCACCCTCGGCCACAGGGATGCCGGTGCCGGGGGTCACGATCTCGACGATGATGTGTTCGTCCAGAATCATCCCCTCCATCGCAGGGCTTTCGTAAGCGATATTGCCCAGATCAGCGGTGGCATAGCATTGCAGGCACGAAATCCCGCGATCCGCATATTCCTGACGTAAGGATGGGAACAGCGCGCCGCCTCCCACAGCAGCCGTAGCGAATTGCAGGTCCACACCCATCTCATCCGCTTTATCCAGTATGATCTTCAGATAGTCGGGCGTTCCGGCATATGCGGTGCAACCCACATCACGCGCGGCGGTCACTTGCAGCTCGGTCTGGCCGGTGCCTGCGGGCAACACGGCGGCGCCCACGGCCCGCGCGCCGCTTTCAAATATCATGCCGGCAGGCGTCAGGTGATAGCCGAAACAGTTCTGCACGATATCGCCCGGCCCCACGCCTGCCGCGTGCAGGAACCGGCCCATGCGCCACCAATCGGGATCGGTGTTGCCCGGTTCGTAGATCGGACCCGGAGACTGAAACACATGATGGAAATGCCGCGCCGGAGTGACCGTGAACCCGCCGAACGGAGGTCGCTGAGCCTGTGCCTGCGCCAGTTCAGATTTTCGTAGAACCGGCAGTTTGACCAGATCTTCGATGGTTTTCACCGCATCGGTATCCACCCCGGCCAGATGAGCCTGAAACCCCGGCGCGGATTGGGCGCGTTCCAGCTGAACTCGCAACCCTTGCGCCTGATCAGCTGCGCGCTGATCGGCTGATCGGGTTTCGAGTGCGTCGTAGTAAGTCATCGCCAGATCCTCCACCCGCTCACAACCACCTCTTGCGGCGGCGGTATGAGCGTACATCTCGGAAACTTTTTCGGCCTTCATCGGACATGCCCAGATAGAACTCTTTCACGTCCGGGTTTTCACGCAACTCATCGGCAGGTCCGTCCATAACGACACGGCCCGATTCCAGAATGTACCCGTAATGGGCGAACCGCAGAGCAACGTTTGTATTCTGTTCGGCCAGCAGGAAGGACACGCCCTCTTTTTCATTGAGATCCTTCACGATGCCGAAAATCTCTTCGACCAATTGCGGGGCCAGCCCCATTGAAGGCTCGTCCAGCAGGATCGTTTCCGGCCGCGACATCAACGCCCGGCCCATGGCAACCATCTGCTGCTCACCTCCCGAGGTATAACCCGCCTGCGACCGGCGTCGTTCAGCCAGACGTGGGAAGTAGGTGTAGACCAGATCAAGGTCTTTCTGGACCGCGGCTTTGCCGTCCTTGCGGGTATAAGCTCCGGTCAGAAGATTTTCCTCGACCGTGAGGTGTTCGAAACAGTGACGGCCCTCCATCACCTGAATCACGCCTTTTTCAACCAGATCCGCCGGATCGCTTTCATGCACGCTTGCGCCGCGATACTTGATCGACCCTTTGGTGACTTCGCCCCGTTCCGAATGCAGCAGGTTCGACACCGCCTTGAGCGTCGTCGTCTTGCCCGCGCCATTACCACCGAGCAGAGCAGTAATACCGCCTTTGGGAACGGTCAGGCTGACACCCTTAAGGACGAGGATCACATGGTTGTAGATCACCTCGATATTGTTGACTTCAAGCAGGGTTTCCGCCTGCACGTCAGTGGTTTGAGCCGCATCCAGCATCAGCGCGTGTCCTCGTGCGAGTGTTGGGGTCGGGACGGCGGTCTGCCGCCGCCCCGGATTTCAGTACGCCGGATCAGCAGCGCGATCCGATGTTGTTTTCCGACGCATAAGCGCTCGAGTCTTCGTCGATCAGCGGACCGATCACGTCGCCATCGGTTGCCTTGAACTCGGAAATCAGGCTCCAGGTTTTGTTGGCCGCATCCCATTGGGTCACACCAACCAGAGCGTCCCCGCCGTGGTTCTCACACGAGACCGAGAATGCCGGACCAAAACCAGGCAGACCCAGTTCGGTCATCTTGGCTTCGTTGATTTCCAGCGCCTCCATACCGTCGCGCATCATCGCAGGGGTGATGTCGGCAGTACCGTGGATTTCCTGCGCTTTCTTGGCAGCTTCGGCCGCAAGCATCGCGGCATAAAGACCACGGTTGTACAGAACCGTACCGACCTGATCGCCAGCACCGGCAGCTTTACCCGCATCGACGACATGCGTCTTCAGATCGTCAAAGACCGGGAAATCCGTGCCCACGTTGTGGAAGGTCAGCGCCTTATAGCCGTTTGCGGCCTCGCCCGCTGGCAGCACATCGTTTTCAGAACCGGACCACCAGATACCGATGAAGTTTTCCATCGGGTAACGGATGTTGGCAGCTTCCTGAACGGCCACCTGGTTCATGACGCCCCAGCCCCACATCAGAACATAATCGGGGCGATCACGGCGGATTTGCAGCCACTGCGATTTCTGTTCCTGGCCCGGATGGTCAACCGGCAGGGCGACAAGCTCAAAGCCATGCTTGGCCGAAAGCTCTTCCAACGTGCGGATCGGTTCCTTGCCATAGGCCGAGTTGTGGTAGACCAGAGCAATTTTCTTGCCGCTCAGGTCCCCGCCATTCTCTTCCAGCAGGTAGTTCACCGCGCCCGAGGCACCATCCCAATAGTTTGCAGGATAGTTGAACGTGTGGCTGAACACATCGCCGTTCTTGGCGGACGTACGGCCATAGCCCATCGTGTGCATCGGGATGCCGTCTGCCGTGGTCTTAGGGATCAGCTGATACGTGATACCGGTCGACAGCGGTTGATAGACCAGCGCACCTTCGCCCTTGGTCGATTCATAGCATTCCACACCTTTTTCGGTGTTATACCCTGTCTCGCATTCAATCACCTTCGCCGGAACGCCACCGATCCCGCCGTCACGTTCGTTCAGCAGGGTAAAGTAATCCGCATACCCATCCGCAAACGGAATACCACCCGCCGCGTAAGGTCCGGTACGGTAGCTGAGTGACGGGAATACGAGATCGGCCATAACCGGTCCTGCCGCCATTACGGCGCCCAGCGCCACGGTTGCCAATTTCAATTTCATCGGGTTTCTCCTCCCTTGGTTGGTCCGATGTTGGGTTCGGGCTTTGCACCCGTTATCTGATTGGGCCTGCCCCTAGTGCGGGAATGGCCAGAGTTTGAGTTTCTCTTTGGCGACGCGCCACAACTGCGCCAGCCCATGTGGTTCCAGGATCAGGAACATGATGATCAGCCCACCGACGATCACCAACTGCAAATGCGCCACGATATCCGTGGGCCAACCCAGCATATCCGCGCCAACCACTTTCAGGACCACCGGCAACAGCACAAGGAACGCCGCCCCCGCAAAGGACCCGAAGATAGAGCCCAATCCCCCGATAATGATCATGAACAGAACCAGGAACGATTTGGTAATGCCGAACACCTCGCCAACCTCAACCGCGCCGAGATAGACTGCAAAGAACAACGCGCCCGAGATGCCCACAAAGAATGAGCTGACGGCAAAGGCGGTCAGTTTCGCCTTGAGAGGGTTCACCCCGATGATCTCGGCCGCGATATCCATATCGCGGATCGCCATCCACGTACGCCCGGTAGTGCCGCGTGTCAGGTTGCGTGCGATCACGGCGCAGACGGTCAGAAAGATCAGGCAGAACAGATACGTGGCCCATGCCGGAGCATTCGGTCCAGTGATGATGATCCCGAACACATCGCGTTCCGGTGCGTTGATCTGACCCGAAGCCGAGTAGTTGTAGAACCACGGCACCCGGTTGAACAGCCACACAAGAAAGAACTGCGCGGCCAGCGTCGCCACCGCCAGATAGAACCCCTTGATCCGCAACGATGGAAGACCGAACAGAACGCCGACAATGGCAGTGATGCCGCCGGCCAGAATGACATGGATGAACATGCTGACGTCAGGAAAGGCCGTCATCAGCTTGTAGCAGGCATAAGCCCCCACCGCCATGAAGCCGCCCGTACCAAGACTGACCTGCCCGCAATATCCAACCAGAATATTCAGGCCGATCGCCGCGATCGCGTAGATCAGGAACGGCAGCAAAAGCGCGTTAGCCCAGTAATCGTTGATGATGAACGGTATGATCCCGAACGCGACCGCCAGAACCACATAGTACCGATACCGGTCGAACTTGATCGGGAAAGTCTGGCTGTCATCCACATAGGAAACTTTGAAGTCTCCGGCTTCACGATAGAACATGTGTCACTTTCCCCATTGTTCCTGCGCCCGGTTCCGGGCTGCGGCGTCCAGTTGATTGGACCCTTTTGCGTATCCGCTCGCCTCTGACGCGCGCACCAGTTTCATGTAGGCCATGATGCCCGTGACCAGCCCGGCAAAGGCAAGGATCGCAGCGACAACCAGTTGGGTTGCGGTCAGATCGTCCGAGGTGACGGCGATATAGCCAAAAGCCCAGAACCCCGACCATGCGATCACATTGATGATGGCAATCATTTTCTGCATCGCTACACCCTCTCGATGATCTTCTCACCGAACAGACCCTGCGGTCGGAATACGAGGAAGATCAGCGCCAGAACATAGGCGAACCAGTTCTCGGTCGCGCCACCGACCATCGGGCCGATTGCGAATTCAAACAGCTTTTCACCCACTCCGATGATCAGCCCGCCCACAATCGCTCCGGGGATCGAGGTAAAGCCGCCCAGCATCAGCACCGGCAACGCCTTAAGCGCGATCAGCGACAGCGAGAACTGAACGCCCGACTTGGTGCCCCACATGATCCCAGCAACCAGCGCGACAAACCCAGCAACCGACCAGACCATGATCCAGATGAAGTTCAGCGAGATTCCCACCGACAGCGCGGCCTGATGATCATCCGCCACCGCTCGCATCGCCCGGCCCTGCTTGGTGTATTGGCTGAACACCACCAGCGCGGCCACCAGCAGCGCCGCAATCAAGGTCGCCACGATGTCCAGGTTGTCGATGAAGAAGCCATAGCCAAAGATGTTGAACGTGGTCTCGTCGATCCACAGGTTGATGCCTTGTGGCAGGCCCACGTCCAGGGTCTTGATCTCGGATCCCCACATCAGGTCGGCCACGCCTTCAAGCAAATAGGCCAGACCGATGGTCGCCATGAACAGAATGATCGGTTCCTGACCAACCAGATGGCGCATGACGAACCGTTGCACCGCCCAGGCAAGGAACACCATCACGGCCATGGTCAGCAGGATCGCCAGCAACGCCGGGACATTCCACCCGAAATAGTGGATATGCGTCCCGAAGATCGCGTTGATCAGATGCGCGAACGGCACTTGCCCATTCATGATCCCGACAAGGGTCATGGCCGCGAACAGGGCCATAACACCCTGAGCATAATTGAAAATCCCCGAAGCCTTGTAAATAAGCACAAAGCCCAGTGCGACCAGCGCATACAGAACCCCGGCCATCAGGCCATTTAGGATGACCTCCATCGCGAAAATCAGCTGATCAGGCATGTTCGCCCCCTCTCATGTCTGTCAGTTGGTCAGTCATGGCTCACCCCCAGATAGGCGTCGATGACTTCCTGGTTGTTGCGCACCTCGTCCGGTGTGCCGTCCCCGATCTTCTTTCCGTAATCCATCACGACAACCCGGTCGCTCAGATCCATCACCACGCCCATGTCGTGTTCGATCAGGGCGATGGTGGTGCCGAACTCGTCATTCACATCCAGGATAAAGCGGCTCATGTCCTCTTTTTCCTCGACGTTCATGCCTGCCATCGGTTCGTCCAACAGCAACAGCTTGGGTTCGGCCGCCAACGCACGGGCCAGCTCTACGCGTTTTTTCAATCCGTAAGGCAGGCGCGACACCGGAGTTTTCCGGATGTGTTGGATTTCAAGAAAGTCGATGATCTTCTCGACCGCCTCGCGGTTTTCGGTTTCTTCCGCCTCGGCTTTCCCTTTCCACAGCGCCTGCTGGAAAATGTTGGTCTTCATGTAACCCAGCCGCCCTGTCATGACGTTATCCAGAACGCTCATGCCTTCGAACAGGGCAATGTTCTGGAAGGTTCGCGCAATCCCCTGCTGTGCCACCTCAAAAGGCCGCATCGGAGGGCGCTTCGCCCCGTGAAACCAGACCTCACCCTCTTGCGGGACATAGAACCCCGATATCACGTTCAGCATCGAGGACTTCCCCGCGCCGTTCGGGCCGATAATGGCGCGGATCTCACCTTCGCGGATGTCGAACGAGATATCCTTGATCGCGACCACACCACCGAAACGCAGGGTGATATTCTTCATCTCCATCACCACGCCGCCGATCTTGCGGCCATCCTCGGTGACATATCCTTCGGAACTATCCAGCATCAGTCACTCCCTGACTTGCGCAAAAACGGGACGGAGGGCGGGGCGAAGACCGCAGGTCGAGCGGCGCTCGAACGGCCCTCATTCCGCCGCCACCTTGTGCTGTGCCGCCGGTACAACCGCTGCGTCGATGATTTGCAACGTAGCGCTGATCGACCCTTTGCGCCCGTCCTCATAGGTCACTTCGGTCGTCGTCGAGACATTGGGCGAGCCATCATACAGGGCAGCAATAATGTCGTGGAACTTCTCCTCGACGAACCTGCGCCGCACCTTGCGGGTCCGGGTCATCTCACCATCATCGGCGTCCAGTTCCTTGTGCAGAACCACAAAGCGATGCACCTGACAGCCCGACAGCATCTCATCGGCCGCAACCGACTTGTTCACCTCTTCCACATGGGCCTTGATAGTCTCTAACACACGGGGATGGCTGGTCAGTTCCTGATACGACGCATAGGCAACGTTGTTGCGTTCTGCCCAGTTGCCTACCGCCATCAGGTCAATATTGATGAAGGCCACGCAACGATCCTTGCCGTTTCCGAACAGCACAACCTCAAGGATATCAGGATAGAATTTCAGCTTGTTCTCGACATATTTAGGCGCAAACATCGATCCGTCGGCCATTTTGCCCACATCCTTGGCGCGGTCGATAATCCGCAGATGGCCGCTGCTTTCCTCGATGAACCCGGCGTCCCCGGTCGCGACCCAGCCCTCGGCATCCTTGGTGGAGGCGGTCGAATCCGGGTTGTTGTAATACTCCACAAACACGCCCGGCGAGCGGTAGTGAATCTCGCCACTGTCATCGACCTTCAGCTCGACCGCGGGTGAGGGCACGCCCACCGTATCGGCGCGCACTTCGCCATCGGGCTGCTGGGTGATGAACACCGTGGCCTCGGTCTGGCCATAAAGCTGTTTGAGATTGATCCCCAACGAGCGGTAAAAGTCGAAAATCTCGGGCCCGATCGCCTCACCCGCCGTATAGCCCACCCGGAACCGCCCATAGCCCAGCGTATCCTTAAGCGGGCCGTAAACCAGCATATTGCCCAGCGCGTATTTCATCTTGTCGCCAAAACTGACCGGCTTGCCATCCAACAACAGGCCACCGACTTTTTTGGCGTGGGCCATGAAATTATGGAACATCTTCCGCTTCAGGCTGCCCGCGTCCTCCATGCGGATCATCACATTGGTTAGCTGGGTTTCGAAAACGCGCGGTGGGGCGAAGAAATAGGTCGGCCCGATTTCGCGCAGGTCGGTCATCATTGTGTCGGCACTTTCGGGGCAGTTCACGCAGAAGCCGCACCAATAAGCCTGACCGATGGAAAAGATGAAATCGCCCACCCAGGCCATCGGCAGATAAGACAGGATGTCTTCGTTCCGTGTCAGGTGGTCGAACTCAGAGGAATTCTTTGCGCTTTCGATCACGTTACGGTTCGACAGCACCACGCCCTTGGGCTTTCCGGTCGTACCCGAGGTATAAAGCATCACGCAGGTGTCGTCATAGGTGATCGCGGCGATCCGCTTATCCAGCTCGGTGTCGAACCGTGCGTGTCCCGCGCCGCCTTCGGCCATAATGTCGTCCAGCGCGTTCATCTGTGAATGGTCGTATTTCCGCATCCCGCGCTTGTCGGTATAAAGGATGTGTTTGACCTGATGCAGGTTTTCCTGAATCTCGATGACCTTGTCGACCTGCTCCTGATCACCGCAAACGACGTATTTCGCGCCGCAATGTTCCAGCACATAGGCCATCTCTTCGGCGACCGAGTCCTGATACAGAGGCACCGGTACAGCACCCACCATCTGAGCGGCTACCATTGACCAGTAATGCGCCGGGCGGTTTCGCCCGATCACGGCGATATGGTCACCCTTTTCCACGCCGATTTCCAGAAATCCCAGCGCCAGTTTACGGATTTCAGCGGCGGCCTCGGCCCAGGACCAGCATTGCCAGATCCCGAATTCCTTTTCCCGGTAGGCCGGGGAATCCCCGAACTGCGTCGCATTGCGGTGTAGCAGCGCCGGAAGAGAGGTCATCCCTTCAGCGCCCGACTGCGTCTGAGCCAATCTCTTTCTCCTCCCTATCCAACCCCTCCCTTGGGTCGGAAATGGCGGGTCCGGTTCAGACCCGGACACCACTGCCCCTATGACGGGACACGAGGACGATCAGCGGCAAGTTTTGCCTGATGTTTTCTCAATTCTTACGAATTGTAACAGGGGTGGAGCGTAAAGTACTTGGCTTCAGGATAAACAGTTGCATGATTGTTCAGTTGCCTTGGGCAGCACAGTCGCAAAACCAGACTTCATTTCAGAAAGGCTGGGATTAAGAAACGGGCCGAGCATACAGGATTGGGAATTCGAAGTTGTAGATTCCACCGATCTAGGTGTTTATCTTAAACTGTTTGATGAAATGTCTGGTCGAGAAGACATTCGCTTTACGTTGGCGGATATGATCATCCAAGCATTTGACGAATCCGGGCTTGATTTAAAGACAAACCCAGAATGGCAAGAATTTCTCAAGACTCTTTCCCGCGAAATAGACATTCATGCGTCGCAGATCTGGTATTGGGCGAACTGGGAAGTTCAACTCGAAGACGCTTGGGATGTTACACCCTACATGCGTTCTTTGTGCCAAACCCATTTTGCTTATGAGACTTAGCTCGCAAGCATTTTATGAACATACTACAACCAATCCCTCAGTATCGGAATCAGCGGCACATCCGCCGCGGGCATCGGGTAATTCCGCAACTCATTCGCCCGCACCCACTTCAATGCCTGACCCTCTTTGGACTGCGGGATACCCTCCCACTTGCGGCAAGCAAACAAAGGCATAAGCAGGTGGAAATCGTCATAGCTGTGGCTGGCAAAAGTCAGTGGCGCAAGGCACGAGGCCCAGGTGTTGATGCCCAGTTCTTCCTCCAGCTCGCGGATCAGGGCGGCCTCGGGGGTTTCGCCGGGTTCGATCTTTCCGCCGGGGAACTCCCACAAACCAGCCATGGACTTGCCCTCCGGGCGCTGCGCTAGCAGCACCCGGCCTTCGACGTCGATCAGGGCGACAGCCGACACCAAAACGGTCTTCATGAACGATAATCCGCGTTGATCTCGATATAGCCGTGGGTCAGGTCGCAGGTCCAAACGGTGGATGCGCCCTCACCCAAACCCAGATCGACCGCGACCACCAAGTCTTGGCCTTTCATATAAGCGGCCGCGTCTTCCTCGCGGTAGTCAGGGCTAACCCAGCCTTTCTCGGCCACCAGAATATCGCCGAAAGAGATACTCAGACGGTCGCGGTCGGCGGCGGCACCGGATTTCCCGATGGCCATGACCACGCGGCCCCAATTGGGGTCTTCGCCCGCAATCGCCGTTTTCACCAGCGGTGAGTTGGCAATCGCCAGCCCATGCACCTTGGCATCCGCGTCCGAGGCCGCGCCAGTCACACGGATTTCTACGAATTTCGTGGCCCCTTCGCCGTCGCGCACCACCTGCTGTGCAAGGTCCAGCATCACAGCCTCAAGCGCCTGCGCAAAACCCGCGTTGCCAGTGGCATCCACACCCGAGGCCCCGGTTGCACACAACAATAGGGTGTCCGAGGTCGAGGTATCGCTGTCCACGGTGATGCAGTTGAAGGTACGATCCGTCTGCGTGCCCAGCATCGACTGCAGCGCCGATTGCTCGACCACCGCATCGGTGAAGATGTAAACCAACATCGTCGCCATATCCGGCGCGATCATACCAGAACCCTTGGCGATCCCCGCAATAGAGACTGTTTTTCCATCAATCTCAACCTGCGTCGAGGCCCCCTTGGGGAAGGTGTCGGTGGTCATGATCGCCCGCGCAGCATCCTCGATCGCGTGGCGGCTGAGGCCCGATTTCAACGCTTCAAGCTGGGCGGTGATCTTGTCATGGGGCAGCGGCTCACCGATCACGCCAGTTGACGAGGTGAATACCCGTTCCACCGCAACACCAGTGGCTTTGGACACGGCTTGCGTCAGCTCGGTCACCGATGTCCGGCCGTGATGCCCGGTGAACGCATTGGCATTGCCTGAATTCACAAGGATCGCCGCCGGGCCATCGCTGGCCCCGCCGATTTTGTCCTGACAATCCAATACGGGTGCCGCGCGAGTGGCCGAGCGCGTGAACACCCCCGCCACCGAGGTACCGGGATCCAGCACCGCCAGCATCACATCGGTCCGGCCCTGATAGCGCACGCCCGCTTCAACCGTGGTAAAGCGCACCCCGTCAATCGCGGGCAATTCAGGAAACGCCGCCGGAGCCAGCGGCGAAACTTTGGTGATCGTCGCCACGGTCGCTTACTCCTGAATCAACTCAATCTGGCGAACGACGTCGGGGCTTACCCCTTCCAGTTCGGGCCGCTCGATCTGTGCTGCCTCAGTCAATTCTTCGATACGGGCCTGAATCGCTTCGTTTTGAACCGTCTGTGTCAGTTCATCGCGGATGGCATCCAGCTCCGGGGCTTCGGATTTGCGTCTGTCATTCAATGTCACAACATGCCAGCCGAACTGAGTTTGCACCGGGTCGGAAACCTGACCTTGCTCCAGTTCCAGAACAGCGGCCTCAAACTCGGGCACCATCTGGCCTTTGCCGAACCATCCCAGTGAACCGCCATTGGGTCCGGACGGGCCTGTCGATTTCTCTTTGGCAAGTTCAGCAAAATCCGCGCCGTCATCAAGCTGGGTCTTGATTTCCTTTGCCTCGTCTTCCGTCGCCACAAGGATGTGGCTGGCGTTGAATTCATCCTCGCCCTCAAACTGCGCATACTGCGCGTCGTAGGCAGATTGGATGGCTTCCTCGGTAACCGCATCCTCGATCAGCGCATTCACGGTCTGAACTGCCAGCAACGACCGGGTCTCATTCGCCAGCGCAAGGGCGTTCAATTTCGTCAGCGCTTCCTGCTGCTGTCCCAGCAATTGCTGCTGGACCAGTTGCTCGATGATGAAGTCGTACAGAACATCGTCTTCGATCTGCTGATAGTTGGGCGGCAGGGTCGCAACAGTAGCGATGACATGGCCCAAAGTGATCTCGTCCCCGTTCACGCGGGCAACAACCGTACTGGCATCAGGCTGTGTTTCGGCGGCCAGCGGCAGGGCCATCATGGCAGTCAGGGCCAGAGATGGCAGAAAAGTGAAGCCTTTGGGCATTGAATCATCCTATTTCTTTGCCACGACGGGGCGCAGCGTTGACACTCAGGAACCTGCCGCTTACATCGCTTTGAAGCCTTAGACAGGGCCGCCTTTCACCCCCCGTATCTATGGGTTGCGCGCAAGGTGGGCAAGCCTGTCGCAACCAAGACAAGAACAGATCCGCTGGAGTGAACATGCTGGGACTCGGAACGCTCGCCAAAAAGGTGTTCGGAACACCGAACGACCGCAAGATCAAGGCGACCCGCCCGCTGATCGAACAGATCAATGCGCTGGAGCCCGAGTTCGAGAAATTGTCCGATGAGGGTCTGATCGAAAAGACCGCCGAGCTGCGCAAACGCGCACTGGATGGCGAAAGTCTTGACGCCCTTCTGCCCGAAGCCTTTGCCAACGTCCGCGAAGGGGCCAAGCGGGCCTTGGGTCTGCGCGCGTTCGACGTGCAGTTGATGGGCGGGGCCTTCCTGCATCAGGGCAACATCTCGGAAATGAAAACGGGTGAGGGCAAGACGCTGGTCGCCACTTTCCCCGCTTATCTGAACGCACTGACCGGCAAGGGCGTTCATGTTGTTACGGTGAACGAATACCTGGCCAAGCGCGACTCGGAATGGATGGGCAAGGTGTTCGGCGCTGTCGGCATGACCACTGGTGTTATCTGGTCGGGCCAGCCCGATGCCGAGAAAAAAGCCGCCTATGCCTGTGACGTGACCTACGCCACCAACAACGAACTGGGCTTTGACTATCTGCGCGACAACATGAAGGCCGATCTGGCCGAGATTTATCAGGTCCACCACAATTTTGCGATCGTGGACGAGGTTGACTCGATCCTGATTGACGAGGCTCGGACGCCGCTGATCATCTCGGGCCCGTCACAGGATCGGTCCGAGCTTTATACCACGATTGATGCGCTGATCCCGTCCTTGCAGGACGACCATTTCTCGTTGGACGAAAAATCCCGCAGCGTGACCTTTACGGATGAGGGCAACGAGTTCCTCGAACAGCAACTGATCGCCGGCGGACTGATCCCCGAAGGCCATTCGCTGTATGATCCTGAAAGCACCACGGTTGTTCACCATGTGAATCAGGGCCTGCGCGCGCACAAGCTGTTCACGCGCGACAAGGATTACATCGTGCGTGATGGCAACGTAGTTCTGATCGACGAATTCACCGGCCGTATGATGCCGGGCCGCCGTCTGTCGGAAGGTCTGCATCAGGCCATCGAAGCCAAGGAAGGTGTGCCTATTCAGCCGGAAAACGTGACGCTGGCCAGCGTGACCTTCCAGAACTATTTCCGTCTGTATGACAAGCTGGGCGGTATGACCGGCACCGCGTTGACAGAGGCCGAAGAATTTCAGGAAATTTACGGTCTGGGCGTGGTCGAGGTTCCGACCAACAAGCCGATCGCCCGTGCGGATGAAGACGATCAGGTTTATCGCACCGCTGGAGAAAAATACGGCGCGATGATCCAGGAAACAAAGGAAGCGCAGGAACGCGGGCAGCCCGTCCTTCTGGGCACTACCTCGATCGAAAAGTCCGAACTTCTGAGCCAGATGCTGACGAAGGAAGGTGTCGAGCACAACGTCCTGAACGCGCGCCAGCACGAGCAAGAGGCGCAGATCGTCGCCGATGCAGGCCGGTTCGGTGCCGTCACCATCGCCACCAACATGGCGGGCCGCGGCACCGACATTCAGCTTGGCGGCAATGTCGAGATGAAGGTCCTGCAGGCGTTGGCTGAAAATCCCGAGGCCGACCCTGCCGAGCTTCGCTCTGCCGAGGAATCCCGGCACGCAGAAGAGAAAGATAAGGTTCTGGCTGCAGGTGGTCTTTATGTCATGGCGTCCGAACGCCACGAAAGCCGCCGCATCGACAACCAGTTGCGCGGCCGTTCCGGCCGACAGGGTGATCCGGGCCGCACCGTGTTCTACCTGAGCCTTGAGGATGACCTGATGCGCATCTTCGGGTCGGAACGTCTGGATAAGGTCCTGCACACGCTGGGCATGAAGGAAGGCGAGGCAATCATTCACCCTTGGGTGAACAAATCGCTGGAACGCGCGCAGTCCAAGGTCGAAGGGCGCAACTTCGACATGCGCAAGAACGTCCTGAAATTCGACGACGTCATGAACGATCAGCGTAAGGTGGTCTTTAGCCAGCGGCGCGAGATCATGTCGTCGGATGACCTGTCCGAAATCGTGTCGGATATGCGGGAACAGGTGATTGACGACCTGATCGACGAATACATGCCGCCGAAATCCTACGCCGATCAGTGGGACACCGAGGGTCTTCATGAGGCGGTCAAAGACAAGCTGATCATCGACGCCCCCGTGCAGGACTGGGCAGCCGAAGAAGGCGTAGATGACGAACAGGTGCGCGAACGCCTGATCAATGCCTCGGACGAGATGATGGCCCAAAAAGCTGCAGCCTTTGGCCCCGAGAACATGCGCAACATCGAAAAGCAGGTGTTGCTGAACACGATCGACAGCAAGTGGCGCGAGCATCTTCTGACGCTGGAGCATCTGCGCTCGGTCGTGGGATTCCGCGGTTACGCCCAGCGCGACCCGCTGAACGAATACAAGAACGAAAGCTTCCAGTTGTTCGAAGGCATGTTGGACAGTCTGCGGGAAACTGTAACCCAGCAATTGTCGCGCGTCCGACCGCTTACCGACGAAGAACAGCGCGAGATGTTGGCGCAAATGCAGGCGCAGCAGGCACAGGCGCAACAAGCCGTCGATCAGGCGGTGGATCAGGCCGAAGCAGAGGCCGAGGCAGAAGCCTCGGGTGATGCGCGCCCCGGCTTTGTCGAAGATGACCCTAGCACATGGGGCAACCCGTCGCGCAACGACAGATGCCCCTGCGGATCAGGGAAAAAGTTCAAGCATTGCCACGGTCGTCTGACCTGACGCCGACGTAATTCAGACACAATGAGTCCGTTTCACGGCCACATATTGGCCGTGATTCATCTCCAGTATGCGACTCGCTCCTTCAACTGGGGAGGGTGTCTTGTTTGTAATTAAGAACTACGTGACCACCGGGGGCACGGTCGCCTGCGCCCTTGCGATCGGTTACCTGATGCAGAATGGATCACCTGCGCAGCCGAACGGCACGCAGACCGTTGTCAATGCGACCGCAATGACAGACCAAGCTTCGATCATCGCCGGGCTGGAGGATATTGTTCTGACCTCCTCGTCTCCAGCCACGGACGCGACCCAATCCAGAAAATCCCTGCAACCCAACCGTTCGGCCCCCTCAGAACCGATGGATTGCAATCTAAGCGCGCGGGCGCATGCCGTTCCGGGTGCAGCCGCCGCGCTGACTGTCAGGGCGCCCTGTCACGCCAATCATCGGGTTGACGTGCTGCACAGTGGCCTGACCGTGACGCAGATGACCGACGAAAACGGGCGGATGGAGCTGACGCTTCCGGCGTTGTCCGAATATGCAATCTTTCTGATCTCGGTCGACGATCAGAATGGTACGGTCGCAACCACGCATGTCCCGGACCTGAACCAATACAACCGGATTGCCCTTCAGTGGACGGGCGAGACCGATCTGCAAATCCATGCCCTTGAATTTGGGGCAAGCTATGGCGGCGCGGGTCATGTTTCCTCTGATCCGAATGCGCAGGGCGCGGGCAATGTCGTTACTCTTGGCCATTCCGGTCTGGAAAGCGCGCGCAATGTCGAAGTGTATTCCTTTCCAGCCGCTCAGATCAGCCAGTCAGGGTCAATTGCCCTGACGGTCGAAGCCGAAGTGACAGACGCCAACTGCGACCGCGATCTGAGCGTTCAGTCCTTTGAATTGCGCTCGGATCGCCGGCTGACATCGCGCGAGATGACGCTCAACCTGCCGAATTGTACCCAAACGGGTGAGTTTCTTGTGTTGAATAATCTGATCGAAGACCTGACAATCGCCGCAAATTAAACGCAGGCAGGCTCGATCTTCTTATGACCTTTCTTCGTGTGGCGGTCGCTGCACTTATTTCGCTGACGCTATCCAAAAACGTGTCCGCGCAGGATATCACCCTGACATCCCACGACGGCAAGGTTGAGGTTGTCGGCAATCTGCTTGGCTTTGATGGTGAGTTCTATCGGGTGGACACTCCGTTCGGAACGCTGACCGTTGATGGATCAGGCGTCACGTGTGACGGCCCAGCATGCCCCAGCCTGACTGATTTCGTGGCAGAGGTGCGTTTCTCAGGCTCGTCCGTGATGGCCGAAAAAGTTCTGCCGGCACTGATCACAGGTTTCGCCCGGCAAGAGGGGTTGCTGGCCACGTCTCATGATTCCGAGTCTGGCAACCTCGTGATCGAGCTGCAGAAAACGGGTCGGAATGCACCGCTGGGGCGGTTCTTTTTCAGCGCAAACAACACAGGGCAGGGTTTTGTCGATCTGACCAATAACGAGACCGACATCGTGATGGCCCTGCGCGAAATACGCGATGATGAGCAAACCGCGGCAGAGGCGGCCGGTCTGGGAGACCTGACCCATGTGCGCCGGTCGCGTGTTGTGGCATTGGACGCGCTGGTCCCGATCGTTGCAATGGATAATCCCGTGCGGCAGATTTCCCCAACCGATCTGGTTCGGGTTTTTGCCGGAGAGATTATGAACTGGGCCGAATTGGGGGGGCCGGATGCGCCGATCTCAACCTATTTGCCTAGTGCTGGTTCAGGACTGGCCCAGATTGCCGAGGACCAGTTGTTTGTGCCATCAGACGCAGCCCTGTCGGAAAGCGTGGTTCGCCATATTCACAGCGGTTCGCTTGTGCAAAAGGTGGCAAAAGACCCGTTCGCCGTCGGGTTGGCAAGTCAGGCTGAACTGGACACTGTTCGTGCGCTGCCGTTGACCGGGGGGTGCGGTCATGCGCTTTCTGCCACGCGGCAGACTATCAAGACCGAGGATTATCCCCTTACTTCGCCCATGTTCCTGTATCTGCCCAACCGCCGCCTGCCCCGGATCGCAAGGCAGTTTCTGGCCTATACCCAAAGCGATGCGGCACAGTTACAGATCCGAAACTCTGGTTTTGTCGATCAAGCCCCGGAAATGATGCAGATCGGGTTACAAGGGGATCGGCTGGCAAACGCCATAGCGTCAGGCGGCCCCGAGGTCGGGCTGGACGAATTGCAGCGCATGATCGAAACGCTGCGTCCCCTCTCACGCTTGTCACTGTCCTTTCGGTTTGAGGCGGGGTCGTCCCGGCCTGACGCGCAATCGCGGTCCAACATACGGCAACTGGCACAACAGATTGAATCCGGGGCATTCGATGCGCGCAAGCTGACCTTTGTCGGGTTCAGCGATGGCGACGGTCCCGCCGCAGGCAATGCACGTATCGCCCTGCTGCGCGCGAAAACGGTTCGCAATGCAGTGGTGGCAGCCGTCGAGACCACGGTGCCAGACAGCGTCGAACTGAATGTGGATGCATTTGGTGAAGCGATGCCAATGGCTTGCGATGACACGAATTGGGGCCGCAAGGTCAATCGCCGGGTCGAGGTCTGGGTCGAGTGACAGCTACAGATACCCTTCGGAGCGGAAACTCAGCTCATTTGATTTTCCGATGATCAGGTGATCGTGCAGCGTCAGCCCTAAGGCTGTGCACGCATCCTGAATTCGGTTTGTCATGTCGATGTCCGATTGCGACGGCGTCGGATCACCTGAGGGATGGTTATGCACAAGGATCAGGGCCGAGGCGTTTAGCTCAAGCGCGCGTTTGGCGACCTCGCGCGGGTAGACTGGCACATGGTCCACCGTGCCCTTGGCTTGTTCCTCATCCGCGATCAGCACATTCTTGCGGTCCAGAAAGAACACCCGAAACTGTTCAGTCTCGCGGTGCGCCATGGTTGTGTGGCAATAGTCCAGCAAAGCATCCCAGCCGGAAATCACGTGCCGGTGCATCACCCGCGCCCGTGCCATCCGGTGGGCGCAGGCTTCGAGTATCTTGAGGTCGGTGATCACCGTATCGCCCACGCCTTTGATCTGCCGCAGCCGTTCTTCTGGCGCAGTCAGAACGCGGTTGAAATCGCCGAATGTGTCCATGAGGGCACGCGCCAGAGGTTTAACATCCTGCCGAGGGATCGCGCGGAAAAGGACCAGTTCCAGCAACTCGTAATCCGGCATGGCAGCCGAACCGCCAGCCATGAACCGTTCGCGCAGCCGCTTGCGGTGATCCTTGATATAAGACGGCAACTTACCCGTCGGCAAAGGTTGCCCCGGGGCTTCGTCAAAGTCGAACAATGAGGGGGCTTCGGCAAAGGCATCCTGAGTCATACTCAAAGATTGGCTCAGAATCAGTTTCTGAATGGTTAACGCGCCTCGCCCGCCATGCGCGCAGTGGCCCGTCGGACAATCAGGTGCAAAAGGATGGAAAATACCCCCAGCGTCAGCATCGCAGCAAACATCAGATCGGTTTTGGCGCGCCCATTGGCCAACAGCATCAGATAACCCAACCCTTGCGAGGACCCGACCCATTCGCCGATCACCGCCCCGATCGGTGCATAAACGGCCGCCAGCCGCATCCCCGAGGCCAGCGACGGCAGCGCGGCGGGTATACGAATGTGCCACAACACGGCGCGGGGGCTGGCCTGCATGGTGCGCGCAAGGTCCAGATACCCTTGTGGCGTCCGCATCAGCCCGTCAAAGAAGGAGGACGTGATCGGGAAGTAGATGATCAACACGGCCATGGCGACCTTGGACCACAACCCGTATCCCAGCCACAGGGTCAGTAAAGGTGCCAGCGCGAAAACCGGCAAGGCTTGGGTAAAGACCAGCATCGGCTGCACCAACACCCGCGCCGCGCGTGAATTGGCCAGTTGCAGGGCGGTCAGAACCCCCAAAACCGTCCCAAAGGCCAGACCGATCACCACCTCAACCGCCGTAATCCACGTATGTTCCGCGATGATCCAGCGATTCTGCCACCATGTCTCGGCAACCAAAGCAGGGCCGGGCAGGATGAATTTCGGCAACCCGGTCAGGCTGACGATCGCCTGCCAAAGAACCAGCGCAAACACGGTTGCAGCAAGGGCCGACAGGATCTTCATGCAGCCTCTCTCAGCAGTCGCAACAAAGCACCCTGCGTTTCCAGCGTTTCCTGATCATCCACATGGCGCGGCGCAGGCGCGGCAGGGGGATCGCATGAGGTCAGCCCCTGCGGTGTCATCACCACAATGGATTGACCCAGCCGCGCGGCCTCGCCCGGATCGTGGGTCACCAAAAGAACGGTCCTGCCCTTCAGCGCATCGGCGGCAAGGTCCTGCATATCGGCTCGTGTACGCGCATCCAGGGCCGAGAACGGCTCATCCAGCAAAACGATGGGCCGATCCTCCATCAGGGTTCGCGCCAACGCGACCCGCTGGCGTTGCCCCCCGGACAGTTCTGACGGTCTCTTGGCCATGTGATCCTGAAGCCGCATCCGTTCGATCAAACGGTCCCTGCGTTCGATATCGGGTGTCTCACCGCGCAGCCGCGCGCCCAATGATACGTTCTGCGCAACTGTCGCCCACGGCAACAACAGATCGTCCTGCGCCATATACGCGACGCGATCCGCCACGGTCTGACCATCACTTGCGGTAATCTGGCCCTCGAAATCCGCGCCCGTTTCTAGCCCTGCGATCAAGCGCAGGACTGTGGTCTTTCCAACACCCGACCCCCCCAGCAAACAGGTCCACTGTCCCGACCCAAGGTTCAGGCTAAGCGGCGCGAACAGCGTCGCTCCGTCAATGGTGGCCGTGCCGCTTATGGTTAGATCCGGTGCAGAGGTCATGGTGTCAGGCCCATTTGCCAGAAATTGACCTCTAGCTCTGTGGCGGTTCGGAAGGTCTGGCACAGCCTGTCCCACCGGGGCGAAGTTTCAAAATCCGGTCCAATACGTCGTGTTAGAGCCTGATCCAGCAATGATCCCACCGCCTTGCATGCGTCTTGGTAGTCTGGGCCTGCATAGGTGTTGATCCAGTCGCGATAGGTCTCCGACGTGGCCTCGATCGCCAGCCGTGCTCCGATCTCGCCATAGCCCATCACGCAGGGCGCTAGGGCCGCTAGCAGATCCAGCAAATCGCCGCTATAGCCCGCCTCGAGCACGAACCGCGTATAGGCCAAATTCTCGGCACGTTCAGGGGTGGCGAACAGTTCCTCGCCCGAGATACCTTCGGCCTCGCATATACCAATATGAAGCTGCATTTCCTCGGCCACCAGCGCGTTCACGGTACCGACTGCAGTCAGCATCTCGGAATGGGTTTCCGATTTTACCACCGCCAAGGCCCAGGCACGAGAAAAGTGGATCAGAAACACATAGTCCTGACGCAGATAGTGCAGGAACGCGTCACGCGGCAGGTTTCCATCCTTCAGCCCTTCGACAAAAGCGTGGCGGGTATAGTCCCGCCACGGCCCTTGCGCCGCGTCGCGCATCAGCGCGAAGGCCTTGCCGTACTCGCTCATTGTGCCGTCACGTCGATAGTGATGTCGCTGACTGGGTTGATGCTGTCGATCATGCCGCTGTCCTTGAGGAATTCTTCGAACCGGGCATAACGGCCAGCGTCAAAACCCGCTGGACGCAGGGCAAAACGGGGCAGAGTGTCGACCCATGCGCGTGCATTCAGTTCGTCCTGCAGCTCAGGCGACGTGGCGGCGAAAATTTCCCAGCTTTTTTCGGGGTTGTTGACGATGTACTGGGTGGCTTTCTCGGTCGCTGCCAGAAAACGGGCGATCATGTCGGTGTCCATCTTGTCGGGATTGGCGACATAGATCAGTTCATCATAGGGCGGAACGCCTTCTTCCTCGATATAGAAGCAACGGCCTGCGACGCCTTCGATATCCATCTGGTTCAGCTCAAAGTTACGGAACGCGCCGATCACAGCATCGACCTGACCGGTCATCAGCGACGGCGACAGCGAAAAGTTGACGTTGATCAGCTCGATATCGTCCAGTGCAACACCATGTGCGTTCAGCATCGCAGTCAGGATCGCCTCTTCCACGCCTGCGACCGAGAATCCAACCTTCTTGCCCTTCAGATCGGCAAGCGATTTGATCGGGCCGTCCTCAAGCACCAACAGACAGTTGAGCGGCGTCGCAACCAGAGTGCCCACCCGCTTGAGCGGCAGCCCCTCGTGGATCTGCAGATGCAGTTGCGGTTGATAAGACACGGCCAAATCCGCCTGACCCGCAGCAACCAGACGCGGAGGCGCAGACGGGTCCGCTGGTGGGACGATCTCGACCTCAAGCCCCTCATCTGCGAAGTAGCCATTTTCCTGAGCGACGATGATGGGACCGTGATCAGGGTTGATGAACCAGTCCAGCAGCACGGTCATCTTGTCCTCGGCCCATGCAGGCGCGGCGGCCAGCAGAGCGATGGCTGTGATCAGCTTTTTCATGTCTCGCGTTTCCTTCTGTTCACGAGGTTGCGGCCGCGACGAGGACAATCTCGCCGGACCAATCCGGTTGTAATTCTTCAGCGGCGCGCCAGGCGCGCAAACCTGTGGCGCAGCACAAAGCCAGTGTTTTCTCTTTGCTAGGCTCTGATTTTAAGGCGTTGAGCGACAGGCGCTGCGCATTCGGATGCACGGGTTTCGGTGCTTCGTCTTCGCCGCGTAGTTCAACGATCAAGTCGTCCTCGGTCAGATCGCCCGGGGAGACAAATCTGAAATGCCGATCGGGCTCGGGCGCATTGTCAAAGCGAAAAGTGGTGCTGCGCAGGGTTCGCGCGTCGAACTGAACCATCTGACCCAAGGGCGAGGGGTCCAGCCCCAATATCAGGTTCAGCGTCATTTGCGCCTGCATCGCACCGATCATTCCCACAACGGGCCCCAAAACGCCCGCTGTTGCGCAACTTGCCCCATTGTCCGGCGCATCCGGAAACACAGCGCGCAATGACGGGGCACCGCCGCAGAACCCGCCGACATAACCCGACAGACCCAGAACCGACGCGGTGATCAGTGGTTTTCCCGCGCCAAAACACGTGTCGGACAGGATATAGCTGGCGGCATAACTGTCAGCACAATCCAGAACCACATCTGCCTGCGCCACCAAGTCGGCTGCGTTTTCGCTTGTTAGGGCCTGTTCACTCGCAATTACGTTGATCTCGCCATTCAACGCGCGGCACCGTTCAGCAGCGACCGCAGCTTTGGGCCGCCCACAATCCGCTTCGGCAAACAACGTCTGGCGGTGCAGGTTTGACAAGGCAACCGTGTCACCATCTACAATCGTGATCTGCCCGATACCGGCACCGGCAAGTAGGGGAAGAACCGGTGCCGCCAGACCTCCGGCGCCAATCACGATAACCCGCGCGTCGGACAAGCGCGCCTGACCTTCGGCCCCGACTTCGGACAACAGGGTTTGACGCGCGTACCGGCTCATCGCGTGACCTCGATCCATTGGCGCACGCGGGCTTCGGGATCGTCGTTCAAGGTGATGTCGGTCACAACCGAAACAATATCAGCACCCGCCTGCAATACGCTCTGTGCACGCTCCACACTCATGCCACCGATACCGACAAGGGGAATGTCGCCTACCCGTGCCTTCCACTCTGTTACGCGCGGCAAACCCTGCTGTTCCCATTTCATTTTCTTCAGAATCGTCGGGTAGACAGGGCCAAGCGCCACATAATCCGGGTCCATCGCCAGAACACGCTCCAGCTCATCATCGTCATGGGTGGACACACCCAGCTTCAACCCAGCCTTACGGATGGCTTTCAGGTCGGCATCGTCTAAATCCTCCTGACCCAGATGAATCCAGTCACACCCCGCATCAATGGCGGCCTGCCAATAGTCGTTCACTACCAGCACCGCGCCGTGTGCTCGACAGAGGTCCAGTGACGCAGAAATCTGTTCCCACACCACCTCATCCGGCTGATCTTTGATCCGCAACTGGACCAGTTTGACGCCCAGCGGCAACATGCGGCGCAACCAGTCGGAGTGATCGAAAATTGGGTAAAACCGGTCCAGCGTCATGACAGAAACGCCTTTCCGATCACTGGGGTCGAAGGTTCAGCCATATCTCGGGCCTCGATCGGATCGGCCTCATGCGCCAGTTGCCCCGCCTCGATCGCCAACATCATGGCCCGCGCCATCGCCGCCGGGTCGCCCGCCCGCGCCACGGCTGTATTGAGAAGCACCGCGTCATACCCCAGCTCCATCGCGTGTGCCGCGTGACTTGGCAGGCCGATCCCCGCATCAATCACCAACGGGACATCAGCAAACTCGGCGCGCAGCGCGCGCAGCGCGTATTCGTTGTTCAGCCCGCGCCCCGACCCAATCGGCGCGCCCCAGGGCATCAGCACCTCGCACCCGGCCCCCAACAGGCGTTCTGCCACAACCAGATCGTCAGTGGTGTACGGGAAGACCTGAAACCCATCTCCGGTCAGGATGCGGGCCGCCTCGACCAATTGAAACACATCCGGCTGCAGGCTGTCGGTATGGCCTATCAGTTCAAGTTTGATCCACTTGGTATCAAACACCTCGCGCGCCATATGCGCCGTAGTCACGGCCTCTTTAACGGTATGGCAGCCAGCGGTGTTGGGCAGAACCAAAACGCCAAGGTCGCGGATAATTTGCCAAAACGTCTGCCCGGCACCAGATTCGCGCCGCAAGGACACGGTGGCGACCCCGGCTCTACTTTCCCGAAATGCTTTTTCTAGTATTGCCGGGCTGGGATACTGCGCAGTCCCCAGCATCAATGGATTCGGCAGTTTGGTGCCATAGAACGTCTTCACCTTCAGCCCCCCTGCATCGGCGCAACAACTTCGACCCTGTCGCCGTCAGTCAGTTTATGGGCGACGCGTAGGGTCGACGGTACAAAGTCTTCATTCACCGCCGTCGCGACACGACCGGTAAACCCGCATTCCAGCAACAAGTCCGACAAGGTTTCGGCGCGCACCTCGCGTGGTTCACCGTTAAGCACGATCTTCATCGACCATCTCCGAATGTTTGTTCTCAAGCGCCAGATCAGCCACACCCTGCGCAAGTGCCGGGGCCAACAGGTAACCATGACGATACAGCCCGTTCGCATAAATCGTATGCCCCAGACGCCGAATGCGCGGCAGGTTGTCGGAGAAAGCCGGGCGCAGGTCGACACCGATTTCCAGCACCTCCGCTTCTCCGAAGGCGGGGTTTAGCGCGTATGCGGCGCTTAACAATTCCAACATGGACCGCGCGGTGATGCGGCTGCTGTCCTCAGATTCGATCATTGTCGCGCCCAGCATGTAGACGCCATTGCCGCGCGGCACGATGTAAAGCGGCATCCGCGGGTGCAACAGGCGTACGGGCCGAGACAGGGTAACGTCAGGGCACCGGATCACAAGCATCTCACCCTTGACCCCACGAAGGTCATGCAATGTCTCGCGCGCGTGCAAACCCCGACAATCAATGGTGTTTTTCAAACCCGACGGGGCAAGTTTCTGATGAAATACCACACCCTCTGATTGCAACCGCCGATACAGGTCCAGCAGCGCGCGACGCGGATCCAGATGCGCCTCGTTCGAAAAGAACAGGCCCTTAGGAAAACCCGTTAAATCAGGCTCTAATTCGACTATTTCCGGCTGATCGACGTCCTTAAATTCACGCGTCCGACGCGAGAACCGGCGCAGATCAGGCAAATCTCTTGAATTGGCAACAACCAGAGTGCCGCGCCGATGTACCACGGTGCGCGTGCCCCACCATTCCAACGCGCCTTGCCCCAGGCGCAGCACTGGTTCCTCGGCATTTTCATACTCGCACCACGGAGCCAACATACCGCCAGCCCACCAGGAACACCCATGCGCACCCGGAGGGCCGCCGGGGTCAAAAACCTGCACCTTCGCGCCACGCGACACAAGCTCGCTGGCGACGGTCAAACCGGCAACACCGGCCCCTATGACCGACCAAAGCGTCATGCCGTCCACACCCGATGAAAGTGATGAACCGGCCCGTGGCCCTGTCCGATATTCAGCTCATCCGCCTTAGCGATTGCCCCCTGAAGATACTCATGCGCCTGCGCGACCGCATCGGGCAGTGCAAGAACTTTGGCCAATCCCGCGGCAATCGAGGATGACAACGTGCAACCGGTGCCGTGCGTGTTGCGGGTCTCAACACGTGGGGCTGTATATTCGCCAACAACGCCCGAAGCGTCCAGCAGTACATCGTGGCAAATATCCCCTACGCCATGACCGCCCTTCATCAATACGGCCTTTGCCCCCAATGCACACAAGCTACGCCCCTGATCCGCCATTTCCGCAGGAGACGTAGCCGCTGCGCTGCCCAACAGACACGCAGCTTCCGGCAAATTGGGCGTCAATACCGAAGCGCGAGGTAAGAGCACATCCCGCAAGGTTTGGACCGCGTCCTGCGCCAACAAGGCATCCCCCGACTTGGCGACCATCACGGGATCCAAAACAATCGGACCTTCAAAAGCTGCGATGCTGTCGGCCACGGTATGGATAATCTCAGGTGTCGCCAACATTCCAATCTTGATGGAACCAACCTTCAGATCAGTCAGAACAGCATCAATCTGCGCGGCGATAACCTCCAGCGGTATTCCATGCACGGCGGTCACCGCACGGGTGTTCTGCGCCGTTACCGCCGTAACAACACTCGCGCCAAACACACCCAGCGCCGACATCGCCTTAAGATCGGCCTGTATTCCGGCGCCGCCGCCGCTGTCCGATCCTGCAATTGTCAATGCAATAGGCGCCATTTGGTTGCTCCAGTTCAGTAGGGGCAACGGTGGCGTGGATAACGTCAGTAAACTGTACGACCGTTCCCTCCGCCGGTATTGCCCGGATCAGGTTCGATGGGTTGGCGCATTTGCACCTCTCAGCCCCATGATCAGGGCACCCCAACGGTTGGCGCAGAACATCTCAGGCGCGGTCGGATTAATCAAGAGGATTCTGCGAGGCTCTGCCTCGCGCTCCGGGATATTTCTGGCCAGATGAAGAACGGATCCCCTGCTTCATCTGGCTAAAAGTATCCCGGGGGAGTCGCCCGAATGGGCGGCGGGGGCAGAGCCCCCTGACTGAAGGCTTCAGCCCTTCATCCCGTCCCAGAACGATTTCACTGAAGAGAAGAAGCTTTTGGATTCGGGATGATTGTCTTCGCCCAAGTCGTCGAACTCTTTCAAAAGCTCTTTCTGACGGCTGGTCAGGTTCACCGGTGTTTCCACCGCCAATTCGATGAACATATCGCCGACACCGCCACCGCGCAGCGCGGGCATACCCTTGCTGCGTAGACGCATCTGTCGGCCCGACTGACTTCCAGCCGGAATCTGCACGCGACCACGGCCGCCGTCGATCGTCGGCACCTCGATCGACCCACCCAGCGCGGCCTTTGCCATGCTGACAGGTACACGGCAATAAAGGTTCACGCTGTCACGTTCGAACAGTTTGTGGTCCGAAACCTCGACAAAAATATAGAGATCGCCAGGAGGGCCACCACGCATCCCGGCCTCACCCTCGCCTGCCAGACGAATGCGCGTACCGGTTTCAACACCGGCAGGGATGTTCACGGACAATGCGCGCTCTTTTTCGACGCGGCCTGCGCCGCCACAGGATTTACAGGGATTCTTAATGATCTGGCCAAGGCCCGAACAGGTCGGACAAGACCGTTCTACCGTGAAAAAGCCCTGTTGCGCGCGGACCTTGCCCATGCCGGAACATGTGGGGCAGGTTGTAGGCTCGACGCCACTTTCCGCGCCCGAACCGTCACAGGCGGAGCAGGCAACTGCAGCGGGGACGTTGATGGTTTTCTGAAGCCCCGAGAATGCCTCTTCCAGCGTCACGCGCAGGTTGTAGCGTAGGTCTGATCCACGTGCAGCACGACGGCCGCCGCCGGCCCCGCCACGCTGACCACCCATGAAATCACCGAACAGGTCGTCAAATACGTCAGAAAATGCGCTGGAAAAGTCGCCCTGACCAAACCCACCACCGGGACGGCCACCACCACCCATGCCGTTTTCAAACGCGGCATGGCCAAAGCGGTCATAGGCGGCCTTTTTTTCGGCATCGCGCAGAACGTCATAGGCTTCGTTCGCTTCCTTGAACTGCGCCTCGGCATCCGGGTTGTCCTTGTTGCGGTCGGGATGCAATTCCTTGGCTTTCTTGCGAAAGCCTTTCTTGATCTCGTCCGCTGATGCGCCCTTTGATACGCCGAGCACATCATAGTAGTCGCGTTTTGACATCAGTATTTCCTTCTGCCTCAACGTAATCGGGCCGGCCCGACAACCGGACCGGCCCGAATTGGCCCGGTTACCCGTTAGTTACGCTTGTCGTCGTCCAGATCTTCGAACTCGGCGTCGACAATATCATCATCGCCCGGCGCTGCGTCTGCCGCTGCAGGCTCATCCTCACCTTCTTCGGCTTGCGCCTTGTAGATGGCCTCGCCCAGCTTCATGGCCGCTTCGGTGACGTTCTGGATGCCCGACTTGATCTTGTCGGCATTCTCGGTTTCCAGCTCGTCTTTCAGCGCGGCAATCGCCAGCTCGATGGCTTCGATGGTGGTCGGGTCGACCTTGTCGGCATGCTCTTCCATCGACTTCTCGGTCGAATGGATAAGGCTTTCCGCCTGGTTCTTGGCGTCCACCAACTCGCGGCGTTCCTTGTCGGCCTCGGCATTTTCCTCGGCGTCCTTGACCATCTTTTCGATGTCCGCGTCGGACAGACCGCCCGAAGCCTGGATAGTGATCTTCTGCTCTTTGCCGGTGCCTTTGTCCTTGGCCGAAACCGACACAATGCCGTTGGCGTCGATGTCAAAAGTCACCTCGATCTGAGGCATACCGCGCGGTGCGGGCGGGATATCTTCCAAGTTGAACTGACCCAGGATCTTGTTGTCCGCAGCCATTTCACGCTCACCCTGGAACACGCGAATGGTCACGGCGTTCTGGTTGTCCTCGGCGGTCGAAAAGACCTGAGACTTTTTCGTCGGGATGGTCGTGTTGCGGTCGATCAGACGGGTGAACACGCCACCCAGCGTTTCAATACCCAGCGACAGTGGGGTAACGTCCAGCAGAACCACGTCTTTAACGTCGCCCTGCAGAACACCGGCCTGAATGGCGGCGCCCATGGCAACCACTTCGTCCGGGTTTACGCCTTTGTGCGGCTCTTTACCGAAGAATTTGGTGACCTCTTCGATCACTTTCGGCATCCGGGTCATACCACCGACCAGGACAACCTCATCCACGTCGCCAGCCGACAGACCCGCATCTTTCAGTGCAGCCGCGCAAGGCTTCATCGACTTCTTGATCAGATCGCCCACCAGCGATTCCAGCTTGGCACGGGTCAGTTTCATGACCATGTGCAGCGGCTGGCCGTTGGCGCCCATCGAGATGAACGGCTGGTTGATCTCGGTCTGCGAGGTCGAGGACAGTTCGATCTTGGCTTTCTCAGCGGCTTCTTTCAGACGCTGCAGGGCCATTTTGTCGCTGGACAGATCGACACCGTGCTCTTTTTTAAACTCATCCGCCAGGTAGTTGACGATGCGCATGTCAAAGTCTTCACCACCCAGGAAGGTGTCGCCGTTGGTCGACTTGACCTCGAACAGGCCATCGTCGATTTCCAGGATGGTCACGTCGAAGGTACCGCCACCAAGGTCATAAACCGCGATGGTTTGGGTTTCTTCCTTGTCCAGACCATAGGCCAGAGCGGCCGCTGTCGGTTCGTTGATGATCCGCAGCACTTCCAGACCAGCGATTTTACCAGCGTCTTTGGTAGCCTGACGCTGTGCGTCGTTGAAATAGGCTGGAACGGTGATAACCGCCTGCGTGACTTCCTCACCCAGATAGCTTTCGGCGGTTTCCTTCATCTTGCCCAGAGTGAAGGCCGAGATTTGGCTTGGGGAGTACTTTTCACCACGGGCTTCAACCCATGCGTCGCCATTGCCGCCATTGACGATGGCATAAGGCACCATTTTCTTGTCTTTTTCGACTTCTGCATCATCCACACGACGGCCGATCAGACGCTTGACGCCAAAGATCGTGTTGTCGGGGTTGGTGACCGCCTGACGTTTTGCAGGCTGACCGACCAGTCGCTCATCTTCGGTGAAGGCGACGATCGAGGGCGTGGTCCGCGCCCCTTCGGCGTTTTCGATGACCTTCGGCTGCGAGCCGTCCATGATGGCCACGCACGAGTTGGTGGTTCCGAGGTCAATCCCGATTACTTTACTCATATGTTCAATCCCTTTCTCTTCAAGGCGATGTCCGAGGTCCGGACCCGTTATGGCACCCGCCCCCGATCTGATTTGCGCAATAGCCCTACACCATCACGCGTCCCGGCGTATATAAGGGCGGGACCAAAAGCCTGCAAGCGGTGTAAATCGCAGGTTTTCGGGATTCTGTGGCCTTTTTTCGCAAGGTTTTGGCAAGGATTGAGGATTCTGCGATGGCGCGGCTGATTTTGCGCGATTTCGACATCAGAAAAGCCTATCTGGACAGCACTGAACAAACAGGGCTGGTCGAGGTACTGCGCCCGATTCTGAAGTCCGCGCCTTTGTTCCGGCCCGTTACGCCTTCGGGCAAGGAAATGTCCGTTCGCATGACCTCGGCCGGATCGTTGGGTTGGGTGACAGATCGCGCGGGCTACAGGTATCAGTCGCAGCATCCCAAAGGGGTCAGTTGGCCGTCAATCCCCGAACCCATTCTTGCAGTCTGGCGCGATCTGGCCAGCGCGGAACGTGACCCGGATTGCTGCCTGATCAACTATTACGGCGAAAATGCCCGAATGGGGCTGCATCAGGACAAGGACGAAGCAGATTTTTCCTGGCCGGTTCTCTCAATTTCGCTTGGCGATGACGCCTTGTTCCGCATTGGCAACAGCGCCCGAGGCGGCAAGACCGAGTCGATCTGGCTGAACTCGGGCGATGTCGTGATTATGGGTGGCCCTGCGCGCCTGACCTATCACGGCGTGGATCGCATCCGGTTCGGGTCATCCAAGCTGTTGCCGAAAGGCGGAAGGATCAACCTGACCCTGCGCGTAGCCAGTTAGCGGCGCGCGTTCCAGCTCTGCGAGATTTGCTGGCGCGTGTAGAAAATTCCCAACAGACCAATCAGCAACAGCGTCAAGCCAACCCAGATTGGATATTCCCAGTTGGTGTTGCGCGGAAAATAGTTCCGAAACACAAATCCGCGGCACTGGTCGATGATATGAAACAACGGGTTCCACGCAAACATCGTCAACATGAAACCGCCCAGCGCGTTTGCCACGAACATCTTTCCCGAAAAGACCATGTTCAATCTGCGATAAATCGTGCTCAGAATCGTCGAAGTCGTTGGAAACCACGGCTTCAGGGCCATGAACACCACACCTACAGCGCACCCAGTGAACCAGGCCAATATCAGCATGTAGAACGCACCGCCTGGATCTTGAACTTCCAACGGGGCAACGACGACTATGTAACCGAACAGGATCACGAAAATGGATACCAACTGCGTATAAAGCGTTCCAAACGCGGCAGCCAACAGAACCACCATCATGTTCATCGGCGAATGCAGCATCATCGGGTTGTCGCCGGTACCAACACCGGACACTGCACCAACCGCTTTGACATGTGTGAGGAACAGAAAGATACCCGACAGCAGAAACAAAATGAACTCACCCCGAACCTTCGCAACGCGGGTCCCAAGAAAGGACATTATCAGGTAAAAGACAGTGAGCAGTGCCAGAACCTGAATGACATTCTTCACAATTGCGATAATTGCGTTGGAATGACCCGCGCGGATGTTGCGCACGACGGCGTGAAACACCAGTTCAGCCGTTGTGAACGCGCCACCCAAAAGGGTCTGATTTCGCTTAAAATAAAACACGCGTGCGTCGTTTCCTGCCCAATCGCCTGTAAACTGTCACGAAATTCTTGCCGATCCGTAACTGGCACATCATAAGGCCGACAGAATATTCAATCAACAAATCACAGGAACGGAGCATTTTTGTGACGTACGACGCCCTTATCCCCGTCATCCGCCGATTGGCTTTGGAAGCTGGCGACAAGATCATGGAAATCTATAATTCGGATGATTTCGACGTGAAGGTCAAATCCGACTCCAGCCCAGTGACCGAAGCTGATGAGGCCGCAGACGCCCTGATCTCGGCGGGTTTGCGCGACGCTTTCCCGAATATTCTGCTGGTGACCGAGGAACAGGCAGACTCGCACTCGGAAAAAGGCGACACGTTCCTGATCGTCGACCCACTGGACGGGACCAAGGAATTCATCAACCGCCGCGGCGATTTCACCGTGAACATCGCACTTGTTGAAAATGGCACGCCGACCCGAGGTGTGGTCTATGCCCCTGCCAAAGGACGCATGTTTTACACGCAACCCGACGGACAATCGGTTGAGGAAACCGGCGCGCTCGATAAGGACAATATCGACGAAACGACCTCGATCTCAGTCTCTAAACCGGACAATTCCGCACTTTTGATCGTGGCTTCGAAATCACACCGGGATCAGGCGACCGAGGATTACATCAATAAGTATCAGGTGCAGGACAACAAAAGCGCCGGCTCATCGCTGAAATTTTGTCTGGTGGCAACGGGTGAGGCCGATCTGTACCCCCGGGTCGGCCGCACGATGGAGTGGGACACAGCCGCAGGTCACGCCGTTCTGGCAGGCGCTGGCGGTAATGTGGTTCGCTTTGACGACCATACACCTCTGACCTATGGCAAGGACGGCTATGCAAACCCGTTCTTCATCGCCTACGCTCCGGGTGTTGACCTGAAGGAAGCCTGATGTCCGTTCTGATCGCCATTCCCGCCCGCTATGCCTCGACCCGCTATCCCGGCAAACCCCTGGTTCCCCTGACCGGAGCAAGTGGCAAAGCAATGACCCTGATTGAACGGTCATGGCGCGCGGCCTGTTCCGTATCCGGTGTGGACAAGGTGGTTGTCGCCACCGATGACGACCGCATCCGTGACGCGGCCGAAGAATTCGGGGCCGAAGTTGTCATGACCTCGGAATCTTGTGGAAATGGCACCGAACGCTGTGCAGAAACCCACGCCAATCTGGGCATGGGCTATGACATCGTGGTCAACCTACAGGGCGACGCACCGCTGACCCCGCATTGGTTCGTCGAAGACCTGATCGCAGGGCTGCGCGACGCACCAGATGCAGGCGTCGCCACACCGGTTCTGCGCTGCGACGGTGATGCGCTGAACAGCCTTCTGAACGATCGCAAGCACGGGCGCGTCGGCGGCACGACCGCCGTCTTCGCCGCAGATCACAGCGCCATGTATTTTTCGAAAGAAGTGGTTCCCTATACCGCCCAGACCTATGCATCGGCGGACGACACCCCAGTTTTTCACCACGTCGGCGTTTATGCCTATCGTCCCGATGCTCTGGCTGCTTACCCCACATGGCCCGTTGGCCCGCTGGAACAGTTGGAAGGTCTGGAACAACTGCGCTTCATGGAAAACGGGCGCAAGGTTCTTTGCGTCGAGGTTGAAGCCAAGGGTCGTCAGTTCTGGGAACTGAACAACCCGCACGACGTGCCGAAACTGGAACAGATGATGGCCGCCATGGGGCTGGACTGACCGCGGTGCATATCAGAAATAATCGGCCTTTCTGGGCGGCAAGACAAATTGGACTTTTGAATGACTAATATTCTTGTGACCGGCGGAGCCGGCTACATCGGGTCGCATGCCTGCAAAGCGTTGTCGCAAGCAGGATACACGCCTGTGACCTTTGACAACCTGATTACCGGTTGGCAGGACGCTGTGAAATTCGGCCCCCTTGAACAGGGCGACCTATTGGACCGCGCCCGGCTAGACGAGGTTTTCGCCAAATACCAGCCCGCCGCCGTGATGCATTTCGCGGCCCTCAGCCAGGTGGGTGAGGCGATGTCGGAACCGGGCAAATACTGGACCAACAATGTCACCGGATCGCTGTCTCTGATCGAGGCCGCCGTTGCCGCCGGGTGCCTGAACTTCGTGTTCTCATCGACCTGCGCCACTTATGGCGAACACGACAATGTCGTGCTGGACGAAAACACGCCGCAGGAACCGCTTAACGCATATGGTGCATCCAAACGGGCGATCGAAGATATTCTGCGCGACTTTCAGGCAGCGCATGGTCTGAACCACGTGATTTTCCGGTATTTCAACGTTGCAGGCGCGGACCCTGACGGTGAGGTGGGCGAATTCCACCGCCCTGAAACTCATCTGATCCCGCTGATGCTGGATGCCATCGACGGCAAGCGCGACGGCCTGACGGTGTTTGGCACCGACTATGACACACCGGACGGAACCTGCATCCGCGACTATGTCCATGTCTGCGATCTGGTCGATGCGCATGTTCTGGGTCTGAACTGGCTGGAACAGGACAAGGGCAGCCGCGTGTTCAACCTTGGGACAGGCAGCGGATTTTCCGTGATGGAGGTTATCGGACATTCCAAGTCCGTCACCAATCGCGACGTGCCCTATTCCATCGGACCGCGCCGGGCCGGGGACTGCACCAAGCTGGTCTCAGGGTCGGTGCGCGCCGGTGACGAACTAGGCTGGGCGCCGAATAGATCTACGTTAGAGACGATGATTGCCGATGCGTGGCGCTGGCATCAAAACGGCCATTACGAGAAATGAGCCCCCTGTGACCGGTACCGAGGATATTCTGCCGCCCCTTTCATGGGTGCAGAAGTACCGGCTGCGCCTGAAACGACGGCGGCTGTTGTGGAGATCATTTCGCAGCCGCCGCCAGTTGACTCCGCTATTGGATCGAACCCGCGCGATCAAACCGGGCGACATTCTGGCCTTTACGACCCTTCGGAGCGAAATTACCCGCCTGCCCTGGTTTCTGCGGCACTATCGGGCCTTGGGTGTGGATCACTTTCTGATTGTGGATAACGGCAGCGAGGACGGGTCGGTCGTGTTTCTTTGCGACCAGCCGGACGTGTCGCTGTGGCAGACGCATGCCGGCTATCGCGATGCGCGGTACGGGCTGGACTGGCTGACCTGGTTACAGATGCGGCATGGGCACGAGCACTGGACGCTAATGGTGGATGCCGATGAGCTGCTGATCTACCCAGAGCATGATACGCAATCCCTTCATGATCTGACGTCCCTTCTGGACCAACAGGGTCGCGACGCGTTTGGCGCGCTGATGCTGGACCTTTATCCCAAGGACCAGCTGGGGGTTCAGGGCTATGAACCCGACACTGACCCAACTGCAGTTCTGAGCTGGTTTGACCCCGGTCCTTACCGCGCAAAACGGCAATCTCCCTTGGGAAATCTATGGGTACAGGGCGGCGCGCGCGAACGAATGTTCTTTGCCGACACGCCGCGGCAGTCCCCGACGTTGAACAAGCTTCCTCTGGTTCGGTGGTCCCGGCGGTATGCCTATGTCAATTCGTGCCATTCGGCCTTACCGCGAAAATTGAACGCGGCCTATGACGGCCCAGATGACAGCAGACCGTCGGGCGTATTACTGCACACCAAGTTTCTGCCCGAGGTGATCGAGAAATCGAAGGTCGAAAAAACCCGGCGGCAGCATTTCCATAACCCCGATCAGTTCGCGGACTATTATGACGGGATAATTAATCGCCCCTTAATGTGGACACCTCAGTCAGAGCGTTACACAGGCTGGAGGCAACTGCAGCAGCTTGGGTTGATGGGCAATATTGATTGAAAATTCGGCCTCTTCGGCTAACGGCTTGTAAATGCGTTGCCTCGATAGATGGAAAAGTGGCATAACCCGATAATGACCCGGCACCACTCTGGCTGATCCAGGCCCCGGGTATGCTCGCGTAAATCAAAAGGTAGGGCAGTCACGTGAGCCTGTTGGATTCTTACCGAATGAGATTGCGGCGCAAGCGCCGTATTTTGCGCTGCCTTAGAAAACGGCGTGATCTTACGGCCGTTTCGACGAAAACACAGAATATCAAACGGCGTGATGTCCTGTTGGTGAGCGTCGTGCGAAACGAAAAAATTCGCCTGCCATTCTTTCTGGAATATTACCGCCGTCTGGGGGTCAATCACTTTTTGTTCGTCGACAATGACAGTGATGACGGAACCGGCGCATTTCTAGCCGATCAACCGGATGTTTCAGTCTGGCGGGCTGATGCAAGCTATAAGCGGGCTACGTTCGGCATCGACTGGTCGAATTACCTGCTGCGCAAATACGCGCATGGTCATTGGGTTCTGACAGTCGACCCGGATGAGTTCTTTATTTACCCGTTCTGCGACACCCGCCCGGTGCGGGCATTGACCGATTGGCTGGACGGATGCGCCGTACGCAGTTTTGGCACGATGCTGATCGACATGTACCCGCGTGGCCCTGTTGAAGCCGAACCCTATAATGAGGGTCAGGATCCGTTCGAAATCGCCCGCTGGTTCGACTCGGGCAACTACATGATCACAAAGAACCACGACTACGGAAACCTGTGGATTCAGGGCGGCCCACGCGCGCGGGTGTTTTTCCGGGACAACCCATCCAAAGCCCCCGCGCTGAACAAGATACCGCTGGTCAAGTGGGACCGGCGCTATGTTTATGTCAGTTCGACCCACTCTCTGCTGCCGCGCGGCCTGAACCAAGTTTATGACGAATGGGGCGGCGAAAAGACCAGCGGGGCGCTGCTGCATGCCAAGCTGATCGACACTTTGGGAGATAAGGCCCGAGAAGAAATGGAGCGCGGCCAACACTATCGAAGATCGGGGGAATACCGCGCCTATGCCCAAGGGTTGGACGACCAGCCCGTCTTTTGGTGCGACTGGTCCGAGAAATACATCAACTGGCGGCAGCTCGAAATTCTGGGGCTCATGTCCAAAGGAAACTGGGCATGAGCAAACTTGGCATCGTCATGCTAGTTCATTCTGCGCTGCACCGGGTCGAGCAGGTTGCGCGCCATTGGGCCACCGCCGGGTGTCCTGTTGTCATTCACGTCGATCAAAAAGTCTCGGACAAGGCATATTCCGATCTGGCCACATCCTGTGCGGACACGCCGCTCATCCGATTTTCCGAGCGACACACGTGCCAGTGGGGTGGGTGGAGCATCGTGGCAGCCTCGCAATCCGCGGCCGAACTGATGCTGGACGCGTTCCCGGATGTTCACCACGTTTACTTGTCGTCGGGTGCCTGCCTTCCACTGCGTCCCGTTTCCGAACTTGTCGACTATCTTGCGGAACGTCCGCGTGTGGATTTCATCGAAAGCGCAACCACTGCCGATGTTAGCTGGACCATCGGAGGGCTGGATCAGGAAAGGTTCACGCTGAGGTTTCCGTTCTCGTGGCGCAAGCACCGCAAGCTGTTCGATCTGTACGTCCGGCTGCAACGAGCGCTTGGGATGCGGCGCCGCATCCCCAAAGGATTGGTGCCACACATGGGCAGCCAATGGTGGTGCCTGACCCGTCAGACGCTGTCCGCCATTTTGCAGGACCCCAAGCGCAAGGTGTATGATCGGTATTTTCGCCGGGTCTGGATACCCGACGAAAGCTATTTTCAGACATTGGCGCGCCTTTATTCGATCCAAATCGAAAGTCGGTCACTCACCCTGTCTAAATTCGACTATCAGGGGCGTCCGCATATATTCTACGACGACCACCTGCAGCTTTTGCGCAGGTCTGATTGTTTTGTGGCCCGTAAGGTCTGGCGCGACGCGGATCGACTGTATCAGTCCTTTCTCGCTGATCAGGCTGGCACAATGAAACCGGCAGAACCCAATCCGGGGAAGATCGACCGCGTATTCTCGAAGGCGGTCGAACGCCGCACACGGGGACGGGACGGGCTGTATATGCAAAGCCGCTTTCCCCGTCATGGCAGCGAGAATGGCCTGACCTGTTTCCCATATTCCGTCTTTCAGGGCTTTGCTGAACTGTTCGAGGATTTTGAGCCTTGGCTGACTGAGACAACAGGCGGGCGCGTGCACGGCCACCTTTTCGCACCCAGCCGGGCAGAGTTCTCGGGCGGAGAAACCATCATTAACGGCGCGTTGAGCGACTGTGCAAAATTGCGGGACTATAACCCGACCGCCTTTCTATCCAACCTTGTCTGGAATACCCGAGGCGAGCGGCAATGTTTTCAGTTCGGGCCCCGTGATACGCAAAAGATCAGCTGGTTTCTGGCACGTGATAAGAATGCCCAAGTCTCAGTGATCACTGGCGCATGGGCCATCCCGCTGTTTCGGTCCAACCTGAATTTTTCGGATATTCGCAACGAGGCCGCCCGGCTTCAGCAGATCGAAACCAAACAGCTTGAGGTTTTGAACTCGGTGTGGACTAAGGCACGGGTTCGAACGTGGTCTCTTGCGGAATTTGTTGAAACACCGATGGAACCACTTCAGGCGGTGGTCGGGGAAATAGGCATTCAAAACCAAAGCCATCTCACACAGACCCCGACCATGGTTGACCTTTCGGGATTTGGCCAATTCCTGCAAAACCTCAAGAACCAGGGGATGCATCCCTACATGATGGGCGACTTTCCGTCAGACGACGTGTTCGGAAAACAGGTCAGGCCATATCCAAAACCTTATTTGGTGCGATAACCGGATATGAGCCAAAAATTCGACTATTTCGTTATTCTTGCCGCCATGCGCACGGGCTCAAACCTGCTGGAGGCCAACCTGAACGCATTGGACGGGGTCACCAGCCACGGCGAGGCGTTCAACCCGCATTTCATAGGGCGATTGAAAACCGAAGAACTGCTGGGCATTTCGATTGAGCAGCGGGACCAGAATCCGACCGACCTGCTGGACGCGATCCGCGAGGCGCCTTTTGGCCTGAATGGTTTCCGCTTTTTTGATGGCCACGATCCACGCGTGTTAGAGCCTGTTCTAAGCGATCCCCGCTGCGCCAAGATTATCCTGACGCGAAACCCCTTGGACAGTTTCATATCGTTGCAAATTGCGCGGGAAACCAAGCAGTGGCAGCTAAAAAACGTGAAACGCAGGCGTGAGGCCCGCATCGAATTCAAAGTGGTCGAGTTTCAGAAATACCTGGACCAACAGCAGAATTTCCAACTTTTGCTGCTTCATCACCTGCAAGACTCGGGTCAGACCCCATTCTACATCGCGTATGACGATTTAAATCGGCTGGAATCGCTGAATGGTCTGGCAGAATGGCTGGGTGTTGCCGGGCGGCTTACGGAACTTGATGACACGCTGAAACCTCAAAACCCCGAGGCGACCCAGTCCAAGGTCACAAACCCGGATCAGCTTGAGCGTGACTTGTCCCAAGTCGACAGGTTCAATCTGTATCGCACCCCCAATTTTGAACCCCAGCGTGGTCCGGCAGTAGCCAACTACGTGGCCGCGCCGAACACACCACTGATGTACCTGCCTGTGCGCGGAGGGGTTGAAGCACAGGTTTCGCAATGGCTGGCTGATCTGGATGGGGTGGACATGGATGCCCTGATCACCAACCAGAACCGAAAGCAGGCACGGAGGTGGATGATTTCCCATCCCGGTCACCGGAAGTTCACCGTGCTGCGCCATCCGTTGGCCCGTGCGCATTCCGTTTTTTGTTCTAAAATCCTAAGCACCGGACCGGGTTCTTATCTGAAGATCCGCAATATGCTGCGCAATCGGTTCAAAATTCCCATTCCAGGCCAATTGCGCAAAGACAACTACCCTATCGACCAACACCTAGAGGCATTTTCCGCTTTCTTGCAGTTTCTGCGCCAGAACCTTGCGGGTCAGACGCCGGTTCGCGTTGACGGAATGTGGTGCAGTCAGGCGCAGGTGTTGGAAGGAATGGTGTCATTTGCCCTGCCCGATGTGATCCTGAGGGAAGAAGAACTGGCATCAGCCCTTCCCAATCTGGCCCGGTCGGTGGGGCACGAAACCCCGCTGGTGCCAACAATAACCGACCCTGACAGCCCTTACACGCTGGGCGAGATCTACGACGAAGCGCTCGAAACGCTGGCGGCAGATGCCTACCAGCGCGACTATATGCAATTCGGATTTGGTGCGTGGAAACCTGTTAAGGGCGCAGAGTGATCAGCGTACCGCGGTTCACCATTGCGTAGATTTCTTCAATCTCTTCATTCTTGACCGCAATGCATCCGGCCGTCCAATCCGGCGTCTTTTTCGCGCGTTTGCGTTCAGATCGCTTGTTGGGCTGGCCGTGGATAAAGATATCGCCACCGGGATCAACGCCTGCTGCCTTTGCCTGTGCAACGTCATCCGAGTTTGGGTAAGAAATCCCGAGGGACAGGTGATAACTGCTGTTGGGATTGCGGCGGTCGATCAGGTACGTGCCTTCGGGCGTGCGACCATCACCGCGTTTGGTCTTGGTCCCCGCGGGCGCAAAACCCAGATCCACCTTGTATTCTTTTAGAACGTGTTCGTTGTGCAGAAGATACATCTTCCGCGCACTTTTGTTGATGACCAAAGATGTCACTTCGGGTCCATCATATGTCAGAAATCTGGGGTTTGCAGAGGCGCAGGCCGAAAGGCCCAGCGTTGCCATAGCACCCAATCCAAATGCTCGACGATCCATGTTTCACTGCCTGCCGTTTTGTTTTTTTCAGGATTATGCCAGAAATCCGAAAAACTGAAATCACTTTTTGATGTTCGACTGCTCAATTAAGCGACGTTCGATGGTTTCAAGGCGCTCTAGCACCTCATCGCGGTAGGCATCGGTCTTTACCTCATCCTCGGCGTGGTGGGCATCTTGCATCGAGTTCACGATCAAACCCACCAGCAAGTTCACAACGGCAAAGGTCGTGACCATGATGAATGGCACAAAGAAAACCCACGCATAGGGATAAACCTGCATAACCGGGCGCACGATGCCCATCGACCAGCTTTCCAGCGTCATGATCTGGAATAGCGTATAGGCTGACAGGCCAAGATCGCCGAACCAGTCCGGGAAAGACTCCGAGAACAGCTTGGTCGAAATCACCGCGCCAATATAAAACAGGATCGCCATCAGAAGGAACACACTGGCCATGCCCGGCAAGGCTGAAATGAACCCTTCGACCACCCGGCGCAAACGGGGCGCAACCGAAATCACGCGCAGCACCCTGAGAATACGCAGCGCCCGCAAAACCGACAGGCTGCCCGCACTGGGCACAAGGGCGATGCTCACAATCAGGAAATCAAAGTTGTTCCACCCGTTCTTGAAAAAATTCCGCCCCGTGGCAATCAGCTTCATCGAGATTTCGGCAACAAAGATGGCCAGACATAGCTGATCCAATGTCACGATCACCGGGCCTGCCAGCTCCATCAGGGTCGGAGATGTCTCCATCCCCAGCAGGACCGCATTGAACAGGATGACTCCGGTGATGAAATGGCCAAAAGCCGGGGCGTCGATGATTGTCTGCAGGCGTTGGGTGATCCCCATTCGGGTGCTCTCCTGTCAGGGTTATGAGTTCAGAGTAAAGCGGGCGGCAAGTTCGACATGTGACGACCACCGAAACTGGTCAACCACTTGTACCCATTCAAGGGTGTAACCCGCGTTAACCAGCGTTTTTGCGTCACGGGCGAATGTAACCGGGTTGCAAGAGACATAAGCAATCACTGGGCGTTTTACCTGCGCCAGCTCGGACACCTGCGCCTCGGCCCCTGCGCGCGGCGGGTCCAGCACGATCGCGTCAAAATACCTAAGTTCATCCGGCATCAAGGGTCGGCGGAACAGGTCGCGCGCCTCGGTCGTTACCCGCTTCAACCCTTTAGCCTTGCGCCACCCCTGATCCAGCGTGGCCGACATGTCGGCCTCGCCTTCCACTGCGAGAACTTCGGCGGTCTGCGCTAGTGGAAGCGAAAAGGTACCGCTGCCTGCGAACAGGTCGACAACGCGCTTTGCCCCCTCGGTTGCCTGCAAAACAGCCTGTAATAGAGCCTGTTCGCCGTCCTTGGTGGCCTGCAGAAACGCGCCGGGCGGAGGTACGACTTCGGCCGTCCCAAAGCGTTGAACCGGCTGCTGCCGCGTGGCGATAACCTCGTCATCCCAACTGAGCCGTGCAAGACCATGGTGTTCGGTCGCCTGCGCAAGGGCCAGCTCAAGCGGGCCGTCCAATGGCTTGCCGCCTTTGACTGCCACGTCCAGACCACCCTCGGACAGGGTCAGCGTCACAGCCAGAACCCCTTTTCGGCTGCCCCCCAGCAGGGCCAACGCCTCGGCCACCGGGATCGCGGCGATCAGGTCGGGATGCAGCAAATGGCAATCCGGGATTTCGGAAATCGTATCGGATGCGCGGCCATGGAACCCAGCCAAAGTGCCCTTTTTCGTGCGCCGCACAGCAACGGTTGCCCGACGCCGGGACCGTTCGGGTGAGGTATGGATCGGGCGCATGTCCGCTTCGATCCCCTGCGCATCCAGCGCCTTGCGCACAATTTCGACCTTCCAGTCGGCGACAAATGCGTCTGATGCATGTTGCAGTTGGCATCCACCACAAGACTTGTAGTGGCGGCACAGCGCCTTGACCCTTTGATCCGAGGGGGTTTCGACCCGGACCTCGGTCAAAAGCTGCCCGACAACGGTGCCGCTGACCGCTTCACCCGGCAAGGTGCGCGGTGCAAAAACGGGGCCTTCGGCAATGCCATCCCCCTGATGACCAAGGCGCGTTATGGTGAATGTCTGCGTCATGATCCGCCTGATACCGGGGCTTTGCCCGCAACAAAACCCCTTTGACACCGTCACGGTCGGGTTGAACATAAAAACGCCGCCGGACCACCCGAGCCAATCAGCTAAAAGCTATTCCGCAGCCTCTGCTTGAATGAAGCCACCAGACTGACGATGCCAGAATCGTGCATAAAGGCCGCCCTGTTCCAGCAGATCGTCATGAGTGCCGGATTCGACAATGCGCCCCTGATCCAGCACGATGATCCGGTCCATCTCTCGCAGCGTTGAAAGCCGGTGTGCAATCGCAAGGACGGTCTTGCCCCGCATCACGCGGTGCAGGGCGGCTTGGATCGAGGCTTCTACCTCGGAATCCAGCGCAGATGTCGCCTCATCCAATACAAGGATCGGCGCGTCTTTCAGGATCGCACGCGCCAGGGCGATCCGCTGGCGCTGTCCCCCGCTGAGTTTTACGCCACGCTCACCCAGATGGGCATCATATCCTGTGCGACCGTGGGCGTCCTGCAAGCCAAGAATAAATTCGTGCGCCTCTGCCTTTTGTGCCGCGGCGATCATCTCGGCTTCTGTGGCATCAGGACGGCCATACAGGATGTTTTCACGCGCCGAGCGGTTGAACATCGCAGTTTCCTGCGTGACCATCCCGATATGCCTGCGCAAGCTGTCCTGTGTCACTTGGCGAACATCCTGACCGTCGATGCGAATTGTGCCCTTTTCCCCGTCATAGAGCCGCAATAGCAAGGAAACCAAAGTTGACTTCCCTGCCCCGGATGCGCCGACGATGCCCAACTTCTCACCCGGATATACGGTCATATTCACATCGCTTACACCGCCGACATCGCGCCCATAAGCAAAGCTGACATGGTCAAACTCGATCCGACCGTCCTGCACCTGCAGATCGGACGCGTTTGCTGTGTCCACAATCCGGTCCCGTTTGGCAAGAGTCATCATTCCATTCTCAATCTCACCAACATTCGCATAGAGGCCCATCAGCGTGAAACTGACCCAGCCTGTCATCTGGGCAATACGGATCGAAACTGCGCCCGCCGCAACGATATCGCCTGCCGTTGCAGTTCCCGCCTGCCACAACCCGATCGTTGCGCCCATCAGCACAACCGGCAGCACACCTGCCAGCGTCATCAGAATGAACCTGAAACTAGCGGAAAGACTGCCGAACTCCAGCGACCGTTCCCGCAGGTCGACCATCGCATTGCGGGCAGCCTGATCTTCATAGGCAGAATGCGCAAACAGCTTTACGGTCTTGATGTTCGTGATGGTGTCGACCACCTGCCCCGACACCATCGCCCGCGCCCCAGCCCGCGCGGCCGAGCGTTTGCGGATGCGCGGCAGATACCAGCGGACAAGCAGGAAATAAACGGTGAGCCAAGCCGTGAAGGGTAGCATGACAAGCGGATGAATAGACCCTAACAAAAGGAACGAACCCACAAGCGAGGCGAGGGCAAAGACGATCGCACTGATGGTCTCGGACACGACCGACGCCATCGCATTCGAAGTTTGCATCTGTTTCTGGGCGATCCGTCCGGCGAAGTCGTCGTCGAAATAGGTGACGGACTGCCCCAATGTCCAACGGTACAGCTTGGCCAGAACCAGCGGCGTGATATTGGGCATTACGATGTAATTGTTCGACAGTGAGGACAACCCGAACAATGCCGGGCGCAACAGCATGAAAAAGGCAACTGCGCCGAGTATCATCCACATGTTGCTAGCGGTCAGAAAGTTCTCGGGCCCGCCTGCGGTTGCAATGTCGACCACCAATCCCAGAATCCAGGCAGTTCCGGCCTCCATCGCGCCAGCGGTTGCGGAAAAGAAGGCCGCGACAAACAGCATGGGCCACGCGCCGGACAAGCACCAGCGAATGAACGCCCCCAGTGTTTGCGGCGGGGGCGTTTCGATGTTTTTGAACGGATTTATGAGGTCGGCGATCCTCATTCCGCGGCCTCCGGGTTCAGGAAGCCCCCAGATTGCCGCGCCCAGAACTGGGCGTAAAGCCCACCATGGGACAACAGCTCGGCATGGCCGCCTTGCTCTACAATTCTTCCGTCGTCCATGACCAGAATGCGGTCCATCTGGGCAATGGTACTCAGCCGGTGGGCAATGGCGATCACGGTTTTACCTTGCATCATGCCGTAAAGAGTTTCCTGTATCGAAGCTTCAACCTCGGAATCTAGAGCAGATGTCGCTTCATCCAACAGCAGGATCGGCGCATCCTTCAGGATCACGCGCGCCAAGGCCACCCGCTGACGTTGCCCGCCAGACAGTTTAACGCCCCGCTCACCCACATGCGCGTCATAGCCCGTGCGCCCTTGTGGGTCTTGCAGATCAAGGATGAACTCATGCGCTTCGGCCTGTTTGGCAGCGGCGATCATCTGAGCCTCGGTCGCGTCAGGACGACCATAGAGGATGTTATCTCGGACCGAGCGGTGCAGCAGCGCGCTGTCTTGTTGCACCATGCCGATATGACTGCGCAAACTGTCCTGCGTGACCTGCGCGATGTTCTGACCGTCGATCAGGATCGCACCCTGCTCGACGTCGTAAAACCGCAAAAGCAGCTTTACTAGGGTCGATTTCCCGGCCCCGGACCGCCCGATCAGACCGATCTTTTCACCCGGCTGAATGGTCAGATTGATGTGGTCCAAACCCCCGGTCTTGCGCCCGTAATGGTGGGACAGATCGCGAATGTCGATCTGACCATTGGACAATTGCAACGGTTTGGCGCCGGGCAAATCCAACAGATCAATGGGTTGCGCAATCGTCTGCATCCCCTCGGCCACAACACCAAGCTGACGGAAAAAGCTGGTCAGCGCCCACATGATCCAGCCAGTCATCGCGTTCAGCCGCAGGGTCAAAGCGGTAGCAGCCGCAACCACCCCGACCGAGGCGCTGCCTTGCATCCACAGGGCGATCGCCCATCCGACAACGCCAACGATCAGCAGACCGTTCAGCGTGACCAGAACCGCATCCATGATGGTGAAGATCCGCATCTCGATCTGAAAGGTTCGGCGTGTTTCTTCGATGGCTTCGCGGGCATAGTCCAGTTCCTGCGCGTCATGGGCAAACATCTTGACCGAGTGGATGTTGGTGTAGCTGTCGACCACCCGCCCCGTCACGGCAGACCGCGCATCGGACGCCGCCTGCGACGCGGGACCTACCCGAGCAACCGTCCAACGAACCAGCAATCCATACAGGACAAACCAGACCAGCAGTGGCAGCAAAAGGCGCGGATCAGCCGCCAAAAGCAGCACCGCCGCCCCGATCAAATAGGCCAGCGAGAAAGAGATCGCGTCAAAGACCTGAAACACCGCCTCGCCCGCTGCCGGGGGCGTTTGCATGATCCGGTTGGCGATGCGGCCCGCAAAGTCATTCTCGAACCAGCCCACGGACTGACGCAGCACATGTTTATGCGCGCGCCAGCGGATAAGGGTGCCAAAGTTCGGCAGAATCGTGTTGTTCAACAACAGCACATCCACGACATGCAACATGGGCCGCAGCAAAAGGACAAAAAGGGCCATCAGGATCATTTCAGTCCCGTGGGCCTTCCACACCTCGGCCGGCGGTCCGGTCAACAGGTCAACTACGCGACCCATATAGTAGATCAGCCCGACCTCAACTGCCGCTACGATGACTGAAATCAGCCCCGCCCAGAAGAATACCCGATAGAACGGCTTGGAGTATTCCAACATGAATGGCCACAACCGCGTGGGCGGCGTGTCAGATTCCTTGTAGGCGACAAAAGGGTCAACGAGGTTTTCGAAAAAGCGAAACATGGAGAGTGCTCCGATTGAGCAGAAAATTGGTCATGCGAAGAAAGATGGCGCTAGAACACCACCCCTACGGGTCAAGGTGTCCCGGCTTTAGCCGAACCAGATCCCGTAATACATTCGCATCCCTCCATTTAAGTGACAGGCGAACGTAAGCACAAAGACTGCGACTTGTCATCCCTTTTTGAGACTACGCCTCAGCCGCTCAGCAAATCGTCGCGGGTCAGCACGAAACCCGAAGCAATCCAGCGGGCCTCAAGCTCGGCCAGTTTCCGGCCCAGCGCGGGGCCGGTGAATTCGGGGATCAGGTCTGACGCGGTGATTGGAAATTCGGCTTTGGCCCCGGCGTGAAGGTCGGTGCGCATCTCCTCGGACCAGGGCTGTTCGAAAAAGGCGCATCTCAGAAGCACTTTGTGCAGACCGCTTTCCTCGCCATATCGGAACCCAAGCTCTGCGGTAGACGCGTTCCCGCTTGCCTCATCCCGCATCTGAGTAAGTCGCTGAAGCTGCGCCTTGCTCAGGCGCAGGGTCTTTGCAATTTCGGGCGTCGCAATCGCGGCGAGCCGCCGGATGGGATCTGGTGCGGCTCCTGCCTGCTGCTCCAACATAATCAGTGGCGCAAGGGCCCGATCATCTGCACCCGGCACAAGTTGCGCCAGAACGCCGACGCTGCGCATGGCCGCGACAGAGGGTGCAGGATCGGGGGCACCCAGCAATTTCAAAAGCTCGGCCCCGACACGTTCGCGGGACAAATCCGACAATCCGTCCAAATTGGACGCAATCGCCGCCAGAGCATCCGCGTCAAACCCAGCCTCTGCATCACCATACCAAGCGTGGAACCGAAAATAGCGCAAAGACCGCAGGTAATCTTCACGGATGCGGTGTTCTGCGGTTCCGATGAAGCGCACCCGCCGTGCCCGCAAATCCGGCAGGCCATTCAGCGGATCCAATACCGTCCCGTCAGGCTGCGCATAAAGTGCGTTCATGGTGAAGTCCCGGCGTGCCGCGTCCTCTTGGATATTGTCCGAGAACGCCACAACCGCGCGGCGGCCATCAGTTTCGATGTCACGGCGGAAGGTGGTGATCTCATGCGGGACGCCATCACAGACCACCGTGATCGTTCCATGATCAATCCCGGTTGGGATCGCTTTCAGCCCCGCGTTTTGCGCAAGCTCGACAACCTGCTGCGGGCGGGCGTCCGTCGCAATGTCGATATCGGACACGGCCGCGCCCAAAAGCGCATTTCGCACACAGCCACCGACAAACAGCGCCTGCGCCCCGCCGTCCGTCAACACCGCGCAAACCTTTTGTGTCGCCGGATCGGAAACCCAGCTTTCGGAAATTTGCGTCATTCGCTCACCCGCGCGGCCAGACCCCGTAGCATGCGGGCCGTCGCGCCCCAAATATAATAGGGACCGAACGGCACCGTAAAATAATACCGTTTGTGACCCCGCCAGCGACGCGACTCAATAATGTAGTTTGCGGGATCAAGGACATGCGCCAGCGGGACCGAAAACACCTCATCCACTTCGCCCGGTTCCGGTACCGGTTGAAACCTGTCCCGCAGAATGGCGAGTACCGGGGTGACCGTGAAGGATGTCACTGTCTCATGGGTCGGCAAATGGCCCAGAATGTCCGGCAGGTCCGGAGGCAAACCGATCTCCTCCTGCGCCTCACGCAGGGCGGTGGCCGTGACATCGGCGTCACCTTTGTCCTGCTTGCCGCCCGGAAAGGCAATCTGACCCGGATGATGTTTAAGCGCTGACGAACGCTTGGTCAGGATCACACGCGGAGTGTTTCCGACAACGGAAACCGGAACCAGAACCCCCGCCGGGCGCAGCTTCCGACCTTCCGGCAATACAGTGTCGGGGTTCAGGTCAAAATCACTTGACCCGTCGCCGGGGCGGCTCAGCGCCGCCCGCAGCACGTCTGTCGGATCAGGGCCGGTCAGCATCAAAACCGACGGTGCCGGGATCCAGCACGTAATGCGCGCCGCAGAACTGGCAGTCTGCGGTGACTTTGCCCTCGGGCGTCGTCATCTTTTCAATGTCCTTCGCCGAATAGATCGACAGGCTCTGCCGCACGCGATCTTCAGAGCAGGTACATCCGAATTGCACCGGCTGGGCGTCATAGACGCGGGGCTGTTCTTCGTGAAACAAGCGCACCAGCAAGTCGGTCGGCGCGGTTGACGGGCCGATCAGTTCCAGATCCTCGACCGTATCCAGCAGGATATTCACGCGGCCCCAGTTTTCACCTTCCTCGCCATCGACCAGATCGCTGGCGGTCAGAATGTCTCCGGTGCCTTCGCCCGTTGCCGCAAACGGCGAGGCTTTGGGCATATGCTGCAGCATGATCCCGCCCGCGCGCCAATGTTCGCCAACGCCCGGTTCGGTCGATTTTCCAAAACTCAGCGAGAACCGTGTCGGCAACTGCTCGGACTGGGCAAAATAGGCTTCGGCACAGGCGCTGAGCGACCCGCCGGCCAAGGGAGTGATCCCTTGATAGGGATGCGTACCTTCGCCCTGGTCGATCATGATCGCAAAATACCCTTCGCCCACCTGATCGAACGGGCTGGCATCGGTCAGCCTGTCCCGATCAAAGCTGGCATAAGCCCGAATGCGCGCCGGTTCGCCTTCTTCGGTGGGCGCATAGTAATCGGTGGCAATCATGCGAACGGCGCCCTTGGACTGTACCTGAAGGGACAGCTTCCAGCGCAATGACACCGTCTGACCGATCAACGCGGTCAGCAGGGCCATCTCAGCGACCAGAGCCTCGACCTTTTCGGGATAGTCGTGTTGTTTCAGGATGCCATCCAGCACCCCGTCCAGACGGGCCACGCGGCCACGCATGTCCGATACATCGAGTTGAAAGGGCAGGACGGTATCGTCCCACGCGATTTTGGTTCCAAGAGACATGGGGTTTCCTTACACGCCACAGGTTGGCATACCGCCAGCATATAGGTCGAACAATTCGGGTTGTAAGGGGCAATACATGATCAGACGGTTCGGTGAAACCCCACAAGCGGGTCGTAAATACATACGAAGGGTCGGCGTTTACGCGTTGCTGCCCCGGGGTCGGCACCTTTTGCTGACTTGTCAGATGGAACCCGGCCCTGATCTGCAATTGCCCGGCGGCGGTATTGATCCCGGCGAATCGCCTATAACGGCCCTTCACCGAGAGGTTTTCGAAGAAACAGGCTGGCTGGTGGCCAATCCACGTCGTGTCGGCGCATTTCGCCGGTTCACCTATATGCCGGAATATGACTTATGGGCAGAAAAGGTCTGTCTGATCTACCGCGCTCGTCCCGTCCGCAATATCGGCGCCCCGACCGAACCGTTTCACGAAGCGTTGTGGATGGATACTGCAGACGCGGTTGAGATGTTGGGCAATGGCGGCGACCGTCATTTCGCCAGTTTGCATTTGGATACGCTCTAGGGCCCTCCGTATTCGAAAAATACGGCCGAGACATCGTCACCTATGCTGCTGCCGGGGGCCATGGCTTGGGTCAGGTCTCGAAAGATGTTGTCAAGAAAATCGGACCCTGCGGCACCCTTGGTGCATTTGATCGCCATTTGACGCAGCCCTTCTTCTTCAAGCAATTGCCCATCCGCCATTGTGCATTCCGTAAAGCCGTCGGAATACAAAAGAAGCCTGTCGCCGGGGTTCATATAGGTTTCAATCCGCTGAAAAGACACGTCCGGCAACAACCCGATCGGCAGCCCGCCTTCGCCCAGAAACGCAGTTCCTCCATCCTGACGAAGCACCAATGGGTGGGGATGGCCCGCCTGCACCATTTTCAAGTGCCCGTTGCGCAGGTCGATGATCCCATAGACCATGGTAAAGTATTCTTCGATCCCGGCATCCGCCATCAATCGGGAATTTAGGGTCTCGGCGACCTTCTCGGGCTGCAACAGCGCATAGAATTTATCGAACCGCTTTTCCATCGCTACATTCTGATCGAAATGCTTGCTGGACAGATACCCGCCCAGCCGCGCTGTCATCATGGCCGAGGTGATGCCGTGGCCCGACACATCAATGCTATAAAATCCCAACCTGTTCACACCGGGTGAGAACATGCCGACAAGATCGCCGCCGATGTGACCGCAGGGTTTCAGCAACAGGCTGACTCGGGAATTCCCGAAGCTGCGCGTCAGTTCCGGCACCAGAGATTCCTGAATCTTGCGGGCCTGCATCAGGTCTTTGTCGATGGCGTCATGCGCCAGCTTCAGGTCTTCCAACGCTGATTCAATCAGGCGATTTTTCTCGGACAACTCGCGCTGCATATCCAGAATTCGGGCGCCTGCTGAAATACGGGCTCGCAGTTCGTCCGCCTCGAGCGGCTTAATCAGAAAGTCGTCTGCCCCGGCGTCCAGCCCGCGCGCGACCTCTTGCTTTTCGCTCTTGGAGGTTAGCAGGATGAAATAGCTGTACACCTCTCGATTCAACGACCGAAATGCCCGACAGAATTCCAGGCCGCTCATCCCCGGCATGACCCAATCGCTCAGGACCAGGTCCGGCGATTCCTTTGCGCAGATTTCCAGCGCGGCAGCGCCATTATCCGCCTCAAGAACCTGAAACCCCCATTTCTTGAGCGAGGCCACAAGAATGCGCCGCTGAAGTCGGCTGTCATCTACGACAAGCACCTTCTGGATCACTCCAAAATCCAACTCTGACCTGGCTTCTGCTTGACTGACCTCTGCCACCCGAATCCTCTGCTCCCTAGCTGCACCCCCCGCGCAAAAAGACTGTAGGCTTCGGCTGTTTAACATCAGGTGAAGGTTTATTTTTGCGTCGCTTAACCTGCCCTTTACCGGTACAACGCTACCAAAATCATGTCGCGGTTTTGTTTTGGAGATTTCGGGCATGATCAACTGGTCCAGGGTCAATCAGTTGCGGAACGAAGTGGGCAGCGCCGAGTTTGACGAGGTCGTTCAGATCTTTCTGGACGAAGTGCAAGAAGCGATCGACCGACTGGAACATGACACGTTGCGGAAAGACTTGGAACAAAACCTGCATTTTCTCAAAGGCAGCGCCCTGAGCCTTGGGTTTGACCACTTCTCAAGGCTGTGCCAGGACGGTGAGCGGTCGGCGGCCTCTGGCCAAGCGGTCGAAGTCAACCTGCCTGAAATTCTGACCGCATTTGAAGAATCTCGCGCCCGTTTCTTGACCGAAAAGGCGCAGAACCTGACTTAGATGACAAACTGCGCCAGCGTTTCGTCGTCTGTTATGTCGGTATAGGTAAACCCCGCTTCGTCCAGATGCGCGAAAAGACGTGCAAAATTCTCGGGCTTCCGGGTTTCGATACCAATCAGGACCGAGCCGAAATTGCGCGCGGATTTCTTCATATACTCAAATCGGGCAATATCGTCATCCGGGCCGAGGATATTCAGGAATTCCTTCAACGCGCCGGGACGCTGCGGCAAGCGCAGAATAAAGTACTTCTTCACGCCCGAGTAGCGCTGCGCCCGCTCTTTCACTTCGGGCAGACGCTCAAAATCGAAATTCCCGCCCGAGGTGACGCAAACCACGGTCTTGCCGCGAATGAAGCTTTGCACATCGGCAACCGCCTCAACCGCAAGAGCACCCGCAGGTTCCAGAACAATGCCTTCGACATTCAGCATTTCAATCATCGTGGCACAGATGCGATCTTCGGACAGGACCAACACATCCGAAAGATGGCGTGACTTGAGCAATTCAAACGGCTTGGCACCAATCCGACCAACCGCGGCGCCGTCAACGAAATTGTCTACGTGGTCCAGCGAAACCGGGTGACCCGCCGCCATCGCCGCATGCAGGCACGCCCCACCTTTGGGCTCGACAAACAGGCAATGCGTTCGATCGCCAAACCACGTCGCCACACCTGATGACATTCCTCCACCCCCAACCGGCAGGATGACGTGGTCTGGGACGCGGCCCAGTTGCTCTTCGATCTCAACCGCAAGGGACGCCTGCCCCTCGATTACGTCCTCATCATCGAAGGGTGACAGAAAATAACCGCCCTGCTGCGCACACCACTGTTGCGCCGCTGCCAGAGTATCATCGAAATAGTCTCCGGACAGATGAACCTCGATATTGTCGCCGCCGAAGATGCGGGTTTTTTGAATTTTCTGCTGCGGCGTTGTCACCGGCATGAAGATCACACCGCGCACGTTCAGGTGTTTGCACATGAACGCCACACCCTGCGCATGATTGCCTGCGCTGGCGCAGACGAAAAGGTCATACCCCTTTTGCTTGCGCATGGCGTTGAACGCACCGCGAATTTTATATGACCGCACCGGGCTGAGGTCTTCACGCTTGAGCCAGATATCAGCCCCATAGCGGTCAGACAGGTGGGCATTCCGCTGCAAGGGCGTCGGCGGAAAAACCAATCGCATTTCCTGTTCGGCGGCGCGGGCACGGGTCATGAAGTCACTCATGACGGTTTCACTGCCGCATCACCGCCGAAAGCGCAAGGAATACATATGTGTACGAGCGGCTAGGTCAGTTCGCGCTTTTCGATGAACACACCGAACATCGTGGTCAAAATACTGACGTTGATCAGTGGCAACACCAAAGTACCGAAGAACAGGGTCAGCAAGATGCCCAGCAAGGGAATAAACGCGAGCGCGGTGAACGCAAGCTGCACCAGAAACTGAAACAGAAAGTTCACGATAAGAAGCAGGATGATTGCACCGCCCATTCCTTGTGTGCTGTTCCACGCATCCCCAAGCGTTACTGGATGGCCAATCGCAGCCGCTGGCAGAATGATCGAAAGGCGATAGAATGCAACGATCAGAAAAAAGGCGAAAGCGACCATTACCACCAAAGTCAGTGCGCCAGCTCCCATCGCGGCCATAACCATGCTTAGCGGCAAGAAGGCAAGGCCCATCAGCAGGCCCAACAGCAACACGCGCCCAAAATACGCGAGAATCCTGTCAAACCGGAAAGTCGGAAAAATACCGTGGGGGTATTCTTCCAGCAGGATAAAACGATGCCAGGACACGGCGATCCAGAACATCGTGATTATTCCCACGATGGCCACGCTTGCGACGAAGAACACCAGCGATCCGTATGACGTTCCCGGTGGCAAGGTACCGCTTTCCGGATCAAGCTGATCCCAGGGTATATCCAGAACCATAAACAGCGCGACGATGGCGGCGGTTGCCGCAAGTGCCGGCCCAAAGGTAACTTGCAGAACCTACTTAATATTTCCAAAAACCATTCGCACGGAATGCACAAAAATCTGCCAGCCCAACATCGTAAAAACTGCCCTTTCAACCAATCCTTGTTCTCTATCCGTCCGTTTCACCTGAAATCGCTGCCTGCGTCAACGCAGATAACTTGCCCCCGCTTTCAAAACCCGTTAGGGGCCAATCGTTCTACGCATAAAGGGAAGTCAGATGTCCGCGCCCAAGAAAGTTGTTCTGGCCTATTCCGGTGGCCTTGATACCTCGATCATTCTGAAATGGTTGCAGACCGAGTATGGCTGTGAGGTCGTCACCTTCACCGCCGATCTGGGTCAGGGTGAGGAACTGGAGCCTGCCCGCCAGAAGGCCGAACTGCTGGGGATCAAGCCCGAGAACATCTATATCGAAGATATCCGCGAGGAATTCGTCCGCGATTTCGTCTTCCCCATGTTCCGCGCCAATGCGCAGTACGAAGGTCTGTACCTGCTGGGTACGTCCATTGCGCGCCCGCTGATCTCGAAACGTCTGGTTGAGATCGCGGCTGAAACCGGTGCCGATGCCGTGGCCCACGGCGCAACCGGCAAGGGCAACGACCAGGTTCGTTTCGAATTGGCAGCCTATGCTCTAAACCCTGACATCAAGGTCATCGCGCCGTGGCGGGAATGGGATTTGACCAGCCGCACCAAGCTGTTGGAATTCGCCGAACAGAACCAGATTCCGATTGCTAAGGACAAACGCGGTGAGGCTCCGTTCTCGGTCGATGCGAACCTGCTGCATACCTCGTCCGAGGGTAAGGTTCTGGAAGACCCCGCCGATATGGCGCCGGATTACGTCTATCAGCGCACCGTCCACCCCGAAGATGCGCCGAACGAACCCGAATTCATCGAAATCGGCTTTGAAAAAGGCGACGCAGTCAGCATCAATGGCGAAGCGATGAGCCCGGCCACCATCCTGACCAAACTGAACGAATATGGCGGTAAGCACGGCATTGGCCGTCTGGACCTGGTCGAAGGCCGTTTTGTTGGCATGAAGTCGCGCGGTATCTACGAAACGCCCGGCGGCACCATCCTGCTGGAAGCGCACCGTGGCATTGAATCCATCACCATGGACCGCGGCGCGATGCACCTGAAAGACCAGTTGATGCCGCAATATGCTGAGTTGATCTATAACGGCTTCTGGTACTCGCCCGAACGCGAAATGCTGCAAGCGGCCATCGACAAGAGCCAGGAACACGTAACCGGCGCCGTGCGGGTGAAACTGTACAAAGGTCTGGCCTCGACCGTGGGCCGCTGGTCGGATCACTCGCTCTACTCCGAGGCGCACGTCACCTTCGAGGAAGACGCGGGTGCGTATGACCAGACAGATGCGGCGGGCTTTATCCAGTTGAACGCCCTGCGTCTTAAACTGCTGGCAGCCCGCGACAAGCGTTTGTCCAAGTGACCGAAGACGACGGCATCGGTGATGAGCTTGATCTGTTCATCGAAGCGCAGGACACGGTTTGGTCCGACGTCCTGCGCGAGTTGAAGCAGGGGCAGAAAACCAGCCACTGGATGTGGTTCGTCTTTCCGCAACTGGCCGCGCTTGGCCGGTCCGACATGGCGCAGCTCTACGGCATTGAAGATCTGGACGAGGCGACCGCCTATCTGGATCACCCAGAACTGCGCAAACGCCTGATAGAAACAGCGCAGTTGATGCTGCTGCACAAGGGCCGCGATGCCACGGACATTCTGGGCGGGATAGATGGCAAGAAGTTGCGGTCTTGCATGACGCTGTTCTCATCCGTACCCGATGCCCCGCCGGAATTTCTTGCCGTTCTGGACGCATTCTATGACGGTCAGCGGTGCGAACGCACTGTCCAGCTTTTGCAGGGGTCGTAGGCAGTGGTTCTCGTGGGGTCATCCTTGCCTGGCTAACCGGTTTAGCCTTACGCACAGGTCAACCGAGGAGAGATACCATGTTGCAGTCAATTGCGGACGACATTCAGAAAAACCTGGTTGGCAAAAGCTTCGAAGGCTCGTTGAAGTTCGATTGCGGCGATGACGGTGTGATCGTCCTGTCTGACAATCAGGCCACCACACAGGATCGGGAAACCGACTGCACCATCCGTATTTCGCAGAAGAACCTGACCAAACTGCTGACCGGCAAGCTGAACCCGATGACAGGAGTGGCTTTGGGCAAGCTCAAGATTTCGGGAAATATGGGCGTTGCGATGAAACTAGGGCAGTTGCTCGGATAAACTCCTCTCACCAGCGCGTGACAAACGATGTCAGGTGATTGCGTCGGGCAAAAAGACAAGGCAGCTTAATCTCAGAAGGAGACCTGCCATGACCCGCATCGCTTATCTCGACTACGTCAAACCGACGCTTCTTTTTACTTTGATCGCAATTGCCGCTCTGTTGCGAGCGACCCCGGCACCCGCCGCGGGAACCGAAACCCTGACGGTAGCCGGCGGGTGTTTCTGGTGTGTCGAATCCGACTTTGAATCCGTGAAAGGTGTGACAGGGGCAGTTTCCGGATTTACCGGCGGCAAAACCGCAAGCCCTACGTATGATCAGGTCTCCAAAGGGGGCACCGGTCATTACGAAGCCGTCCAGATCACCTTTGACCCATCGGTCGTTTCCCGTGAAACGCTGTTGAACCTCTTTTTCCGGTCCGTAGACCCTACCGATGCCGGAGGGCAGTTCTGTGATCGGGGGGATAGCTATAGAACCGCCATTTTTGTCTCTAATGCAGGCGAAAAAGCGTCTGCTGAACAGGCCAAGGCAGATGCACAACGTGCGCTGGGGCAGACCGTGGTTACGCCGATCCTGCAGGCTGGCACGTTCTATCCTGCCGACGCATATCATCAGGATTACTACAAAGGGTCCAAGCTGGTTCTCACGCGGTTTGGCCCCAAACGCCAACACAGCGCATACAAGGCTTACCGCAAAGCCTGCGGCCGGGACGCCCGTGTCAAGCAACTTTGGGGCGGCGACGCGCCATTTGCCGGATCCTAATCGAGCTTCGCGTCCCGGACCTCTTTCAAATCCGGGATGACATCTGCTGTACCGTGCCGCGTGACCATCAGGGCCGCGGCACGGTTTGCTTGGGAAATCGCCTGCGGGATCCGCATCCCTCGATCCATCCCGGCCAGAACATAGCCGGTAAAGGTATCCCCCGCGCCGGTCGTATCCACAGGCTGCACTTTATAGGCCGGGAAATCCGACGTCGCAGCGCGATGATGGTACCGCGCGCCTTTTGATCCCAAGGTGACAATTACATGCTCGACCTTCAAATCCGAGACCGATTGACCGGTGGCTTGACGCAGTTGATCGGCCTCAACTTCGTTCAATATCAGGAAATCCAGATAGGACAGCACGGCCTGCACCGCATCGGCCTGAAACGGGGCTGCGGCATAGCAGACAGTCAAACCCATCTCACGACCCATCTTCGCGGCCTCAACCTGAAGATTGGTTTCGTTCTGCATCACCAGCAAATCACCGCGCGAAGCTGAAGACAGCGCCTGCCCCAACTGATCCTGCGAGATTGCGTGGTTCGCCCCCTGAAACAGGATGATGTTGTTCTCACCTTCGGCATCCACGGCAATGATGGCGTGACCTGTCGGCACGTCGACCTGGGCGATATGGCGTGTGTCCACGCCATATTCCGTCAAACGATCCAACGCCCAGCGCCCATCCGACCCCACGGCCCCAACATGCGACACCTGCGCCCCGGCCCGCGCCGCCGCCACGGACATGTTCGCGCCTTTGCCGCCCAGAAAACGATCCAAACGGTTGGCCGAGAGCGTCTCCCCCGGCCCGGGAAGGTGCGGTACGTCGTAAATCATGTCCGCGTTGATCGAGCCGAGGTTCCAGATCGTCATCGCTTATCCAATGTCACAAGACGCCAGGATAGCCATGTTCAAGATGTCATTCGCCGTCGAAACGGTCGAGCAGATCTGAATCGGCTTGTCGACACCTGACAGGATCGGACCGATGACCGTAGCACCGCCCATTTCCTGCATCAGCTTGGTCGAGATCGACGCCGAATGGCGCGCGGGAACGATCAGGATATTTGCCGGGCCTGTCAGACGCTGGAATGGATAGCTGGCCTGTTGATCCACATTCAGGGCTACGTCGACGGTCATCTCGCCCTCATATTCGAAATCAACGCCACGCTGGTCCAGAACCGCAGGCGCACGGTGCATTTTTTCAGCCCGCTCCGACATCGGATAGCCGAATGTCGAAAAGCTGACGAAGGCCACGCGCGGCTCGAGCCCCATGTGGCGCGCAACGGCGGCCGAGCGCTCAGCGATGTTGGCCAGATCATTCTCGTCAGGCCATTCATGAACCAGTGTATCGCCGATCAACACGATCCGCCCCTTGTGCAATAACGCCGTTACACCAGCCGCGCCATGCGCCGCGTCCGCGTCGAACACGTGATTGATCCGGTCCAGAACATGCGCCGACTTGCGCGTGGCCCCGGTCACAAGACCATCGCCATGCCCATGCGCAAGCATCAGCGAGGAAAACACGTGACGGTCCCGCGCGGCAAGGCGGTGAATGTCCTTGCGGTCGAAACCCTTACGCTGAAGCCGATCGTACAGGAAGTTCGAGTAGGTCTCGAGATGCGCGGTATTGGCAGCGTTTACCACCTCAAGCTCACGCACGGCATCGCCCAGACCGGCCTCTTCCAGCTTGGCCTTTACGTCATCGGCACGCCCCACAACCAGCGCCTTGCCAAAGCCCGAACGCTGATAGGTGACAGCCGCGCGCAGCACGCGGGGATCGTCGCCCTCGGCAAAGATCATCCGGCTTTGCGCCTGACGCGCCCGCGCATTAAGGCCCCGCAGAATGCTGGCGGTCGGGTCCATGCGGGACTTGAGGCTCAGCTCATAGGCATCCATGTCGATGATCGGACGCCGCGCGGCCCCGGTATCCATACCGGCCTTAGCGACGGCAGGTGGAATACGGTGGATCAGGCGCGGGTCAAACGGCGTAGGGATGATATAGTCGCGCCCAAAGGTCAGCGATTTGCCATAGGCCATCGCAACCTCATCCGGCACATCCTCGCGCGCCAGGTTGGCAAGGGCGTGGGCACAGGCGATCTTCATCTCATCATTGATGGCGCGGGCATGGATATCCAGCGCGCCGCGGAACAGATAGGGAAAGCCCAGAACATTGTTCACCTGGTTCGGATAGTCGCTGCGCCCGGTGGCAACAATGGCATCAACACGAACTTCGTGCGCCTCTTCCGGGGTGATCTCGGGGTCGGGGTTGGCCATGGCGAAAATCACCGGGTTATCGGCCATCGACGCAACCATATCCTGCGTCACGGCCCCTTTGACCGACACGCCCAGAAACACATCCGCGCCCTTCATGGCTTCTTCCAGCGTGCGCAGTTCGGTCGTGATCGCATGAGCCGATTTCCACTGGTTCATACCTTCGGTCCGACCCTGATAGATCACGCCCTTGGTGTCACACACGATGCAGTTCTCGTGCCGCGCGCCCATTGACTTAAGCAGTTCGATACAGGCGATCCCCGCCGCACCCGCACCGTTCAGAACAATCTTCACATCTTCGATCTTCTTGCCCGAAATATGCAGCGCATTCAGCAAGCCCGCCGCACAGATCACCGCTGTACCATGCTGATCGTCGTGGAAGACGGGGATATCCATCTCTTCCTTGAGGCGCTGTTCAATGATGAAGCACTCGGGCGCTTTGATGTCTTCAAGGTTGATGCCGCCAAATGTTGGCCCCATCAGGCGGACCGCGCGACAGAACTCATCCGGATCTTCAGTGTCCAGTTCGATGTCGATCGAGTTCACGTCGGCAAAACGCTTAAACAGAACGGCCTTGCCCTCCATCACCGGCTTGCCGCCCAGCGCGCCCAGATTGCCGAGACCCAGCACAGCCGTCCCGTTCGAGATCACGGCGACCAGATTGCCCTTGTTGGTATAGTCATAGGCAGTCTCGGGTGCTTCGGCGATAGCTTCACAGGGAACGGCCACGCCAGGGCTATAGGCCAATGACAGATCGCGCTGCGTGGTCATGGGAACGGTGGCCTGCACCTCCCACTTGCCGGGGGTGGGGTCCAGGTGAAAGGCCAGCGCCTCTTCTTTGGTGATCTTCGCTTTGGGCATCTTATCGGTCGTTTCCATGAATTCGGGGCTGTTGCGTCATAGCGCAGGCGAGGCTGCGCCTCAACGACAATACGTTTTCACCTTTCGTCGCGGTTGGGGGATTTGTAAGGTCGCCACCGGAAGACGCCAAAAGGGGGCCGCTTTTGTCCACAATCACGCCAATGATGGCGCAATATCTTGAGATCAAAGAGGCCCATTCAGACGCCCTGCTGTTCTACCGCATGGGTGATTTCTACGAGATGTTTTTCCAGGACGCGGTGAATGCCGCCGAGGCGCTGGACATCGCCCTGACCAAACGCGGCAAGCACAATGGCGAGGATATCCCCATGTGCGGCGTTCCCGTTCATGCGGCCGAGGGCTATCTGCTGACGCTGATCCGCAAAGGCTTTCGCGTGGCTGTGTGCGAGCAGATGGAAAGCCCGGCCGAAGCCAAGAAAAGAGGCTCTAAATCAGTGGTTCGGCGGGATGTTGTGCGTCTGGTGACGCCCGGCACACTGACCGAGGACGCCCTGCTAGAGGCCCGTCGCCACAATTTTCTGGCCGCCTACGCCGAGGTTCGTGATGAAGCCGCGCTGGCCTGGGCCGATATTTCGACCGGAGCGTTCCACGTGATGCCTTTGACCTCGATCAGGCTTAGCCCCGAACTGGCGCGGCTTGCTCCGTCCGAGCTGATCGTGGGCGACGGGATGGAGCAGGCGTTAAATGAAACCGTCCGCGATCTGGGCATTTCGCTGACCCCGATCGGACGCGCCAGTTTCGACAGCACTGCGGCGGAAAAACGCATCTGCGGGTTGTTTCACGTGGGCGCTTTGGATGCGTTCGGGTCATTTGGGCGCGCCGAAGTGTCGGCCATGGGCGCGCTGGTCGACTATCTTGAGATCACGCAAAAGGGCAAACTGCCCCTGCTGCAAACGCCGCTCAAGGAATCCGAGGACCGCGTGGTGCAGATCGACGCCGCCACGCGCCGGAATCTGGAGCTGACCCGGTCGCTCTCCGGTGGGCGCGCCGGATCACTGCTGTCAGTGGTTGACCGTACCGTAACCCCGGGTGGTGCCCGGCTGCTGGAACAGCGTCTGTCCAGCCCGTCCCGCAATCTGGACGTGATCCACGCCCGGTTGGACGCGGTAAGTTTTGCCGCCGAAGACAGCCTGACCACCTCGGACTTGCGCGAGATCCTGCGCAAAACCCCTGATTTGGACCGTGCCCTGTCGCGCCTGTCGTTGGAGCGCGGAGGCCCCCGCGATCTGGCTGCCATTCGCAATGGGCTGACACAGGCATCGGCGATCGCTGAATTGTGCGAAGGTCAGGATCTTCCGGTCCTGCTGGCAACCGCAGTACAAAACCTTGTCGGCTTTGATGATCTACTGAACCTGCTGGACGAGGCGCTTGTTGCTGAACCACCCTTGCTTGCGCGCGATGGTGGCTTCATCGCCCCCGGTTTCGATGCCGAACTGGACGAAGCGCGCACGCTGCGCGACGAAGGTCGATCCGTCATAGCCGGGTTTCAGCAAAAATACGCAGAGCACACGGGCATCACATCGTTGAAGATCAAGCACAACAACGTGCTGGGCTACTTCATCGAAACCACGGCCACTCATGCCGAAAAAATGCTGAACCTACCGTTCAGTGAAACCTACATCCATCGTCAGACCACTGCGAACCAAGTCCGGTTCACCACGGTAGAACTGTCCGAGATCGAAACCCGCATCCTGAACGCCGGAAATCTGGCTTTGGAAATCGAGAAGCGGCTCTATCAAAGGCTTTCTAGCGAAATTCTGGCCCTCGCGGCCCGCCTCAACCAAGCGGCCCGAGGGTTGGCCGAACTGGATCTGACTACTGCTCTCGCTGATCTGGCGCGCGCAGAAAACTGGTGCCGTCCGCAGGTCGACAATTCGCGTGCATTCGGCATAAAAGGGGGTCGCCACCCGGTTGTAGAACGCGCGCTCCGCCAGCAATCAGGCGATGCCTTCATAGCCAACGACTGCGACCTGAGCGCCGATCAGGGTTCAGCGATCTGGCTGCTGACTGGTCCCAACATGGCCGGTAAATCAACCTTCCTGCGCCAAAATGCCCTGATCGCCCTGCTGGCCCAAATGGGCAGTTACGTTCCCGCCGAACGGGCCCATGTCGGCTTAGTTAGCCAACTTTTCAGCCGAGTAGGAGCGTCAGACGATCTGGCGCGGGGGCGTTCGACTTTCATGGTCGAAATGGTGGAAACCGCCGCAATCCTCAATCAGGCCGACGACCGCGCGCTGGTGATCCTCGACGAAATCGGGCGCGGCACCGCCACCTATGACGGCCTCTCCATCGCTTGGGCCACACTGGAACATCTGCACGCCGCCAACCAATGCCGCGCGCTGTTTGCCACCCACTACCACGAACTCACCGCCTTGGCCGGAAAACTCGAAAGCGTCGACAACGCCACTGTCGCTGTCAAAGAATGGGAGGGCGAAGTCATCTTCCTGCACGAAGTCCACAAAGGCGCCGCCGACCGATCTTATGGCGTGCAGGTCGCGCAATTGGCTGGGCTTCCCGCATCCGTGGTCGACCGCGCCCGCGTCGTGCTGGACCAATTGGAAAAAACTGAACGTGAAGGCGGAAAGCAAAAGGCATTGATCGACGATCTCCCCCTATTCTCAGCCGCATCAACCCCGCCGCCGCCCGCGCCAAAAACCTCACCAGTCACGAATATGCTGGACGACATCCTGCCCGATGAACTGACACCCCGCGAAGCGCTCGACCTGATCTACAAACTGAAAGAGGCGGCCAAATCCTGACCACCCCTTCTTCTGTTCAAAAATACTTCCGCCGGAGGCTTGGCCTCGCAGAGGTCAATCAGCTTGCAGGTGCTGAAGAAACGCCCACCTGCGCCGGACGCAGCAAACGGTCGTGCAGCATGAACCCCTCAGCCGAGACCTGAATGATATCGCCAGCCTTGGTGCCCGGAACAGGGGCCTCGAACATGGCTTCGTGAAGATTGGGATCAAACCGGTCGCCGACTTCGGGTGTGATCACCTCGATCCCGTGTTTCTGGAACACGTTCGTCAGTGCGCGCATGGTCAGCTCGACACCTTCGATCAAACCGGCAGCAACCTCTTTCTGCTCGTCGGTTGCGGCCTCAAGCGCACGTTTCATGTTGTCATATACCGGCAGCATATCGCGCGCCAGCTTGGACCCGCCATACTGCTCTGCATCCCGACGCGCTTTGTCGCCCCGTTTGCGCGCGTTTTCAGCATCAGCCAGTGCGCGCATGAACTTGTCCTTGAAATCATCACGCTCAGCGCGCAGGGCATCAATTTCCAGCGCCTCTTCACTGATTTCAGCAAACTCCTCGGCCAACTCTTCTGCCTCGGCTGTTGCGATATCGTCCAGAAAATCTTCGTTTTTGGGTTCCGCCATCTCTTACCCTCTAGCTCCGGTCGGAAATAAGCTTGCCGACCAGTTGCGCCGTATAATCCACGATCGGCACGATCCGTCCATAGTTGAGTCGTGTGGGTCCAATAACCCCGACCGCACCGATTATCTTTCGATCAGCGTTCATATATGGAGACACCACCAAAGAGGAACCCGAAAGTGAGAAAAGTTTGTTCTCAGAGCCGATAAAAATGCGCACACCCTCGCCTTCCTCGGTCAATTCAAGGAATTCGGCAATATCGCGCTTACGTTCCAGGTCATCAAACAAGGTGCGGATTCGATTCAGCTCTTCCGTTTGACCGGGTTCATTCAGCAGATTCGCGCGTCCACGCACAATCAATCGCGCTGAATCGCCTCCGTCTCCGTCCCAGGCGGCCATGCCGCTCTCGATCATCTCGCGCGCCAGTACGTCGATTTCCTGCTTACGGGCGTCAATCTGCGTCTGCATCTGCCGGCGGACTTCGCTTAGCGTTCGCCCCTCGATCAGCGCGTTCAGAAAATTCGCGGCCTCTCGCATCGAACTGGGTGTCTGTCCCGGCGGAGGAGTAAACAGCCGGTTTTCGACAGTTCCATCAGCAAAGACCAGCACGACGAGGGCGCGGTCATGAGCCAGAGAAACAAACTCGATATGCTTGATCTCGGATTCCTGTTTGGGCGTCAAAACCAATGAGGCACCATGGGTGACATGTGACAAAGCCGATCCCACACGATCCAGCATACCGCCCACATCGCCTGCGTTAGAGCCTAAAGTCTCATCCAATTTCTGCCGATCATCTGCCCCCAGATCGCCGACCTCAAGCAGCCCGTCGACAAACATCCGCAGTCCTTGCTGCGTAGGAATCCGCCCCGCGCTGACATGGGGGCTGTCCAACAGGCCCAGAAATTCCAGATCCTGCATCACATTGCGCACCGTCGCGGCGCTGACTTTTTCCGACAAGGTGCGGGTCAGGGTGCGGCTGCCCACCGGTTCTCCGCTATCCAAATAGCTTTCGACGATCAGCCGGAAAACCTCACGCGACCGGTCGTTCATCTCGTTCAGAATTTTGCTCGCTTCGCTCATCGGCGGTCCCCTGCTGGATCATCATTAAATCGCAGGCAAATGAAAGGTCAATCGGGGTTGCATCGTAACGCCACGGGGCGGTATCCCCAACCCAGCAAACAAAGGATTTTCCATGCGACCCTCAGGACGTAATCTAGACGAAATGCGCGCTGTTTCCATCGAGACAGGTTTCACCAAACATGCCGAAGGTTCCTGCCTGATTAAAATGGGCGATACCCATGTGCTGTGTACCGCCACGATCGAGGACCGCGTGCCGCCCTTCATCAAAGGCTCGGGCCTGGGTTGGGTGACAGCGGAATACGGGATGCTGCCCCGCGCAACCAACACACGGATGCGGCGTGAGGCGGCAAGCGGCAAACAAGGTGGCCGCACCGTGGAAATCCAGCGCCTGATCGGCCGGGCGCTACGCGCTGGTGTCGACCGGGTTGCTTTGGGCGAACGTCAGATCACCGTCGATTGTGACGTGATCCAGGCCGATGGCGGCACGCGCTGCGCTTCGATCACCGGGGGCTGGGTCGCGCTGCGTCTGGCTGTGAACAAGCTGATGAAAGCGGGTGATGTAATTTCTGATCCGCTGGTCGATCCCGTCGCTGCTGTGTCCTGCGGCATCTACGCAGGTCAGCCGGTTCTAGATCTGGACTACCCCGAAGACAGCGAAGCAGGCGTTGATGGCAACTTCATCATGACCGGCTCGGGCAAGCTGATCGAAGTGCAGATGAGCGCTGAAGGTTCCGTCTTTAGCCGCGCGCAGATGGACCAGCTTATGGATCTGGCCGAAAAAGGCGTCGGTGAACTGGCCGCCACGCAAAAGGCCGCCACCGCATGACCCGCAAGTTCGACGGTGACAGGCTGCTGGTCGCCACGCATAATAAAGGCAAGCTTGAGGAGATGGCGCATCTGCTTGAGCCCTTTGGCGTGACCGTGGTCGGAGCGGCAGAGATGAACCTGCCCGAACCGGACGAGACCGAGGATACATTCGTCGGCAATGCACGCATCAAGGCGCATGCCGCCGCCAAGGCCACCGGCCTGCCTGCCCTGTCGGACGATTCAGGGATTACCATTGATGCGTTGGACGGCGCGCCTGGTGTTTACACCGCCGATTGGGCTGAAACCGGTAATGGCCGCGATTTCCTGATGGCAATGACCCGCGCGCATGATGAGCTGGAAGCAAAAGACGCCCCGCACCCCCGCGCCGCTCAATTCCGATGCACTCTGGTACTGGCCTGGCCCGACGGTCACGACGAAGTGTTCGAAGGTATAGCCCCGGGCCATCTTGTCTGGCCGATCCGGGGTAAAGACGGGTTCGGTTATGACCCGATGTTTGTCCCTGACGGCCACGATATTACCTTTGCCGAAATGGATCGCTGGGAAAAGAACAAGATCAGCCATCGCGGCCGCGCGGTTGAGATGTTCGTGAAGGGCTGTTTTGGCGGATGATTGGCGCAACGGGGGCTTTGGCCTGTATGTGCATTGGCCCTTTTGCGAGGCCAAATGCCCCTATTGCGACTTCAATAGCCATGTTTCCAGAAATATTAATCAAAAACAATGGCTTAACAGCTATTTAGGCGAATTGCGACGCTCCGCCCTGGAAACGCCAGATCGGGTGCTGAATACGATCTTTTTTGGCGGTGGTACGCCGTCCTTAATGCATCCAGACTCCGTAGCCGCCATTATTGATGAGGCCCGCAGCCTGTGGCGACCTGCCAATGACATGGAAATCACGCTTGAGGCCAATCCCGGTTCGGTTGAGGCCGGGCGGTTTGCTGCCTATCGCGACGCTGGGGTCAACCGGATCTCGATGGGTGTACAGGCGCTGAATGACGATGACCTACGCAGATTAGGTCGAATCCACACGGTCGCTGAAGCACAGGCAGCGTTTGATATCGCCAGAACTTGCTTTGACAGAGTCAGCTTTGACTTGATCTATGCCCGCCAGCACCAAACCCTGGCCGCTTGGCGTGCTGAACTGACCCAAGCTTTGTCCATGGCCGTCGACCACCTGTCCTTGTATCAACTGACCATCGAAGACGGCACCGCTTTCGGCGACAGATATGCCGTTGGGAAATTGCGCGGCCTGCCCGAGGATGACAGCGCAGCCGACATGTATCTTGCAACACAAGAAATTTGCGAAGCCCACGGCCTGCCTGCTTATGAGGTTTCTAATCACGCCCGACCGGGGGCAGAATCCCGGCACAATCTGATTTATTGGCACTATGGCGATTACGTTGGCATCGGTCCCGGTGCCCATGGCCGAATTACGCTTGGCGATAGAAAACTGGCGACTGAAACCCACCTGATGCCGAACACTTGGCTGGACGCTGTGCGTAACGGCAGTGGAGAGCGGGAAAGAACCGAGCTTTCAAATCAGGATCAAGCAGTTGAATACCTTATGATGTGCCTAAGGCTAAAAGAAGGTCTATATATAGATCGTTATGAAGCCTTGTCTGGTTCTTCATTGCCGCAAGCAAAATTGGACGATCTGAGTGCCATCGGTATGATCGAACAGGTAAGCGGACGGGTCATCGCCACCAAAGATGGGCGTGCAGTATTGAACTCCATCATTCGCGAATTGTTGGGATAAGACATGCAATACGTCTGGGCGGCATTGGGATTGTTGAGCGTTGCACTTGCCGTCGTCGGCATCGCCCTTCCATTGCTACCGACCGTTCCGTTCCTGCTGTTGGCCGCTTTTTTCTTTGCACGCTCGTCTTCCCGGCTTCACAACTGGCTGATCACGCACCGGGTCTTTGGCCCGATGATCCTGGATTGGCAGAGTTCCGGTGCCATCCGTCCCGCAGCAAAAAAGGCGGCAACCCTCTCGATTGCCGCCGTTTTTGGAATTTCGATTATTCTCTCGGTCCCGAATTATGTGTTGGCAATTCAGGCGATTGTCTTGGGGGGTGTTCTAACCTTTATCTGGACTCGGCCTAGCGGCTGAGCTTTGCACAAAGATCGTCAAGCTGGTCCAGATTTTCATATGTCAGAACGACCTGCCCGGTTTCTGTCCCAGACTTGTGGTTGATGGCCACTTTCATCGCCAAGATAGCAGAGAGGTCTTTTTCAAGCGCCCGCGTATCGGCGTCTTTACCTGCATCCAGATTTCTGGATTTCGGCGTAGCTTTAACCGGGTCGGCCTGCTCTTTTTTAACAAGCGCTTCGGTCGCACGAACCGACAATCCGTCGCGTACCACGATCTTCGCCAATTCAGAGGGGTTGCTTGACGTAATCAACGCCCTTGCATGCCCTGCAGAAAGCTTACCTTCGACCACCAATTGCTGAACATCCATCGGCAACGACAGCAAACGAAGAAGATTCGCAATGTGACTGCGGCTTTTGCCAAGGGCCTCGGCCAGCTTTTCCTGCGTGTGCCCGAAACGATCCATAAGCTGCTTGTATCCGGCCGCTTCTTCGACAGCATTCAAGTCAGCTCTTTGAATATTCTCAATAATCGCAACTTCCAACACTTCGGTATCGTCGAAATCACGAACAATGACAGGAATATCATGCAGTTGCGCCATTTGCGCAGCACGCCAGCGGCGCTCACCCGCGACAATCTCATAGTCGCCTTCCGCAATCTCGCGGACGATCAGCGGCTGAATAATGCCCTTTTCCTTAACCGAAGCAGCAAGTTCATCCAGTTGTTCACGCGAAAAGGTACGGCGCGGCTGATTTGGGTTCGCATGAAGTTTTTCGATCGGAACCTTCATGTCCGCACGCCGCGGTTCAGATGGGCGCAACCCTTCTGTTTCCTGCGTTACGTCGGCCATCAAAGCCGATAGACCGCGGCCCAATCCCCTAGGTTTTGTTTTCTTAGCTGCCACTGGACCCTCCTACTGCCACTTATGCGGCTTTCTTGTTCTTGTGCATGACTTCGCGCGCCAAATGCCGATATGCCATCGCCCCCAGAGATCCGGAATCATATTGAAGTACAGGCAATGCGTAAGACGGCGCCTCACTGACCCGCACATTTCTGGGTATTTTGGTTTTAAATACCATCTCGCCCAGATTGTCACGCGCGTCTTTTTCGACCTGACGGGACAAGTTGTTGCGGTTGTCATACATCGTCAACACAACACCTTCGATCCGCAGGTCCGGATTGGCAGTTTGGCGGACCTCGCGAATAGTCAGCATCAACTGGGACAAACCTTCCAACGCGAAGAACTCACTCTGCAATGGAACAAGCACAGAATGCGCCGCGACCATCGCATTGACGGTCAACAAATTAAGGGACGGTGGACAATCTATCAGGACATAGTCCAGCTTGAACTGGTCAACTGACGTTTGCCGCAGCGCGTCGTGCAGCAGATAGCTTCGCTTTTCGTTGGAAATAAGCTCAATATCGGCTGAACTCAGGTCGACTGTGGCAGGGACCACGTATAAGCCGCCAATTTCAGTCTCCTGAATGACGGCTTCCAACGGGGCGTCGTCCAATATCAGGTCGTAGGTTGTCCAATCCCTGTCTTCAACGCCCAGACCTGTTGACGCGTTGCCCTGAGGATCCAAATCAACCACAAGAACGCGGCATCCGGCTTCGGCCAATCCCGCTGCAAGATTTATCGCAGTCGTCGTCTTCCCAACCCCACCCTTCTGATTGGCTACCGCAATAATCCGGGGCCCTGAGGGACGAGACAGATCAACCACGTGATACTCCTTTGATTTTAAGGATAACGGCCTGAGGTTCAGTTAAACTTGTAATCGGCTCGGCTTGGAAATTCCATTCCTTGCGCGCGTCTTCCAGTTCTTTTTTCCACGTTGCGCCTTTCGGCAACAGAGCCGTTCCAGAACTGCCTAAATGCCTGTCACAAAAGGACAATAAGACCGTCAGATCTGCTAAAGCACGCGCAGATAGGACATCCGCACCCAAGGGATCCACGGTTTCGATTCGTTTGGAAACAACGGAACACTTTGCACCACATTCCCGCGCCACTGTTCGCAAAAAGGCGGATTTCCTTTGATCACTTTCCACAAAAGTGAACTGCGCATTCGGGTTCTCTTCTATTGCCATGATCGCGCAAACCATTCCGGGGAACCCACCCCCGCTTCCCAAGTCCGCCCAATTCTGAAAGAATTCAGTGCAACGATATACCTGGATAGAATCTTTTATGTGCCGCGTCCAAATCTCGGGCAGGCTATTTCGGGAAACCAGGTTAATTTTCGGATTCCATCGCTTTACCAACTCAACATATTTGGCCAAACGCTCAAATGTTTCACGTGAAACATCCAAATCGCCAAATTGCACGTCACTCATGCCTTGCGGACCTTTTGTTCGCGACGCAGTTTCGCAAGAACAAGCGTCAAAGCGGCCGGAGTAACTCCTTCAACGCGACTGGCTTGCGCTATATTCTCTGGTCGCGCATTCGACAACTTTTGCTTCATCTCTGAAGACAAGCCATCCAGAGCGAAATATTCGAAATCCCTTGGAATTTCATGAGATTCGTCGCGCTTCATAGCTTCGACGTCCCTTTGCTGGCGCGCAATGTAGTTTGCGTACAGGGCATCCCTTTCAACCTGCTTCTGGATTTCAGGATCTGTATCCCCCAAGCTTGGAACCAGTGGTATAAGATCCCCAAACGAAACATCCGGGAATGCGAGAATAGCCATCCCATTTCGCCTATTTCCGTCCTGATTGACGCTGATACCAACTGATCGCATGTCTTTTGGGGTATAAGTCCTGTCCATCAGAATGGATTTTACCGCCGTCAATTTTTCCATCTTGTCGGAAAAGTGGCGCTCTCTAACGTCCCCTACGCAACCGATTTTCAAGCCAATCGGTGTTAACCTTTGATCTGCATTATCTGCGCGTAACGACAGTCTGAATTCCGCACGAGACGTAAACATACGGTAAGGTTCTGCTACTCCGCGCGTCGTCAAATCGTCTATCATTACACCGATATAGCTATCTGCACGCGTGAAATGAACCGGATCCCGATCAAATGAAAACAAGGCGGCATTCAAACCGGCGACCAAACCCTGTGCCGCGGCTTCCTCGTATCCAGTGGTACCGTTAATCTGCCCCGCAAGATATAGGCCCGAGATTTCCGGAACGGACAGGGATGAAGTTAAAACGCGCGGATCTACATAATCATATTCAATCGCGTAACCCGGTTGCAGAATTTCTGTATTCTCTAGCCCCTTAATGGACCGGACATATTGAAGTTGAACATCCTGGGGAAGCGATGTCGAAATCCCATTCGGGTAAATCGTATGATCATTAACACCTTCAGGCTCAAGGAATATCTGATGAGAGTCCTTATCGGCAAACCTGACTATTTTATCCTCAATTGAAGGGCAATACCTTGGGCCAACCCCATCAATATGCCCCCCGTACATTGCTGAACGGCTTAGGTTTTTCTCAATAATTTCATGCGTTCGCGCATTTGTATGCGTTATACCGCAAGAAATTTGGGGGGCCACAACAGACTTAGACAGAAATGAAAATAATGTAGGTTCATCATCTCCATCCTGGCGCTCCAGATCGGACCAGTCGATCGTGCGGCCATCAAGTCGGGGCGGAGTACCTGTTTTCAATCTTCCCAACGGAAGCTGAAAACTGTCTAAGCGTTGCGCCAATTTAACTGACGGATTGTCCCCCATTCTTCCGCCAGGGCGGGAAACGTCTCCAATATGTATCACACCCCGAAGGAACGTACCGGAAGTAAGTATGACTGCCTTGGCTCGAATCTCGGAACCATCTGCCAATCTGACTCCGCGCACGCTCTGCCCTTCCATCAGAAAATCGACAACTTCGCCTACCACAATCGAAAGACGTGGCTGGGCGTCGGTCTCTTTCTGCATCGCTGCGCGATACAACGCGCGGTCCGCCTGTGTCCTCGGCCCTTGAACTGCGGGTCCTTTGCGCCGATTCAACAGACGGAATTGAATTCCGGCTTTATCCGCTACACGGCCCATAACTCCGTCCAGGGCATCAATCTCTCTCACTAGGTGACCTTTTCCAAGGCCTCCAATCGCTGGATTGCAAGACATCACCCCGATGTCAGAAGCAGACAAGGTGACAAGCGCCGTTTCCGCCCCCATGCGGGCAGATGCATGTGCAGCCTCAGTTCCGGCATGACCCGCGCCGATAACAACAACATCAAAGTCTGAATGTTTCACGTGAAACACTCCCTATTTTCCCAGACAGAAGCTTGCGAAGATTTCATCCAAAAGATCTTCCACGCCTATTCTACCGACCAATGCCTCTAGCGCACGAATGGCTGTGCGCAATTCTTCGGCAGCGATATCATACAAGTCCGGGCCTGATTCCAGAACAGACATTGCTGCACCCAACGCCTCCTGAGCATTATTGAGCGAAATACGGTGCCTTTCGCGGGTTGCAATACCATAACTTGTGGCACGGCCACCCAATATACGCGATATATCGGAGATCAACTGATCCAAACCCTTACCAGTTTTACCTGATATCCCACCTTTTATATCATCCCTGAGGTCAGCCTTCGGCAAAACCTGAATATCACCGTCGCGCACTGAAACACCCAAAGACATCGGGTCCTCGGTCAGGAATACCCGTAAATCCGCGGCCTCTGCACGTTTAATCGCCAATTCGATTCCAAGGCTTTCAACATGATCTTCGGTTTCGCGAAGCCCGGCTGTGTCCAAAAGCGTGACTGGCAACCCCTCAAGATCCATTCGGACCTCGATCACATCGCGGGTCGTTCCGGCATATTCCGACGTTATCGCCGCATCTCGCCCGGCAAGTGCATTCAGTAAGGTGGACTTCCCTGCATTAGGAAGGCCGACAATTGCGACTTCGAACCCTGAGCGAATACGCTCCGCAATCCGAACTCCGTCGGCTTCGCGTTGCACATCAGCCATGACACCAGTGACCAAAGAACGGACTTCGGGCGTAACATCCGTCGGAACCTCTTCGTCAGCGAAATCAATGACAGCTTCCAAAAGGGATGCGGCGCGGATCAGATCACGACGCCAGCGTTCTGCAAGGGAACCCAGTTCGCCGGCTAATATTGTCTGTGCCTGTTTGCGCTGCGCTTCGGTTTCGGCATCAATCAAGTCGGCCAAGCCTTCGACCTGCGTCAAATCCATCTTGCCGTTTTCAAGCGCGCGACGCGTGAATTCCCCCGGCTCTGCAAGCCGCAAACCTTCAGTATCGCCAAGACTGCGCATCACCGCATTCACAGATGCCATACTTCCGTGAACCTGCAACTCTGCCACATCTTCACCGGTAAAGCTCGCAGGGGCCAGGAATGTTAGTACCAGACCCTCATCCAGAATTGAGCCGTCAGTTGCAAACAAGGCGCGCACACGCATGCCGCGGGCTGGCAGAGTATCCCTGGTTAATGCAGCCGCTGCGGAATGCGCCAAAGGACCAGAAAGGCGGATGACCGCCACCCCGGCTTTGCCCTGCGCGCTGGCCAAGGCGAATATCGTATCCATTCGAAGGCCTCGCGCCAGTTAAGACCTGTGTCAGGTGTTCATTGAATCGAAGAACTCGCCATTCGTCTTCGTCTGCTTCAGCTTGGATAGCAGGAACTCGATCGCGTCGGTCGTACCCATCGGGTTGAGGATACGGCGCAGAACGAAAGTTTTGGCCAAATCGCCCTTGTCGACCAGCAAGTCCTCTTTCCGGGTACCGGATTTGAGAATGTCGATGGCCGGGAACACGCGCTTGTCGGCAATTTTGCGATCCAGCACGATTTCCGAGTTACCGGTGCCTTTGAATTCTTCAAAGATCACCTCATCCATCCGGCTGCCGGTGTCGATCAGCGCGGTGGCGATAATGGTCAGCGAACCGCCCTCTTCGATATTCCGCGCGGCACCAAAGAACCGCTTGGGCCGTTGAAGGGCGTTCGCATCAACACCACCTGTCAGAACCTTGCCCGACGATGGTACCACTGTGTTAAACGCCCTACCAAGTCTTGTGATCGAATCGAGAAGAATAACAACATCTCGCTTGTGCTCGACCAGACGCTTGGCTTTTTCGATCACCATTTCCGACACGGCCACGTGGCGCGTTGCGGGTTCATCAAAGGTCGAGGATACAACCTCACCCTTTACCGAACGCTGCATGTCAGTCACCTCTTCCGGGCGTTCGTCGATCAGTAAGACGATCAGATAACATTCGGGGTGGTTCTGCTCGATCGAGTGCGCAATGTTCTGCAAGATCACCGTCTTACCCGTCCGCGGGGGCGCCACGATCAACGACCGCTGGCCCTTACCAATCGGTGCCACAAGGTCGATGACACGAGCAGATTTATCCTTGATGGTAGGATCCTCGATCTCCATCTTCAGACGCTCTTCTGGATACAAGGGCGTCAGGTTGTCGAACAGGATCTTGTGCTTGGCCTTCTCGGGCTCTTCAAAATTGATCTTAGTAACCTTGATCAGCGCAAAATAGCGTTCGTTGTCATCAGGTGCCTTGATCTCACCTTCAACCGTGTCGCCGGTACGAAGCGAATGCTGGCGGATCATGTCGGGTGAAACATAGATGTCGTCTGGACCCGGCAGATAGTTCGCCTCGGGCGAGCGCAGGAAGCCGAACCCGTCCTGCAAAACTTCCAGAACGCCGTCACCACCGACGGTCCAACCCTCATCCGCGCGTTCGCGCAGAATCTGGAACATCATCTCGCCTTTACGCATGGTCGAGGCGTTCTCGATCTCCAGCTCTTCGGCCATTGCCAGAAGGTCTTTGGGGCTTTTGGCCTTAAGGTCGGCCAGATTCAGAGTTTCATTGGACATGATACAAACCTTCACCGCTGTCAGCGCGGCACGAAGTGGAATTTCAGTACGGAAGATACGCCGCCCGGACGGGCGTGTTGACCCCTACATAAGCGTGGCTTCAGGTGGAGTCAAACCACCTGTCTGACCCTTATACGCAAAAAAGCCCTCAGAACTTCAGAATGACCGCCAGAACGATTATCACCATCAAAACGGTCGGAACCTCGTTCATCATGCGATACTGCCGCCCAGTGAGCTTATTTTGCCCCTCAAGGAAGTCTTTGCGCCGAGCCATCAGCCAATGATGAAACCAGGTCATACCAATCACGGATACGCCTTTGACCCAAGGCCATGCAAAATCCCAACCGACAATACCCGGTGTAAACACCATGATCAGGCCACAGACCCAAGCCACAATCATTGCGGGGCGCATGATCACACGCAGTAGCTTTTCTTCCATTTCAAAGAAGATTGCCTCAGCCCCTTCGACAGTCTGTGCTTTTTCGACGTGATAAACGAATAGTCTAGGCAAATAGAACAGGCCCACCATCCACGAGATCACTGCCATGATGTGAAGAGACTTCACCCATGGGTAAATCGTGAAAAGAAAATCCGTCATCTTGGCTCCGAAGATTACTCGGAACCCTCCCTAATAAAAAAATAAGAAAAGAAAAAGGAAGATGGTTTTGTAGGGTGAACAAAATCAGTGGATTACTTTTTTACACATCTGTTTTCCCCAGGTGGATAGAATCCGGTTTAGATACGGTGATTCTGTTGAGGGAATAAATTTCACAACAATTACAGTATTTTATATATTAACCGAGTATGAACTGCTGGGGATAAGTCTTTGAGTAACCTTGGAAAACCGGGTTATTCCTGTTCTTGGACTTATCCTTGTCCCTGCAGGATACCATTCGGGCGAATCCGGGAAGTTTAGCGTGAAAATCCCGGGCTTGCGTGTCAACTGGAAAACCATACAAACCATCCCGGAACAGTTAACGGTTTACTCAAGGGGTTTTCCACATGTCTGTCCCCATCATTCTGGCCTCTGGGTCGTCGATACGAGCGCAGCTTCTCAGGAACGCGGGCGTGCCCTTCACCGTGCAAACCGCGCGCGTGGATGAAGAGACAGCCAAACGGGCATTGCTAGCCGAGGATGCAAGCCCGCGCGATATTGCGGATACGCTTGCCGAAATGAAAGCACGCAAAGTCAGTGACAAATTTCCGGGTGCAATGGTGCTGGGCTGCGATCAGGTGCTGGATTTCGACGGTCGGTTGCTGTCCAAACCCGAAACGCCAACGGATGCACTGTCGCAACTCAGGGCGATGCGTGGCAAGCGACATATGCTGCTGTCTGCCGCTGTGATTTATCAAGACGGGGAACCCATCTGGCGACATGTGGGTCAGGTTCGATTGCGGATGCGGATGAGCTCGGACGCATATCTGCGAGATTATGTTGATCGCAACTGGGACAGTATCCGGCACGCGGTCGGGGCATATAAATTGGAGGAAGAAGGCGTGCGTCTGTTCGCAACCATTGACGGAGACTATTTTAACGTCTTGGGTATGCCCCTATTAGAGCTGTTGAATTTTCTGGCGGTCAAAGGGGTGATTGATCAATGAGTGAAGGCCGTATTCCTCTGGCAGGTGTGATTGGACACCCGGTTGCGCATTCAAAATCCCCGACCCTTCATGGACATTGGTTAAAATCCTATGGTCTGGCTGGGCACTATATTCCAATGGATGCTGCCCCGGATGATCTTGAAGTTGTCCTGCGCAGCTTACCTAAGGCTGGGTTTGTAGGGGCAAATGTAACGGTACCCCATAAAGAAGCGGCCTTGCGATTGGCGGATAACGTATCGGATCGGGCGCAGAAAATCGGTGCTGCGAACACGCTGGTCTTTCGTGAAGATGGCGCGATCCATGCCGACAATACCGATGGCTACGGATTCATGGAAAACCTGCGCAGCGGGGCACCGGATTGGACGCCGGGCGATGGTCCGGCCGTGGTGTTTGGCGCTGGCGGAGCTGCGCGCGCCGTTTTGCAAGCATTGGTCGAGGCCGGAGTGCCTAAGATCATGCTGACCAACCGAACACGGACCCGGGCGGATAAGCTGAAGGACGAATTCGGCCAAACCATCACCGTTGTCGATTGGGTGCAGGCCGGAAATGTGGTCGAAGATGCCGAGCTGGTGGTCAATACGACGTCACTTGGGATGCAAGGGCAGCTTGAGCTGCGGGTCCCTTTGGATGGGTTGCAGCCGGGTGCTGTTGTCACTGATCTGGTCTATGCGCCGCTGAAAACCCATCTTTTGCAAACGGCCGAAGAAGCCGGATGCACGGTCGTGGATGGGTTGGGTATGCTGCTGCATCAGGCCGTTCCTGGATTTGAAAGCTGGTTCGGGGTGCGGCCCGAGGTGAATCTGGATTTGCGCGCGGCTGTTTTGTCATGAGTTTCGCGCTGGGTCTGACCGGCTCGATCGGGATGGGGAAAAGCACGACGGCCCAGATGTTCGTCGATGAAGGCTGTGCGCTATGGGATGCGGATGCCGCGGTACATAGACTCTATTCAAGGGGTGGAGCGGCTGTTGAACCGATGCAGACGGCTTTTCCAGACGCAATTGTTGATGGGGCTGTCAGGCGTGATGCGCTGAAACGGATCATTGCGCGGGACGTATCCGCCTTAAAACAGATCGAGGAGATTGTTCACCCGCTGGTGGCGGCGGATCGGGCTGCGTTTCGGCAAAACGCGACCGCGGATATACTGGTTTTTGACATCCCTTTGTTGTTTGAAACCGGGGGTCATGTAGCGATGGACGCCGTGGCCTGTGTTTCGGTACCTGCCGATGAACAAAAACGCCGGGTGATGGATCGCGGCACGATGTCCGATGCGCAGTTTGAACAAATCCGCGCCAAGCAGATGCCGAACGAAGAAAAATGCGCCCGGTCAGATTTTGTGATCGTGACAGACAGTCTGGACCATGCCCGCGCACAGGTGCAGGATGTGGTCAAACAGATACGAGCGGGGCTGGCAGATGCGTGAGATTGTACTCGACACCGAAACCACGGGGTTCGATCCAGAAAGCGGTGACCGGATCGTGGAAATCGGTGCGGTTGAACTGTGGAACCACGTCGCCACAGGCGAAACCTATCACGTCTATATTAACCCCGAGCGCTCTATGCCTGAAGAAGCCTTTGGTGTGCATGGCATTGGCCCGGATCTGCTAGATAACCCGCGCCCGCCGGAAAAGGGTGAGGTGACGCTGAAGGACAAGCCGGTTTTCGCCAAGGTCGGTCAGGGATTTCGCGATTTCATCAAGGATTCGAAACTGGTCATTCACAACGCCTCGTTCGATATGAAATTCCTGAACGCCGAGCTGAAATGGATGGGTCTGCCCCCGATCCCGATGGATCAGGCGCTGGATACGCTGGCGATTGCGCGCAAACGCTTTCCCGGCTCACCTGCTTCTTTGGATGCGTTGTGCCGCCGGTTCAATATCGACAACTCGAATCGAGCGCTGCACGGGGCGCTGCTCGACTCCGAAATTCTGGCCGAGGTTTATCTGGAACTGATCGGGGGGCGACAGCCGGATTTCGGATTGTCGACTGCGGCATCCTCATCTGTGGGCGGCGGCGATGAATGGCGCCCAACAGCGCGCCCAAATGCGCTGGCGTCCCGTATTACCGAAGACGAACGCGCCGCGCATGATGCTTTCGTGGAAAAACTGGGCGAAAACGCATTGTGGACCCGCGCCTGAGAAACATCCCGGCGCGGGTCCGGAGCTTTAGGCTTCGGTTTTCTGGGCTTCGGCTTGGCGACGCATCAGTTCGTTGCGGTACAGGCTGACAAAGTCGATGTTGTCCAGATTTACCGGCGGGTAACCACCGTCGCGGGTCACATCGCTGACGATACGGCGCAGGAACGGGAACAGCATCCGGGGGCATTCGATCATAAGGAACGGATGCAGCTGATCTTCGGCAACACCTTCCACGTGGAACAGGCCGCAATAGTCCAGCTCACACAGGAACAGGATGTCTTCCAGACCCTTGGCCTTGGACTTGAGGTTCAGCTTGATCGACACTTCGTACTGATGGTCTGCCGGGCGCTTTTTCGCATCCAGATTGACCTGTACGGAAATCTCGGGCTGAACGTCGCCCGATACGCCCTTTTGGGCCATCACGTTTTCAAAAGACAGGTCACGGATGAATTGTCCCAGAACGCGCATCTGGATTTGCGGGGCGGCCTGGGCCGCGGTGTTTTCTTTGGCGTCTTCTTCGGCCATGGATCTACTCCGAAAATAAAATTCGTCACTGCTTAACAAGTTGGGGCAGACACCTCAATGCAGGTCACGGCCCTTCGACCCATTTCGATGGCTTTGATGGGTTCTGACGGGGGCGAACTTCGGTAAATTCGCCGTCAATCACGTCGTCTTGTTGAAACGGATCAGGCCCGGAGCGAAATTGTGCGCCAGTTCCCATCTGAAACTGCGTGATGGTGGCTTTGGATTTAAGGTACCGGAATACAGCAACCCGGACGCCGGGAATTAGTAAAGCAAAACCAACGGCATCGGTGAAAAACCCCGGCGTCAGTAGCAAAACGCCCGACAGCAGGATCATTGCGCCATGGGCCAGCGGCTCGGTCGGGTCGTCCAGTTCAGCAAAGGAACGTTGCAGGTTTTCCAGCGCCATGCGACCTTGTGTCCGTACCAAAACAGTGCCCAGAATGGCTGTCAGGACTACAATGGCAAGCGTTGGCCACAGGCCGATCAAGCCGCCAACCTGAATGAACAGAGCGATCTCGATGATCGGGACCAATAAAAAAGCCAAGAACAGATACATTTGCGCTATCCTTTACAGCAGGGCGGACTGTGGACTTGCCGCCTTGTGTCACCTACATAGTGGCTTGAGGCCGCGTACACAAAGTCCCGGCACTGAAAAGAGAATGAAATGAGCGACAACCCAATGATCCAGTTGCTGGTCCTGGCCGGAATTGCCGTTTTCCTGATCCTTCGCTTGAAAAGCGTTCTGGGCACGCGTGAGGGGTTTGAAAAACCCCCGGTTCAGCAGCAACCAGAGGCGCACAAGTCGCGCCGCGACTTCGAGGTGATCGAAGGCGGCCCGGATCACGACATCACCGACCACGTCGCCGAAGAAAGCGAACAGGCGCAAACCCTGACTGCGATGAAGCGGGTCGAGCCCAGCTTTTCTGTCAGTGAGTTCGTTCAGGGTGCGCGTGGCGCTTATGAGATGATCGTCATGGGGTTTGAAAAGGGCAATCTGGATGAAATACAGCCCTTCTTGTCCGAAGAGGTGTTCGACACGTTCGTATCCGTAGTCGCTGCCCGCGAAGATCAAGGTCTTACGATCGAGGCTGAATTTATTGGCGTGCGCGAGACATCCTTGGCAGATGTGAAGTTCGACAAGGATACCAACCAGGCCGAGATCACCATGAAGTTTGTTGGTGAGCTGACTTCGGTCGTGCGTGATCGCGGCGGGGACATCATCGAAGGCAACCCCAACACCGTCAAACGCCAGAAGGACAGCTGGACCTTTGCCCGCGTCATGGGCGCGGACGATCCGAACTGGCTGCTTGTCGCCACGGACGCATGATTGCTGCGCTTCGGTCGTTTTTTCTGGGGGCTGTGATGGCAACCTCTGTCAGCGCCGAAGCGACGCGTTCCATACTGACCTTTGACGATCTTGATGGCTGGGCCGAGGATGACCACGGCGCAGCCCTTTCGGTTTTTCTGAATACATGCGGTGATCTGGACGACCCTGACTGGCGTGCGCTGTGCGCCGTTGCCCGGGCCTATGAATCTGACGCTGCCCGATTGTTCTTTGAGCTGTTTTTCCGTCCTGTTCTGGTCGAAGACGGCAAAGATGCCCTATTTACCGGCTATTTCGAGCCCGAGCTGGATGGATCTCTGACCCGATCCGAACGTTTCAGATATCCGATTTACAAGATGCCGCCGGAAGCTCGCGCCGAAGGTCCGTGGCTGAGCCGCCGCGAAATTCTGACCGGCGACAGCATGACCGGCCGGGGTCTGGAGATTGCCTGGGTCGATGACCCGGTGGAATTGTTCTTTTTACAGATTCAGGGCTCTGGCCGTATTCGTCTGCCGGATGGGGGCGCGGTGCGCGTTGGGTATGGCGGGGCGAACGGCCACCCCTATCGGTCTATCGGGTCGGAACTGATCCGTCGCGGAGCGTTGGGTGCGCATCAGGTCAGCGCGCAGATGATCCGGGCTTGGGTGCGTAAAAACCCCGAAGCGGGTGCCGAACTGCTGTTCCACAATCCGTCATATGTGTTCTTCCGCGAAGTAAACCGCGTCGCGCCAGAATTGGGTCCCTTGGGTGCAATGAATCGGTCTGTCACCACACTGCGCAGCATTGCCGCTGATCCGGCCTATACGCCTTTGGGCGCGCCGGTTTGGGTTGAGAAAAACGGCAAAACACCGCTACGCCGATTGATGATCGCGCAGGACACAGGCGCCGCCATCAAGGGCGCCCAACGTGCAGACATCTTTTTCGGCACCGGGGATGAAGCCGGGGAAGCTGCCGGTCGATTAAAGGATTCGGGTCGAATGGTGCTTTTGCTGCCGATTCAACGCGCTTATGCGCTGTTGCCGGATGAGTTCTGATGACACGCCGTAAACTGACCGCGGAAGAAATTGAGCTGTGGCGCAAGGTGACCAATCAGGCCGAGCGCCTGCATCCCGAAGTGCCGCAAACTGTGCACCCGACGACGTTGCCCAAACCCAAGCCAACCAAAACGCCCAGGGTGCGGATTGAGCGGTTCGAGGTCGGGCAGAACGCCTTGGGAAAACCTGCGCGCAACGCGTTGAAGCCCACGGTCACAGAAAGCCTGCGCGCGACGCCGGTCCAGATGGATACCAAGGCTTTCAGCCGCATGAAACGGGGCAAGCTGAAGCCAGAGGGCAAGCTGGACTTGCATGGAATGCGCGTGGATACGGCGCATCCAACATTGATCCGGTTCATTCTGTCAGCGCAAGCATCAGGCAAACGTCTGGTTTTGGTCGTAACCGGAAAGGGCAAGGACCGTGATGAGCCCGGCCCCATTCCCACGCCGCGCGGTGTGTTGCGCAATCAAGTGCCGCAATGGTTATCTCTGCCACCCTTGGCGCAGGCTGTTCTGCAAGTGACACCTGCGCATGTCAGCCATGGCGGTGACGGGGCCTATTACGTGTATTTGCGCCGCGTTCGTTAAAGGGTTTGAGCGGCTCTTGCGATGCCAATGCGGGCAAGGACACTGACCAGTACGAAAAAGCCTCCGATCCACAGAAACTGGATGTCCAGCGGCACACCCAGATCAATCATCACGCCGGTCAACCCCGGCCCGATGGCTGATCCCAGAACCATGACCGCCGTTGCCATCGCCTTGATCGCGCCGATATGCCGGGTGCCATAGAATTCGGCCCAGAACGCGCTGGGCAGGGTGCTGTTGGCACCAACTGTCAGCGCCAGAAACATCAAGGCCAGCGTTGCGCCCCCGATCGACGATGTCATCCCCACGATCCCAAACCCAACGGCCATAGGCAGTTGATAAAACGGCATGATCCTAGCCGTGCCCCATTTATCCAGCGCCCAACCCCCCGCAAACATCGACAACATGGAAACGCTGGTGAAAATTGGAAACAGGGCAACCAGTTCGATATGCTGCCAGCCCTTCGAGCCCGCCAGATGAACCTGATGAAAGAAAAAGGCGGTGATAAAAGCAGACGGGCCCAGCAAGGCCGGTGCCATGAACCAGAACAGCGGATGAAAGATCGCTTCTTTCCGGGTCCAGTTACGACCTTCCATTCCCGTTGCCGAATATTCGCTGGACAGGCTTTGCGGGGTTCTTTCCTGACGAAGCAGCCGTAGCAGCGCAGGGATCCCCAAAAGGGTGACACACGCGGCAATCACCCAAAGCCACCGCCAGTCCAAGAAGGCCATGGCAGCCACAAAAGTGACCGGCAGCAACGCTTCGCCCACCGAGAAACCCAACGACGTGATCGCCAGTGCTTTGCCCCGTGTGGCAGTGAACCATCTGGCCATTGCCACCATCGCCAAGTGGGTGCTCATCCCCTGCCCAAACAGACGCAACAGAAACACCACAACAGGCAGCAAGGCAAGCCAGGCGTTCACCGCCATCGCCAACGCTGCCAGTGCCAGGCCTGCCAGAACCGCGGGGCCCAGAACCCTTACTCGAAAGATGTCGGTCAGCCCTCCGGCCCAGATCATCACGACGGCCGATATGGTGGTTCCAAGAGAATACAAACCGCCCCACGCGCCATGACTCAGACCAAAAGCGGCGCGGATTTCCCCAGAAAAGATCGAAATGAAAAAGGTCTGCCCAAAGCTGGACATGAAGGTCAGCAAGACTCCGGCACTTAACCATGTCGCGTTGTCCCGAAGGTATTGCCCCAACCGGAACCGCGTCACGGAGAGCTGACCCGCGCCTGCCCCGTTTCGCTTAGAACGATTTCAGTTGCACCCGTCGGGTTGCGAACGCTGTTGGGGGCGATCACATCAAACCCGCGACCGTCCGGGTCGAAGGTTCGGCTCACCCTTCGGGCGGAATTGATGATGGCCAAAAGCGCGGGCGACGTCGCGGCCACGAAATGCGAGGAATCCGCATCCTTGTTGAACGCCGTCGTGTCCAGAATGCTGATCTTGTAGTCCGCCAATGCATCAACGGAACTGATATTGCCAAGGCGCTCACCTTGAGTGGTGCCGCGCAGCCGGGCCGAAATGTTCAACAGTTTGTCTTTCCGCGACACCATCACGATGAAAGGGTCCGGTGGCGTTTTGATCGTATCCATTTGCGTCCGGAACAGATCGACATCCAGATCGGGGGCAATCAGTACGACACCTTCGATATTTTTGCTGGCCCAACCGGGTTCGCGCAATTCGGCCTGTCGCATCATCTCCATCGTCAGGGCTGTACCCATGGAATGGGCCACCAGAATAACGCGCCTTACACCCATTGCCTTAAGCTGTCGCACAGTCTGCTCTAATCCGTCGCGCGCAAACAGCATACTATCCAGATCATAGGCATATCCGGCACCACGGGCCTGGCTGGGCCAGGAATACACCATGATTGCACCGGGGATGTTGATGTCACGGCTTAGCTGGGCCGCGCGGAACGTGGTCTCGAACTGGGTTGTGTTATAGCCATGGATAAAGATGGACACCTCATCCTTGCCCCCCAATCGCGCCTTCATCTCACTTGGCCCTTGCAACTCATCCACACCGGCCATGACGAATTGCTTCTCGGGGTTCGGATTGGCATATGAAAAATCAAGGGTCCCGGGTGTGTGATTGGGCGGGATCGAAACCGTCATTTCCAGATATTGCAACGCCTCGCCCCGCTTAAATCCATAAGAACCGTCCGGCTCTCGCGCACGCGTTGTCGTTGCAAAAACGGTTTCAGGGCTTCCGACGGACAGCGCAGTTGGCACCGTCTCGGATATCGTACGGTCGACACAGGCGGTTAGAGGCACCGCCAGCAGGAAAATGAAAAAATAGCGCAGCAAAGGATTGGTCCTCGGGACAATATGCGCCCACGCTATCTGATTTTCGCCTCAGGTCCAGCGGTGCCGTACAGAATGACCGGCGGAAACCGGCTGGACCTATTACAAGACGTAACGGCTAAGGTCTGTGGACTTGGTCAGCTCACCCAGATTGTCATCGACGAATTGCGCGTTCACCGTGATCTTGGCCCCGGCCTGATCTGGGGCGGTGAAGGACAGTTCTTCGAACACACGCTCCATCACCGTGTACAAACGCCGCGCACCGATGTTTTCGACGCTTTGGTTCACGTCCGCCGCGATTTTGGCCAAGGCCGCGATGCCATCGTCGGTGAAGCTGACCGTGACCGCTTCGGTGCCCATCAGGGCGGTGTACTGGCGGGTCAGGGCGTTGTCTGTCTCGGTCAGGATACGCACGAAATCCTCTTCGGTCAGCGCGCGCAGTTCAACCCGGATCGGCAGACGGCCCTGCAATTCCGGCAACAGGTCCGAGGGTTTGGCGATGTGGAACGCGCCCGAAGCGATAAACAGGATATGGTCGGTTTTGACCGCACCGTGTTTGGTGCTGACAGTTGTGCCCTCAATCAGGGGAAGCAGGTCGCGCTGTACCCCTTCCCGGCTGACGTCGCCGCCGCGTGCATCTGATCGCGCGCAGACCTTGTCGATCTCATCCAGAAAAACGATGCCATTCTGTTCGACCGATTCCAAAGCCACGCGGTTGACGGTTTCATCATCCAGCAGCTTGTCGGCCTCTTCCCCGATCAGCGCGTCATAGCTTTCGGCGACAGTCATCTTCTTTTTGACGGTCCGCCCACCGAACGCCTTGCCGAAGATGTCGCCCAGATTCATCATACCCATCTGGCTGCCGGGTTGACCGGGAATGTCGAACATCGGCATTGGGTTCGCGCTGTCGGACAACTCCAACTCGATCACCGTATCATCCAGCTCGCCCGCTTTCAGTTTCTTGCGGAACATCTCGCGCGTGCCTTCCCGGGCATCGGTACCGGCGATGGCTTCGATCACGCGATCTTCGGCGGCCTGATGCGCCTTGGCTTTGACGTCTTCGCGCATGAATTCGCGGGTCTGGATAATCGCGGCATCTGCCAGATCACGCACGATCTGTTCCACGTCGCGCCCGACATATCCAACTTCGGTAAACTTGGTGGCTTCGACCTTGATGAATGGCGCGCGGGCGAGTTTCGCCAGTCGGCGGCTGATCTCGGTCTTGCCAACACCGGTGGGGCCGATCATCAGGATGTTTTTCGGATACACTTCATCCCGAATGTCATCGGTCAGTTGCTTGCGCCGCCAGCGGTTGCGCAGCGCGACGGCGACTGCGCGTTTGGCATCCTTCTGCCCGATAATGAAACGGTCCAGTTCCGAGACAATCTCGCGCGGGGTCAGGTCGGTCAAGGCGCAGTCCTTTCGGTCGGCATATGGAAACTTGGGCTTAGGTAATCACCGCTGGATCGAAAACAACAGCGGCAGCGTTGGTTAGCAATGCCCTATCCGGTTTGCAAATGCTTTCCTTAGGTGAAACGCACCCCCTCTGATACAGTAATTTCAAGGTGTTGAGGGTCAGGAGCGCGCGGATGACGAAAATTGCCAAGATCACCCTTCTGTTCGTGGTGTTTGTGGACCTGCTTGGGCAGGGGCTGGTTTTCCCGATCATCAACTCGCTGATCATGGAGACGAAATCCAACTTCCTGCCCGAAAGCACCGCAATGGGTATGCGGCATCTGTACTATGGGCTGGTGATCGGTTGTTTCTTTCTGTCCTGGTTTCTGGGCGTTGTGTATGTCTCGAAAGTCTCAGACTCGATCGGGCGCAAGAACGCATTGCTGGTCTGTCTGGGTGGAGCGTTGGCAGGCTATGCGCTGACCATTACGGCGCTGTATCTCAACAGTCTGATCCTGTTGATTATCGGTAGGTCGATCACGGGCTTTACGGCTGGGAACCAACCTATTGCACAGGCGGCAATGATTGATGGCAGCTCTGACGCCGCCGATCGCGACCGCAATATGGGATATATCATCACTGGCGTTAGCTTTGGCCTTGTCGGAGGTCCGATAATTGGTGCCGTCCTGTCCGATGCCAACCTGCTGGGCAGTTATGCGACGCTGAAAACACCGTTCTACGGGGCCTTCGCTCTGGTACTGATTGCGATTTTCCTTGTGATGTTCTTTTTCAAGGACACCCGCACGGAACGCGCAGCCTTTGTTTTTCGCCCCCGCGATATCACCGACAGCCTGATCGCGGTCCGCACGCATCCGTTGGTTCTGAAAATCCTGCCGGTTTATGCCTTGTTCATGATCGCGAATGTCACCTTCTATGTCTTCGTCGACAATTTCCTGACATCTGCATGGGGCTATGGCGTGATCGGCGGAAGCATGGCGATGGTGGTGATCGGATTTGCGCTGGCGTTCTCAAGCACTTTCCTTGTGAAACCGGCACAAGAAAGGTTCAGCAAGCATCAGATCATCTACACATCGCTGGTGGTCATGGTGATCTGCGGGTTTGGTTTTGCCTTCAGTCCCAGCGGTGTGCTGAGTTACATCCCGGTCTTCTTCTTCTATTTCTTCTTTGGCGTATCCTACCCAACCTTGCTGGGCCTGTTTTCTTCGGCCGTCAGCGAAACCGATCAGGGTTGGGTGATGGGCGTGACCACGGCTGTCTTCTGTCTGGCCGGAGGGGTCATGTCCCTGATCGGCGGCGGGTTGATGAGCATCGACATCCGGGTGCCGTACTACATCGTCATCCTCGCCGCGATACTGGGCCTGATCGGGATGCACCTGCGGTGGAAGGGGAAAGAGATCAAGGCGCTACTGGCCTGAGATTTCCTCAACCGTCAGGTTGCCATTGGTATAGACGCAAATATCGGCGGCAATCGCCATTGCCTCACGCGCCACCGTTTCGGCGGGCTTGTCGCTGTCCATCATCGCGCGCGCTGCGGCCAGAGCGAAATTGCCGCCGGATCCGATGGCGGCGACGTTGTGTTCCGGCTCCAGCACGTCCCCTGCCCCTGTGATCACTAGCAGATCCTTGCCATCCGTGACGATCAGCATCGCCTCAAGCTTTTGCAGGTATTTATCCGTCCGCCAGTCTTTCGCCAGCTCGACCGAGGCGCGGGCCAGTTGGCCTGGCGTGGCCTCCAACTTGGCTTCCAGCCGCTCCAGCAAAGTGAATGCATCGGCTGTTGATCCGGCGAAACCCGCGACAACCTCGAACCCGCCCGGCGACAGGCGGCGCACTTTCCGGGCGGTGCCTTTGATCACGGTTTGACCCAGGCTGACTTGACCGTCCCCGGCAATCACCACTTGGCCGCCTTTCTTGACGCCAATAATTGTCGTGCCGTGCCATCCGGGATAATCGCTGTCTGCCATGGAAGCCTCCGTTTTGTCTGGTCCCCTATATGGGCCGGGCGCGCGTACAGCGCAACAGTTCACAAACCGCTTAAAAGATATGCATTAAATGCAATTCGGGGTTACCAGACTAGCAATTGTGAGTCTCAGGCAATGCTCCTACATGAGCCTTACAACCGACACGAGGTCGGCTGTTTCAGTCACAAGGAAATGCGCAAATGGCAACTACTGCAAATATCCATGCGCCGCTCGGAGCAGCTACCATCCTGCATGTAGTGGACGCGATCTACGGAACATTCGAAAAAGCGGCTTTGTGGAATGAATCCCGCAAGACACGCAAGCTTTTGTCGAACCTGAGCGACGCCCAGTTGGAAGATGTCGGTCTGACCCGCGCGGAAATCGAGACGATCTGACCCGCACGATCATTACAAGAATAGTTGAGCCGCTCAGACTTGGGCGGCTTTTTCTTTTTCAGGATAATTTGTATCGGTCGGAAAGATCCGGCAGAAACGCCTCGACCGCAGCGGTGGCCACCACATGCCGCGTCCCGTCTTTGTCGTCGATATCCAGCCCGCCCTTTACGGCACGTACCTTGGCCCGCCCGCGTGGAAGATCTGCAGCGACCTGATCACAATCCACAGCTTCGGGATCTTGAACACCGATTGTCACCTGAACGCGCATCTCGTGGTGATCCACGCCCAGCTTGGAAAACAGCGTGATCGACGAGTGATGCAAGGCGTCTTGCACGGCCCGTCGTGCGGCCTTGGTGTAATCCTGTCCATACAGATCGTTGCCAGTACCCATTTCCAGAATGATACGTTTTTCGCTCATGTCGCAGGCTCCATGTCGAACGAGACTATAATGGCCGCGTTTGCGATGACGGTGCGCCCCTCGGCGTGGGGTTTGTCGATATCCAGTCCGCCTTCGGTGACAGTCACATTCGGCTGACCATAAGGAAATACGGCTTTCAGCGCATCCTGGTCCACCTGATCGGGCTTCTGCACCCCGATTTCAGCATCAATGATCATTGCCTCTTTCGGGAAATCGAACAATTCTGCCATGTTGACAGAGTTGTGCCAAAGCGCATCCTTGATCGCACGCAGAGCGGCCTCGGTATAATCCTCGCGGCGCAGCGAGGTTCCCATTCCAAATTCAACAAGAACCCGAGTTTTTGTCATGTGCCCTCCCGGCAGAAAGAAAGGCGCCCCGGTTGGGACGCCTTTGAAAACAGTCTGTCCAATCAGATCAGATGGACTCGTCAATCCAGCTTTGCAGCGCGGCTTTGGGCGCGGCACCTGCGCGGTTCGAAACAACCTGACCGTCTTTGAAGATGAACAGTGCCGGAATACCGCGCACGCCCATGGCGGCGGCTGCGTTCGGGTTGCTGTCCACGTCTACCTTGGCAATCTTGACCTTGCCGCCATACTCAGTGGCCAGCTCTTCCAGAGCGGGGCCGATCTGTTTACAGGGGCCACACCATTCGGCCCAGAAATCGACAACAACGGGGATGTCGGAATTCTTGACTTCGGCGTCAAAGGTATCATCGGTTACGGCTACGGTCGACATATTCTGTCTCCTGAATGGGGAATGCTTGGTCACTGAACCTAGGTGCGAGGTTTTCCAAGGTCAAGGCATCGGCGCACGGGCCAGTGCATCCGTCACAAGATCGTGTGGCAACCACATCAGCCCGGCGGTTCTGGTCCAGAGGATTGCAGTTCGGATATCCCGGTCCGGATAGATCTGCGACAGGGCTTGTGCATAAGCGCCCATCTGACGCAACAGCCCCTCAGGGCAGGCGTTCGCATCCTCGGGGATTGTGGCATTGGATTTGAAATCAATGGCTTGCACAGTATCGGCCGTGACGATCAACCGATCTATGACCCCGTGCATCCGGTGGCCGTTCAGGTCGGCGGTAATCGGAACCTCGGCCAGTGCGTCCGGACCAAATATGTCCTGCAGATGTTCTGCAGTCAGGACTGTATGGGCTTCGTCAAACAGCTCTTGTCGGTCCATTTCCTGCATATCGGGAAGAACGCGGGCGCAGAGCTGCGGCCAGTTGTCCCGTGGCACCGGCGGCAAATGCTCAAGCAGCAGGTGCAGGCGCGTGCCGCGAAGTTTGGCTGCGTCTTCGTCCTGACCGCTGTCACCCGGCAACGCCTTAGGGCCACCCAGATCCGATGGGCTGATCGTTTGTTGCGCCGGGGACGGGGTTGCAGCCGCCGCTAGAAACGCGGCAGGCAAATCGGCGTCTTCAACAGGTGCCTCTGCATGAGAGACAAGCGGCAAGCTGGTCCAGTCCCCATGTGACAGCCTTAATGTATCAGACCCCGGCTCTTGAGTAGCCCCTGCCCGGCCCATCGCGGCCTCAACCATCTGATACCAACTGGTTCCGTCCTTTCCGACATCCCCAGCGGCCCCAACGATCAGCCATTTCTCTGCCCGTGTCAGCGCAACGTAAAGCAGCCGGAGGCGTTCATTTTCCTCCCGCGTTCGCGCCTCGGTCCGGGCCTGTGCGATCAGGCTGGGGGACGCATCTGAGGGAACCTTCCACAGTGGCGTGTCATCGGCCACCATGATTTCGGCATCGCGCGGGGCTTGCCGCTTGCCGGTATCCGGCAGGATGACAATCGGTGCCTCAAGACCTTTGGACCCATGTACGGTCATCACGCGGATCATGTTGCCCACACCGCTCATCTGCCGCTTGATTTCCAGATCATCTGTCTGCATCCAGACCAGAAAACCCGTCAGGCTGGGTATATCCGTCCGCTCATAGGCAAGCGCCTGAGAAAGCAAGGCGTTGATGCCATCCTCAGCCTCGGCCCCCAACCGGCCCAGCAGGTTTCGCCGCCCGTGATGGCGGGTCAAGATGCGTTCGATCAAGTCATATGGGCGAAGAAAGTCGATCTGGCTGCGTAGGTCATTCAGCACGGCCAGCGTTTCGGGAAACTCTTCGGCGCGGTTGCGCAGCGCTGCCCACAGGAATTGTTCCTGCCGTCGATGCGCCAGATCGAAAATCTGCTGCTCGGTCCACCCAAATAGAGGAGATTTCAGCACAGTGGCCAGCGACAGGCTGTCTTCGGGCGTGGCCAGAAAACTCAGCAACGCAGCAAGGTCCTTCACGGCCAACTCCGCGCCGACCTTCAACCGGTCGGCCCCAGCGATTGGCAGGCGCAATGCTTTGCAGGCACGGATGATCTCGGCAAACAGATCCGAGCGGCGCTGCACAAGGATCAGAAAGTCCCCGGGCTGCACCTTGCGGCGAACGAACGTACCGGGGGTTTCACCGTCCTCGGGGATCGTTTCGCCAGTGTCGATCATCGACTTGATCGAATGGGCTATCTTTTCCGCAAGAATGACAGTGTGATGCCGCGCACCGGGGCGGTCTACCGGATCGGTCCAGTCGGCTTCGTCATCGTCGGTCACCTTTTCGATCGCAGGCCAAAGGTCTACGCGACCCGGCAGGCTGGACTTGAACGCGCGGTGCAGGGCTTTGTCCTGAAACCCCGCCTCGGCGTGGCCTTCAAACAGGATATTCACCAAAGACAAGATCGCACTGGACGAGCGGAAGGAGTATTCCAGCTCTAAACTCTCCAATTTAGAGCCTGAATTGATCAGTCGCCGCCCAAATTCCTGCTGCATCCGGTCAAAGGCTGCGGGATCGGCCCCCTGAAAGGAATAGATCGACTGTTTCTTATCCCCGACCACAAAGATCGTGCGTTCGACCCCGGATCGGGCCCCCTCCCCGCTGGTAAATTCCTGCGCCAGCTTTTCAACCACGTCCCATTGATCTGGGCTGGTATCTTGCGCTTCGTCCACAAGAATATGGTCGATGCCGCCATCCAGCCGATACAGCACCCATTCTGCGACCGCCGGGTCGTTCAGCACCCGCCGTGCGCGCAGGATCAGGTCGTCGAAATCCAGCCACCCACGCAACTGTTTACGACGTTCATATTCGGGCAGGAAAGCGGCGGCAAAGCGATGCAGTACATGGGTCTTACGTGCGGCAACCAAGGCCAAACGCAGCTCACGCGCGGCCTCGATGCGTAGCATCAGCGCCTCAAGCTGGGGCATTCGATCAGCCAACGCGCCTTCGCGCAGCGCCTTGGTCGAGAAGCTGTTAACCTTGGCCGAGAACGGTTCTTTGGCCCCTTTGCCGGTTAGAAAGACGCTTTCCAACATAGGCAGACTGGTCAGCCGGGGCTCGGTGAATGCCGCCAGTTTCGCCGCAGTTTTAGCGTTGGTGTTTCCGCCTTCGGAAAGCGCAGGCAGGATTGACTGAATAAATTCAACTTCTCCACCTAAAAATACTCGCTCCAGCAGCGCGTCTTCGTCAAACCCTTCGGGCAGATCAAATCGCCTTTGAATTTCCGCCCAGTCTAGCGCCTGCGCAAACAAGTTGCGTTTTTGGGTGATCGCAGCCGTTAGATTGTCGAACCCGGTATCTGTTACAAACCGGGCCACGTCTTCGATCAAAGCGGCTTGCGGTCCTTCTGCAAAATCTTCAACGATTTCCTCGCGCAACAGGGCGGCGGCGCGGTCTTCCATTTCCGCGAATTGCGGGCTGACCCCGGCTTCAAGCGGAAATCGACGCAGCAATGAGGCGCAGAAAGAGTGGATCGTCTGAATCTTCAGCCCGCCCGGTGTTTCAATCGCGCGCGCAAACAATGTTCGCGCCTGCGCCAGGCGACCGGAATTAATTGCGCCGGGCACACCCAGTTCCGTCAATTGCGCGCGCAAGGCGTCATCGCCCAGCATGGCCCATTCACCCAGTCGTTTGAACAGACGGTTCTGCATCTCGCTGGCGGCGGCCTTGGTGTAGGTCAAGCACAGGATATGCTGCGGCTGCACACCATCCAGCAGCAGGCGCGCAACCCGGTCCGTCAACACCCGCGTTTTGCCGGAACCCGCGTTCGCCGCAAGCCAGGTCGATGCATCGGGCCGTGCGGCTTGCACCTGCCGTTCGGTCGCGTCGTTGCGGTGGCTCATGTCAGAACCTCCGGCGCAGAGTCGCTGGTCCGATCCCATTCGCCGAAGCGGGCAAGATGATCATAGTCGCCGACATCCGTATCTTTGTGCAGCATCCTCCGCGCCGTGAAGCCCTGATCAGGCTCTAAATATGCGGAAATCAGTTCTCTTAGCTCTGCAATGACCTTATCTGGCGGTTCTTTTGCCAAGGGCGCAAGGACCTCTTTATACGTTCCGCCCATCCCCACAAACACGGCCTCGGCCACGGGCAGCGGATTCAGCCCCTCGATCCCGCCTTGTTCGGCGATGGCTGCCTCGATCAGCAATTGTTTTTCAAACTTCGCCTGCTGGCTTTCGCTCGGAGGTGCGCCGGTCTTGTAATCTATCAGACGCACTGCACCCCTGCTGTTCAGGTCGACCCGGTCGGCGCGGCCCACGATGGCGAAGTCCAAAGGAGCAAGAACAAGGTTCATTTTGGCCTCAAACGAAACCGGCCCCCCATCCCCGTGCCGAGCAGTTTCTGCGCTGAGAAAGTCATCCGCGATCCGGTCTAGCCGCGCCAGCCACAGCTTGCGCGCTGTCGGCCACGCGACGTGTTGCGCAAGCAGGTTTTCGGCGCGTTTCAGGAAATTCTCGCGTGTCAGCAGGGCTGTATCCAGAACACTGTCCTTGACGAAATGCTCCAGAATTTCATGAATCACGATCCCCCGTAGCAAGGCATCGGGGGCCTGAACCAACGGATCAAGGGGCCTCAGGCGCAGCACGTGCTTAGCGTAGATTGCGTATGGATCACGGATCAGACGTTTGATTTCCGTAACGCTCAGGCGGCGCGGTCGCGCAGCGACCGGCGGACGCGGAGAGGGACGCGGCGCGGGTTCAATCCGAGGTGCAGCTTCAAGCTGTTCCGACCAGCGCAGCCATTTCCTGCCGCGGGCGCGCATCTGGGACAGCGCCTCGCGGCCTCCCTGATCCGGTAACCCCTGCAGTAAGTTCGTCAAACGGTTCAACCAGCGGGACGGTACGGTTTCGGCATCATCAGACCGGGTTGCGCGCGTCAGCCACACTTCGGGCGCGCCGATCGCCTGTTGGAAATCATGCGCCGACAGTCCAATCCTACGTTCCGGAAGCAATAGGCCGACCTTGTCGCGCATCTGCCGGTTCAGCCACGGGTCAGGCGCTGCAGCTTCGGGCCAACTGCCTTCATTCAGTCCGCCCAAAATCAGCAGATCGGCCCCCTGTACACGCGCCTCAAGCGTGCCCCAGATCATGATAAGCGGATGTGGTGCGTCCCTGTCGCGGACCTCTTCTCCCGCCAGCAAAGCGCCAAGAAGATCCGCAAAATCACGCGCATTCATTGACCCGCCATGATGCGCTTCTGCCTCCAGCGCGCTTAGAACGGACAGTGCCTTTTGCCCGGCGTTCTTGTCCCACAGCGTACCTGCGTCCCCTGCACTTCCAGCGGAAATGCTTTCGGCCAGATCGCGCAGCCGCGCCACCCAATCTGGCAGTGCAAGCTCGTCACCGATCGGTTGATCGCAGAAATGGCGTACAAGCCACTGCATCCATGCGTTTGGCGCTTCTTTTCGGATAGCAAAATCGGTCAGGCTGCGCCCGTCCGGAAACGGCGGGCCATTGCGACGAAGATCCAGTTCAAGATCCCGCGTATGCAGCAGATGCGCCCCCCGATCGCCACCGTCATGGCACAGGGGGTGTTTCAAAAGGGTTAGCAGAGCTTCGCCGTCCAACCGCCGTGCAAACAGGTTCGCAACGTGCCGCAGGAATCGGCCGGGCGGCGATAACTGCAACGGAAGGCCTGCGCTGTCATCGGGCAGGATGTCCCAGCGGTCCAGCGCTGCGCTGACCTGACGCGTCAACATCCGGTCCGGGGTTATCAGGGCAGCGGTTTGGCCCGATTCCGCAGCCTCGCGCAGGCGCAGGGCAATCGCTAAAGCCTCGGCGCGCGGAGATTGGGCCTCGACCAGAGTCAGGTCTGCAGCCGCGCTGTCCAGACCAGTAAGTTGCGGGCCTTCGGACATCCACGCATCCGTGATCGGCGCAGGACGCAACGCCAATGAAACCAGCCGGTTACGGGCAGGGGAAGGCGGGGTATCCTGTGTCCATGGCCTGATCTGATCGGGTTTTAACCCAAGTTGCGCCATCAGTTTGCGGAACCGGTATTGTGGGTGATCTTCTGATGTCAACGCATCATCCAGATCTGTCCAGACATCGGCGGGCTGATCGAAGTCGAACCCGGGCAGGATCAGCGCGCCCTGCGGCAACCGCGCGACAGCCTCCATCAGCATCAGGGTCGTCCCCCTTGATCCCGTGGACCCGGCAAGAATAACCGGATGTTGCGGCGGTTCCGCCGTCCAGCGGTCGATCAGGTTCAGGACGACGCGCCGTTGTCGGGCCTGCATGTCAAGCGCATCGACCCCGGTGTCGATGAAATTATCCGCGATCCCGATAAACGCCTGTGCTCGCGCCCAGTGTCCGGACAGATCGCTGATGTCCAGATTCCGGATCGCGTCAGGTGACACACCTTCGCCCTGCATTTCATCAATCAAAGCGGCCAAACTGTCGGACAGGTCAAACACGGATGACCGCGCCGCCAAATCCGGCTGCTGGTCCAGCAGCTTAGAAACCAGCTGCGTCAGTTCCAGGCGCCGTCGCAGGGGCGGGATTGCGGGCGGAACCTGCGCCAGATCAACACTTTCACCCAGATCGGTGATCAGCGACAGACGTGGCAAAAGGCAGGGTGGGCCTTGATCAAACAACTCTCGTACACGCCGGGCCATCCTTCGTGTGTTGACCACCAGTTGCACGCGGGCAAGGGCCTCGGGCGGGGTACCTTCGTGGCGGGCCTGCAGCCCCCGAACCAGCGCCTTGGGAAAGTCCGTACCGGGTGGAACCGCAAAAACGCGGGGTAGGGCGCTAGGCTCAAACACTTGCCAAAAGCTCCTCGGCGAGGGCGATCCCTTCGGGCCTTCCGACATCGCACCATCGGCCTGGATAAGACAGGGCAAACAGGCGGTTCTGACTGTGCATCTGGTCCCATAACAGGTTTAAAGAAAAAGACTTTTGCTGAAAATTCATCAATCCATCTGTCTTGGTGATTTGGATTCCGCCATAGATCAACCCCGGCCCACGCGTAATCCGGCCTGACGCGTCGGCGGTGAAATCTCCTGTCCCCATATATCCAATGGTCCGAGTGACGGGCACACACATCAACAGGGCGTCCATTCTGTCCGGGTCCCATGCGTCGCGCAGCAGCGCAAGTGGGTTCGGCCCGGCCCAGATCGCATCCGAGTTTGCCGTATATACGGGTTCTGTGCCCAACATCGGCAGGGCCGCGCGCAATCCGCCACCGGTTTCCAGAATCTCGGCGTCTTCGCGGGACAGTAATACACCCTTGGGGGCCAGATGCGCCTCAAGCTGATCGGGCAGGTAATGCAGGTTTGCGACAATCCTTTTGGGGTGAACGTCGTTGATCAGGTCCAGCGCATAATCGATCAAGGGCCGACCTGCGACCTCAATCAGCGGTTTGGGCGTCGTGCTGGTCAACGCGCCCATTCGGGTACCAAACCCGGCTGCGAACAGCATGACGGCTTCGGGAGTTCGGGTCATGCCTGTCTGAGCCTTTCCAAAGCCTCGGGTGTTGGGGCGGGTAGGGCGCGCCGCAGCAGATCGGCGACTGAAACCAGCGCCGGGTGTTCCAGATCGCGCATCAGGTGGGACCAAGTTGCCGGGATCAGGTCAATATACTGGGGCTTGCCGTATTCTGTTGCCAGCCGTGCAAACACCCCCAGAATTCGCAGGTTTCGCTGGGCGCCCAAAACGGCATAGGCCGTGCGGAAATCGTGGTCGTTGACACCCGTTTCTGTGATGTATCGTGTGATCATCCGCATCTCGGTGCCGGGTGCCACGTCGCGACGAACGTCCTGTAGCAGGGACACCAGATCATACGCCGGATGACCCAGCATAGCTGTTTGAAAGTCCAGAAGGCCGACGCGCTGAACCCCTGTGCGATCCGGCAGCCAGATCAGGTTTTCGGCATGATAATCGCGCTGGATGACTACCTTCTGGCCAGACGTTTCGGTGTGCAGGATATCGGCGAACCGATTCTCAAAACGGGCCCGCATATCTTCGTCATAAGCCCCCTGCACGGCTTGCGCGTATTTTGTGAAGGACAGCGCGGCCAGCTCGGTCATCAGGGATGGGCCGTAAGACTGCAAAGACAAGGTCGGCGCGTCGTGCAATGTGATTAGAACATCCGTGGCGGCCTCGTAGAGTTCACGCTCTTGCTGCGGATGGTGTTCGAGAACGCGCGCAAACAGATCGTCGCCCAGATCCTCCAGCAATAAGAACCCGAACTCTGTGTCTTCTGCATAGATCTTGGGTGCGCTCAAGCCAACTGACCGCAGGTATTCGGCCATGCGCACAAAAGCCTCCACCGGTTCAGCCTGACCTGGGGGGGAATCCATCAAAACAGCCGTATTTCCGGAATCAGGGTCCGTCAGGCGCTCGTACCTGCGGTTTGACGCATCGCCAGCCAAAGGCGCGCGCCGGGCATTTGCCCATGGCGTTTGGGCAATCAGGGCTTCGGCCAGAACCGCCCGGTTCGTCATGAGCAGGACTCCAACTTTTCTGACCATCTCGGGTCCGACCACGTCAGGGTCAGCATTCGTTTTTCCATCATATTAGGGTCTGTTTCGAACGTTAGTGTGAGGGCATTTTCAGGCCGAAGCGGACCCAGCTTGTCGGGCCATTCGATCAGGCAGATCGACGTGTCGAAGGCTTCGGTCAGGCCGAGTTCTTCAACCTCTTCTACCGCGGATAGGCGATAGAGATCGGCGTGCCAGATTTCGGCGGCGGCTGTGTCGTACACCTGTACCAACGTAAATGTTGGTGAGGGCACATCTTCCGGAATTGTCATCAATGACTGGATGAGGCTGCGCGCAAAATGCGTTTTACCGCTGCCAATCTCGCCCTCAAGCAGCACAATGTCACCGGGCAACAGTTTTGAGCCCAATCGAGCAGCAAACCCGGCTGCTTCTTCTGGGGAATTCAGGTCAATCGTCAGCGGCGCAGTCGTCATGGCGCCACAATGACCCTGTGTCCGGTTGGCTGCAACCCGGTTCAGGCGCTGATCTGTTGTATCTCGGCCGGACGGATAACCTGGGCGTCCGTGGAAAAGCGTATGATTGTGGCCCCGTTGTGCAAAGGGCTGACAGTGCAGGTCAATGAAGTGCCGTCACGCATTTCGACGAAATCGCGAATTTCGCCCAGGATGGGTGTTGCGGCGCATTGTGTCTGCCACCCGCGCGTCACCTCCAACACAGAATCCGAGTCAAACCCGGTATCCGAACTTTCCCCCCAAAGCTTTTGGTAAGCATAGTTTGTAAAGGCCAATGTTCCGTCATCGCCAAACACGGCGATCGCGTCGGCCAGTTTGTCCAGAATGGATTGCATCAGGTCCATTTCCGAACGGAAGCGGCGGGTCAACGTGATCTCGGCCGTGATATCCTCGAACAAAAAGGCCACAGCACCATCCGGGTGCGGGCGTCCGCTGACCGAGTAGACAGAGCCTGACGGCAAAGACCATGTCTCTTGGTAATTTCCGTCTTCGGCTGCCTCAAGAAGATCGTTCATCTGACTGCGCCATGTCCGGTAGTTCTTGGGCTCAGGCATCATGTGCTGGTCGCGCAACCTGTCAAAAAAGCTGGACAGGCTCGGGCGGCAACTCAGGAAATCGGGGGGCAGGGTGGTCAGGTCGATCAGGGCCGGATTGAACAGCGCCAATTGACGATTGCGATCAAATATCGCCAGCCCGATTGAAAGCTGGGCAAATGTTTTGGTCATGGTTTGTACGAATTTGCGTTGGGCTGTCTCAGCATCAACAATTGCGTTGATGTCCACCGCATAGCACAGATGCCCCTCGGGATGGTCTACAAGGGTCAGGTCAAACCACAGCTTGTTTTCACTTTCCTCGGGTGAGATTGAAACCCGTGTCTTCGTGCTTAGACGCGTGTCTTCGTCTGATCCGGGAAACAGCGACGCCGTGAGATCGGTATCAGGGCCGCGCACCTTGCGCACCAATGAGATATAGGCCGCATTGCACCACCGTACATTGTCCTGATGATCCAACAGCCAGACCGGGTAGGGCGCCCGATCCATTGCTTGACGAATGGGATCGCTTGCATCCCGGTGAATGGTTTCCGGGCGTTCGGCGTCGTCGCGCAACTGAATCCTGACGATACCGTCGATCCATTCACACAGAACATCACGATTAACGGTGCAATCAATTGCCGGGACAACCAGATTTCCTTCCTTTTGAATTGGGTCCGGGGTTTCCGGAACGGTTGGAAAGTCCCGTTTCAACAGACGGCGCAGGTCGGGCCAGTGCCGGACCTCTTCAAATCCGTCCAGCGCAATATCGGAATGGCTGATCAGTCGGTCCCCGTCGACCAGAAAGACTGTGTCAAATAAGGAGGATGGTGACGAAAGACCAAAGTTGTCGCCGCTGTGTCTGCGGCGGGGCAACAACCAATGGACGGCGGCACTGGCAGAAACCAGGCTGATAATGGCCAGAATGATCCAGTCGACCATGGACGCTCCGCAACAGAAATGACTGTTTCAGATTATGGTTACCATTGGTTAACGGGGTCTTAATTCAGATCTGAAAGCGCTGGTTTGCACCGGACGGGACGGGCGTGTCACCGATCTGGGCGTCCACCAGTTTGCGGGGCCATGCGACTTTGACGATCGCGCCCCGGTGTTCGGGATTGTCGGACAGGTTCTGATAGGGATCCGAGCCGTTGGCGAATTCCAGTTCAGCGCCGCTTCGCTCCAGCAGGGTTTTGGCGATGAACAGACCGAGGCCCATGCCTTCGTATTCTGGCCGTGCGCGTTGTTCGGTCTCGGCGCGGCGACGGCGCATGAAAGGGTCCCCGATCCGGCCGATCATGTGTGAAGGATAGCCGCGCCCATCATCCATGATACCGATCGAGATCTGATCGGGTGTCCATTCGGCTTCGACCCAGACATTTGCCCGAGAAAAATCCACGGCATTCTGGATCAGGTTTCTCAGCCCGTGGACGATCTCGGGTTTTCGCAGGATTGATGGCTGCTGCACGTCGCCTTCGCCTGCGGGGCCTTCAGTGAAATGAACGATCTTGCCGCGGTTGATATGGGGTTCGGCCGCTTCGTGAATGACGGTGGACAAAGGTGCCTGCCGAAGATGCAGGTCGTCTTTGCCCGCACGCCCCATGTCCCGCAGGATGTCCCTGCAGCGATTGGCCTGCTCACGGATCAGGGCGGCGTCGTCCTTCAGATCGGGGCGGTCATCCAGTTCCTCGATCAGTTCCGAACTGGTCAGCTTGATCGTGGCCAGAGGTGTACCCAACTCGTGCGCGGCTGCGGCGACAACACCGCCCAGATCGGTCAGCTTCTGTTCTCGTGCCAGTGCCATATGGGTGGCGGCCAGCGCCTCGGACATGGATTGCACCTCTGAACTGACGCGGTGGGAATAGGCACCAATAAAGACAATGGCGATCACAACCGCAGCCCAATTGCCGAATAGCAGCATGTCGGGGATTTCAAGCACCTGCCCAGTTTCGGTGCGCAGCGGCAGGTGGAACTCGACAAGCAGCGAGGTCAGCGTAATGGCCACCGCTCCCACGATCAGGGTCGAGCGGGTGCTCATTACGTTGGCCGAGATCGTCACCGGGCCCAACAGCAGCAATGCGAAGGGGTTGTTCAGGCCGCCGGTCAGATATAGCAGGATCGCCAACTGCATCAGGTCGAACAGCACCATCAGGAAGTTCTCGAACTCGGTCAGACGCTTGTTTTGCGGAAACAGCAGAATCGCAGTCATGTTGCCCAGAACCGACACGCCAATGGCGAGATAGCACAGCGTCAGCTCAAGCTGCAGGTCGAAATACTGCTGCGCCACAGTGATGGCGGTGAACTGGCCGATAATGGCGACCCATCGCAACAGAATAAGGGTACGCAGGCGAATCCAACTGCTTCGTTCCTGACCGCGCCATAATGTGATGTTGGAATTTGCCATTGGTCGATTATGTCCTGTTGCATAGGCTGCTCATCTTGATAGGTGTCCGGGCCGAAACGATCAACAACCCCTTTTTCTTTCAGGAAGCCCGCCATGATCCGTCTGTATGCCATTCTTGCAACCGTGGTTCTGGCCATAGGCGTTGGTACCATGTGGCTGCTGACAAGAGGTGGCGGATCAGATGACAAGTTTGCACAATGCCGCTCCAGCCAAATTGCCGGCGGGTCGGCGGCAATCGGCGGGCCGTTCGAGTTGATCAACGGTGCGGGTGAAACGGTTACCGACGTGGACGTGATCACCGAGCCCACGTTGGTTTATTTCGGCTACACTTTCTGCCCGGATGTCTGTCCTTTTGACATGTCACGCAATGCCGAAGCTGTCGACATTCTGGCCGAACGCGGCCAGTCGGTGACGCCATTGTTCATTTCAATTGACCCGGATCGCGACACGCCCGAAGTGATGAGCGACTATGCGTTCAATCTTGGCGGAAAAACCATCGCCCTGACCGGATCGCCCGAGCAGGTCAAGGCGGCCAGCCAAGCTTACAAGACCTATTACAAGGCGCATGACAAAAGCGATGAGTTCTATTTGGTCGACCACTCGACCTTTACCTATCTGGTGACGCCGGAAGACGGATTTATCGAGTTTTTCAACCGCAACGATACGGCTGACCAAATGGCGGATAAGGTTGGCTGCTTTCTGGACCAGCTATAGCCGACGACTCTGCGCCGCCGGAACTATTTTTCTCTACATGCACATATTCACATAAAAAACACGCATGGTTGCTTGCTTGATTGACAGTCGCCCTACTGTGCGACGAAATAGTATTATGTCTAAGAACGAGTGACTTGCCGAACCGAACGTGACGGCCGATCGGGAAATGTAGTGATATGGGTTTTATATTTTATAATATCAGCGAGGTGACGGGGTTCACCGGTAGCGGCACTGCTAATCTGGATATCTGGACAACCTCAGCGGACTTAAGCGACCCTTCTGTAACAACGGTCACTGGCGACTTTGATCTGGACAACAATTTGGATGGGGTTGGAGGGAGTGAAGCGCAAGACGGTTATGTCTTCAATTTACCTGTAACCCCCTACGGTACATTTGTTACGAATTCCACAACCGGTGAATTCACCTTCATAATCGACCGGGCTGCAGTAATTGCATCCGGGTCTGATCAGGTTGTCAGCTTCACGGTTACAGGCAGTGATGCTTCTGGAGCCAGCGATACAGACACCGTTGTCATCAACCTGCTCATCTGCGTGTCCCGAGGCACGCTGATTGCGACTCCGGCTGGCGAGCGCCCGGTTGAGGATTTGCTGATCGGGGACGACGTTCTGACGGCGGATGGCCGGACGGAACAAGTTCGTTGGATCGGCAGTCGCTGCATTGATGCGGCAGAGTTGGATCGAAACGATAGCCTGTTTCCAGTAAGGATACGGGGCAACGCCTTTGGCCACGATGCGCCTAATGGCGATCTTTTGGTTTCTCCTCAGCACCGAATTCAGGTTCAGGACCCCTTGGCAGAGATGCTGTTCGGCCATCCGGCAGTTCTGGCCCCCGCTAAAGGCTTGCTGAATGATTTAACGATAACTGTCGATCGTTCGGTTGCTGAGGTCGAATACTTCCATTTGGCCTTCGATCAACACGAAGTCATCGTAACCAACGGGCTTGCAACCGAAAGCTTCCACCCCGGCCCGACCAGCTTGGACGGAATTGATCGGGATGCCGCCAATGAGCTGTACGAGATTTTTCCCGGCCTTAAGTCCAACGCCAATGAATTTGGCCCCTCAGCGTTGCCCGGCCTCAAGCCGTGGGAAGCGGCCTTGCTCAGTAAATCTTCGAAAGTGGCATGAAACAGATCCTCGATGCCTCTGGCAAACCTCTTCCGCGTGAAGAAGCACCCGACCCGAAACTTTTGCGCGCTTATGGCGACGCAATGTTTCTGGCCTTTCGCAGCAGCTATCACAATCGGATGACTGTTGCGAACCTGCGACTGGCGTTTGAACCGCCGCTTGTACTGGGCCAGTACAGGATATTCCGGTTCGATGAGGTTCCCCGCGCGATCTTCACCTGGGCCTTTCTGTCGGAGGACGCGGAAAAGAAACACATTCGGGGCGAACCGCTGATGCCGGAGGATTGGAAAGCCGAAGGCGGGCGGATGTGGGTGATTGATCTGATTGCCCCATATCGCAAACTTATGCCGAGCATATGGAACTGGGCCATGATTCCGGGAAATGTCAGCGATGAAGGGTTTCGTTTCTGTCGACATCAGACCGAAGACAGGAACCGCAAGATTGTGGACATCGACTTTGGCCGTCGGGGTCGCAAGCAGCGTATTCTGACGGAAAAGGACTTCTTCTGACTTCGCGGAATGTGAATGGTTAACAACGCCGAACCTAAACAAATAATGAAGGCCCCTGTCTCCAGGAAAGACACACTCTGAAACCGGAAATCAGTATGATTGAATACAAACCAGATGAAGATGTGGGGTCGCTTGAGCCCTGGCCTTTCGACAACCCCGAAAGCGACTATGTCATCAAGTCGGGATCGCCCACTGTTTTTGGGCGCATGGATGCTGGTGGGTCAGGCCATACGATGCGGGCCGGTATTTGGCGTTGTACTCCCGGCGTGTTTGAGTGCACCGAACAAGGTGATGAATTGATGACCATTTTGTCGGGCAAATGCCAGTTGACGGACAAGACCACAGGTGAGGTCAGCACCCTGTGCACAGGAGATAGCCTTTTCATCCGCGATGGCAGTCGCGTGGAATGGAACGTCACCGAAGAGGTCACCAAAGTTTTCTTCGGACAAAAGCGGGACGGCTATTAACAATTCAGGCATCTGCCAAGAGGCCGAATCCGGCAACAGTAAGGTGATATCGGGCCTATCGGATTGAGTTTGAACGCTAATAATGCTGTCTGATTCCGGACTGAACTCCTTTCGGCCCAATCAGGATCTAAATGGGCTTTCTAGTTTGCGCTTTCGCAGTTTTCACACCGTAACAATCTGAAAAATATATAACTTTTTTAGGACCGAGAATGCGCAATCCATTTGGGTGGACCTTCTCATCCTGTGCAGAATTTTGACTTAATGGCAAAATTGTGTTCATAATCCGTCTTGCTCCGTTCATTTTTGGTTCATTTTCGGTTAACTTTGCAGTAACGAATCGAAAGATTTTTCAGTGTTCTGGCCTCACCAAATCGTGTGAATGCGCCAGAGTTTGTGAGTGTTGAAAATGGTTAAGACGTATATTCAGCTTCCCGAGGACTCAATTTCCGAGTCAAAATCAAAAGAAAACTATCTGGACAAAAACAGCGCCCGCGATTTGTTTTCGCGGTTTCGCCAAGAGTTTGAAGGCGCGGTTCTTATCCTGCTGGCGATCTTCCTTGTCCCCATGATGGTGTTCATCGGGCTTGCCATGGAGCTTGCGCTGACGGAAGACATTAGGGTCAAGCTTCAGAACACATCGGATTTAGCCAGTCTTGCGTCGGCGGACCTTGAACAGGTTCTGGAACCTGAAGATGTGGTAAACGACTTTTTTGCGAAAGCGGGACTAGGCGATAATCTTCGGAACGTCACTGTTGTAAACACCGCCACCGAAAGAACGGTGGCGGTTGAATCGGATGCCTTTGTTCCAGCTTTGCTGACAAGGTTGGCTGGGCGCAACGGTTGGGATGTACCGGTTGTTGGTGCCGCGACCGAGTCCCGCCGTGATCTAGAAATCGCAGTTGCACTGGACAATTCGGGTTCGATGTCCTGGGCACCTGGATCGACCAGCGGACCTGCCGCCAACCCGTCGCGCATGGACCTGCTTATTCCTGCAGCCGAAGCTTTCGTCGATGCGGTGCAACCGAAACCTGGGCAGCCGGGCACGACGACGATTTCACTTGTCCCTTTTGCCACACAAGTCTCTGTGGGTGAGGATTTGCTGAACAACTTCACGGTGTCGGCTGAACATTCGACATCGCATTGCGTGACGTTCAACTCCACCGCAGACTATACCACCACGGCCGTTCCGACGAATACGTTGCTGAACCGAACGGCGCATCACGATCCCTCCAGCACGGGATGGAACCTGAGTACATACAACACGGTTTGCCCAACGGATTCAGCACGACGCGACATCGTTGCGTGGTCGGAAGATCCGGATGTTCTGAAAACCCGTATCCGGGCGATGCAGCCTTATGGCTACACATCCATCGAGATGGCAGCGAAGTGGGGCGCTGCAATGCTGGACCCAACCATGCGTCCGGTCTTGTCGTCCTTGTCGGGAATGACAGGCTATGAACACCTGTCTGGCCCTGCAGGGCGCGGGATGCCTTATGATTTCGATAATCCCGACGCTATTAAGTACCTGATCGTGATGTCTGATGGTGCAAACACTCTTAACTTCGATATCAGACCGCCCTATCGCGAGGGTAACTCGCCGCTGTTCCGTTTGCCGGGCACGAACAACTATAGCTATTACCGGAACCGCCCCGGAACAGGTCGGGATTTCTATCGGGTTTCGGGCGATTTTTGGAGCTTCACACCCGGTAGCGGCGCGGTACAGATGACTTGGCCTGAGGTTTGGGCCGATATGCCGGTGGACAGGTTCGTGGACAGCATCCTGTCCGAGGCAGACACCAGCCGAAGCGCGAATGGTCACTATAATCGGATCGTGCGGACTCGGACGGGTACGTGGAAAAACAACCGTACCTCTGCCATCTGCCAAGCCGCTAAGGACAATGACGTGATCGTCTTTACGATCGGAATGGATACCTATGGTCAGGGCGATGCAACTTTGGCTGACTGCGCGTCCTCGCCCTCGCATTTTTACGATGTCGATGGGTTGGACATTGATGATGCCTTTGCGTCCATTGCGCGTCAGATCAACAAACTACGGCTTACGCAGTAATTCGGCAGGGGGATTGATCTGATGACGCGATACCAGACGATAGCCTATGCAACCAAAACGCCCGATGGGACATCGGCACAGCGCGACGGAGCCTTTTCCGGTATCGCCCGGCGATCGCGACGCTGGTGGCGGGACGAAGACGGTACGACACTGGTTGAATTCTCTGTTTGTCTGCCGCTGCTTCTGCTGTTTCTGTTCATAACGCTCGAATTCAGTTACTTGATCGTGCGCCAAGTTGCATTGGATCGCTCGACGGACGAAACCTTCCGCGAGCTGCGGCTGGGGCTGATCTCTGATCCGACGCACGAAAAGGTAAAGACCGCCATTTGCGCCAAATCTCTGGCGCAAGTGTCCTTGTGGGATTGCGACGAAAATCTGCTGCTGGAGGTGCGTCAGGTCGAGAAGTCGGATTGGGAATTCAACCTTAATGGCCGCGCGAATTGCCTGAATACATCGCCCCCGGATGGATATGAGCCGCCGATCGACTTCACGGAAGGGACCGAAAATCAGTTGATGATCGCCCGCGCGTGCCTTGTCCAAAGGTCACTTTTCCCACCTATGCCGATGCTGGCATCGCTTCGGCGCTACGATGACTTGGGCAATTTCGCTCTTATCTCACGGTCAGCCTTTGTGAACGAGCCTTTTTGATATGTTTGTTTTGTATAACGAGTTTAAGTTCAGGTTGCGGCGCGCAATAGGCCGTTTTGTACGCGACACAAGCGGTGCGGCCCTTGTCGAAATGGGGTTTGCCTTGCCCATTCTGATCCTGCTGACGACGGGTGCGTTGGTGGTGCAGGATGCGGTTCGCATGTCCTATTTGCGGTCTAAGGCGACCTATACAGTATCGGACATGATCAGCCGCGAAGATACCTTTATCGACGCGGATTACTTTAATGGTCTGAACAGCGTTTTCCGATATATCGTAGGGCCTCAGCATCCCAGCGAGCTGCGGATTTCTACGATTGAATGCACAGCGGATTGCCAAGATGAGGCCCAGCGCGTGCTCGAGTTCTGTTGGTCGCATCCTTCTTCGGGATTGTCAGCGCTGACCAATGATCAGATCGCGAGTTACGAGGCGCGAACACCACTCTTTTCCGAAGGTGACACGCTACTTATGACCGAAGCGTTTTTGGATTATACGCCCTTGTTCGGCGACTTCATTATGTCGCCCCAAACCTACCAGACCGTCGCGTTTACCCGTCCACGGATTGCCGGACAGATCAAGTTTGATACCGGCGCTGTGGATACAGATGGTAACACAATCGTCAGAGACTGCTTTAACAACTAAAGTGCAACATAAGATAAACTGTGCACGACTTTGCAGGCGGGATCGCCGCAATGTGCCGGGATATTTTGGCGCTGGTTAAGCGACTGGCGAACGCGTCAGATACTCTGCTGTTAAACTCGAAGACATGTGTGAAACAGTAGAACGCTCCCGCTGGCGTCATGGTCAAAAAACTAGAAAATACGGTTGTTTATTCGCCTTGTGGTTCACGGCGTGGGAGGTATTGGCCTTGCCTTCCAAGTGTCTGCGAAAATACTTGACCATGCGAGTGGGCCGGGGCGCAACCGGCCTGTGATCAGGGGCGGATGACTTTCCGAGTTGTTCGTCGAAGACCCGCGAGACTCTACTACTCAAGGCCTGTTTGACCTTTCTCATGGCGCTGCTATTACTCATAAACTAGCCAAAGGCGTGAAATAGCGGAAAGAACGGAATATGGCGGACAGCTCTAACCTGGATATCGGCCCGGATAAATCCCTGCTTCTGGTGGATGATGACGAGCCATTTCTGAGACGTCTCGCCAAGGCGATGGAAAAGCGCGGTTTCGAGGTTGAGACCGCAGGCTCGGTCGCGGCAGGCCGCGCAATTTCTACCGCCCGTCCGCCGGCCTATGCGGTTGTGGATTTGCGGCTTGAGGATGGCAATGGGCTGGACGTGGTCGAAGTGCTGCGTGAGAAGCGCCCCGACAGCCGCGTTGTGGTTCTGACCGGTTACGGCGCCATCGCCACGGCTGTTGCTGCCGTCAAAATTGGCGCGACCGACTACCTGTCGAAACCCGCCGACGCCACTGACATCACCAACGCTCTGCTGACAAAAGACGACGAACTGCCTCCGCCCCCCGAAAACCCCATGAGTGCGGATCGCGTGCGGTGGGAGCATATTCAGCGGGTTTATGAGCTGTGTGACCGCAATGTCAGCGAAACTGCCCGTCGCCTCAACATGCACCGCCGGACGTTGCAGCGGATTCTGGCAAAACGCAGCCCCCGGTAGTGGTCACAGTTTCTTGACTTGTTATCTTTCGTCCCTTTGGCAAAGTTTTCGCTTTGGGACATCAGTTGCTAGACAGGGACCTTACAAATGATCGGTTACGTGACCATCGGCGTGTCGGATATGGAGCGCGCAAAGAAATTCTATACCGGCCTTTTCTCGGATCGTGACGCGAAGGTGATTATCGACGCGAGACGCATCGCCTTTATCGGCAGCAAGCCCGGTGAACCTATGCTGGCTGTTTGCGAGCCCTATGACGGGGGCGAGTGTTCGGTTGGTAACGGCAGCATGGTCGCTTTTGCCGCTCAGTCCAAAGAGGAAAGCAAGGCGTTGTATGACAAGGCTATCAGCCTTGGTGCAACCGACGAAGGCGAGCCCGGTCAGCGTGTGCCTGACCGTTTCTACGGGTCGTATGTCCGTGACCCGGATGGCAACAAGCTGTGCTTCTTCGTTTTCGGCTAAAGCTGACGTAACAGGGCTGCGTGCCGTTCCGTGTACGCCTGTCGCACCTCTACCGGCGGGCGTAAGACGATCTCCAGCCCCTCCATTACAGTCTTATCTGGGCGGCCAAAGAACTTGGCCGCCTCTGCCTCAGAAAACCCGGCGATCTGCGTGGCCTCCATCCAGGCGCTGATCTTGTCGGCCTTTTTGATCTGTCGCTTGATCGTTTTGGGCACAGCGGCGGGCAGTCCGAACCGGATGTGGATCGCCGCCGCCAGCCTGTCATCCAGCGCGCCGTAATCCGGGCCGACTGCGGATTTGACCGGTGAAATCATGTCCCCAATCACATATTCAGGCGCATCATGTAACAAAGCGGCAAGCTGCCATTTAATGGGTGCTTTGGGGGCGATCCGGCGAAAAAGCGCCTCGACCAGTAGGGAATGCTCGGCGACCGAATAGGCAAAATCCCCTGCGGTTTGACCATTCCAGCGCGCCACAAACGCCAGACCGTGCGCTATATCTTCGATTTCAATGTCAACTGGCGTCGGATCCAGCAGGTCCAGCCTGCGACCGGATAACATTCTCTGCCACGCTCTGGGTTGTGTTGCCATTATACCATGCCCGATTTCAACAGCGGCGATTGCGCAGCAGTTTTGTGGTATGGTTTACCTGTCAAGATCACCAGCTGCCAACTTTTTCTTGAGCGATCGTGCTTTGAACAAGTGCGCGGTGATACCGACATCTAGTACCGAGGGGGGCGCATGCTCCTCCCGGTGTGCCCCTCTCGATCGTAACACGTATCGAAAGGAGCTTGCTATGTTCAAGCGTTTGTTTGGAATTGCACTGGCCTTTGGAATGGCCGCCACCGCCCCTCCGGCTTTTGCCCAGAAAAGTACGTGCGCACAGCGTGAACACGTGATCGCCAAGCTTCAGGACAGCTACTCGGAACAGCTGGCCTTTGGCGGATTGCAGAAATCGCGCGGCTCGCAATCGTTGATGGAGGTCTGGACCTCCGAGGAAACGGGAAGCTTTACCGTTCTGGTGACGCATGCAAATGGCATCAGTTGCATCGTCTCTGTTGGCACCGACTTTTTCGAAGCCATTCCCAAGATCAAGGTAGACGGCACGCCAAGCTGATTTAGGCGTTAACAATCCCGTTTCCGGCCATCTGCGTTGCCACGTCCCCAAAGGGATGTTAGGGGCAACCCGGACCAAGATTTACCGGAATGGAGTACCTGATGGCCGGGGACTATATCGTCAAAGACATTTCATTGGCCGGGTTCGGCCGCAAAGAGCTGGATATTGCCGAAACCGAGATGCCGGGTCTGATGGCTCTGCGCGCGGAATACGGTGACAGCAAACCTCTGTCCGGTGCGCGTATCGTTGGCTCGCTGCACATGACCATCCAAACCGCTGTTCTGATTGAAACACTGGTGGCGCTGGGCGCAGATGTACGCTGGGCGTCGTGCAACATCTTTTCAACCCAGGACCACGCCGCTGCCGCGATTGCCGAGGCGGGTATCCCCGTTTTCGCCATCAAGGGTCAGACGCTGGAGGAGCATTGGGATTATCTGGACAAGTCCTTCTTGTTCGACCAAGGCCCCAACATGATCCTTGACGATGGCGGCGACGCAACGCTGTACATCCTGTTGGGCGCACGCGCTGAGGCCGGCGAAGACATCATCCCTGTTCCGGGTTCGGAAGAGGAAGAGGTGATCAAGAAACAGATCGCCAAGCGTATGGCCGCCAGCCCCGGTTGGTTCACCAAAATGCGCGATCAGATTCAAGGCGTGTCCGAGGAAACCACCACCGGCGTGAACCGTCTGTATCAACTGGTCAAAGATGGCCACCTGCCGTTCCCGGCGATCAACGTGAACGACAGCGTTACCAAGTCGAAGTTTGACAACAAATATGGCTGTAAGGAATCGCTGGTCGACGGTATCCGCCGCGCCACCGACACGATGATGGCCGGTAAAGTTGCCGTGGTCTGCGGTTATGGCGACGTGGGCAAAGGCTCGGCCGCTTCGCTGCGTGGTGCAGGTGCTCGTGTGAAAGTCACCGAAGTTGACCCGATCTGCGCACTGCAGGCTGCGATGGACGGGTTCGAAGTTACCCTGCTGGAAGACGAAGTCGCCAGCGCGGATATCTTCATCACCACAACCGGCAACAAGGATGTGATCCGCATCGAGCATATGCGCGAGATGAAGGACATGGCCATCGTCGGCAACATTGGTCACTTCGACAACGAAATCCAGGTGGTCAACCTGAAGAACCACAAATGGACCAACATCAAGGAACAGGTGGACATGATCGAGATGCCCTCGGGCAACCGTCTGATCCTGCTGTCCGAAGGCCGTCTGCTGAACCTCGGCAACGCCACCGGTCACCCTTCGTTCGTGATGTCGGCGTCCTTCACCAATCAGGTGCTGGCCCAGATCGAGCTGTTCACCAAGGGTGATGAGTACGAGAATAAAGTCTATATCCTGCCCAAGCATCTGGACGAAAAAGTCGCCCGCCTGCATCTGGACCGTATCGGCGTGAAGCTGACCCAGATGGACAGCGAGCAAGCCGCCTATATCGGTGTAAAACCAGAAGGCCCGTACAAGCCTGAACATTATCGCTATTGATTTCGGCGATAATGGAATTGAAACGGCGGCCCGTCAGGTCGCCGTTTTTTTTGTGCCTGATATTCAGCGCAAGGACGGAAAGAAATCGCCGCGACCTTCGGGCGTCAGGTCCAGAATATTCCAAAGCGGCCACGCGGCATCAATGTGCCGTGGGTGCCAGTCGCTGGGCTGGAAGAAAAGCTCAGAACTCCAGAAATGGCAGATTCCGTCCTGTGTACGTCGAAAGACGTTCAGGATGGGCAATTGGCTTCCGTCTTCGGCTTCGGCCAGATAGTCGCGCTGGTACTCGGTGCCCAGCGCGGACAATAGCGGCAGTTCATGCCAACCGATCTTTGCTTGTAGGGCTGTTAGCTTTTCCGGTGTATTCTGGGCAACCACGGCAAAACTGATCTTCTTTGAAAGGTGCGCAATCTGCCCGTTCAGCCCGTCCAGAAAGGCCGAGCACATCGGGCAGGGTAACTCTGCATTTGGGCCGTACATCAACGAATAAATCGCAAGCGTATCATGTGAACCAAAGAGCGAGGACAAAGGCGCATCATCGCCCTGAAGGTTTCGGAACGCGTAGTCCTGCGGAATCTGGCCACCCGATGGAAGTTTGCGGCGCAGATTGGCGACATCTTCTATCTTGGCGCGCAATTCTACTTCGGCGGCCAGCAGGCGGTTTCGCGCCTCGCGATACGCGGGGCTTTCGTTGGGCAAGGAAACGGTCATGGCACCCTCCTGATTTAATAATTTAACTTATATGTTAAATAATGGATGATTTGAAATCAAGGTCGGGTTTTCTTTGCGGGGAAAGCCGGTGATTTTTCCCTTTGTTCAATTCCGTCTGCCCATTACCGTGATTGGGGTGATGGGGAATTTGAAATCTACCCAAATCAGGAGATGACTATGGGAAAGCGCGATGAGCTGATTACCAAATATGCAGAGGACCTGAAATCCAAATGCGGCATGGACGCGGATATGGATCTGCTGACCAAAGTCACCATCGGTTGTGGACCGGCGATCTATGACGCTGATGCGTCAACGGTTGCGGCCACTCAGGAAGGTGAGCTTGAAACGGTCAAGAACAACTTTTTGATCAAGAAACTGGGTTTGTCCGATGGTCCGGAACTGATGGACGCGATCAACAAAGCCCTGGACACCTATGGCCAGTCCGAGCGCAATAAATATCGCGCAGTCGTCTATTACATGCTGACCAAGCATTTCGGGAAAGAGTCGGTTTACGGGTAAGTTTCCGCGCCACGGTCGCGCCCGCCGTACTAAAAGGGCGACTTAAATTTTAGATACTTGAGGTTTGAACTGCGCCCAAACCTTCGGCTAATGTCAGGGTGTGACCAGGACGGTCAGAACCAGACATTTCCATACGCGTGTGGTGAGTAGGGAGCACGCGGGGTAGGGAAGGTTCTGCATCCGTCAGAGCCTTCCCTTTAATTATTCCGCTTGCGTCTGACCCAGATCGCAGATCACTTGCCATTCCGCCTCGGTGACCGGTTGAACGGACAGTCGCGAGTTCTTGACCAAAACCATATCGCCCAGACGCTCATCCGCTTTGATGTCGTCCAAGGTCACCGGCGCCGTGAATGGACGTACCGCCTTGATGTCCACACATTCCCAGCGGTCATCATCCGTGGTGCTGTCGGGATGGGCCTCGGCGCAGACTTCGACGATGCCAACGATCGCCTTGTCTTTTTGGGAGTGGTAGAAGAACCCCCTGTCGCCAACCACCATCTGGCGCATGAAGTTTCGCGCCTGATAGTTGCGCACGCCGTCCCATTCTTCACCTGCGTCCCCTTTGGCGACCTGCTGGTCCCAACTCCAAGTCGAGGGTTCGGATTTGAACAGCCAATACGCCATCAGCCCACGACCTTTTTCCACGCGATCAGGTCAACCGACTGGAACAGACCGGCCTTGGCATATGGGTCATTGTCTGCCCAGGCTTGGGCGGCAGCCATGTCCTCGACCTCGAGAATGATCAATGAACCGATCATCGCGTCACCGTCCAGCAAGGGCCCAGCCTGTGCGACAACGCCGGTTTCCTCGATATAGCCGAGATGCGCGGCGCGGTTGTCCAAACGGGTTTGTAGGGCGCCGTCCTTGTCGCGGGCGATAAGGGCAATGAGCATATTATTCCTCCTTCAGGGGTCGGTTTAGCAGGGATTGAATGGCCTCGGGCACACTGTAGGCGCCACGGCTCAAGTCTGCCACTGTTGCGCTTATGGGCATATCCAGCCCTTCTTGTGTCGCGATGTCGGACATCGCACGCGCTGTAGCGACGCCTTCGACTGTGGTCGCAGTGTCGAAAGGCAGATTTCGACCCAAAGATAGGCCAAAACGGTAATTTCTGGACAACTCGGACGAGCAGGTCAGGACCAGATCGCCCAGACCAGACAACCCCATCAGCGTGTCGACCTGCGCGCCTCGCATAAGCGCAAATCGCTGCATTTCAGCAAAGCCCCGCGTCAAAAGGGCGGCACGGGCGCTGTCACCCAGTCCCGCACCGATGGTGGCCCCGCATCCGATGGCTATCACATTTTTTAACGCTCCGCCCAGTTCGGCTCCGGTGACGTCTGTTGTGCGATACAGGCGCAGGTTGGGCGTTGTCAGGGCGTGCTGCAATTGTTGGCTCAGATTTTGATCGGCACAGGCCAGTGTCAGGGCGGTCGGCAGCCCGCGCGCGATGTCGTCGGCGAAACTCGGGCCGGTCAGCAAGGCCGGACGCGCATCTGGAACAACCTGTTGAATGACCGAGATCGGCCCAAGCCCAGTTGATAATTCAATGCCTTTACAACAGGCCACCAAAGTCTTGCCCACAAAAGAAGAGGCGTGATCCAAAAGGGCGCTGCGTAGTTTCTGCATGGGCACGGAAACCAGCAGAATCTCGTTCGTTGCTGCCTCTGCGATGTCAGAGGTAACGGTGATCGCGCTGGGCAAGGACACGTTGGGCAACCGCGCCGTGTTTTCGCGGTCTCTTTGCATCGAACGCGCTTGATCCACGTCGCGTGCCCAAAGTGTGATTGGCCCATTCCCGGCTAACGAAATCGCCAACGCTGTCCCAAAGGCACCGGAACCCAGAACGGAGATACTCATGCCTTGGCACCTTTCTTACCGCTGCCCAGCATGGCAGGGCTGGTTTGGTCCAGAGGCCAGCGCGGACGTGCGGCCAGGTCCAGTCCGTCGCGGGCACCGGTGCGAAACCGCTCGATCCCGGCGTAGGCGATCATTGCGGCATTGTCGGTACAAAAACGCAGCGGAGGTGCGGTAAAGCGGGCCCCGTTTTCGGCCGCAACAGTCTCTAACGCGGATCGAATGGCAGAATTGGCCGCGACCCCGCCCGCAACGGCGATGACGGGATCAGGCGGGCTTTGTTGCAGATACAGGTCGATGGCCCTGCGGGTCTTCTCAGCCAGCGTGTCCACGACCGCTTGTTGAAACCCGGCACACAGGTCTGCCCGATCCTGACGGGTGAGCCCACCTTTCTCCGCGGCGATCTGGTCGCGCATTCGCATAAGGGCCGTCTTCAATCCAGAGAAAGACAGGTCGCAGTCGGGCCGATCCAGCAAGGGCCGGGGAAAACGGAACCGTTTCGGGTCACCTTTGCGCGCTTCGGCTTCGACCGAAGGGCCGCCGGGCTGCGGCAGACCCAAAAGCCGCGCGGTTTTGTCGAACGCTTCGCCGGGTGCATCGTCAATCGTACCGCCCAGCCGCGTGAACTTTTCCGGTCCATGGGCGATCAGATACTGACAATGCCCACCCGACACGAGCAGCATCAAGTACGGAAACGCGATCCCGTCTGTCATCCGAGGGGTCAGCGCGTGACCGGCCAGATGGTTCACTCCGATCAGGGGCAGGCCGGTTGCAGCGCTGATGCCCTTGGCGCACATGACACCGGACATGACCCCGCCGATCAGACCCGGACCTGCGGTAACGGCAACGGCGTCGACGTCATCCAGGGTCATCCCAGCGGATTCGAGCGCCTGCAACACGCAGGTATCCAGTTTTTCGGCATGGGCGCGGGCGGCGATCTCGGGGACGACGCCGCCAAAGGCGCTGTGCAGATCCGTCTGGCCAAAAACAACCGATGACAGCACCTCGGCCCCGGCGCCATCACGTTGGCGCACGACTGCGGCGGCTGTGTCGTCACAACTGCTTTCCAGCCCGAGGACAGTAAGTGTTTGCACCATTGGCCTGATCCGTTACACCTTGATTGCAAAGCGGGGTATCACCCTGCGCGGATGCAAACAATCCCAAGGCCAGGGGCACCGCCGTTGTATTTGTTGATGACCCGCCCTCGCGCCGCCTCGGAAAGGTTCGTTGCGCAATTGCCAACCCGGGTCAGGTCACGGGTTCAGGTCATCTATTCCCCGATCCTCGAAATCAAGCCCTTGCCGGTTCAGGTAAACGACACGGATGTGCGCGGTCTGATATTTACGTCGGCCAATGCGGTTAATGCCGCGGCGTCTATGGGCGTGGATCGCGCTCTGCCTGCTTTTTGTGTTGGCCCTGCAACCACTGGAACGGCCAAAGGTGCAGGATGGCAGGCGCAGATGGTGGGCCAGACTGCCGAAGAACTGGTTGCCGCCCTGCTGCAAGCCAGACCCGACAGCCCGCTTCTGCATCTGCGCGGAGAACACACGCGTGGAAGTGTCGCTGAACGGCTGACCGAATCCGGCCTGACTGTGCGCGAACTGCCCGTGTATCAGCAGCGATTGTTACCGCTGACATCCGAAGCCGAGGCCGCCGCGTTCGAAAAAGAGCCCGTAATTGCCCCTATTTTTTCACCCCGAACAGCGCGACATTTTGCCGACATCTGGCATGGAACGGCACCCTTGATGCTGGCTGCAATCAGCGCTGCGACAGCCGAACCCCTTTATTCCTTGGGCTCTGAACGCCTGAAGATTGCCAAGGAACCGACTCCGAAGAAAATGCGGAAAGCCATTAAAAAGCTTGTGAAACATGCGTTGCGGGTTGAGGGCGACGAGGCCACAGATTAACTTAGTTGGGTCTGTAGTTCAGGTCATTTCGGATTCGATAAAGGGAATATTGCGTTGGCTGGTAGTAAGAAAACCGATCAAAAGCCGGTGGATGACCCCAAGGTCGACGACGTAGCCGATGCTGCTGCGACGGCCGAGGAAACACCGGTTGACGAGGTTAAGCTCGTAGAAGAACCGGTTTCCGAAGCCGAAGCCGAAGCCGAAGCCGAAGCCGAAGCCGAAGCCGAAGCCGAAGCCGAAGCCGAAGCCGAAGCCGAAGCCGAAGCCAAGCTTGAACGGTTCAAGGAAAAAATTGCTGAGCGCAACACCAAGAAGCGTGGTGGGTTTTTGCCCGCGTTGCTGGGCGGCGTATTGGCCGCAGCCATCGGGTTTACGGTTGGTGACAGCAACATGTTCTCATCCGACGGGTCAGATCAGATCGCGGCGTTGGAGGCCAAGCTAGCCGAACAGGCCAGCCAGATTGAATCCCTGACCAAGTCGGTTTCCGGTGGCTCGGAACTTGCCTCAAAAGTCGATGCGTTAACTGGGCAACTGGCCCCTATCACCGCTGATCTGGATACCGTTAAGTCCAGTCTGGCGGGATTGGCCGAGAAGATTGAGCCGCTGACCGCCCGGTTGGGTGAGATTGAAAGCGGGGCCTTGACGCAGGGCGCGTCACCCGAAGCAACGGCTGCGTTTGAAGCAGAGTTGAAGAAATTACAGGATTCTCTGGCCGCCCAACGTGCAGAAGTTGAAAAGATGGTGGCAGACGCGCAGGCGCTTGAGGCGAAAGCCTCGGCCGAGGCGATGGCCGCAACAAATGCCGCGATTCTTTCAAAGCTGCGCGGTGAGCTGGACTCGGGCCAGCCTTACCCGGACCTGATTGCCGAACTCTCGGCCGGTGGTGTTGACGTGCCCGAGGCTTTGAGCGCCGCGGCGGATAAGGGTGTCGCAACACTTGCGGAGCTGCGCGAGTCGTTTGAACCATCTGCGCGCGCGGCGCTTGCTGACGCACGAGAGGCTGACAAAGGCGTCGGACTGGTTGCCTTCCTGCAGCGCCAGACAGGCGCGCGTTCTGTGACGCCGCAGGATGGGGATGGCCCGGATGCAGTACTGTCCCGTGCGCAGGCCGCGTTGTCAGACGGTGACCTGTCCGGCGCGTTGAATGAACTCAAGTCCCTGCCAGAGGCGGCAAAAGCTGCGATGGCCGATTGGGAACAGGCGGCACAAACGCGGGTTGCCGCGGTCGACGCCGCAGATGCGCTATCCTCTGGCGCGAACTCGAACTGAAGGACCTGCCATGCTGTGGTCACTTTTTAAGATTCTTGTTTTTGTAGCGATTGTCGGCTTGCTGGCTGTGGGCGCGGGCTTCCTGATGGAAACCAGCGGTGGCGTGCAGATCACCGCAGGTGGAATGGAATATACGCTGGGACCGTTGCAGTCGGTCATCGCGCTGGGCGTGATGGTTGTTGCGATCTGGCTGTTCTTCAAGCTGCTGACCCTGTTGATTGCCACGCTGAAATTTCTCAACGGTGATGAAACCGCGTTATCGCGGTATTTCGACCGCAGCCGGGAACAGCGTGGGTATCAGGCATTGGCTGACGGGTTGATGGCGTTGGCCTCGGGTGAAGGCCGCGTTGCCATGAACAAGGCGACCAAGGCTGAAAAACTGCTGAACAAACCTGAACTGACGAACTTGCTGGTGGCGCAGGCCGCCGAGATGAACGGCGACACCAAGAAAGCGTCCGAGACCTATCGCAAGCTGGTCACAAATAACGCCACGCGCTTTGTCGGTGTTCGCGGTATCCTGAAACAGAAGCTGGCCGAAGGTGATGATGACACCGCCCGCAAGCTTGCGGAAAAGGCACTGGCGATCAAGCCGCGGCATCAGGAAACGCAGGATATTTTGTTGGGATTGCAAACCAAGTCGCAGGATTGGGCCGGGGCCCGGTCTACCCTGACCGCCAAGCTGAAGGCCGGTCATTTGCCGCGCGACGTGTACAAGCGTCGCGATGCGGTGCTGGCACTGTCCGAAGCCAAAGGGATTCTGGACGAATCCGCAACGGTTGAACAACGCGAACATGCGATTGAAGCCAACCGTTTGTCCCCTGATCTGGTACCAGCGGCAGCAATGGCCGCGCGCGCGTATATCGAAAAGGGCAAACCACGTTCGGCAACCAAGATCCTGAAAAAAGCGTGGGAGGTTCAGCCCCATCCAGATCTGGCCCATGCCTTCGCCGAGATCGTTCCGGATGAAACCCCAGACGAGCGCATCAAGCGCTTTACCGCGCTGACCCGTGTGCACCCCGAAGATATTGAAACCCGCCTGATCCTGGCTGAATTGAACATCGTGGCCGAGGATTTTCCCGAAGCCCGGCGTGCGCTGGGTGATGTGGTCGAAAAGCAGGGGGATGCGCGGGCCTATACTCTGATGGCCGCAATTGAACGCGGCGAAGGCGCATCGGACGCGGTTGTGCAGGGGTGGCTGGCCAAAGCCCTGAATGCGCCGCGCGGACCGCAATGGGTCTGTGACAACTGCCATGACATTCAGCCCGAGTGGGCCCCTGTCTGTCAGAACTGCCACAGCTTTGACACGCTCAGTTGGCAAACACCGCAAACGCCCGAGATCGCCTCGGCCACCGGGGTTCACATGTTGCCGCTGATCGTGGGTGCGCTTGAGGACAAACCCGAGCCAGAGGTTGACGAACCGGAAGCAGAGGCTGAGTCCGAGGTGATTGAAATGGAGGCTGAACCCGTGCGCCCAGATATCGAGCCTGCAATCGAAGAAAAGGTCTGAGAGCGCGGTTCAAAAGACCCTTTAGAACCCTGTTACCCTTCAAGTGTCGTTGGGCCGATACGTCCAGCGGTACTTTGGTGGGGTCGGACCCTTGTTTCGGCCACCCTGCTGAGTTTGCTCCCAAGCGTGTGCCAGAATGCCGACAGATCGGGACAGGCAAAAAAGGCCGCGCGCCAGCGGTGCGTCAAAACCAAGCTCGGCATAGATCACCGCTGTGGCACCGTCGATATTCATCGGAACGGGCTTGCCTTTGCGCCGGGCCAGGTCCTCTTCGATGTCATGCGCTACGGACTTGTAGCGCCCGTCACAGGCACCTGCCTCAATCGCTTCGTCCACAAGATGCATTAAACGCGGGGCGCGCGGATCGGTTGGGGTGTGAAAACGGTGGCCAAACCCGGGCAGAATTTTCCCCTGCGCGGCGATCCAGTCATCCAGTGCCGGGCCAACGGCGGATGAGTGCGCGTTGACGAACTGATACAGGTTCACCGCTTGCTCACCAGCACCGCCGTGAACGTCACCCAGCATATTCACCGCGCTTGCCATGGCGTTGTTGAGCGGCAGACCGCACGTCACCGCCATACGCGCCGTAGCAATCGAAGGGGCTTGCGGCCCGTGATCCACGGCTGCAACCAGCGCGGCCTCGAACAATTTCAACTGTGCGGGGGATGGTCTGTCGCCGCGCACCATGAACCAGATCATTTCCGCAAAACCAAGGGTGCCGATAAGGTCCTGAATGGGTGTGCCCCGCAGGTCTATTCGTCCGGGTTCCATGTCGATGATGGATGTTGTCCACCAGTCGGCGACATCGCTCATATGACCCCCTCCTTCACCAATGCGTTGATTTCGTCACGAGTCAGGCCAAGCTCTGACCAGATCGCGACATTATCCGCCCCTAATTCCGGTGGCGAGGTCCGGGGCATTCTGCGTTGACCGTCCCTTACGACAGGGCTGCCGGTCAGTTTCAGTTTTTTGTTCTGAACTGGCAGAGTGCCAATCAATCCGCGGCCTGCAAGCTGTTCGTCGTCCAGCGCCTCGGGCACGGTCATTACCTGCCCGGTCGGGACGCCTAAGGCGTTCAGCTCACCAACCCATTCCCGGGCGGGTCGGGTGCGCAGAGTGGCTTCCAGATCGTCCTTTAGGGCGTGGCGGTTCCTCTTGCGATCTTCGCGCGTGGCATAGTCAGGGTTGTCCAGCAAATCGTCCCGCCCAAGGTGCCGGGCGAGCGCCTGCCATTGTTCGTCGCGGTTGGCCGCGATGTTGATCGGATTATCCGCTGTGGCAAAAGTTCCTGACGGGGCAGACGTGGTGTTTTCGTTTCCATGCGCCCCCGGCGTGACGCCCCCGATCAGGTAGTTCGATACCACCCAACCCATAGTGGAGACCACGGCCTCGGACATTGCGATATCCAAAAACGCGCCGCGCGGCCTCGCGTTCAGGGCGGCACTGATTGCGAAGGCGGCCGTCAGCCCTCCGACGGTATCGGCCAGCGGGTAACCGACGCGATAGGGCGCTGTATCGGCTGCTCCGGTGATCGACATGACACCGCTGATACCCTGCACGATCTGGTCGTAGGCCGGGTCTTTTTTGCGAGGACCGTCCTGCCCAAAACCGCTGATCGCGCAATAGATCAGATTGGCATTTTCAGTGCGCAGCACGTCATAGCCAAGGCCAAGGCGGTCCATGACACCGGGCCGGAAGTTTTCGACCAGCACGTCGGCGGTTTGCACCAGCTTCTTCAGCAAGGCTTTGCCTTTGGCGGATTTCATATTCAGTGTGACGGATTTCTTATCCGCGTTTTGTGCAAGAAAGCTGATCCCCATCCCGGCCGTGTTTCGATCCGGGTCAGCCCCCAACACCCGAGCAAGGTCGCCGCCCTGTGGACGTTCGACCTTGATCACTTCGGCGCCCATCAGGGCAAGTTGATAGCAGCAATACGGGCCTGCCAGAACATTCGTCAGGTCAAGAACCCGTATCGCTGCCAGAGGCTCAGTCGCCATCAGCGATACCGGCAGCCCGTGCCCGCGCGCGGCGCGCGCGATAGCTGGGCAGCAGCACCAGCAGCGCGGCGATGACCAGCAGGCCCAGCGTCATGGGACGTTCCCAGATAAACGCGATTCCGTCATAGAGCTGCATGGACCTTGCAAAGTTGTCCTCCATCATTCCGCCGAGGATGAACCCAATCAGAAGCGGGGCCAGCGGATAGTCGGCAAACTTCAAAGCCGTGGCGCAGACGCCGAAGCCAACAAGGATCAACAGCTCGGTCGCATTGTTCTGCCCGATATAGGCCCCCATCAGGGTAAAGAACAAAATGAACGGGATCAGGTAGTTGCGGGGAACCGACAGCACCTTGGCGATGTACGGGATCAGCGGCAGGTTCAGGATCAGCAGGACAAGGTTGCCGATGAACATCGACATGATCACCGCCCAGAAGATCTGTGGCTCGTCCAGCATTAGTCGCGGTCCGGGTGTCACGTTCAAGGCAATCAGCGCGCCCAGCAGGATCGCAGTTGTGCCGGAACCGGGAATACCCAGCGTCAGCAGCGGAACGAATGATCCGGTACAGGCGGCGTTGTTTGCTGTTTCCGGGGCTGCCAGACCCTTGATCGAGCCTTTGCCGAATTCTTCCTGTTCCTCTTTCGGGGCAATGTTGCGCTCAACAGCGTAGCCAAGGAAGCTGGCGATTGTCGCGCCCGCGCCGGGAAGAACACCGATGAAGAAACCTTGTACGGATTGGCGACCCACGACAGGTGCGATAGCCTTGGCTTCTGCCTTGGTAATGCGCAGGTCTTTGATCTCGCCATCATCACCTTTCAGATCTTTTGGCTTCAGGACCAGAAACAGCGCCTCGGGCAAGGCGAACATGGCCATGGCCAGCGTGATGAACCCAAAACCGGATTGCAGGTCCATAATCCCCATGGTGAAACGGGGTAGGTTGAACAATGCGCCTTCGCCTACGGTTGCCATGATAAGCCCAAGAACGGTCATGATGACGGCCTTGGCGACTTGCCCGCTTCCAGCAAAGGCAGCGATGGCCGACAGACCGACAACCATCAGCGCGAAATACTCGGCTGAATGGAACAAAAGCGCCACTGATGAAAGGGCAGGGGCAAACACCATTAACAGCACGGCACCCAGCGTGCCGCCTGCGAAACTGGCGATCGCGGCGATTGTCAGCGCTTTGCCTGCTTTGCCTTGTCGCGCCATCGGGTAGCCATCGAAACTTGAGGCCACCGTCCCCGCGACCCCCGGCGCGTTCAGCAGGATCGAGGATGTCGAGCCACCAAAGATCGCGCCATAGTAAACCCCGGCCAGCAGGATCAGCGCGGCGGACGGGTCGCCCATCGAGATCGCAACCGGGATCATGATAGCGATGATCGACATGGGTCCAAGACCGGGCAACATCCCGATGAATGTGCCGATCAGACATCCCGCGATGACCATCAGAAGGTTTTGGATTGAGAATGCCGTTTGCAGGCCGATCAGAAGTCCTTCAAGCATGTCAGCCTCCGAAAAAGCCCGGCAGCGGGCGCATGTAGATGCCAAGAACTTCCTGGACCAGATACCAGACCGCCCCCGTCGCAATGAAGGCAACAGGCAGCATGATGTGCCACTTGCGCTCGCCCAGAATGAATGAGCCAAGGATCAGGAATGCCGACGTCGAAATCAGGAAACCGACAGGACGCAGGCACAGGGCATAGATCACCATCAAAGCCAGCAGCATCAGCGCCTGATCCAGGTGGTATTCGCCCAGACGCCGATAGTCGATATCGGCTTCTTTCACCTCGGACTTTTCAAAGCCCAGCAGGATGATCGTTGTGGTGATGATCCCCAGAATGGACAGCACTTTGGGGAAGGTGCTTGGCCAGATTGGATTTCGTTGCATGAAAGGGGGAAGGCTACTGTCCATCGTGAACCAGGCGGCGTAGCCATATGTTAAACAAACACCCAGCAGAACGAGCGCGATCCAGCGATCCAACGCCATGATGCCCCCTCCTATTTTGTTGTCTTTGGGGAAGGCAGAGCGGCGGTCCGCTCTGCCAGTTTTCAGTTAGAGGAAGCCCAGCTTCTTCATCAGATCACCGATCTGCTGTTCCTGCTGCTCAAGGAACGTCTGGAAGTCAGCCCCCGAGTTGTGGATGTTCACCCAACCGTTGCGCGCCCGAACCTCTTCCCATTCAGGAGTGTCGTACATCTTGGCGATTGCGTCTTGATATGCCGCCAGCTTGTCTTCCGGCAGGCCGGGTGCTGCGAAGAAACCGCGCCAGTTGACGAAGGTGGTATCAATACCCTGTTCCATCATGGTCATCGCATCAGGAGCGGCGTCAACGCGTTCTTCCGCGGTTACGCCGATGATCTTGACCTCACCTGCATTTGCCAGATCGACGGCTTCCGAGAAACCGGTCGACAGCGCCGCAATCTCACCGGACAGCAGGGCTGCCATGGCTTTGCCACCTGCGTCATAGGGGATGTATTTCACGGCCAGAGCGTCTTTGCCTGCCGCTTCCATCACCATAGCCGCCACCAGATGGTCCATACCACCCGGAACCGAGCCACCGCCGATTGCCGTCCCTGCGGGGTCAGCGTCAAAGGCAGCCAGCAGATCGTCCATCGAGTTGATGGGGCTGTCCTTGCCCACAACAATCGCCGCATAGTCGCCGATTGTGCCGGAAACCAGAGTCAGGTCGCGGAAGTTATGCGGGAACACGCCGGTCAGCGAACGGATAACGATGGGGGTCGAGTTGACCATCAGCGTGCCGTGATTGCTGTCGGCGTTTTCGATTAGAAAGCCGATGGCTTTGCCGCCGCCGCCACCTGACATGTTTTCGTAGGATGCGGTTCCGACCAGACCTGCGTTCGTCAGCGCTTCGCCCGTGCCACGGGCCGTGCCGTCCCAGCCGCCGCCAGCGCCACCGGGAATCAGAAAGTGGATACTGTCTACGACCTGATCTTCGGCCAGCGCCGGACCGGTCAGGCCGATAGCGGCCACAGCTGCGATTAGGGCGCGACGGCCCAGTTTGAATGTCGTCATGGTTTCCTCCCGTTTGACAACCGGCCGCATGGCGGCTCAGATTGGACGGAACAAAAACACACCAACCTGACATCAACCTGTCACGCGGCAAAATACTGTTTGGGCCCGATGAAATTTCTGCTTGTCGAAGACAATCTGGATCTCGCGAATGCGGTCAGTTCGCGCATGCGGCTGGACGGCCATGTCATTGATCATGCATCGAATTTGGAAGACGCCACTGCCTTTGTCGAAACCGAAGAATACGACCTGATTCTGTTGGACATCATGCTGCCGGATGGGGATGGCCGGGACTTTCTGAAACGGCACCGGGCCAGCCGTCTGGACACGCCGGTGATCGTTTTGACTGCGCGCAGTCAGGTTTCGGATCGAATCGGTTCACTTGATCTGGGGGCGGATGACTACGTGACCAAGCCGTTTGATCATGCCGAGCTTGAGGCCCGCTGCCGCGCCGTCCTGCGCCGGAAATCCGGCAGCGCCAAATCCACGATCGAGATCGGCGGTGTCGTGTTTGATCCTGTGGCCGGTCATTTAACCGTGGCCGGGGAAACCCTTTCGCTGCGCAATCGGGAACTGCGCATGATGGAGTTGTTCATCAATGCGCCCGGCCACGTGTTTTCGAAACAGAAACTCGCTGACAGGCTGTTTTCTTATGATGACAGCGTGACGGATAACGCGATTGAGGTTTATGTCGGTCGCCTGCGCAAACATCTTGAGCCTTCGGACTTGAAGATAACCACGCTGCGTGGTCTGGGGTACAGGTTGGACCATGACCACTAATCCCAACGTTTCAGGGTCGCTCAGAAACAGGCTTGTTCTGACCCTGATCGGCGGTGCAGCGGTTCTGGCCGTGTTGTTGTTCTTTGCGGTTCGGAACTATGCCGCACAGGTGGCCCAACAAGGTCAGGACAACATCCTTGAGGCGTCCGTGACGTCCATTCTTGATGCCGCCGCGCTGCGGGATGGGGTGCTGGAGGTGGATATTCCCTATGCCGCGTTCTCGATGCTGACTACCCCAACCGATGATAGGGTGTTTTATGCCATTTATCAGGACGGTGTGTTTCTGTCCGGCTACGAAGATTTGCGGCTGGCAGCGGCCTCAGCCCAAAGCGATTGGTCCTTTACATCCGGTGAATTGCGCGGCGAACGCATTCGACAGGTCAGCGCAAGCCGAACGCTTGTGGGGCTGGGCCGGCAGACTGAAATCGAAGTTGTACTTGGTCAGACGCAGGACGCACTTTCACGGACCCTCGACCAGATCTCGCGCAATGCCGCATTTCTGGGGCTGGGGTTCTTTCTTTTGACGGCGGCGCTGTCTTTCTGGATCACGTCGACCACGATCGGACAGCTTAACAAACTGACGACATCCGTCACGCGGCGGGGTCCTCAGGACCTGAGCCCTTTCAAAAAGCCGGTGCCACGGGAAATGGCACCTTTGGTCATGTCTCTGAACTCTCTGATGGGGCGCTTGGATCAATCGCTCAGCCAGTCCGAGGATTTCATCGCTGAGGCCGCACATCGTGTCCGCACCCCTTTGGCAACCGTGCGGTCTTATGCCGAAGCGACGCTGCACCGTGTTGAGCGCAAGGAAAACCGCGAGGCGCTGCGGGCGATGGTGCGGGCAATCGACGAAAGCTCGCGCGCGGCGGGGCAGCTTTTGGATCATGCCATGATTACATTCCGCACGGACCACCTTGTGCGTGAGGATGTGGATTTGGTCGAATTGATCCGTGACCTTGTTCAAAGACTGACACCAATCGCGGAAATGAAGGAGTTGTCTTTGTCCATGACAGGTGATCCTACGGTCCCCTATTCCGGCGATCCGATTCTGATCCAGAACGCGGTGCGAAACATGATCGACAACGCGTTGAAATACGCTCCGTTGGACAGCACGGTCGAGATTGAGATTACCGGAAAGCCCGAAATCAAGGTGAGCGATTCCGGCCCCGGTTTTCTTCCTGAAGAGATTGAGACACTGACCCGCAGGTTCGAACGCGGCAAAAACGCGGCCGGAACAATCGGCTCGGGTCTGGGGCTGACGATCGCTCAGGACGTGGCGATTGCACATGGCGGCACGCTTGTTCTGACAAATCAGCCATCGGGGGGCGCATGCGTTATCTTATCGCTTTAGTTCTGCTTGTCCTGCCTGGACTCGGATGGGCCGACGATTGGGAAGATCAACTGATCTTCAACGAAGGTGCAGACGGTCCGCGCCTGCGCGTCATTTCCAGCACGGACACGGTATTGTTCGCCCCTTTGATTGATGGATTTGTCGCACAGAACCCCAATATCAGTGTCGAATACCTTGTTTCGGGGACTGCCGATATCAATCAACGCGTCCGCGCCACGCCGGATGCCTTTGATATTGTCGTTTCAAGCGCGATGGACCTGCAGTTAAAGTTGGCAAATGACGGGTTTGCCCTGCCATTAAAGGATATCGAGACACCATCGTGGGCCCAGTGGCACCAAAGCCTGTTTGCCTTTACGACCGAACCCGCGGCCATCGTGATCAACCGCGCAGCGTTCGAGGGTCAGGACATTCCGCAGACGCGTCAGGGCCTGATCGAGGCGCTGCGCAAACGGCCTGAAGAGTTTCGGGGCAGGATCGGAACCTATGATGTGCGCGACTCGGGTCTTGGCTACCTTTTTGCAACTCAGGACGCACGTGCGTCCGAGACATTTTGGCGGCTGATGGAGGTCATGGGCGGCCTTGATGTGCGCCTGTATTGCTGTTCCGGCGAGATGATCAACGATCTTGCCGATGGTACAATTCTGGTGGCCTACAATGTTCTTGGCAGCTACGCCGCCGTTCGCGCCGAGCGCAAGGATGCCCTTGAAGTGATTTTTCCGACCGATTTCCAAACGATCATGATGCGCACCGCGCTAGTGTCCAGGGCGACTCAGCAACCGGACGCGGCCGAGGCTTTTATCCAGTACCTTGTCGAAGAAAGGCCAGTGGCGCAGGGCAGCCAGCTATCTCTTCCTCCGCTCATGTCTCAGGGTGAGTCAACGGATCATGAGACAATCGGGTTGAATCCGGCCTTGCTGACATTTCTGGATGATTTGAAACGAAAAAAGTTTCTGTCTGCGTGGGAAAATGCGGTCATCCAGTAGGCGCGCCGTTGTAACCATGACGTGCGCATGAATGGTTTGTTTTCCACCTTTCAGCCAATTGTCCCAATCAAATCCGTTTGCTAACGTCGCCCTCGCGTCGAGGAGGGCGCGCAAACCGAAATGCTGGACTATTCGCATAACGCCTGGCTTGTGGCGGCGTCGTTGGCCGTAGCGCTGATGGCGGGCTTCACTGGCCTATACCTTACGCATGGCGCGTCCAAGTTGGATGATCAGAGGCGCAAGATTGTTGTCGCTCTGGCTGCGGTGGTTCTGGGTGGCGGGATTTGGTCGATGCATTTCGTGGCCATGCTGGGCCTGCAACTGCCTATCCTATTCTATTATGATGCGCTGATCACACTGATCTCGGCTTTGGTGGCGATCCTTATGGTCGGTCTGGCGCTGTTGCTGCTGCATTTCAGGCCACGCTCGGTGCAAACGATTGTTGGCGCGGGCGTCATCGTCGGCCTTGGCATCGTGGTGATGCACTATATTGGCATGGCTGGGATGGAGCTGTGCCGCCCGGTCTATAACGCCTGGGATGTTGCGATCTCGACCTTGGCCTCGGTGGGGCTGTCGGTGGTGGCAATCTGGGTAGCTTATGACAACCGCACCCAGCGCAATATCCTGCTTGGTACGGCATGTTTTGGGCTGGCCGTGTTTTCAATGCATTTCGTAGCCACCGGCCTCACGGATTTTGTTGCCAGTGACAGCGCCGGCGGTGCAGGTCCCGCGCTGAACAATCAGGTTCTGGCGATGGGCGTGACCGTAGCCGTGTTCCTGATCTGCGGTGCCTTCCTGCTGACCGGCGTCAGTTTCCTTGAGCCGGCTGTGGCGGAGCCTGCGCCTGCCCCAACCCCGGAACCCGAGCCTGCGGTGCTTCGGGCGGGGGTTCCGTTTGAACGGGAAGGCCAGACCTTTTTCGCCGAACCCGCCCGTATCGCCGCCATCCGTGCCGAAGGGCATTACACCGTCTTGTACATGGGTGCGGAAAAGCTGTTCTGCCCGTGGTCGATCACCGAAGCAGAATCCCGACTTGCGCCCGACGGCTTTCTGCGCGCCCACCGCAGTTATCTGGTGAACCCCAAACATGTCTCAAGTTTCGAGCGGCACAAGGACAACGGCACCTGTTACTTTGACGATGTTGATGCTTTGACCAAGGTCCCTGTCAGCCGATCGCGACTTTCTGATATTCGCGACGCGCTGGGCCTTTGATCGCAACTCGTGCAGCCCATTCGCATTTCGTGAAACAACCTGCGCGCCCCGTTCCCCTTAACTGGAACGGCTGATGTGACCGTTCTTTCCTTACCCTAGGTCCCCCAAGGCATATCGCTTCGGACCCAGGGAGGAAAAACATGATACCAGCCGGTTTTGAGTATCACCGGCCAGGCGACATCGCCTCGGCCATCGGCATTCTACAGGAACACGGAGACGAGGCGCGGGTGATCGCGGGCGGGCACAGCCTGATCCCGATGATGAAGCTGCGTATGGCAGAGATGGGCCACTTGGTTGACCTTCAAGCCATTGATGAGCTGAAGGGCATCCAGATCGGGTCCGACACCGTCACGTTGGGCACGATGGTCACGCAGCATGAGCTGATCACCCATGACGGTCTTGCCGCCGCTATTCCGCTGATCCGCGAGGCGGCGTTGCAGATCGCCGATCCGCAGGTGCGGTATATGGGCACTGTCGGTGGCAACGTGGCCAATGGCGATCCGGGCAATGACATGCCGGGGTTGATGCAGTGTCTGAACGCGACGTTTGAACTGTCCGGTCCCGATGGCAACCGCAGCGTGGCTGCGCGCGAATTCTATGAGGCCGCGTATTTCACCGCGCGCGAGGATGAGGAAATCCTGACACGTATCTCGATCCCGGTTCCGGGCGCTGGCGTCGGTCAGGCATATGAAAAGCAAAAGCGCAAGATCGGGGATTATGCGACGGCTGCGGCTGCGGTGATGGTGGGCAACGGAACGGCGTCGGTCGCGATGACCAACCTGGCTGACACGCCGATCTGGTCCGAAAGCGCAAGCGCCGCGTTGGCGGACGGTGATGCAAACGGGTGCGTCGCGGCAATGCTGGATGCGATTGAACCTGTGGCTGACAACCGCGGCCCCGTCGAATTCAAGAAACATGTGGCCGCTGTGATGCTGCGCCGCGCCATCGACCGCGCACAAAACCGCGCGAGTTGAGGAGGGGATAACATGTCAAAAATGCACGTCAAACTCACCGTGAACGGGCGCGAGGTCGAAGGTCTGGCCGAGCCGCGCACGTTGCTGATCCATTTCCTGCGGGAAGATCTGAAAATCACCGGCCCCCATATCGGTTGCGAGACCAGCCATTGCGGCGCTTGCACCGTTGATATCGATGGCAAGTCCGTCAAGTCCTGCACTACCTTTGTGGCGCAGGTGAACGGGTCCGATATCACTACCGTCGAAGGGCTCACTAACGACGATGGCAGCCTTGGTGTCTTGCAGGAAATGTTCCGCGAACATCATGGTCTGCAATGCGGCTTCTGCACGCCGGGCATGATCACCCGCGCGCATCGCCTGCTTCAGGAAAACCCCAACCCAACCGAAGAAGAAATTCGTTTCGGGATGGCAGGGAACCTGTGCCGCTGCACCGGGTATCAGAACATCGTCAAGGCAATCTCGGCCTCGGCTGACATGCTGAACGCTCAGAAGGAGGCCGCGGAATGAACGACCAAACAATGACCCCCGAAGAACGCGCCGCCAACCTCAAGGGCATGGGCAGCTCGCGCAAACGCGTCGAGGATGTGCGCTTTACCCAAGGCAAGGGCAATTATGTCGATGACATCAAGCTGGATGGCATGCTGTTCGGCGACTTTGTGCGCTCCCCCTACGCACATGCCCGCGTTGTCAGCGTGAACAAAGAGGCCGCCTTGGCGCTGCCCGGTGTGATCGCTGTTCTGACGGCAGAAGATCTGGCCCCGCTGGGCCTGCATTGGATGCCAACGCTGGCCGGTGACAAACAAATGGTTCTGGCCGACGGAAAGGTGCTGTTCCAAGGACAGGAAGTAGCCTTTGTCGTGGCCGAGGATCGCTATATCGCGGCCGATGCGGCGGAACTGGTCGAGGTCGAATACGAAGAACTGCCCGTTCTGACCGATCCGTTCGAGGCGCTGAAATCCGATGTGGTCCTGCGCGAAGACATCGCGGATCAAACCGAGGGCGCACACGGCCCCCGCAAACATCACAACCACATTTTTACCTGGGAGCAGGGCGATAAAGACGCGACCGAGGCTATTCTGGCCGAGGCTGACGTGGTCGCCGAAGAGATGGTGTATTACCACCGCACCCATCCGTGCCCGCTTGAGACCTGTGGGTCCGTGGCCAGCATGGACAAAGTGACAGGCAAGCTGACGCTGTATGGTACGTTTCAGGCCCCGCACGCGATCCGCACGGTTGTGTCGCTGATCTCGGGCATTGCGGAACATAACATCCGTGTCGTCAGCCCCGATATCGGTGGCGGGTTCGGCAACAAAGTTGGGGCTTATGCTGGCTATGTCTGCTCGGTCGTGGCCTCAATTGTCACTGGCAAGCCAGTGAAATGGGTCGAGGACCGGATGGAAAACCTGATGTCCACCGCCTTTGCCCGCGATTACTGGATGCAGGGCAAGATCGCCGCCACCAAGGACGGCAAGATCACCGGTCTGTGGTGCCACACCACGGCGGACCATGGCGGGTTCGACGCCTGTGCTGATCCAACCAAGTTCCCGGCGGGGTTCATGAATATCTGCACAGGGTCTTATGACATCCCGACCGCCTATCTGGCCGTGGATGGGGTCTATACCAACAAGGCTCCGGGCGGGGTGGCTTATCGCTGTTCCTTCCGTGTGACCGAGGCGGCCTATTTCATCGAACGCATGATTGAGGTTCTGGCGATTAAGCTGAACATGGACGCGGCTGAACTGCGCCGGATCAACTTCATCAAGGCCGATCAGTTCCCATATCAGTCGGCGCTGGGCTGGGAATATGACTCGGGCGATTATCACACCGCTTGGGATAAGGCGCTGAAGGCCGTGGACTATGAAGGTTTGCGCGCGGAACAGGCGCAGCGGGTTGAGGACTTCAAGGCAGGTAAAACCCGCAAGCTGATCGGTATTGGACTGACGCATTTCACCGAGATCGTAGGCGCTGGTCCGGTGAAGAACTGTGATATCCTTGGGCTTGGCATGTTCGACTCGTGCGAAATCCGCATCCACCCGACGGGTTCGGCCATCGCGCGGCTGGGGACGATCTCTCAGGGTCAGGGCCACGCCACGACCTTTGCGCAGATCATTGCCAGTGAGATCGGCCTGCCTGCGGATGACATCACTTTGGAAGAAGGCGACACCGACACCGCACCCTATGGTCTGGGGACTTACGGGTCCCGGTCTACGCCTGTGGCGGGGGCGGCGACCGCCATGGCTGCGCGCAAAATCCGCGCCAAGGCGCAGATGATCGCGGCTTATTTGCTTGAGGTCCATGACGACGACGTTGAGTGGGATGTGGATCGGTTCTCGGTCAAGGGCGCGCCCGAGCGGTTCAAGACGATGAAAGAAATCGCCTTCGCCGCCTATAATCAGGCGATCCCAGGGCTGGAGCCGGGTCTGGAGGCCGTCAGCTACTATGACCCGCCGAACATGACTTACCCGTTCGGGGCCTATATCTGCGTCATGGAGATCGACGTGGACACCGGCGAATGGGACGTTCGGAAGTTCTATGCGCTGGACGATTGCGGCACCCGGATCAACCCGATGATCATCGACGGGCAGGTTCATGGCGGCGTAACCGAGGCGTTGGCTATCGCGATGGGGCAAGAGATTGCCTATGACGAGATGGGTAACGTTAAGACTGGCACGCTGATGGATTTCTTCCTGCCGACCGCGTGGGAGACGCCGAACTATATCACCGACTATACGGTGACGCCGTCTCCGCACCATCCAATCGGTGCAAAAGGCGTCGGAGAAAGTCCGAATGTTGGGGGCGTGCCTTGTTTCTCGAACGCGGTGCATGATGCGTTCCGGCCCTTTGGGTTGGTGCAGAGCCATATGCCGCATGACCATTGGCGGATCTGGAAGATCGCCAATGGGTTGGGGATGCATGGGTGATTGGGTTCGGACCGGCCTGGGCCGGTCCGACCGGACGGAGGGGGCCAGCCCCCTCCGAACCTCCCCCGGGATATTTTTAGCCAGATGAAGAATGGATCCTGGTTTTGACTTTGAGTGATGTGCAGAACGGATTGGCCGCGCAGGGCTATGTTGCTGATAATCGGTTGGCAATGGCGCTGCACTTGGCGCAGGCTTTGGGGCGACCATTATTGCTGGAAGGGCCGGCAGGGGTTGGCAAGACCGAGGTCGCCAAGGCTATGGCCGCATGGCGGGACACGCGTCTTATTCGGTTGCAGTGTTACGAAGGGCTGGACGCCAGTCATGCCATCTATGAATGGAACTATCAGCGTCAGTTATTGGCTATTCGCGCGAGTGAAGCGCAGGGCGGAGCCAGCGAAGCACAAGTATTTTCGGACGAGTATCTGCTGAAAAGACCTTTGTTAGAGGCTATTGGGGAAGAAAAACCACCGGTTTTGCTGATTGACGAAATTGACCGGGCGGATGAGGAATTTGAAGCTTATCTTTTGGAAATCCTATCTGATTTTCAGATCACGATTCCGGAATTGGGGACGATTAAGGCGCGGGTTCGGCCAATCGTAATCCTGACGGCAAACGGCACGCGAGACTTGTCGGACGCGTTGCGTCGGAGGTGCCTATACAGCTTCCTGGACTATCCGTCACGCGAGACGGAACTGGCGATTTTGCGGGCCCGGATGCCTGAGATCGAGGGCGCTTTGGCGCGGCAGATCATTGGTGTGGTGCAGGCGCTTCGGAAAGAAGACCTTGAGAAGACGCCTGGCATTGCTGAAATGCTGGATTGGTCTGCGGCTTTGGCCGGATTGGGCGTGAATGATCTGGCCCAGGCGCGTGATGAGGTTCAGGCAACGCTTGTCTGCCTGCTGAAAACAGCCGCTGACTATGATGCGGCCCCGCCCGAGGTGATGGATCGCTTGATTGGAAAGGTTGCGTAATGCAGGTCACGCGGTTTCCTTCCCGTGCTTCTGGATTTGCGGATCGCATGTCCGGCTTTGTGGCGCATCTGAGGATGAATGGGATGCGGGTAGGGCCAAAGGAAACAGCGGGCGCTTTGAACGCGTTGTCTTTGATTGACGCGACGGATGCGGGTCAGTCCCGGCGTGCTTTGTGCGCCGTGCTTGCAGGAGATGCCGAAGATTGGCGTCGGTTTGATGACTTGTTTGACTCGTATTGGTTCAACGCCGGGAAGCAACGGGAAGGGTCGGCCAAGTCTGCTCATGTTCGCGTCCAGTCGGCCAAACCGATGATCTGGCAGCAACAGGACAAGGCGCAGGACGCTGCGCAATCCGGAACAGATCAACCCACCACGCCGGATCCGGATGAGGGAGAGGCAGAGGGTATGGACGGCAGGCTGATCGCGACCCGAACGGCGAATCTGTCGCGTCGGGACTTGCGAGAGTTGATGGATGATGAGGCTCTGAATAAGGCCGAAAGGACCGCAACGTTGCTTGCCCGTGCTGTCCGTGACCGCCGGTCGCGCAGGCGCAAGCAGGCGTCGAAGGGGCCGGCGCTGGACCTGAGGCGGATACAGCGCGCCAGTCTTGCACGGGGCGGAGAGCCGATTGACCTGTACCGTCGCACCCGCCCACCGCGTCCGATGCGCATTGTTGCGTTATGCGATGTCAGCGGGTCCATGACTGTCTATTCCCGCGTATTCTTGGCATTTTTGAAGGGTTTGATCGGCAGCGGAACGGAGGCGGACGCCTATTTGTTTCACACGCGTCTGATGCGCGTCACCGATGCTCTGCGCGATCGCGATAGCCTGCGTGCGGCGGGGCGGCTTTCGCTGATGGCAGAGGGGTTCGGGGGCGGTACCGATATCTCGGGCAGCTTGGAGCGGTTCGTGTCAGGCTATGGTGCACGCGCGCTGAACGGTCGAACGATCGTGTTGATCCTGTCTGACGGGTATTGCAGTTCGGACCCGCAGGCGCTGGGCGCGGCTCTGGCGCGCATCCGGCGAAAGGCGCGGCGGATCGTCTGGCTGAACCCGTTGAAAGGGTGGGAAAACTACCAACCCATCGCGGCTGCAATGCAGGCGGCCGAGCCCTATCTGGATGCCCATCTTCCGGCCAATACGCTTGAAGCGCTTGCAGCGCTTGAAGCGCAATTCCGGAAATTGTGAAAGGAGCCCCATGGCAAATTTCGACATATTCGACACGATAGAAGAGCTTCGCCGGACAGGCGACGCGTTTTGCGTGGCAACGGTTTTACGAACGGCGGATGCGACCTCGGCCAAGGCGGGCGGCAAGGCGGCGATCACACGGGATGGGCAGATACTGGGCCATTTGGGTGGCGCGTGCGTTCAGCGGGCCGTCAGGACATCGGCGCAGGATGCATTGTCCAGCGGTGCGCCGCAGATGATCCGTATCAAACCTTCGGACAAGGTGGTGAGCATGACGGACCCGGATGGTGTGCAGACATTCAAAAGCGGCTGCCCCTCGGGTGGAACGGTTGATCTGTTGGTGGAGCCTTATCAACATGCGCCACGTTTGGTGATTTTCGGAGGGTCGCCAATTGCGTCCGCTCTTGCCGATCACGCGGCGCTGGCCGGGTTTCGGGTTTGCGTTACGGAAACGGGCGGGGCACATGCACAGTTCGAACCGGATTCTGTCGGCGATCTTGGATTGGAGGCGCGGGATTTTGTTGTTGTGGCGTCTCAGGGGCGCGGTGATGCTGTGGCGCTTGAGGCCGCACTGAACACACCGGCGCGGCGCGTTTCCATGGTGGCCAGCCGTCGCAAAGCGGACACGCTGGTCGACAAGCTGGTGGCAAATGGGCTGGATCCGGCGCGTGCAGGTCAACTGAAGTCCCCGGCCGGTTTGGATATTCACGCTATTGATCCGCATGAGATCGCCCTGTCGATCCTGGCCGAAGTTGTGATGTGGCGGAACACGGACAAGACAAGAGAGGTGTCTGAGGATGAAAAGCTTGCTTAAACGCGTGCGGTCCCTGTGGCCGGCACGCGTCGAACAAACCCCCAAACAAGCGACGGAAACCGCACTTTTGGTTTTCCCGAGATGTTGTTGAACAAAGGAAGTATAAATGGAACTGTCTGACGAAATCCGCATCGCGGCCCCACGTGATGTCGTATACAAGGCGTTGAACACGCCCGAGATTCTGCAGGAATGTATTCCCGGTTGCGAAGAACTGATCCAGCATTCACCCGAGGAGCTTGAGGCCAAAGTTGTCCTGAAAATCGGCCCGGTCAAAGCGCGCTTTGCCGGACAGGTCACGTTGGATAACTCGAACGCGCCCGGTGGGTTTTCGTTGACCGGTGAAGGCAAAGGGGGCGCTGCTGGCTTTGCCAAGGGCGGGGCCGAAGTGACGTTGACCGAAGACGGGGCCGAAACTGTGCTGGCTTATACCGCCAAGGTCGATGTTGGTGGCAAGATCGCCCAGCTTGGCAGCCGGCTGATTGCTGGCACGGCCAAAAAGCTATCAGGCAAGTTCTTCACCAAGTTTGGTGAGGTCGTATCGGAACAGGCCGTTTCCTGACGGAATTGGGTTGGTCGGGTCAATTGCCCGGCCAATTCGGACGCAATTCAGTTGACCGTAGGCGCATTCGGCGCAATCACCGTAGTCATGGGCGTGATGCCTGTGGCAGGAGGCTTTGGTGAAAAACAGCGCGGTGCTGGAACAATTGGAAAACTGGATTGCAGTCCGCCCGAATGACTTGCAGGCGATCCGCCGTCTAGTCACACTTTTGGACATGTCAAATAGCGCGCAGGGTGTTTCCGGTGCATTTGGACGGGCCCAATCCAAGCTTGCATCTACACTGCCCAAAGACTGGCAACAGGCGTTTTTGGATCCGTCGGAATGTGCTCTGGCGTACAAAGGATGGCTAAATGTCCTGAAATCCGCAGGCATCAAACACGCGGTGCCGGTCGCTCAGGTATTTTCAGGTCAGGTCCTGAAGGTTCAGGGCAAAGTTCCTTATTGCGACGCGCGTTTGAAGTTCTTTGCAGAAACCAAGGTAATCCCGGCGTTGTGCCACGGTTGTTACAAGGTGCAGATTTTACCCGAATCGCTGGAAAAGATGATCCAGGCGTATCTGGTGCTGCTGAACCTCGACCTTCCCGGTGACAACACCAGAAAGTGCATGATTGAACTGCGCGACGGGATCAAATACCCGTACAAAGGCTACATCTATTGCAACAGCGCGGATGAGGCCAAAGCCTGTCTTGCCGCCTTTGAGGTCAAGTTGGCGGAGTTCGGTGTGTCTGGCCTTCATCAGAAGATCTCTCACGGCTGTTCGGAATACGGGCTTGAGTATCCGGCGTTCAAGTATTCGGAAGACGCAGAGCAGACCGAATTTGAAGCGCCGAAGGATTGGGCCGCAATCGAAGAACAGTACTTCAAGGGCACGAAGTTCCCCAAGCCGCAAATCAAAGCCTACACAAAGCCATTTATCAGTTTGCGTGACGTGTTCGTCTTTCGAACCTGGGCAAAATATGCCCAGTTGATCGGGGATGAAACGGTAACCCCCTACATCGCGCAGGGCGGTCCTGATTTACCAGCTCAGTTCGTGAAACGGGTCAAGGCGCAATCGGCGACACGAAACGCCGAACTGACAGAGCTTGCCGCGATGTCTCAAGGGGCGGCAGGCTGATCCAGAAAGGCCAAAAGCCGTCTAATACAGTGGGTTTTTCAAATTTCGGGGGATTTGGTGCCCAGGAGAGGACTCGAACCTCCACGTCCATACGGACACTAGCACCTGAAGCTAGCGCGTCTACCAATTCCGCCACCTGGGCAGGTGTCGTGGAGGGGCGTTTAAGCCTACTGGCGGTGGGCGTCAACCAGATTCGGGAAGTTTTTTGAAAGTTTTTTGACGGACGCCCAAGGTCTGTGGAACAGGGCGCGGATATCCTGAATGCGCGGCGTTATTGCGCCTTGTTTGCTTGGGATTTGAGGGGTAGATCGTGTATGACCCATCAGCAGGAGCCCTCGCATGTCCAAACTGGTCACGATTTTTGGCGGATCCGGATTTGTTGGCCGATACGTCGCCCGGCGTATGGCAGGTGAAGGGTGGCGCGTCCGCGTGGCCGTGCGGCGCCCGAATGAGGCCATGTTCGTCAAAACTTATGGTGTTGTGGGGCAGGTCGAGCCCATATTGTGCAATATCCGCGATGACGCGTCGGTTGCTCTGGCGATGCAAGGCGCTGACGCCGTGGTCAACTGCGTGGGTGTGCTGAATGAGCTGGGCAAGAATGAGTTTGACGCAGTGCAGGCCGAAGGCGCCGAGCGCATTGCGCGGCTGGCAGCGCAGCAGGGTATAGCGCAGATGGTGCATATCTCTGCGATCGGCGCGGATGCGGTATCAGACAGCCAGTATTCGCGGACCAAGGCGCAGGGTGAAGCTGGGGTTCTGGAGCATATGCCGGGCGCGGTCATCCTGCGCCCTTCGGTCATATTCGGGACCGAAGATCAGTTCTTCAACCGCTTTGCCGGTATGACCCGGATAAATCCGTTCCTGCCTTTGGTGGGTGCTGAGACTAAATTCCAACCCGTTTTCGTGGACGACGTGGCCCAAGCCGCCGTGAAAGGTGTTCTGGGACGGGCTCCGGCTGGCGTGTACGAATTGGGTGGACCAGAGGTAAAGACGTTTCGTGCGTTGATGCAGCAGATGCTGGACGTGATTCACCGGCGCCGGGTCATAATTGGAATGCCGTTCTGGGTGGCGCGGATCATGGCCGGAGTGCTGGACATCGTGAAATTCGTGAGCTTCCAGCTTTTCCCCAACAACATCCTGACCCGTGATCAGCTTAAGAACCTGCGGCGCGACAATGTTGTGTCAGAAGGTGCGATGGGATTTGCCGATCTGGCGATTGAGCCATCGACTTTGGAATCGGTGTTGCCCGAATACCTGTGGAAGTTCCGCCCCTCGGGTCAGTATGACGACATTCAAAACTCGGCGAAGAACCTGAAGATCTGATCAGCTATAGGCGATGATCAGTAATGCTGCGCCCAGAATGACCCGGTAGATCACGTAGGGTGTGAAGCTGACGCTTCGCAACAGGCGCATCATCAGGGTCAGGGCGAGCAGCGCTGCAATGAAGGAAAAGAAGGCAGCGATAGCCCCGTCAATGGCCAGTTGCGCATCAGCTTCGCGGATCACATCGACCGACAGCAAAATCCCCGAAGCCAGAATTGTCGGGATCGACATCAGCATGGCGATCCGGGCACCGTCCTCTCTGGTATAGCCCAGATGCCGCGCGCCCGTGATGGTGATCCCTGACCGCGACGTGCCGGGTATAAGCGCCAATGCTTGCCAAAGGCCCATAATGGCCGCATCCCTGATGCCCCAGTCGCCGGCCTTTTTCGTCTGCGGCCCCTTCTGATCCATCCAGTAAAGTAACAGACCAAATCCCAGCATCGTCCACCCGATTACCGTCATTGATCGCAGCGATTGGCTGAGGCCCGTCTTGAACAGGATCGCACCGACGATGATTGTGGGAATCGTCGCGATGATAAGGCTCATAGCCAGACGCGCTTCGGCAGAATCGATACGCCCCGTCAGGGCGCGCGGCAGGCCGGAGACCGCCTTCTTGACCTCGGACCAAAAATACAAAACCACAGCACCCAAGGTGCCGACATGGACAGCGACGTCTATGGCGAGACCCTGATCATCTAAACCCGTCAGGCTGGGCAAAAGGATCAGATGACCAGAAGATGAGATCGGCAGGAATTCAGTGATACCCTGAATTATTGCCGTGAGAATCAATTGAAAAAGGCTCATCGAATTGCCCGTGCCACCGTCACGTTTTTATTGTGCTCACTGGGTATAAGTGTGATGCGGAAAAGAAAAGAACACAATTAGGTCCGAATCGGAACTAAAAAGGTGAAGTTTTTTCACTCGGATGACTCCCAGCGGCAAAAATTTTGAAAATAGGTCAGTACAATTGACTTTTCATCCGATCTTGTATCTCTTAAAGAAGGTCGACCAAGCCAATTCATGGAGTCTGACCCGTGGCCAAGCAACCGATGCTGAAATTTGTGCAAGTCGATCGCGCCATGCCCGAAAAGCGTGCCGCGGACACGCGCAAGGAAGACTTTGACGAAATCTATGCCGAGTTTGCCTCAGCCAAGGCCGAAGAACAGGCCAGTCGCTGCAGCCAGTGCGGTGTGCCCTATTGCCAGTCGCATTGCCCACTGCACAACAACATCCCTGATTGGCTGCGCCTGACCGCGACGGGCCGTTTGGAAGAGGCGTATCAGACCAGTCAGGCAACCAACACCTTCCCCGAGATCTGTGGCCGGATCTGCCCGCAAGACCGTTTGTGCGAAGGCAATTGCGTGATCGAACAGTCGGGCCACGGTACCGTGACCATTGGCACGATCGAGAAATACATCACCGACACAGCGTGGGACAAAGGCTGGGTCAAGCCTGTTGTACCGGGTGCGGAGCGTAGCGAAAGCGTGGGTATCATCGGCGCGGGTCCGGGCGGACTGGCGGCGGCGGATATGCTGCGGCGTGCAGGTATTCAGGTGACGGTTTATGACCGTTACGACCGTGCAGGTGGCCTGCTGATGTACGGCATTCCCGGCTTTAAGCTGGAAAAAGACATCGTACAGCGCCGCAACAATTTGCTGGCCGACGGTGGCGTAACGTTTGAGCTGAATTGCGACGTCGATGCCGCAAAGTTCGAAGAAATCCGTGGTCAGCACGACGCGGTGATAATCGCAACCGGCGTTTACAAATCGCGCGACCTGTCCATGCCGGGCAGCGGTCTGGGTGGCATCGAAAAAGCCATCGACTTCCTGACTGCCTCAAACCGCAAGAGCTTTGGTGACGATGTCGAAGATTTCGACAATGGCCGCCTGAACGCCGCTGGCAAAAAGGTTGTCGTGATCGGCGGCGGGGATACCGCGATGGATTGCGTTCGCACCTCGATCCGTCAGGGTGCGACCTCGGTCAAATGTCTGTATCGCCGCGACCGCGCTAATATGCCCGGTTCGCAGCGTGAAACCCAAAATGCCGAGGAAGAAGGCGTGGTCTTTGAGTGGCTCAGCGCGCCCAAGGGCTTTGCCGGCGACGACGAAGTCACAGGCGTGATGGTGCAGAAGATGCGCTTGGGCCAGCCCGACGCAACCGGCCGTCAGGCCCCCGAGGTGATCGAAGGCGCGGACTATGTCGAAGACGCCGATTTGGTGATCAAGGCGCTTGGCTTTGAGCCCGAAGACCTGCCCAGCCTGTTCGGCCAGCCCGACCTGCCGGTGACACGCTGGGGTACCGTCAAGGCCGCCTTCCAGACCGGCGAGACCGAAATGGACGGCGTCTATGCCATCGGTGACATCGTGCGCGGGGCCTCTTTGGTCGTGTGGGCGATCCGCGACGGGCGCGATTGTGCCGATGCGATCATCGACCGGTTCAACGCCAAGGCTGCAGTCGCAGCCGAATAGACCCAGCGATCAGGAGCCTCGAAATGCCCGAGTTGCAAGGCCAATGCATGTGTGGTGCGGTCACGGTGACCGCTACGCCCGCGCGCGATGCGCTGGGCGCGTGCCATTGCGACCAATGCCGACGCTGGACAAGTTCGATGCTGGTTACTTTTCAGGCCGAAGAAGGCTACGCCGCGCTTGGGCCGGTCAAGACCTTCACCTCGTCCGATTGGGCCGAGCGCGCCTTCTGCGCCGACTGCGGCTCGGCACTGTGGTACCGGATCACGCTTCCCGGTGAGATGCACGGACACACGCAAATCGCCGCAGGCCTGTTCCCAGATACCGGCCACACGCTGAAACTGGAACTTTATTTCGACAAAAAGCCCGAAGGGTACGCGTTCGCAGGTGAACGCCAGCAAATGACCAAAGCCGAGGTCGAGGCCATGTACGCCCCCTCGGAAGAAGGAGACAGCCAATGACCAAATACGATGCCGATTGGGTGCGCGCCGAAGAAGCCAAACGTCAGTGGATGGCCGAAAACGGTCTCTATTCCGAGGAGGAAGAACATTCATCCTGCGGCGTAGGCCTTGTCGTGTCTGTCGACGGTAAGCCGTCGCGTAAGGTTGTTGATGCAGGTATTGATGCGCTCAAGGCGATCTGGCACCGCGGCGCGGTGGACGCGGATGGCAAGACAGGCGACGGCGCGGGTATACATGTGCAGATACCCGTTCCGTTCTTCTATGACCAAATCCGCCGCACCGGGCACGAACCCAATCTGGATGAGCTGATCGCCGTGGGTCAGGTCTTCCTGCCCCGCACCGATTTTGGCGCGCAGGAAAGCTGTCGGACCATCGTGGAAACCGAAGTGCTGCGCATGGGCTATTACATCTATGGCTGGCGCCACGTGCCGGTTGATGTGACCTGTCTGGGAGAAAAAGCAAACGCGACCCGGCCCGAGATCGAGCAAATTCTGATCTCAAACTCCAAAGGCGTGGATGAAGAGACTTTTGAGCGTGAGCTGTACGTAATCCGCCGCCGGATCGAAAAGGCCGCCGCAGCTTCGGGCATCTCTGACCTTTACTTGGCTTCGCTTAGCTGTCGTTCGATTATCTACAAGGGCATGATGCTGGCCGAGCAGGTTGCGGTCTTCTACCCCGACCTGATGGACGAACGGTTTGAATCGGCTTTTGCGATTTATCACCAGCGTTATTCGACCAACACCTTCCCGCAATGGTGGCTGGCCCAACCCTTCCGTATGTTGGCCCATAATGGCGAGATCAACACGCTGAAGGGCAACGTCAACTGGATGAAAAGCCACGAGATCCGCATGGCCTCGGGCACCTTTGGTGACTATGCCGAGGATATCAAACCGATCATCGCTGGTGGGTCGTCGGATTCGGCTGCATTAGACTCGGTTTTCGAGGTTCTGGTGCGCGCGGGCCGCTCGGCCCCGATGGCGAAAACCATGTTGGTGCCGGAAAGCTGGTCCAAGCAAGCGGTTGAGCTGCCTCAGGCATGGCGCGACATGTACTCCTACTGCAACTCGGTGATGGAGCCGTGGGACGGCCCTGCTGCCTTGGCCATGACCGATGGCCGCTGGGTCTGTGCCGGTCTGGACCGGAACGGGTTGCGCCCGATGCGTTATGTGGTGACCGGTGACGGTCTGGTAATCGCAGGGTCCGAGGCCGGAATGGTGCCGATTGATGAAGCCAGCGTAACCGAAAAAGGCGCGCTGGGTCCGGGGCAGATGCTGGCCGTGGATATGAAAAAGGGCAAGCTGTTCCGCGACACTCAAATCAAGGACAAGCTGGCCCGTGCGCTGCCATTTGGCGAGTGGGTCGGCAAAATCAACGATCTGGATGAAACGCTGTCGGACGTGACCGAAAGCGCGAAGTTCAGCGGCGAAGAACTGCGCAAGCGCCAAATTGCTGCCGGTTATTCGGTTGAAGAACTGGAACAAATCCTTGCGCCCATGGCCGAGGATGGCAAGGAATCCATCGCCTCGATGGGCGACGACACTCCGTCTGCGGTTCTGTCCAAACAATACCGCCCACTCAGCCATTTTTTCCGTCAGAACTTTAGTCAGGTTACGAACCCACCCATCGACAGCTTGCGCGAATACCGGGTGATGTCGCTGAAAACTCGGTTCGGAAACCTGAAAAACGTGCTGGACGAAGACAGCAGCCAGACCGAGATCATCACTCTGGGCAGCCCCTTTGTGGGCAACGCCCAGTGGGACAAGCTGGCAGAAAGCTTTGGTTCGCCGCTGGCCGAGATCGACTGTAGCTTTGAACCAGGTCGGGGCGCACTGAATGCCGCTTTGGCCCGCATCAGAGCCGAAGCAGAAGAGGCCGTGCGCTCAGGCGCGGGGCATCTGGTGTTGTCCGACATGAACTCGGGCGAGGGTCGCGTGGCGATGCCGATGATCCTGGCGACAAGTGCCGTGCATTCGCATCTGACCCGTCAGGGGCTGCGGACCTTCTGTTCGTTGAACGTGCGCTCGGCCGAATGTGTCGATCCGCATTACTTTGCCGTACTGATCGGTTGCGGCGCGACCGTTGTGAACGCTTATCTGGCTGAAGATTCACTGGCCGACCGCATTGATCGCGGCCTGCTGGACGGCACGCTGACTGAAAACGTTGCGCGCTATCGCGAGGCGATTGATCAGGGTCTGCTGAAGATCATGGCCAAGATGGGGATTTCGGTGATTTCGTCCTATCGCGGCGGCCTGAACTTTGAGGCCGTGGGCCTGAGTCGTGCCATGGTGGCCGAGTATTTCCCGGGCATGACCAGCCGGATTTCCGGCATCGGTGTCACGGGCATTCAGGCCAAGGCCGAGGAAATCCACGCCAAAGGCTGGGACAGCGAACTGGACGTTCTGCCCATCGGTGGTTTCTACAAATCGCGCAAATCGGGAGAAACCCACGCGTGGGAAGCGACCTCGATGCATATGATGCAGATGGCGTGTAACCGGGCATCCTATGAGCTGTGGAAGCAGTATTCCGCCAAGATGCAATCGAACCCTCCGATCCACCTACGCGATCTGATGGACTTCAAGCCGCTGGGCAAGCCGGTGCCGATTGAAGAGGTCGAATCGATCACGTCGATCCGCAAGCGTTTTGTCACGCCGGGCATGTCGCTGGGCGCGCTGTCGCCAGAGGCGCACAAGACGCTGAACGTGGCGATGAACCGGATCGGTGCGAAATCTGACTCGGGTGAAGGCGGCGAAGATCCGGCACATTTCGTGCCAGAGCCGAATGGCGACAACCCGTCGGCCAAGATCAAACAGGTGGCTTCGGGCCGCTTTGGCGTGACCGCCGAATACCTGAACCAGTGTGAAGAGCTTGAGATCAAGGTCGCCCAGGGTGCGAAACCGGGTGAAGGTGGTCAGTTGCCGGGTATGAAAGTGACCGACCTGATCGCGCGTCTGCGGCACTCGACCAAAGGCGTGACGCTGATCTCGCCACCGCCGCACCACGACATCTACTCGATCGAGGATCTGGCGCAGCTGATCTATGACCTGAAACAGATCAACCCGCGCTGTAAGGTGACGGTCAAGCTGGTGGCGTCCTCGGGCGTGGGCACGATTGCCGCCGGTGTGGCCAAGGCCAAAGCGGATATTATCCTTATTTCGGGTCACAACGGCGGCACGGGCGCCTCGCCCGCGACCAGCATCAAATATGCCGGTCTGCCGTGGGAAATGGGCCTGACCGAGGCGCATCAGGTTCTGGCAATGAACAACCTGCGCGACCGCGTGACCCTGCGGACCGACGGTGGTTTGCGCACCGGGCGCGATATTGTGATGGCCGCGATGATGGGGGCCGAGGAATACGGCATCGGCACCGCTGCCCTGATCGCGATGGGCTGTATTATGGTGCGCCAGTGCCAGTCGAACACCTGCCCGGTTGGTGTGTGTACGCAGGACGAATCCCTGCGTGCCAAGTTCACCGGCAACGCGGACAAAGTTGTCAACCTGATCACCTTCTATGCGCAAGAAGTACGCGAGCTGCTGGCCAGCCTTGGCGCGCGCTCGATTGACGAGATCATCGGTCGCGCCGATCTGCTGGCGCAGGTCAGCCGGGGTTCAGCGCATCTGGATGATCTGGACCTGAATCCGCTGCTGATCACCGTCGATGGCGCGCAGGATATCGTCTATAACCGCGGTAAGGATCGCAACGCAGTGCCCGATACGCTGGACGCTGAAATCGTGCGCGATGCCGCTCGGTTCCTGAAGGATGGTGAGAAGATGCAACTGTCTTACGCGGTGCAGAACACGCACCGGACAGTGGGTACGCGGGTTTCCAGCCATATCGTGCAGAATTTCGGGATGCGGAATACGTTCCAGGACGACCATCTGCACGTGAAACTGCAAGGCTCGGCCGGTCAGTCGCTGGGCGCCTTTGCCGCGCCTGGGCTCAAGCTGGAAGTGTCTGGCGACGCCAATGACTATGTCGGCAAGGGCCTGTCGGGCGGCATGATCGTTGTGCGCCCGCCGCAGGTCAGCCCGCTGAAGGCGGATGACAACACCATTATCGGCAACACGGTTCTGTACGGTGCCACCGACGGACACCTGTTTGCAGCAGGCCGCGCAGGCGAGCGTTTCGCGGTCCGCAACTCGGGTGCCAAAGTGGTGATTGAGGGCTGTGGCTCGAACGGGTGCGAATACATGACCGGCGGTGTGGCGGTGATTCTGGGCAGCATTGGTGCCAACTTCGGTGCGGGCATGACTGGCGGCATGGCCTACCTGTACGACCCCGACGGTAAGGCGCAGGCGCTGATGAACATGGAAACGCTGGTGACATGCCCGGTCACGGTGGACCATTGGGAAGACCAGCTCAAAACGCTGATCGAAACCCATCAGGCAGAAACCTTCAGCCGCAAGGCCGCCGATATTCTGCAGCATTGGGATGTGGAAAAGGCCAACTTCCTGCAGGTCTGCCCGAAGGAGATGCTGAACAATCTCAGCCATCCTCTGACCCACGAGGCGGAAGCGGTTCCGGCGGAATAATTCGCAAGCACAGACAAACGAAGCCCGCGCGCCCTGTCGGCGTGCGGGTTTTCTTTTGCTGGTGACGCCCCAGCCGTTTCAAACCGCGATCACTCGTCGTATAGCTGGGGCATGGCAAAGAAAGCAGTCCGCAAGAAAAGCGGTAAGAAAAAGAAGGCGTCCAAGGCTAAAACGCCGATCCTGATGCAGATTCGCCGCTGGGTTTTACGCGGTGCTTTGGGCTGTGTGGTGTTTGTGGTTGCGCTGGTAGCGCTGTATTCGGTGGTGAACCCGCCCGTGACACATACGATTTGGTCGGAATGGCGCAGGTTGGGCAAGGTTGAACGCGATTGGGTGCCGATCGAAGAGATCTCGCCCATTATGGCACGGTCGGTCGTGGCGGCCGAAGATGCGAATTTCTGCCTACATTGGGGCTTTGACGTCGAAGCGATCCGCGACGCGCTGGAGGATGGCGGATCGCGCGGGGCCTCGACCTTGTCGCAGCAGGTGGTCAAAAACGTGTTCCTGTGGCAGGGGCGTAGCTGGGTGCGCAAGGCGTTAGAGACTTCGATTACGCCGGTGGTCGAAATATTCTGGAGCAAACAGCGTATCCTTGAGGTTTACCTGAACGTGGCCGAGACCGGGAATGGAGTTTTCGGGGTCGAAGCAGCAGCCCAGCGCAATTTCAACATTCCAGCGTCAAAACTGTCCTCGGTGCAGGCCGCGCGGATTGCGGCAATCCTGCCGTCGCCGCGCAATCGGTCGGTGACCGATCCCTCGGTGCGTACACGCAGGCGGGCGGCCTCGATCCTAGATGGAGCGGCCACCATCCGCGCAGATGGTCGCGCGGATTGTTTCGAGGATTGAAAAACAAACCCTCTCGGCGCTAAAGCTGGAGGGTATTCACTGGTTCGATTGGAAGATCATGGCGCGTCTGTTTCACGTTCCCCTGTCCCCGTATTGCCGCAAGGTCCGGTTGTCGCTGGCAGAAAAGAAGATTGAGGTTGAACTGGTGGAAGAGAGATACTGGGAACAAGACCCGGATTTCCTGCGCCGTAACCCTGCGGGAAAAGTCCCGGTTCTTCGGCTGGATGGAAAGACCTTATCCGAGAGCACAGCCATCTGCGAGTATATCGAAGAGACCCGCCCAGAACCCGCGCTTTTACCGAAAACACCGGAAGACAGGTACGAGGTTCGGCGTCTGGTGGCGTGGTTTGATGACAAGTTTCATCAAGAGGTCACCTCGAAGCTATTGTATGAACGGGTGAACAAGAAAATCACTGGCGAGGGCTATCCGGACAGTAAGAACGTCAAGGAAGGTGCCAAGGCAATCAAGTACCATTTGGATTACATGGCCTGGCTGCTGGATCATCGTCGTTGGTTGGCCGGGGATCAGATGACGCTGGCGGATTTTGCAGCGGCTGCGCACCTTTCGGCGTTGGATTATATCTCGGACGTGGATTGGAATCGATCGGCGGCGGTGAAGGATTGGTATGCCAAGATCAAGTCGCGCCCTGCGTTCCGGTCGATACTGGCGGATCAGGTGCCGGGGTTTCGGCCTCCGCCTCATTACGCTGATCTGGATTTCTGATAGGGTAGCAGGGGGGCTGTCTGCCCCCCATCGCGCCGGGGCGCGATTCCCCCCGAGGATATTTTTAGCCAGATGAAGAGCGGATCGGGTTTGAAGGACAGGTTGGTGGCGCAGGCCCTGAACGAGGGGTTTGTGTCCTGCCGTGTGTGCCGTCCGTGGGACGTGCCAGCGGTGCCCGCGCGGCTGGAGGCGTTCTTGCAGGCCGGGTACCACGGACAGATGGGCTGGATGGCCGAGCGAACCCATTGGCGTGGTGATCCGGCGGCTTTGTGGCCCGACGCGCGATCGGTGATCATGCTGGCTGAGAGTTACACGCCGGACCATGATCCGACCGAGGTTTTACGGCACGCGGAACGCGGGGCGATCTCTGTTTATGCCCAGAACAAGGACTACCATGATTTGGTAAAAAAACGCCTCAAACGGTTAGCACGGTGGCTGATCGCCGAAGCCGGAGGAGAGGTGAAGGTGTTCGTCGATACCGCACCTGTGCCGGAAAAGGCGTTGGGCCATGCGGCCGGGTTGGGGTGGCAGGGGAAGCATACCAATCTGGTTAGCCGGGACTGGGGGAATTGGGCTTTTATAGGGTCTGTTTTTACTACTTTGGATCTTCCATCAGATATGTCGGAGGTTGATCATTGCGGATCATGTCGGGCTTGTCTGGACGTGTGCCCGACCGATGCCTTTCCGAGGCCTTACCAGTTGGATGCCCGGCGATGCATTTCTTATCTGACCATTGAACACAAGGGTCCGGTAGATGAAGAACTGCGAGGGAAAATGGGGAACCGGATTTACGGCTGCGACGATTGTCTGGCCGCGTGCCCCTGGAACAAGTTTGCCGTCGCTGCAAGTGATCTGAGATATGCGTCGCGTCCCGAGTTGAAGTCTCCGCCCCTGGCGGAACTGGCCGGTTTCGATGACGCGGCATTTCGCAAAAAGTTCTCGGGGTCGCCCATCAAGCGGATCGGGCGGGATCGCTTTGTGCGAAATGTTCTTTATGCGATCGGGAATTCCGGGCTGCCGGAACTGAGGCCGATTGCGGCGCGACTGGTCGACGATCCTGATCCGACGGTCGCCGATGCCGCGCGCTGGGCGGTGAAACAACTGGCTTGAGTGCCGCAAACGGGGTGGACGTGTCGCTGCGAACCGCTACACCGATCTTCAGCGAACAGTGAGGAGGTCCCGATGGCGTTGGCTTTGGGGGTGGATACAGGTGGAACTTATACGGATGCAGTCCTTGTTCGGGATGAAAGGGACGTAATAGCATCGGCCAAGTCCCTGACCACACGGACGGATTTGGCGATTGGTGTGGGCAAAGCTATTTCCACGGTGTTGCAGCGGGCGCAGGTATCGCCCGATCAGATCTCGTTGGCGTCGCTGTCGACGACGTTGGCCACAAATGCGCTGGTCGAAGGGCAGGGTGGGCGTGTCGCACTGGTGTATATCGGGTTCAAACAGGCGGATCTGGACAGGCACGGGCTGAAGGATGCCTTGAAGGGTGATCCGGCCGTTGTGTTAAACGGGGGTCACACGCATGCAGGCGCTGAGGCGGCCCCGCTGGATATTGAGGCGCTTTTATCCTTTTTAGACTCACATTCGGGCGTGTCAGGGTTTGCAGTGGCGGCGCAGTTTGCGACGCGCAACCCGGCTCACGAACTGGAAGCTGCCCGGATCATCGCAGAAAAGACAGGCGCGCCGGTTACGTGTTCGCATCATTTGTCTGCCAAGTTGAATGGCCCAAAACGCGCCGTGACCGCCGTGTTGAATGCTCGGCTGATTGGAATGATCGACCGGTTGATCGGGCGTGCGCAGGATCAACTGCTGGACCTTGGTATTTCGGCGCCGATGATGGTTGTGCGCGGTGATGGCGCCTTGATGAGCGCGGAACAGGCGCGGGACAGGCCGATCGAAACCATTCTGAGCGGGCCTGCCGCATCGATTGTAGGGGCAAGTTGGCTAACCGGGGCTGAAAACGCGTTGGTTTCGGACATCGGGGGCACGACCACGGACATGGCGTTGATCCGGGACGGAAAGCCGGCGATTGACCCGGCTGGCGCGCAGGTGGGCGGGTTTCGCACGATGGTCGAGGCCGTGGCCATGCGAACGCATGGGCTGGGCGGTGACAGTCAGGTGCACGTAAAGACTGAAGGCCTGGCAGGCGGTGTATTCCTTGGGCCGCGGCGGGTTTTGCCTGTCTCTCTGATAGCGGCAGAGCATCCCGAAATTGTTCATCCGGTACTTGACGCGCAACTCCGTGCGACAACGGTGGGAGAGCATGATACGCGCTTCGCGCGTCGCGTGCCTGGCCTTCCTGCCGAAGGACTGGGGCCGCGGGAGGATGCGTTGTTGGACAGGCTCGGGGATCGGGTTGTGCCACTGTCCGAGTTGCTGAAAACCCGGATGGAGAGCGGTGCGCTGACGCGGCTGGTGGATCGCGGGATCGTTCAGGTCAGTGGCGTCACCCCGTCTGATGCGTCCCATGTGCTTGGGCGACTGACTTCGTGGGACAGTGAAGCGGCGCGTAAAGCGCTGGAGCTGGTGGCGCGCAAGCGTGTTGGTACCGGGGATGTCTTGGCCTCAACACCTGAAAAATTGGCCGAGATGATCGTGAGCCAGTTGACCGAGCAAACCGCACTGACTTTGTTAGAGACTGCTTTTGCGGAAGAAATTGAGGATTTTGGGCTGTCTGCCACAGATCTGGCCCACCATGTTCTGACGCAAAAAGGGCTGGATCGGCACCGCGGTTTGCTGGCACTGGATGCAGCCCTGAATGTGGATGTGATCGGCCTTGGGGCGTCGGCACCCAGCTACTACCCAGCGGTGGGCGAGCGGCTGCATTGCAATATGGTCCTGCCCGAACATACCGATGTAGCCAATGCGCTTGGGGCTGTTGTGGGCCGCCTGACCTTGCGCCGGTCGGGGACTGTAACGTCACCTTCAGAGGGGCGCTATAGGGTACATCTTGAGAGCGGGCCACAGGACTTTACCGAACCTGAAGAGGCATTGGAGCTTTTACAGACAGCCCTGAAAGATGAGGCCGAAGGCGAAGTCCGTCAGGCGGGTGCCGAAGACATCCGGGTGATTGTCAGCCGCGATATTAGGACCGCACGAATTGAGGCGCAGGATGTTTTTGTCGAAGCGACCGTAACGGTCGAGGCCAGCGGTCGCCCGAGGGTGGCGTCAGGTTAGCCCCAGGCTTGGGGCTATCCATTATTCGGCAGCATCGCGTTTGGGCAGAACCCAGTCAGGGCGCGGGAAATGGCAGGTATAGCCGTTGGGGATACGCTCAAGATAGTCCTGATGTTCCGGCTCGGCGTCCCAGAAATCGCCAACGGGTTCGACTTCGGTAACGACCTTGCCGGGCCAGATGCCACTGGCATTCACGTCGGCAATCGTATCCAGCGCGATCTGTTTCTGGGCATCATCCACATAATAGATTGCGGATCGGTAACTCATGCCGACGTCGTTGCCCTGCCGGTTGACGGTGGTCGGGTCGTGGATCTGGAAAAAGAACTCCAGCAGATCGCGATAGGTGATCTGCGTAGGGTCAAAGAAGATCTCAATCCCTTCGGCATGGGTTCCGTGATTGCGATAGGTGGCGTTTGGTACGTCACCGCCCGTGTATCCGACGCGGGTGCGCGATACGCCGGGCAATTTGCGGATCAGGTCCTGCATGCCCCAAAAGCAGCCACCGGCAAGAACGGCGCGTTGTTCGGTCATTGGATATCCTCCACATGGATCAGGTATTCTGCATAGCCTTCATCCTCCATGTCATCGCGATGGATAAACCGCAAGGAGGCCGAGTTGATGCAATAGCGCAGCCCGCCATGTTCGCGCGGGCCGTCTGGGAACACGTGCCCCAAGTGGCTGTCCCCGTGTTTCGAGCGGACCTCGGTCCGGATCATGCCCAGCGTGCGGTCGGTGAACTCTTCCACATGTTCGTGCACGATGGGCTTGGTAAAGCTGGGCCAGCCGCAACCGGATTCATATTTATGGGTCGAGGCAAACAGCGGCTCGCCCGAAACAATGTCGACATAAATCCCCGGTTCCTTGTTGTTCAGAAGCTTGCCAGTGCCCGGGCGTTCCGTCCCGCTGTTTTGCGTGACGTGGTATTCCTCGGGTGACAGGGCAGCAATCGCCTCGGGGTTTTTGGTGTATCGGGTCATTGGTCCTCGGGACGTGTGGAAACTGGTTTGACCTAATAAATGGGGTTTGAGCGGCGAAAGCAAAGGGGGTTTTGCCTTCCTCGCGCAGATGTGCGGGTATCAGCCGGGTTTCGGCGCGGGCTGTCGGGAAAGCTGAACGGCTAGAATTCCCAATGTGGTCACACCAACGCCGACCGCATCCAGTGGTCCAAGTTTCTCAGCAAGTAAGATTGCGGCGATTGTGACGCCGAAGACCGGGTTGAGGAAATGAAACGTGGCAGCCCGTGTTGCTCCGATCCTGTCCAGCAACAGGAACCATATGAAGGTCGCCAGCAGGCCGGGGAAAAGGGTTGTATAGGTAAAGGCCAGCGCCAGTGGGACCGTCGGGTGGATATAGATGGTTTCAAACAGCGGTGCGGAGGCAAACAGAACTGTGGATCCCACCAGCATTTGCAGGCCAACAATCATCATGAAATTCCCGCCCGAGGTTGCCCCGCGTACTGCCAGCGTCGCAAAGGCCAGTGCCAGCGCCCCAATGCCACAAAGCATCACGCCGAACATGTCGACCCCAGCGCTGATGCGGCTGCTCATGATCAACGCGACGCCGGCGAACCCTGCAAACAGACCAGCCACCCCCATTGGACGCAACCTGTCGCCCAGAAACAGCCAACTGGCCAGCGCCACCAGAAGGGGCATGGTCGAAGCGATGATCGCTGCAACCGAGGCTTCGACAGTCTGCATGGCATAGAAATTCAGACCCAAATACAGGGCATTTTGGCAAATACCGAACAGGATGGTTGCGTACCACTGTGATCGGGTCAGCCGCCAGCTTTGGCCCATGGCCCATGCGATCGCAACCCCAATCAGACCAGAGATCAGAAACCGAAGGGCCAAAGAAAACAAAGGTGAGGCATCCGCCACGATAATGCGTGCCGAGGTAAAGGCCGACGACCAGATAAACGCAAATGTCAGCCCCATGGCCATGGCACGCAGATCCATCGCCACTCTCCTTCGTTGATTTCGGGCACTGTTCCTTAAATCGGTAAGGGTCGCAAGATGTTGGGGCCAATCCTCGACCGCCAAGTTCGTAATAATGCGCTGTCTTGGTCTAAATGCTTAGAAGATCAAGCCTATGATGCTGGGGTTCTCTTTCGACAAAACCCAAACACACCTAAGTTTTTCACTGTCTCTTGTTTGCGACGCAGGCAACAAAGCACCGAAATTTTGCATCTGGAAACTTGTGCGAGAAAAAAACGTGTGTCTTGCCCGGATCAGATTTCACAAATTGCATATCTCTGCTGGTTATTTGATGATTGCGAATTCTGGTCTCTGGCCCGTTTGCAATCAGGCTGGCCCAGCCCGGAGTAGTTGGCAACTCTGCGGTTTTACTCTCTCCGTCTTGATAAATACGACAGGCGATTAGTTGACCAAATGCGGTGTTCGGGATTTTGATTTCATAAGGATGCGCCATAATGCGAGGATAAGATTTGACTTCGAAATCGAAAATTTCCTCATATGTGATTTCTGCTTGCAAGCTGTAGGCGTTTGAACGGCTACATTCTGCAACTGCGGAAGAGGGAAGCACAGACAGCAGGCAAAACGACAGCGTGGCGCAGGAAAAAGCTCGGAATAGCATTTGTTGGTTTCATGGGTTCGGTTGTTGAAACTTAACCAAGAATAAGTCCGTACTTTGACAGCCTTTTGGCGCGACGAAATTAGAAAACACCTGTTGAAGCTGATACGAATTTCTTAATTGTGGAAATATGTGGGAAAAGAAAAAGGGCCCCCGAACGGCGGCCCTTGATCATTTCGCAGTGAAAGCTGGGTTCAGCCGTTTACGCTGTCCTTCAGAGCTTTCGCGATGGTCATCTTGACCACCTTGTCGGCCTCTTTCTTGAACTGCTCGCCGGTGGCGGGGTTGCGCACCATGCGCTCGGGGCGCTCGCGGCAGTAGATTTTGCCAACGCCGGGCAGGGTCACTGCGCCACCGGCGGATACTTCGCGGGTAATCAGGCCGGTGATGGCCTCAAGCGCGCTGTTGGCGGCTTTCTTGTCTGTCCCCATTTCCTCAGCGAGAGCAGCAACCAGCTGAGTCTTTGTCATAGGCTTTGCCATTTCTTGGTCTCCTTAACGTGCCCGATAAATAGGGCCTCACCGCGTAACTGTAACGGGATATTGTGGCCGAACACAACGAATAGTAGCGCCGAAAACCCTAAAAATATGGGGAAAACGTTGCTTTTTTGCTTCAGAGAAAGGCCGTTTCGTCGAAAGAACGCAATTTCCGGCTGTGCAGGCGCTCTAACGGCATGCCGCGCAGATGTTCCATTGCACGTATTCCGATCGCCAAATGGCGGCTGACCTGCGTGGTATAGAACGCCGAAGCCATACCCGGCAACTTCAATTCCCCGTGCAGCGGTTTGTCTGATACGCATAGCAAGGTGCCATAAGGGACGCGAAACCGATAGCCATTCGCCGCTATGGTGGCGCTTTCCATATCCAACGCGATGGCGCGTGACTGGCTGAGGCGTTGCACGGGTCCAGACTGGTCGCGCAACTCCCAGTTGCGGTTGTCGACCGAGGCGACGGTGCCCGTGCGCATGATCCGCTTCAGCTCATACCCCTCAAGTTCCGTGACCTCGGCGACGGCCTGTTCCAAGGCCACCTGAACCTCGGCCAGCGGAGGGATCGGCACCCAGACCGGCAGGTCATCGTCCAGTACCTTGTCTTCGCGCAGATAGGCATGCGCCAGAACAAAATCGCCCAACGCCTGCGTGTTGCGTAGACCAGCACAGTGACCGACCATCAGCCATGCATGAGGCCGCAGAACCGCGATATGATCAGTGGCGGTTTTGGCATTCGACGGCCCGACCCCGATATTGACCAGCGTAATGCCCGACCCATCCGCGCGCTTCAGGTGATAGGTCGGCATCTGCGGCAGCTTCAACGGTTGTTCCAGAGTTCCATCCGCCGTGGTGATCTGCACATTTCCGGTCGATACGAAGCTGATGTAGCCGCTATCGGGATCGGCCAGTTGTTCGCGCGCGTAGTTTTCGAACTCGGACACATAGAACTGGTAGTTGGTGAACAGCACGTGGTTCTGAAAATGGCTGGGATCGGTTGCCGTATAATGGGCCAGACGCGCCAGTGAATAATCGACTCGTTGGGCGGTAAACAAGGCCAGTGGACCATCTTCGTCTTCGTGATCGTGAACGCCATTTACAATGTCGTCATTCGTGGTGGTCAGGTCAGGAACATCAAAGACATCACGCAGCGTGAAACCGGCCGCACCCTGATGGGGAACAACCAGATCCGGATTGTTCGCCACCGCGAAATGAACCGGGATCGGCGTATCTGAGGCTCCGATCGTCACCGGTTGATCGTGGTTCTTGATCAGTAGCGCGATTTGCTGGGTCAGGTAGGACCGGAACAGATCAGGCCGCGTGACGGTGGTTGCGTGCATTCCGGGCTCGGAAACATGGCCAAAGCTCAGACGGCTGTCGACCTGCGCATAAGACGAGGTCTTGATCCGAATCTCCGGGTAAAAGGCCCTGTATCGTTCGGTCGGGGTGCCTTGTTCCATCGCCTGGGCAAAGCTGTCGCACAGAAAGCGCGTTGCTTGTTCGTACAGTTGTTCCAGCCGTTCAACGGCAGCAGCCGGATCGGTAAATTTCTCGGCGCTGGGCACGTCTGGTGTTTTTATTATTGTCATGCAAGTGGTTCCAGAAGGTCAATTTTTTCAAATGTACGCACGTCGATCAGGCCGAGGTCGGAAATCCGTAACTCGGGGATCACGACAAGGGCCAAAAGCGAGTGCTGCATATACGCATTGTTAAGGTCACAGCCGCAGGCCTGCATCGCCTCGACCATGCGTTCGGCCTTGGCTGCCACGTCAGATGCAGGACTGTCGGACATCAGTCCGGCAATGGGCAACTCGATCAAGGCCAGTTCCGCGCCGTCCCGGAAAATGGTGATCCCGCCCCCGACCTCGGCCAGTCGATTTGCGGCCAGGGCCATCTGCTCGCGGTCGGTTCCCACAACGATCATGTGGTGGCTGTCATGCGCCACGGTGGACGCCATGGCCATCTTACCCTGATAGCCGAACCCCGAGACAAAGGCGTTCGTGACCCCTCCGGTCGCGCGGTGGCGTTCGACAAGCGCGATCTGGCAAACCTCACCTTCGCCTTCCACCAACCCTTCGATGATCGGCAATTCGGCCTTGAGCGCCTTGGTCGGCGCCTGATTTTCAACCACTCCAATCACGTTGGCCTTTACGCGATTGGCTCCGGCGGGCGCTGTGATCTCAAAATCAGCAGCGGCGAGCGTATGCCCCAGATGGACGGTGTTCCGTGCGGTCTCGGGCCAGTCAAGATGTGGGCAATTCACCGTGATTGTTCCGCCCTCGGCCACAACCTGACCGCGGGCGATGACCGTTTCAATCGGCAGTTCGGTCAGGTCTGAGCTGAGAATGATATCGGCCCGCCGCCCCGGCGTGATCGAGCCGATTTCTCGTTCAAGTCCGAAATGGGTCGCTGTGTTGATCGTGGCCATTTGCAATGCGATCAACGGATCGCACCCGCAGGCGATCGCATGTCTCACGACCCGGTTCATATGACCATCATTGACCAATGTCCCAGAGTGACAATCATCCGTGCAAAGGATGAAGTTCCTTGGGTCCAGCCCTTTCTCGGTAACGGCCGTAATTTGGCTTTCCACGTCGAACCATGCCGACCCCAACCGCATCATGGATCGCATACCTTGTCGAACCCGCGCGATTGCGTCGGCTTCGCAGGTTCCTTCGTGATCGTCTGCCGGTCCGCCTGCCACGTATGCCGCAAAATCAGGCCCTAAATCAGGCGAAGCGTAGTGTCCGCCTACTGTTTTTCCCGCATTTTGCGTTGCTGCGATCTCGGCAAGCATCTTGGGGTCGCCATTGATCACACCCGGGAAGTTCATCATCTCGCCCAGTCCGATTATGCCGGGCCAGGACATCGCTTCGGAAACGTCCTGTGCGGTGATTTCGTATCCCGTTGTTTCAAGGCCGGGCGCAGACGGTGCGCAGGATGGCATCTGGGTGTAGATGTTCACGGGCTGCATCAACGCTTCGTCATGCATCATCCGCACGCCGTCTAACCCCAGCACGTTGGCGATTTCATGCGGGTCGGTGAACATGCTGGTGGTTCCATGTGGAATGACCGCGCGGGCGAACTCGGCTGGTGTCAGCATCCCCGATTCGATATGCATATGGGCATCGCACAAGCCGGGCAGCATGAAGCGACCGTTTGCTTTGATGATCCGGGTGTCTGGCCCGACGCAATGCGACGCATCTGGTCCCACAAAGGCAATGCGCCCGGATGCAATGGCAATATCGTGACCTGGCAGAACTTCGCGGCTGTGCACATTTACCCACGACCCGCCGCGGATAACCAGATCTGCGGCTTCGCGTCCTGCAGCGACAGCGATCAAACGGGGGGCGACTTCGGGCCAACTTGGGAAAGGTGTGTATTCCATGGCCCAACTTTCCTGAATGCTGGGAAAGGTTCAACCCCTGCTGAAGAGCTATCATGAAACCGTCACGCGGCGCGTCAGCGCTGCCCGGCCCAACCAAAGAAGATGCCCCCTGTGGGCATTGCCGATGGGCGGGAGCGTTCCATCATGTTTGAAGATCGCTTTCAATCTCGCGGCGCACCCAATCGGCAAAGGCCAATGCTCCGGGTGTTTCTTCGGCCTGAGGCGACAGCAGTAGATAATAAGCTTCGGGCATTGCCGCGTGATGATCGAAAGGCGCGATGAGTTTGCCCTCGTCAATTAACCTGCGGGCGATGGTGTCATGTGTCAGGCACAGCCCACCGCCTGCCATCGCCACCGAGAGGCTGACCAGATAGGTCGTCGAGTAAGTGATGGGCGGTTTTTTCCAAATTAGACCCTGTTCTTCGACCCAGCTCTCCCAATTCGACAGCAGGTTGGAGCAATCGAACAACGGATGTTGCTGCAAAGTTTCCAGCGTAACCTGATACCCCGGCGCGCAGACTGGATAATAATGATCGGTCCTTAATAACTCGGTGCGTACCGTATCTGAGGGACGCAGAGAGTACCGGATCTCGACCGCAGCGCCTTCGGCCATTTCCCTTGGTTCCCAAAGCTCTGTGAAGATATTCAACTGAACCTCCGGGTGCTTCGCCCGAAATCTCGGAAGTCTTGGGGCAAGCCAGTTCACGGCGAAAGATATGTTGCTTTGAACCTGTACTGCGTTCTGCTGCGTGCCGGTGACGGCCTGTGTGCCCCGAACCAGAGTTCGAAACGCATCTCGCACAACCGGTAGGTAAGTAATTCCGGCTTCCGTCAGTTCCAGTGCGCGGGGCCTACGCAAGAATAAGGGCTGACCCAGATACCCCTCCAGCGATTTGATTTGCTGACTGACCGCGCTTTGCGTCATGTTCAGGTCCCGCGCGGCACCGGTGAACGAAAGATGGCGTGCCGCGGCCTCGAACGTGCGCAGCCACCCCAGAGGAGGAAGAGATTTCTGCATTGGCATAACTCAAGCATAAGTTTGACTAATGCATTACTTGCGTTTTTTTCGTTGGTCAAACATCCCCGGCGAAGGCAGGCTTTTTGTAGTTCGAATTCACCCGACAGGAGCCTGACATGAGCGTCACCAATCTGCGGCCCAATATCGACCACTGGTCCGAGCGCGTGAACCTTGCCGCGACTTTCCGGTGGACGGAACGGTTGAACATGCATGAGGGCGTGGCCAACCATTTCAGCTTGGCGGTCAATCCGGAAGGAACGCAATTCCTGATGAACGCCAACCAGATGCATTTTGCGCGGGTCAAGGCGTCAAACCTGTTGCTTTTGGACGCGAATGATCCTGATGTGATGGCCCAACCCGGCGCTCCGGACCCGACAGCATGGGGTTTGCATGGGTCTATTCACCGGCGCTGCCCTCATGCGCGCTGTGTGATGCATGTACATTCCATTTTTGCGACAGTTCTCGCCTCGCTTGCTGACAGCACCCTGCCGCCGATCGACCAGAACACGGCAACCTTTTACGACCGATATGTGGTAGATGAGGAATTTGGCGGACTGGCCTTTGAAAGCGAAGGTGAGCGTTGCGCGGCCATGCTTTCAGACCCGAAAAAGAAGGTCATGATCATGGGTAATCACGGGGTGTTGGTCATCGGCAGCGACCCGGCAGATGCCTTTAATAGGCTCTATTATTTCGAACGGGCGGCCGAAACATATATTCGCGCGCTTCAGACCGGTCAGCCCTTGCGCGTGTTATCGGACGAGGTTGCCGAAAAGACCGCGCAAGAACTGGACGACTATCCCGATCAGGCCGAAGCACATCTGCGAGAGATCAAATCTCTGCTGGATGCCGAAGGCTCAGACTACGCCACATAAGCAGGAGGCCGCGATGACAAACGCGTCTCAGGACCCCGAAGCCGCCCGCTGGCACTACCATCCTGACGGGCCGGTGGGATTGAACCCATTGTTCAACTGGCCACCACGCCCCGCAGCCGTTTTGAAGTGGTACAGCGGCGCTTGGTTGCAGATCACGTCGCTGACGCTTTGCATGGTTCTGGCGGTGACGGCTTACGTGTTTTTCTTTCCTGCGTTGGAAACGATGCAGAGCTTCGCGCCCGGCTGGATGTTCCGCATCTGGTTGCTGAACATGGTGCCGCAGATCCTGGTCGCCGGCGGGCTTCATTGGTGGCTGTACAAGCGCAAAGGGCAGGGCATGTACAAGAAATTCGATCGCCGGGACCTGACTCGCGACAACGGCAACTTCACATTCCGCAATCAGGTCTGGGATAACATCTGGTGGACGCTGGGCAGCGCGATGACGGTCGCCACCGTTTATCAATGGGTGATCTACTGGGCGATGGCGAACGGATATGTGCCGACCGTGACATGGGCCAGCGCGCCGGTCTGGTGCGTGGTGTGGATGCTGTTCATCCCGATGTGGTCAGGGCTGCATTTCTACTGGGTTCACCGGCTGGAACATCATCCGAAGCTTTATAAACACGTCCACGCGGTTCACCACCGCAACGTGAACATCGGGCCATGGTCGGGCATTTCGAACCACTGGTACGAGAACCTTTTGTACTTCACGACCTATTTCATTCACCTGATCGTGCCGTCGCACCCGCTGCACCTGCTGTTTCATACCTATTTCCAGCAGATCAGCCCGGTGCTGTCTCATTCAGGGTTCGAAAAACTCAGGGCAGGCGAGACGGATGCTGCCCGTGCCGGGGATTTCTTTCACCAACTCCACCACCGGTATTTTGAATGCAACTATGGAACGTCCGAGATCCCATTCGATAAGTGGTTTGGCACGTATCACGATGGATCGGCTGACGCGACGACCCGAACGCGTGCCTTCAAGAAACAGATGTATACCTAACCGGCCCGCAACGTGCGTGGCGTAACGCCGAATTCGGCCCGGAATGCACGGGTCAGCGCGCTGGGATCGTCATAGCCTGACCGCAAGGCGACCTCTGTAATCGTCAGGTCGGTTTCGGTGACAAGCTTGCGCGCAAGGTTCAGGCGCAGGCGGCGGTAAACTTGCGCTGGGCCCGCGCCCAGTTCCGCGTGCATCCGAACGGACAGAGCTTTGTGTGATCGTCCAACGCGGCGGGCGATTTCGGTGATAGCCAGCGGCGTTTCCAGATTCTCCTGCATCAATGCCAGCGCCTTGTTCACGTATCCGCTGGTCGCACCCGCGCCACCGGAATGCGAGCGCGCGGAATCGCGGGTCATGAAAAGCTGCGCCACCTCCAGTGCCAGGGCTTGCCCGTGATCCTGCCCGACCAGGTGCAGGACCAGATCAAAGGCGGCCATAGCACCTGAGCAGGTGATGCGCTTGCGGTCGATGATGTAACGCTCGCGCCTTGTGTCGATGTCGGGGAACCGCTCGGTAAAGCTGTTAAGTTCTTCCCAGTGGATCGTGGCGCGGTGAGCGTCCAGCAACCCCGCAAGCGCCAGCAGCCAGCTTCCGGTGTCCAATCCGGCCAGTTTCGCATAGCGACCAGCAGAAGCGCGCAACCCGGCCAAGGTGCGCCATCCGCCATGCGCCCGGAACCCGTAAGAGGGCATGACGAACAGAATATCCCCGCGGGCATCTTGAAGCGTTTGGTGCGGTGCGACCTGCAAACCTGAAGAAGACGTCACGGGCGTGCGGTCCAGTGACAGAAAGTTCCAATCATACAGTTTTTGACCTGCTATCGTGTTTGCCGCACGCAGGGGCTCGACCGTGTTGGCGAGGCAGTGATTTGAAAACCCGTCGAACAGAAGCACCCCGAATTGCTGCGGCGCAGAGGGGGATTTGATCCATTTCTGCATGCTTCATGACTATTTCTGCACGACAGAAAGATCAACCCGCGTCAGGATATGTTCAGATTCAGACGTGGAGACTCCAAATGCAATACGGCCTGTCCGACGAACAAGAGATGATCGTATCGACCGTTCGCAGTTTCGTCGAAAATGAGATTTACCCGCATGAAGACATGGTTGAGCGCACGGGCGAGGTTCCGCAGGAGATCGCCAACGAGATCAAGCGCAAGACGATCGAGCTGGGGTTTTATGCCTGCAATTTTCCCGAAAGCGTCGGCTGCGCTGGCCTGAACCATTTGGAATTCGCACTGGTCGAGCGTGAACTGGGTCGCGGGTCGATGGCCTTGAACCATTTCTTCGGACGCCCGCAGAACATTCTGATGGCGTGCGAAGGCGATCAGGTCGAGCGGTATCTGATGCCCGCCGTGCGTGGTGAAAAGATGGATGCGCTGGCGATGACCGAACCGGGCGCGGGCTCGGACGTGCGGGGGATGAAGTGCGCTGCTGTGAGGGACGGTGGTGATTGGGTGGTCAATGGCACCAAACATTTCATCTCGGGCGCAGAACACGCGGATTTCATCATCGTCTTCATCGCAACCGGCGAGGATCAAACACCCAAAGGCCCCAAGAAGCGCATCACCGCCTTTTTGGTGGATCGCGGCACTCCGGGTTTCACGATTCGTGACGGATATAAGTCGGTCAGCCACCGCGGCTATAAGAACATGGTGCTGGATTTCGACGATTGCCGCCTGCCGGATGCGCAGGTTTTGGGCGAGGTCGATGGCGGGTTTGAGGTGATGAACACATGGCTCTATGCAACGCGGATCACCGTCGCCGCCATGTCGGTTGGGCGTGCGCGCCGGGCATTCGACTATGCGTTGGATTATGCTGCAACGCGTGAACAGTTCGGCCAGAAGATCGGTAAGTTTCAGGGCGTGTCTTTCCAGATCGCCGACATGATCACCGAGATTGACGCCGCCGACCTGCTGACCCTTGCTGCCGCGGATCGGTTGGATCAGGGATTGCCGGCCAACCGTGAGATCGCCTCGGCCAAGTTAAACGCCTCGGAAATGCTGGCGCGGGTGACGGATGCGGCGATTCAGGTGCATGGCGGCATGGGTCTTATGGATGACTACCCGCTGGAACGGTTTTGGCGCGACGCCCGTGTTGAACGCATCTGGGACGGCACCAGCGAGATCCAACGCCACATCATCAGCCGCGATCTGCTGCGGGCGCTTGGCGCATGACCGCAGCGCTGACCCGTGCGCTGAACCCTGAATCCATTGCTGTGATCGGGGGTGGGGCGTGGTGTGCCTCGGTCATTCAGCAGGCGCGAAAGTTCGGGTTCAAGGGCGATATCTGGTCCGTTCATCCCAAGGCGGCTGAGGTTGCTGGGGAAAAGGCGTTCGGTTCACTGGAGGTGCTGCCCTCATCGCCTGATCTGGCATTCGTGGGGATCAACAGGCACGCCACAATTCAAACGGTTAAGGTTCTGTCCGCGATGGGCGCGGGGGGCGCGGTCTGTTTCGCCTCGGGCTTTACTGAGGCGCAGGCCGAAGATGACGCAGGAACGGACCTTCAGGAGCAGTTGATCGCAGCGGCTGGGGATATGCCGATCCTTGGCCCCAACTGCTATGGGTTTGTGAACGGCTTGGATCGTGTGGCCGTATGGCCCGACCAACATGGAATGCGGCCTGTGGATCGTGGTGTTGCGATCCTGACGCAAAGTTCGAACATCGCCATCAACATGACGATGCAGCGCCGTGCCCTGCCGTTGGCTTTCATGCTGACCTGCGGAAATCAGGCCCAGACGCATCAGGCCGATATTGCCCTGGCTCTGTTGGACGATGATCGCATTACTGCCATTGGCGTGCATATCGAAGGTTTCGGCGATCTGCGCAAATGGGAGGCTTTGGCCAGAAAAGCGCGGGTTCGGGGTGTACCGATTGTTGCGCTCAAGATGGGTCGCTCTGCCCATGCGCAGGCGGCGACGATCTCGCATACGGCGTCCTTGGCTGGTGGCGATGCCGGTGCGCAAGCTTTTTTGGACCGGTTGGGAATTGCACGGCTGGATGACATTCCGAGCTTTTTGGAGTGCCTCAAGCTGCTGCATGTGACCGGACGACTGGATAGCAACGGCTTGGGCACCATTAGCTGTTCCGGAGGAGAGGCCAGCCTTGCCGCAGATATGGCCACAAGCCGGGATGTGCATTTTCCGCCGCTGTCTTCGACGCAACGGGCCGAATTGCGGGATGCCTTGGGGCCGATGGTGGCATTGGCCAATCCGCTGGATTATCACACCTATATCTGGCGCGACGCGGCGGCCATGACGCGGGCATGGGCCGCCATGATGAGTCCAGAGCAGGGTTTGACCATGGCAATCGTCGACTATCCACACACGGACTCGACAGATTGGGATTGTGCAACGCAGGCTGCTTTGAATTGCGTGGCGCGTTCGGGTCGTCCATTTGCCGTGACAGCAACTTTGCCGGAATTGATGCCTGAGGACGTTGCCCAACGGCTGCTGGACGGAGGGGTGGTGCCGTTTGCAGGGTTGCACGAGGCACTGGCGGCCGTTGAAGCCGCCTCGCGATCATTCGACGCCCAAGCGGATTCTGTTCTGATGCCATCCTCTGCTGAAACGAACATTGTTCTGACCGAGGCAGAGGCGAAATTGGCCCTTGAGGAATACGGTGTACGAGTGCCGAAAAGCGTCGTGGCGCAGCCTGAAGTGGCACGGCGGTCTGTAGAAAAACTGGTCGGTCCATTTGCGGTCAAAGGTATCGGTCTGGCGCATAAATCCGACCAAGGGGCCGTTCGGTTGAATGTGAACCTTGAGGATGTGGACCGCGCCGCGTCCGAGATTGGAACGGCGGAAATTCTGATCGAAGAAATGGCGCCAAGCGGGGTTGCCGAACTGCTGATCGGCGTGACGCGCGATCCGGCCCATGGCTATGTACTGACGTTGGGCGCAGGTGGGGTTTTAACGGAAATTCTGAGGGACTCGGTGTCTTTGTTGATCCCGTCGTCCCGTCAGGCGGTTCACAAGGCGCTGAACCGACTGGCCTGTGCGCCCTTGCTGGCGGGCTACCGCGGCAAATCCGCAGCGGACATGCAGGCAATTCTGGATACGATAGATGCCGTGCAAGCCTATGTCATTGCTAATGCAGCCCATGTCAGCGAAGTTGAAATCAATCCGCTCATTTGCGGCCCCGATGGGGCGGTTGCGGTGGATGCCCTGATCCGAAAGGCAAGCTCATGAATCCGGTCAAAACCAAGCGCGAGGGCGCGATCCTGCAGGTCACTCTGGACCGGCCAAAGGCAAATGCGATTGATCTCGCCACCAGCCGCGTGATGGGGGATGTGTTTCGCGACTTTCGCGACGACCCGGATTTGCGGGTCGCCATTATTGCAGGGGGTGGAGACAAGTTCTTTTGCCCCGGTTGGGACTTGAAAGCAGCAGCGGACGGCGATGCGGTAGACGGTGATTACGGCGTCGGCGGCTTTGGCGGCCTTCAAGAGCTGCGCGATATGAACAAACCGGTCATCGCGGCCGTCAATGGCATTGCGTGTGGGGGTGGGCTGGAATTGGCCCTGAGCGCGGACATGATCATCGCCGCCGATCACGCAAGCTTCGCGCTGCCGGAAATCCGTTCGGGTACGGTGGCGGATGCCGCCAGCGTCAAGCTGCCCAAGCGCATCCCTTACCATGTCGCGATGGAACTTCTGCTGACCGGGCGCTGGTTCAACCCGGAAGAAGCAAAGAACTGGGGCCTGATCAATGAGATCGTGCCGTCCGATCAGTTGATGGATCGCGCTTGGGAGATGGCGCGCCTTTTGGCCAGCGGTCCCCCGCTTGTTTATGCGGCGATCAAAGAGATCGTGCGAGAGGCCGAGGATTCCAAGTTCCAGGATGTCATGAACCGGATTACAAGGCGGCAGTTGCCAACCGTGGATACGCTCTATGGGTCTGAGGATAATCTGGAAGGGGCGCGTGCTTTTGCTGAAAAGCGCGATCCGGTCTGGAAAGGACGTTAGACGCGCTCGAACAGGGCGATCAGGGCTGTGTCGTCCTTGTTTGGACCAACTGCCAGATCGCCATAAATGGGGACTTCGGACAGAGTCAGGTTCTGTATCTGACCCTGCGCCATCTTGTGCAAGGCTTCCGCGAAACCCAATTTCTCATAGTGCTGCGCATTGATGGACAGTGCGAACTGCGCCCCATGCCGGGCGACGCGTAGCAATGCAGGAAGAGCTTCTGGCCCAAGGTGGCCGTGGGTGAACGTGCCGGATGATACAACGCCGGAGTAGCTTTCGCGCGGCACGGGGATACCTTTGTTCAGATCAGCTTCGATCGCATCGCGGTAGATATCCTTGCGCATGGCGCGGTCCAGCATTTCGGCGCTGATATCTGTGGCGTCTATGGGACCCACGCCCAAACCGGCAAGAACGGCACCGCACAACCCGGTGCCTGCGCCGACATCCAGAACCGGACCCTGGCCTCCGGCGCTGACAAAAGCCCGAGCGGTGTGGACATGCAGTTGATAGTCCTCGCGCGCGGCGAACCCTTCGTCGTAATCGCCGGCCCATTCCGCATAGAGCCGCTTGTGATCCTCTGGAGACTCCAGCGCATAGGCGGCGTGCAGGTCGGGTGTTTTGGTACTCATGCCTAAAAGAAAGGCGCATTGAGGGATTCGAATCAAGTATCTCGGCACCCAAGCTTGCATCTGCCGAGATTGCAGATCATCAAGGGCGGCATGACAGGCACTCTTTTTTCGTTTGGTCACGGTTATTCGGCACAGGAAGTTTCCCGGCTGTTGAAGCCGAAGGGCTGGCGGGTTCTGGGCACCACGCGGGACCCTGCGCAGTCACCGGCTCTGAAGGCATCCGGGGCCGAACCTGTTGTCTGGCCTGGACAGACACCCGACCTGAACGGGGTCACGCATTTGCTGATCTCGACAGCACCAAATGCGCAGGGCGATCCTGTTCTGGCGGCCCTGCGGGATGAGATCGCAGCGTGCGCTTCGCAGTTCAAATGGGTTGGGTATCTATCCACCACAGCGGTTTATGGCGATCATCAGGGTGATTGGGTTGATGAAATGACCCCACCTGCACCAACGGCCGAACGCGGCAGGTGGAGGGTGCGGGCCGAGTCTCAATGGCAGGACATTCCGGGTCTACCGACCCATATCTTCCGTCTGGCTGGTATTTACGGACCGGGCCGCGGCCCGTTTTCCAAGCTCAAACGCGTTGGGATGCGTCGCATTATCAAACCCGGGCAAGTCTTTTCCCGTATCCACGTCGCAGATATTGCGCAGGTGCTTGTGGCTTCGATGGCGGCCCCAAATCCCGGCGCAATCTACAATGTTTGCGATGACGAACCCGTTCCGCCGCAGGATGTGATCGCCTATGCAGCCGAGCTGCAAGGCTTGCCCCTTCCCCCAGCCGTGCCGTTTGATGAGGCTGATCTGACTCCGATGGCCCGCAGCTTTTACAACGAAAACAAGCGTGTCAGAAATGACAGGATCAAGGATGAGCTTGGCGTGACCCTGCGCTATCCGAATTACCGGGTAGGGCTGAAGTCTTTGATGCAGGATGAATGAATTATGATAATTTTTAGTTATCACAATCATCCATAAACAAAACTTAAATGCATTGCTGGTCTTTGTTAGAACGGTTCTCGACAAGACCAAAGAGTCGCTCTTGCCTATCCCGCCTGCGCGAATTTTCACCGTGCGTTTAGGGTAGATAAAAACGTCATCTATATGTGTTCTTGATCGACCGAGTTTTTAACCGCGCAAGATTGCCGGAATTTAGCCAGGATTGGAGATCGACATGGACGGAAGTGATAACCCCAAGGCAGGCGGATGCCCTGTAATGCATGGCGCCGGAACCCGCTCGAACCGGGATTGGTGGCCGAACCAGTTGAACCTCTCGATTCTGCACCAGAACGCGCCAGCCTCGAACCCGCTGGGTGCCGATTTCGATTATGCAGAGGCGTTCAAGAAGCTGGACATGAAAGCGTTGAAGGAAGACCTCTATGCGCTGATGACGGATTCGCAGGATTGGTGGCCTGCTGACTATGGTCACTATGGCGGGTTGTTCATTCGTATGGCATGGCACAGCGCCGGGACATACCGGACCGCAGATGGCCGTGGCGGGGCGTCGACCGGGAACCAGCGGTTTGCGCCGCTGAACAGCTGGCCGGATAACGGCAACCTTGATAAAGCGCGCCGCCTGCTGTGGCCGATCAAACAGAAATACGGCAACCAGATTTCCTGGGCCGACCTGATGATCCTGGCGGGCAATTGCGCCATCGAATCCATGGGCGGCAAGACCTTTGGCTTTGCCGGCGGCCGCGAAGATATCTGGGCCCCCGAGGAAGATATCTATTGGGGGACCGAGACTGAATGGCTGGCCCCCACCGACAACCCGCACAGCCGCTATTCAGGCGAACGTGATCTGGAAAACCCGCTGGCCGCCGTGCAGATGGGCTTGATCTATGTAAACCCCGAAGGCCCGGATGGAGAGCCGAATGTCTTGGCCTCGGGCCGCGACATCCGCGAGACATTTGGCCGGATGGCGATGAATGATGAAGAAACTGTTGCCTTGGTCGCCGGTGGTCATACCTTTGGCAAGGCGCATGGCGCGGGCGATCCTGATCTGGTGGGACCCGAACCCGAAGCCGCCCCGATCGAGGAAATGGGCTTTGGCTGGATCAACAAATTCGGTTCGGGAAAGGGTGACGACACCACTACCTCGGGCATCGAAGGCGCGTGGACCGCGAACCCGATCAAATGGGACAATGGATATTTCGACCTGCTGTTCGGCTATGACTGGAACCTGACCAAAAGCCCCTCGGGTGCATATATCTGGGAGCCGGTGAACGTCAAAGAAGAAGACATGGCCCCGGCTGCTCACGACCCGTCCAAGAAGGTCAAGACCATGATGACCACCGCTGATATGGCGATGCGCATGGATCCGATCTATGGCCCGATCTCGAAACGCTTCCACGAAAGCCCGGACGAGTTCGCTGATGCCTTCGCCCTTGCCTGGTTCAAGCTGACCCACCGCGATATGGGCCCGCGTTCGAACTATATCGGCGAAGAAGCCCCCACTGAGGAGCTGATCTGGCAGGATAACGTGCCTGCGGTCGATCACGATCTGGTGGATGATGCGGATGTGGCCGACCTGAAAGCCAAGATTGCTGCGACTGGGCTGTCGGTGTCCGAGCTGGTCTCGACCGCGTGGGCCTCGGCCTCGACCTTCCGTGGGTCGGACAAGCGTGGCGGCGCCAATGGTGCGCGTATCCGTCTTGCGCCGCAGAAAGACTGGGACGTCAACGAGCCCATGAAGCTGTCCAATACATTGGCCACGCTTGAGGGCGTTCAGGCCGCGTACAACGATGCACAGTCGGGCAGCAAGAAGGTCTCGCTGGCGGATGTGATCGTTCTGGCCGGTGCCGTGGGCATCGAACAGGCGGCCAAAGCTGGTGGTCAGGATGTTGAGGTTCCGTTTACTCCGGGTCGTACTGACGCGTCGCAGGACCAGACGGATGTCGACAGCTTTGCCGTGATGGAGCCCGCAGCGGATGGGTTCCGCAACTACCAAAAAACCGACTATACTGTTTCACCCGAGGAACTGTTGGTTGACCGAGCGCAACTGCTGAACCTGTCTGCGCCCGAGATGACCGCGCTTGTCGGTGGTCTGCGTGTGATGGGTGCCAATTTCGGTGACAGCAAGCACGGTGTGTTCACGGATCGGGTTGGTACGCTCAGCACCGACTTTTTCACCAACCTGCTGGACATGGGCATCGAATGGAAGCCCGCAGGCAAGGGTGTCTATGAGGGTCGCGATCGCAGTAGCGGTGAGGTCAAGTGGACCGGTACCCGTGTCGATCTGGTTTTTGGCTCGAACTCGCAACTGCGAGCGCTGGCCGAAGTCTATGGTCAGGCAGATGCAGGCGGGAAATTTGTCTGCGACTTTGTCTCGGCCTGGAACAAGGTGATGAACGCAGACCGCTTCGATCTGAAATAATCCTGTAGCCTTTGAAGTGTCATGCGCCGTCCGAGTCTCTTCGGGCGGCGTTTTCATTGGTCCGACTCCCTGCGGCATACCAAGCTTTGGGTACGATTCCGTTGAGGTGCAATTCAAACCCTCTTAATCAATGCGCAATAAATGGGGTTTGCGGGGATAAGTTTGACGGTAACCTGTTGTTTTTATTAAGA
>NZ_CM165558.1:0-192500 GCF_056780525.1 Ruegeria sp. S263 | reverse complement strand
GTGGCGTAGATCTCAGTCGTTCTCATCTTCGGGTGAGCGGGTTGTGACACGGGTGTTTCCTCGCCTGTCCACGACTATCGCGGCTGAAACGAACAGAGTTGTCCAAGTCAAGTACACTAACCCGCATGATCTGACGATCATGCATTGTCTTCTATCCTCTGCGTGGGGCCGACCGACATCGGCAGCGCGGGTTCCAGGATGGAAGGCGGGAAAGTATGCTTTTGGTTCAGAAGAAAGATCATCTTTAGTTACCAGCTGGATGATCGCGATCGACATACTTGTGCTCAAGTAGCCGAATAGGCGGTAGCACACTATCATGTGTCTTTCTCTTTCTGGATCAAATCAAGCGCGAGAAGGGCGTTTGGTGAATGCCTTGGCAGCAAGAGGCGATGAAAGACGTGATACTCTGCGATAAGCCATGGGGAGCTGAGAATAAGCTTTGATCCATGGATCTCTGAATGGGGCAACCCACCTGAAAGCTTCATATTGTTATCCCCTCACAACCTAGTTGTGAGATAGATACTCAATATGGGGTTTAAACAGGTACTTAAGACCTGAATACATAGGGTTTTAAGAGCAAACCCGGGGAACTGAAACATCTAAGTACCCGGAGGAAAGGAAATCAATTGATACTCCCCTAGTAGCGGCGAGCGAACGGGGACCAGCCGAGCCAGATGAGTGACTAGAACACGTTGGGAAGCGTGGCCATAGCGGGTGACAGCCCCGTATAGGAAGCTTTGATGGACGTATTAAGTAGGGCGGAACACGTGAAATTCTGTCTGAAGATCGGAGGACCACCTTCGAAGGCTAAGTACTCCTTGCTGACCGATAGCGAACCAGTACCGTGAGGGAAAGGTGAAAAGCACCCCGACGAGGGGAGTGAAACAGTACCTGAAACCGAACGCCTACAATCAGTCGGAGGCTCCTTGCGAGCTGACGGCGTACCTTTTGTATAATGGGTCATCGACTTGGTCTCACGAGCAAGCTTAAGCCGTTAGGTGTAGGCGTAGCGAAAGCGAGTCTTAATAGGGCGCATGAGTTCGTGGGATCAGACCCGAAACCGAGTGATCTAGGCATGGCCAGGTTGAAGGTAAGGTAACACTTACTGGAGGACCGAACCCACATCCGTTGAAAAGGATCGGGATGAGCTGTGCCTAGGGGTGAAAGGCCAATCAAACTCGGAGATAGCTGGTTCTCTGCGAAATCTATTTAGGTAGAGCGTCATCCGAATACCCCGGGGGGTAGAGCACTGGATGGGTAATGGGGCCCCACAGGCTTACTGATCCTAACCAAACTCCGAATACCCGGGAGTACTAGATGGCAGACACACTGCGGATGCTAACGTCCGTAGTGGAGAGGGAAACAACCCTGACCTACGACTAAGGCCCCCAATTCATGGCTAAGTGGGAAAGCAGGTGGGACGACCAAAACAACCAGGAGGTTGGCTTAGAAGCAGCCATCCTTTAAAGATAGCGTAACAGCTCACTGGTCTAAATAAGTTGTCCTGCGGCGAAGATGTAACGGGGCTCAAGCCATGAGCCGAAGTCTAGGGATGCGTAAGCATCGGTAGCAGAGCGTAGTGTGACATAGATCCATGCCTCCTTGATCCCTTCGGGGATATTGGAGGCGAGGATCTTTCGATGAAGCCGGCCTGTGAGGGATCCGGTGGAGAGATCACTAGTGAGAATGATGACATGAGTAGCGACAAAGAGTGTGAGAGACACTCTCGCCGAAAGTCCAAGGGTTCCTGCTTAAAGCTAATCTGAGCAGGGTAAGCCGGCCCCTAAGCCGAGGCCGAAAGGCGTAGGCGATGGGAACTAGGTTAATATTCCTAGGCCAGGAGGATGTGACGGATTGCGGATGTAGTTCAGCCTTATCGGATTGGTTGGGCTGCTGAGCAGTTCCTGGAAATAGCCCTCCATCAGACCGTACCCTAAACCGACACAGGTGGACTGGTAGAGCATACCAAGGCGCTTGAGAGAACGATGTTGAAGGAACTCGGCAAAATACCTCCGTAAGTTCGCGAGAAGGAGGCCCGGTTCCTAGGCAACTAGGGGCTGGGGGCACAAACCAGGGGGTGGCGACTGTTTATTAAAAACACAGGGCTCTGCGAAGTCGCAAGACGACGTATAGGGTCTGACGCCTGCCCGGTGCCTGAAGGTTAAAAGGAGAGGTGAGAGCCTTGAATTGAAGCCCAGGTAAACGGCGGCCGTAACTATAACGGTCCTAAGGTAGCGAAATTCCTTGTCGGGTAAGTTCCGACCTGCACGAATGGCGTAACGACTTCCCCGCTGTCTCCAACATCGACTCAGCGAAATTGAATTGCCTGTCAAGATGCAGGCTTCCCGCGGTTAGACGGAAAGACCCCGTGCACCTTTACTACAGCTTCGCACTGGCATCAGGATTGTGATGTGCAGGATAGGTGGTAGGCTTTGAAGCAGGAACGCAAGTTCTTGTGGAGCCTCCCTTGAGATACCACCCTTCGCACTCTTGATGTCTAACCGCGGTCCGTTATCCGGATCCGGGACCCTGCGTGGCGGGTAGTTTGACTGGGGCGGTCGCCTCCTAAAGCGTAACGGAGGCGCGCGAAGGTTGGCTCAGAGCGGTCGGAAATCGCTCGTTGAGTGCAATGGCAGAAGCCAGCCTGACTGCGAGACTGACAAGTCGAGCAGAGTCGAAAGACGGCCATAGTGATCCGGTGGTCCCGAGTGGAAGGGCCATCGCTCAACGGATAAAAGGTACGCCGGGGATAACAGGCTGATACTGCCCAAGAGTCCATATCGACGGCAGTGTTTGGCACCTCGATGTCGGCTCATCTCATCCTGGGGCTGGAGCAGGTCCCAAGGGTACGGCTGTTCGCCGTTTAAAGAGGTACGTGAGCTGGGTTTAGAACGTCGTGAGACAGTTCGGTCCCTATCTGCCGTGGGTGTAGGAGACTTGAGAGGAGTTGCCCCTAGTACGAGAGGACCGGGGTGAACGATCCACTGGTGGACCAGTTGTCGTGCCAACGGCAGTGCTGGGTAGCTATGATCGGACAGGATAACCGCTGAAGGCATCTAAGCGGGAAGCCCCCCTCAAAACAAGGTCTCCCTGAGGGCCGTGGAAGACCACCACGTCAATAGGCCGGAGATGTAAGCGCAGTAATGCGTTCAGTTGACCGGTACTAATCGCCCGATAGGCTTGATTTGATCCAGTAATGGAAAGACAAGACCAAAGCATACACACCTTGAACATGGATAACTTCGTCGCTTTTTTGCAAAAGCAAAAAGAGCGACGGTGTTGATTGAAAACACAACCGAGTGGCAACGCGCCTTTTGCAAGCAAAAGACGCTGCCTGCCACCTGTCGCTTTCTTGCACAGCAAGAAAGTCGACATGGGCTTTTCCTCGGTTTGGTGGTCATAGCGCAAGTGAAACACCCGGTCCCATCCCGAACCCGGAAGTTAAGCACTGCCGCGCCAATGGTACTTGGGCTTAAGCCCCGGGAGAGTAGGTCACCGCCAAACCTAGTAAAAGCCCAATTCTCTCTAAACGATCAGCAGAACACTACCCGGTCTCAAATAGCCCAATAGGCGGTAGACCAAACCAAAGTGTCGCGGGATGGAGCAGCCCGGTAGCTCGTCAGGCTCATAACCTGAAGGTCGCAGGTTCAAATCCTGCTCCCGCAACCACTTGGGTCCAACAGAGTCTCGAACAAGCCGCCGCAAGGTGGCTTTTGTCGTTCTGGACCTATCCCGCTGTAAGCACTTTGGAATCACCCCGCGTGGGAAATCCTGCACTGACCGCCACAATTGCAAAGTATTTCACCAGAACCAATACCCGATCAAATCGCCAAAACGAATATCTATCCAACGGATTGTCTCAAAGCCGATCGTAAAAGCGATTTCTGATGTTCTTGCTATACGCCGTCGCGCTCGTGGCAACGGTTTATGACGCATTTGTCGTTGCCGAAAAATTTACCCAATGTTTAGGTAAAAACGAATTAACTTTCTGATTTAAAGCACAAAAAAGACACGCCGAGCCCACGTACTCCGCAACCCTTCTTTCTAGTTTCAACCCAGACCGCAACTGGAATTGGAGATGTCGTTATGTCGGGATTGGGTATTTCGCCGCGCTTAAGTCTACGAGGGTTTCGTGCAAGGATATTGGTGGTTTTTCTGGTCTTTGGTGCCTTGTTTTCTGGCACGGCTTTTCAGGCCGCTGCCAATACCCAAAATTTGTATATCGTCGGCAACGATCGGGGTGGATACTTGCACGACCGGTTGATCGAATTGAAGAACTTACAGCGGAACCGGGTCTTGGTTGAAATACGTGGCCGGGTCTGTTTTTCAACATGTACGATGTTTCTTGGGTTGCCGGGCGCCTGTGTCGATCCCGATACTATGTTTGGCTTTCACGGACCATCGCGAAGTGGTCGCAAACTTCCAAAGGAAGATTTCGAATATTTTAGCCGCGTCATGGCGGGCTGTTATCCCGAACCGTTGAAGTCATGGTTCATGAACAAGGCCCGAAACCGCATCAGTGGTGTGTATAAAGTCAAAGGGGCTGAACTTATTCGAATGGGGATATCCCCTTGTAGAGAGGCTTGAACGGTCCTTGCTTGCCCATTGGTGTGCGGGCGGCTATCACTCACAAGCCGGAGCGACTATCGGCCAAGCTCGCAAGTCTGTGCACTAAAGGTTAAAGGGAATGCTGCAATAGTGCTGTCTTCGTTGCTCAAACGATTTAATCAACCAGCGGCCTTTTCGACGCCTGATCCGGATGCCCCGATTTGCATAATCGGGGACGTCCACGGGTGCATTGCCCAGTTGGAAAAAATGCTCTCCCAAGTTCCGCAGGACCACCGCGTCATACTTGTAGGGGACTATGTAGACAGGGGAGAGCACAGCGCCGAGGTGCTGCGTCTAGTCAGTGAGCGTTCGGAATTTACCTGTCTCATGGGAAATCACGAGCAGATGTTGCTGAAATTTCTGAGCGATCCCACCTGTCATGGACCACGGTGGTTGCGGTATGGAGGATTACAAACACTGTCCTCTTTCGGCGTTCGCGGCGTGAGATCAGAAATGAACGATGCCGAGTTACAGGACTGCCGCGATAGGTTGGAAGACGTCATGTGCCAAGACATGCGCCGCTGGCTTGAACAACTCCCGACATCGGACTTTTCGGGCAACGTTTTTGTGACTCATGCCGGTGCGGACCCGAATGTTCCGGTCGATCAGCAAAAAGAGGAAATTCTGATCTGGGGGCACCCGTCTTTTCAGAAGTCGGATCGCAGCGATGGGGTCTGGGTCGTGCATGGCCATACAATAGTTGATGAGCCGAGCGCCGAACGTGGTCGCATTGCTGTTGATACCGGAGCATTTGCAACTGGCTCCCTGAGCGCCGTATGCCTTGACGGAAGCGAACCCAGGTTTGTTTCCGTAGGTCATTGATGACAGGAGCAATTGGCGCGATTAACCGATAGTTTCCTGACTAACTTCAGCGATAGATAGACCTACCGCATTGTAAAACTGCACTGAAGACGCAGCGCAGGCTCAAAGATTGGGCGGTGCTTATTGTTTCATCCTGATTGCGCGTGAATTTAACCTCCTTCAATTGATACACTTGTCAGCGCCAGCGTCATTTATTAGGACCACCCCAAGTAAATCAAATTTCGAGCTTTTTATGTTGATAACACCTGTCCTTCTCTGCGGTGGTTCCGGTACTCGGTTGTGGCCTCTGTCCCGGAAAAGCTATCCAAAACAATTTGTTCCGCTTGTTGGCGAGGAAACTTTGTTTCAAGCGTCGGCGCGACGTCTGTCCGGGAAAAACGCAGATTTGCAATTTGGGGCACCAGTCGTTCTTACCAATTCGGACTTTCGATTCATCGTTGCCGAGCAACTGCAATCAATTGGTATTGATCCAGGCAAAATTCTGATCGAGCCGGAAGGGCGCAATACTGCACCAGCAGTTTTGGCCGCTGCGATTCAGACATTCAACGAAGACGAGAATGCGGTTCTTTTGGTCGCCCCGTCCGATCATGTGGTGCCAGACTCCGATGCATTTCAGGCCGCAGTCGCCCGTGGATTGGATGCGGTTGCAAGGGGTCAGCTGGTGACGTTTGGCATTACTCCGACGCACGCGGAAACAGCCTATGGGTATCTGGAACTTGCCTCGGCGCCGGACAGTGATGGATCACCGGTCCCGCTGAAACAGTTTGTCGAAAAACCGGATTTGGCCCGCGCGACCGAGATGCTGGCCGCTGGGAATTTCAAATGGAACGCTGGTATTTTCTTGTTCCGCTCTGCTGACATTATAGCGGCATTCCGGCAGTACGCCCCAGAGCTGATAGAACCCGTTCAGGCATCTGTTGAAACCGCAACGCCCGATCTGGGCTTTTTGCGTTTGAACCCGGAGCATTGGCAAAAGGCCAAAGATATTTCCATCGACTATGCCGTGATGGAAAAAGCTGACAACCTTTCCGTGGTCCCTTTTGACTCGGCGTGGTCTGATTTGGGTGGCTGGGACGCGGTCTGGCGCGAAAGTGGCCCCGACGAACAGGGTGTTGTCACAAGTGACGGCGCCACAGCGATTGACTGTCACAACACGCTGTTGCGGTCGGATAGTGAACAGCTTGAAGTCGTTGGTATTGGCCTGGAAAATATCATCGCGGTTGCGATGAATGATGCGGTTTTGGTGGCGGATTCTTCGCGGGCTCAGGACGTAAAACAGGCGGTGTCTGCGCTGAAGAAGAAAAACGTTCCTCAGGCCACCGCATTTCCAAAAGACCACCGTCCCTGGGGATGGTTCGAAAGCCTTGTTGTTGGCGATCGTTTTCAGGTGAAACGCATTTGTGTGCATCCGGGCGCGTCCCTTAGCCTGCAAAGCCATTTTCATCGGTCCGAACACTGGATCGTGGTTGAGGGCACGGCTCGTGTCATCATCGACGACACTGATCAATTGGTGACTGAAAATCAGTCAGTCTATATTCCGCTGGGTGCTGTCCACCGTATGGAAAACCCGGGCAAGGTACCGATGGTCCTGATCGAGGTGCAAACGGGCGTGTATGTCGGCGAGGACGACATCGTCCGGTACGAGGACAAATACGCGCGCGGCCAGGGCGCTAAGGGCTGACCCTCGTGAAAGTCGCGATTGTTCATTATTGGCTTGTCGGTATGCGCGGCGGCGAAAAGGTGCTTGAGGCGTTCTTGGACATGTATCCGGACGCCGTCATCATCACCCATGTCTACGACCCCGAAAAAGTCAGTGCAAAGGTACGGCAGCACGAAGTTCGCGAGACATTCATCGGCCGATTGCCGGGGGCGAAGAAGCACTATCAAAAGTACCCTCCGTTCAAGCCTATGGCGCTGGAACTGATGGACATGCAGGAGTTTGATCTGATCCTGTCCAGTGAGTCTGGGCCTGCGAAGGGGATTATCCCGCGCCCTGATGCGACGCATATTAGCTACTGCCATTCACCGATGCGATATATCTGGGATCATTACCATGTGTACCGCGCGCAGGCTGGCCGTGTCGCGCGGTTGGCAATGCCTATCATGGCCCATAAGCTGCGTGTCTGGGACGTGTCGACTGCCGCGCGGGTCGATCAGTTCATCGCCAACTCGTCCTTTATCCGTCAGCGTATCGGCAAATACTACAGGCGGGATGCGGACGTTATCTTCCCCCCGGTCGATACTGAAGAATTCCAGATCTCGAATGAGGTCGGTGAGCATTATTTGCTGGCCGGGGAAATGGTGTCGTACAAACGGCCTGTTCTTAGAAAAACCGCAGAAGCCGTAAGCGAGATGATTTTAATGTCCTTCAGAAAGCTTCTTGCGGCCAAATATGTTACGTCCATTTCAACCCGCTCGCGATAGCTGATGTCGTTCCGACCCGAAACCTGCCACAACCCAGTGATGCCGGGTTTTTGCGCAAGATAGGCTGATGCCGAGCTGCCGTATTTGATCAGTTCGACAGCAACTACGGGGCGTGGGCCGACAAAGCTCATCTCACCCTTCAGGACGTTCCAGATCTGAGGAAGCTCATCCAAACTGGTCTTGCGCAGAATGTCACCCAGCCGGTTAATTCGGGGATCGTTAATCAGTTTGTGATCCCGCTCCCACTCGGCCGCCGCATCGGGATTTGTATCCAGATAGGTCTGAAGCTTGTCTTCTGCGTTCACGACCATGCTGCGGATTTTCCAGCATTTAAAGGGTTTACCCCCTTTTCCGATACGCGTATGACCAAAAAAACTCGGCCCACCGTCGCGGCGGACCAGACACCAAAGAATAAAGATTACGGGTGCAAGGGCCGGCAGAAGCAGAAGGGCAAGGGAAACGTCAAAAACACGTTTGCCAATGTCCGCGTAAAACCCGTTTGGGGGTGTTTGCGTCGAGGGTTCTTGGGTTTTGCTGCCTTGGAAACGGGACGGGTGAGAAAAATCAAGCATAAAAACAAACCCTGAAACTTAGTCAGCGCTAGTGAATGCAGTGCTAAGAGGAGTGACTGGGTCTTCTGTTAAACTTAGAAGGTCAAAACTTTAAGATTAAAAATGATATTTTTGTGAATTTTTTAACCCCCTGTTTATTTGTTGAGCGAGGGATATGAAATAGTCGCAAAATGAGAAGGTTACCCGACGTTATTTTACACGTATAAGGAGAGCATTGCCGTTCCCCTTCATACCACGCCGTCAGGGGAGAGCCAACACGCTTCATTGCGTTCAGTGTGTCGACCTGACGTAAAGCGACTGGGTGACTTGAGGCGCCCACGTAGGCAACCTCGTGGTTTCGCGCTGCGCGAAATTGCAGTGCACTTCCCCTTGTTGAAGATGGTGTTGGACTTGGTGCAAGCGTTGGGTTGGTTTTTCCTGTTGCAAGTTTTGGATCGTTCCAGTAACGATTGGATCGTTCCAGTAAATCCGTGAATCGCTGGAATCGGGGAGGTCGTCATGAAGAAACTGGTATCAGCCCGGCAAGCTGCCGAAGTGGTCCCTGATGGGGCTGTTGTCTCGGTTTCGTCGTCGTCGGCCTTGGGTTGTCCTGATGCTGTTCTAAAAGCCATCGGCGACCGGTTTCAGCAGGACGGCCATCCGCGCGACATCACTTCGCTTCACCCTATCGCGGCTGGCGATATGTATGGTGTTAAGGGGATGGAGTATCTGGCGCAGGACGGGTTGCTGACGCGGGTATTGGCGGGGTCTTATCCTTCGGGGCCATCCAGCCTTGAGATGCCGGAAATCTGGAAAATGATCGTCGAAGATCGCGTCGCGGCTTATAACGTGCCGTCCGGTATCATGTTCGACATGCAGCGTGAGGCGGCGGCGCATCGACCCGGCGTGCTGACGCAGGTGGGTCTGGATACTTTTGTCGACCCGATCCGAGAAGGTTGCGCGATGAACGCACGCGGGGCTACGGACCCGATTGTCGAGCGCGTCGAGTTTGGTGGCCAGACATGGCTGCACTTTCCAAACATCATACCCAATGTCTGTATTCTGCGAGCCACCACAGCAGATGAATTCGGCAACCTGACCTATGAGCATGAGGGCGCTTATCTGGGTGGGTTGGAGCAGGCGATTTGCGTGCGAAATCACGGAGGGATCGTGATTGCTCAGGTTCAGCGGGTAACAGCGGAAGGCAGCCTGCGTCCCCACGATGTCCGCGTACCGGGGCATCTGGTGGACCTGATCGTCGAAGATCCGGACCAGAAGCAGACCACCGAAACACCCTATGATCCCGCGATTTCGGGTCAGGTCATGCGGCCCTGGGACAGCTTCTCGCTTGCCGAGCACGGTGTGGAAAAGGTCATCGCACGCCGCGCGGCCATGGAGTTGCGCTCGGGCATGAGCGCAAATCTTGGGTTCGGTATCAGCGCCATGGTCCCCCGGATATTGTTGGAGGAAGGACACCCCAAAGCCGTGACCTGGGCGATTGAGCAGGGCGCGGTTGGCGGCGTTCCCTTGACCGGGTTCGCCTTTGGCTGTGCCTCGAACGCTCATGCCTTTGTGCCGTCGCCGCAGCAGTTCATCTATTTTCAAGGGGGTGGGTTCGACATGTCATTCCTCTCGTTCCTTGAGGTCGATGTGGACGGCAATGTGAACGTGTCGAAACTTGGGAAAAAGCCCTATCTGACCGCAGGGTGCGGCGGTTTTGTGGATATTACAGCGCGGGCCAAACGGATCGTGTTCTCGGGCTGGTTTGAGGCTGGGGCGAAGATTGATCTGGGAAGCGACGGCATCCGGGTTACCGCGCCGGGCAAGTTCACCAAGATGGTGGACAAGGTTGAACATGTCACCTTCTCGGGTCGTCGTGCACGGGAAACCGGGCAAGAGGTGATCTATGTGACGGAACGCTGCGTGATTCGCTTGACGGATGAGGGGTTGGTTGCGACTGAAATCATGCCGGGGATCGACGCGCAGCGCGATATTATTGTCGCCTCGGGCGGGCGCGTGACAGTGGCAGAAAACGCAACGCTGATGCCGGCCTCTCTGTTCCTTGAAGGACCGATGGGACTGCAGTTGTGAGCAATATCGCCTTTGATATCCGGGGCCACGCGGCGATTGTCACTTTGGACAATGTCGCCAAGTTGAACGCCCTGACGATCCCAATGCTTGACGCGTTGGAGGCCCGCGTGCGCGAGGTTGAACGGGATGCAGCAATCCGCTGTCTGATCTTGACCGGAGCTGGCGAAAAGGCGTTCTGTTGCGGGGCCGATATCGGCGCGTGGGGTGGACTCAGCCCCGCCGAGTTCGCGCGTCATTGGGTGCGGGATGGACATCGTATCTTTGACCGGTTGGCGCGGTTGGGCAAACCCACCATCGCTGCCATGAACGGGCATGCCTTTGGCGGTGGGCTGGAACTGGCAAGCTGCTGTGATCTGCGCCTGCTGGCCCCACGTGCAACCCTCGCCCTTCCCGAAGCGCGGGTCGGTATTGTTCCCGGCTGGTCCGGCACGCAACGCCTGACCCGGCTCATCCCTGAAGGGGCCGTCAAGGAAATGGCCCTGTTTGGACGCAGGATCGGGGCAGACCGCGCGGTGTCGCTGGGTTTTGCGGCTGAAGTGGCCGAAGACGTATTGGGCCGCGCGCTGGAACTGGCTGCTGATCTGGCGGACCTGTCCCCCCGCGCCACTGAAATCGCCAAGAACATGATCCACGCGGCCGTAGGCGAAGACCGGGACGCGGCCGTCGAAGCGCTTGGAAGCGCGGCCATAGCCGCCTCCGCCGACCGTGACGAAGGTGTGAATGCCTTTTTGGAAAAACGTAACCCTCAATATTCGGGCCTGTGACGTAATGAAAGATATGACGATCAACCCAGCCATCCCGTTCGACCTGCCGCCGCTGTTCGAGGGTCGGCATATGATCAACGGGATCTGGCAGGACAGCGCATCGGGCGAGACGTTCGAGCGTCGCTCGCCCTCGCACGGGCATATCGTCAGCCGGTCCGCCTTGGGGGGCGAGGCCGAAGCTGAGGCGGCCATTCAAGCCGCCCGCACAGCGTTCGACAGTGGGGCTTGGAGCGGCGCGTCGGGCAAAGAGCGTGCCACGGTTCTTTTGAAGGTCGCTGACCTGATTGAACAGAACGTAGATCGGATCGCCGTCATCGAAACGCTGGAAAGCGGCAAGCCGATCAGTCAGTCCAGAGGTGAGGTCGGTGGAGCGGCCGACCTCTGGCGATATGCCGCGTCCTTGGCGCGCAGCACCCATGGCGACAGCCACAACACGCTGGGCGCCGACATGATGGGTGTGGTTCTGAAAGAGCCTATTGGTGTGGTGTCGATCATCACCCCTTGGAACTTCCCGTTCTGGATTCTCAGCCAGAAACTGCCCTTTGCATTGGCGGCGGGATGCACGGTTGTCGTGAAACCCTCGGAAATGACCCCCTCCACCACCCTGATGCTGGGCGAGTTGCTGATCGAGGCCGGGCTGCCGGCAGGCGTGTGCAACATTGTTCTGGGCCATGGCGTACCGGTCGGCAGCGTATTGTCCACGCATCAGGCGGTAGACATGGTGAGCTTCACCGGCTCGACCGCAGTCGGCAAGACAATCAGTGCGGTGGCCTCGGATACGCTCAAGAAAGTGGCGCTGGAACTGGGCGGCAAGAACCCGCAGGTGATCTTCCCGGACGCAGATCTGGAATCATCGGCGGATGCGGTCGTGTTTGGGGTCTATTTCAATGTCGGCCAATGCTGTAACTCGAGCAGTCGCATAATCGTGCATGAGGACATTGCCGAAGCCTTCACCAAGCGGGTGGTTGATTTGTCCCGTAAGGTGAAATTCGGTGATCCGATGGATCCGACTACACAGGTCGGTGCCATCGTCACGCCGGAACACAACGCCAAGATCGACGCCTACGTCAAAGACGCGCAGACCGCCGGTGCCGAGATTGCCATGGGCGGTGACCGTCTGCAGGTCGAGGGGCTTGGCGATCAGTTCTACCAGCCTACCATCGTCACCAATGTCCAACCGGACATGCCGATTGCGCGGGATGAGGTGTTTGGCCCGGTTCTGACGGTCCTGACATTCAAAACACTGGACGAAGCCGTCGCGCTGACCAATGATAGCGTTTACGGTCTGTCGGCTGGGGTCTGGAGTACCAATGTCCACACCTGCCTTGAATTCGCCCGCCGCGCAGAAGCGGGAACGGTCTGGACCAATACCTGGATGGACGGATTCCCCGAGGTTGCGTTCGGTGGGGTCAAGCAATCCGGGCAGGGGCGGGAAATCGGACAATATGGGTTCGAGGAATTCTTCGAAGTGAAATCTGTGGTTATGCGCATCGGCGACAGCCGTGCGCCATGGGTGTCGCAAGACTGAACGGCGCATCAAACATCAATAAGCGCCAGAAAAAGATCGCATTTAGGGAGGAAACAACAATGCGTAAACTTTTGAAAACAAAATCGGTAATTGTGGCAGGGCTGCTGTGTACCACCAGCCTGGCGCACGCCGAAGAGGTTGAGGTTCTGCACTGGTGGACCTCGGGCGGTGAAGCCGCGGCGCTGAATGTTTTGAAAGACGACCTTTCGGGTCAGGGCGTTGGCTGGACGGACATGCCAGTTGCCGGCGGCGGCGGTGAGCAGGCAATGACTGTTCTGCGCGCGCGTGTCACTGCAGGCAACGCACCCACAGCCGTTCAGGGTCTGGGGTTCGATATTCAGGACTGGGCCGCGCAGGGTGCGCTGGCTGATCTGAACGACGTGGCGGCCAAGGAAGGCTGGGACGATGTGGTTCCGGACGCGCTCAAGGCATTTGCAAAGTTTGACGGCAAGTGGGTTTCGGCTCCGGTCAACGTGCATTCGACCAACTGGGTTTGGGCGAACAAGTCGGTGCTGGACGCAAACGGTATCGCCCAGCCGACCAACTGGGACGAGTTCGTGGCCGCTGTTGAGGCGCTGAAAGCGGCGGGTGTGACACCCATCGCGCATGGTGGTCAGGCATGGCAGGACGCGACCGTTTTCGACGCCGTGGCAATGTCCACGCTTGGCCCGGACGGGTACAAAGCCGCCTTTATTGATCTGGACGAAGGCACTTTGGGTGGGGACGCCATGAAAGAGGCGTTCGATCGCATGGCCTTTATCCGCGACAATGTTGACGAGAACTTCTCGGGTCGCGACTGGAACCTGGCGACGGCGATGGTCATCAATGGCGAAGCTGGTTTCCAGATGATGGGTGATTGGGCCAAGGGCGAGTTCCTGAACGCAGGTAAAGTGCCGGGTCAGGATTTCTTGTGCTTCCGCTTCCCCGGTACCGCAGATCAGGTGACCTTCAACGCCGACCAGTTCATGATGTTCGATCAGGGTGGATCGGTTTCGGCAGAGCAGGCGGCGCTTGCCAGCGCGATCCTGTCACCCTCGTTCCAGTCGGCGTTCAACGTGGTCAAAGGTTCGGTTCCGGCGCGGACCGATGTCAGCGACGCGGATTTCGACGACTGCGGCAAGCAGGGCATGAAAGATCTGGCTGCGGCTGCGGCTTCGGGCAACCTGTTCGGCTCGATGGCGCATGGCCACGCGGCGCCCGCATCGGTCAAGAACGCCGTTTATGACGTCGTAACGGCGCATTTCAACGGCGAATATGACAGCGAAACCGCAGTGGCCGAACTGGTCGACGCGGTGTCGATTGCCAAGTGATCAGTGATCCTCGTGACGGGGCGGCGGTTTAGCCGCCCTGTCCAAAGAGGGCGCTCAACGCCTTAAAACACAACTCGCAGGAGGGCGCGCCATGGCTGCTTCAGCCGACGCGGATTTCAAGACTCGCCTTCAGAATTGGATACCCAAGCTGGTCCTGTCACCGTCGCTGGCGATGATGCTGGTCTTTGTGTACGGGTTCATCCTGTTCTCGGTCTACCTGTCGTTTACCGACAGCCGCATCCTGCCGACCTTTGGCTGGGTCGGATGGGAAAACTACGACAAGCTGTGGCGTTTGAGCCATTGGGAAACCTCGCTGATCAACATGGGGATTTTCGCAGGGCTCTATATCGTGATCTGCACCTGTATCGGGCTGGGACTGGCGATCTTCCTTGATCAGAAAATCCGCGGCGAAGGGCTGTTGCGCCCGATCTACCTGTACCCGATGGCGCTGAGTTTCATCGTTACCGGCACGGCATGGAAATGGTTTCTGGACCCGGGCATCGGGCTGGAAAACGTCATGCACACATGGGGGTGGACCAGTTTCGAATTCGACTGGATCAAGAACCGCGATTACGCGATCTACACGGTCGTCCTGGCTGCTGTCTGGCAAACCAGCGGGTTTGTCATGGCGATGTTTCTGGCGGGTTTGCGCGGCATCGACAATGAAATCCTGCGCGCGGCGCAAATGGATGGGGCGTCGAACTGGAACCTCTATCGCCGGATCATCATCCCGCAACTGCGTCCGGCATTTCTGTCAGCCTTCGTTATCCTCAGCCACCTTGCGATCAAGACCTTTGACCTTGTGATCGCGCTGACTGGCGGCGGACCTGGACGGGCCACCGAACTGCCCGCAACCTTCATGTATTCCTATACGTTTACGCGGAACCAGATGGGGATCGGCGCGGCCTCGGCCACGATCATGCTGATGACCATCGCGGCGATCATGATCCCCTACCTATACGCTGAATTGCGGGAGAAACGCTGATGTCTCAGGCCTCGCAAGATACCGCGATCCGCACGGGCCGCGTTGCCCGCACGCTGATCTATCTGGTGCTGCTGCTGTTTGCGCTGTTCTACCTGCTGCCGCTTTACGTGATGCTGGTGAACTCGGTCAAACCGCTAGAGGAAATCACCGGTGGCGGCATGATGAACCTGCCGCAGGTGTTCACGCTTGAGCCGTGGTTCAAGGCGTGGTCCTCGGCCCAGATCGGGGTCGATCCTACGGGATTGAAGCCTTACTTTTGGAACTCGATCAAGATGGTGGTTCCGGCTGTTATCGTGTCGACCGTCCTTGGCGCGCTGAACGGTTATGTGCTGACCAAGTGGCGGTTTAAATACGACACCATCCTGTTCGGGCTGATGCTGTTTGCCTGTTTCATCCCGTTCCAGATCGTGCTGATCCCGATGGCGCGGATGCTGGGCATCATCGGACTGGCGGGCACGACTTGGGGTCTGGCGCTGGTGCATGTGGTCTATGGGATCGGGTTCACCACGCTGTATTTCCGCAACTACTATGCCGTGTTCCCGAGCGAGCTGATCCGCGCGGCGCAGATCGACGGGGCGGGGTTCTTTCAGATTTTCTGGCGCATCCTGCTGCCCAGCTCGGGCCCGATTGCGGTGGTGTCGATCATCTGGCAGTTCACCAACATCTGGAATGACTTCCTGTTCGGCGCGTCTTTTGCCGATGCCAATAGCCAGCCGATGACTGTCGCACTCAACAATCTGGTGCAGTCATCGACGGGTGTTAAGGAATACAACGTACATTTTGCTGGCGCCATTCTGGCCGCCATGCCAACTCTGCTCGTCTATATCGTGGCCGGTCGTTACTTCGTCCGCGGCCTGATGGCGGGTTCCGTGAAAGGATAAGGCGTCATGGGCTTTCTCGATATCGACAACGCGACCAAGTCTTACGGCTCGGTTGAAGTGCTGCACAAGGTCGACATCTCGGTGCAGGAAGGAGAGTTTCTCGTTCTGGTCGGGCCCTCGGGCTGTGGCAAGTCCACCTTGCTGAACATGATTGCAGGGTTGGAAGAGATCACCAGCGGCGAGATCCGCATCAAGGATCAGGTGATGAACGGGGTGCACCCGTCGAACCGCAACATCGCCATGGTGTTCCAAAGCTACGCGCTGTACCCCAACATGACCGTGGGCCAGAACATCACCTTTGGACTTGAGATGCACGGTGTCCCCAAGCCCGAGCGTGAAAAGGCCATGGCCGAGGTCGCCAAGCTGTTGCAGATCGAACAGTTGCTGGACCGCAAGCCGGGGCAGCTTTCGGGCGGTCAGCGGCAGCGCGTGGCCATGGGGCGGGCCCTGGTGCGCGAGCCGGATGTGTTTCTGTTCGACGAACCCTTGTCCAACCTTGACGCCAAGCTGCGTGTCGACATGCGGACCGAGATCAAGAAGCTGCACCAGAACCTCGGCACCACCATCGTCTACGTGACCCACGACCAGATTGAGGCTATGACGCTGTCCAGCCGCATCGCCGTGATGAATGGCGGCTACGTGCAGCAACTGGGCACCCCGCAAGAGATCTATGACACCCCCGCCAATATCTTTGTGGCGACCTTCATGGGCTCGCCCGCGATGAACGTGCTGCCTGCAAAGGTGGTGATGTTGAACGGGCGGCCCCACGCCGAAGTCGCCTTGTTTGACGGGTCGATGGCACAACTGCCCTTCAGTCAGGACAACCTGTCCCATTGGGACGGGCGTGACATCCTGTTGGGCATTCGGCCCGAGACCATCACGGATATGGATGGCGCGGATCGAAAATCCTCGAACATTGCGACGATGACCAACCGGATCGTGGTGACCGAGCCCGCCGGGTCAGACACGTTTGTCTCAATGCAATTGGGCGGGCGCGATGTGATTGCGCGGATGCGCTCGGATGCCGAGGTCTCGCCGGGGCAGGATTTCACCTTTGCCGTGAACATGGAAAAGGCTGTGGCCTTCGATCCTGAGACCGAGAACCGCATTCAGGGGTAATGCAACCCGACATCCTCATAATCGGGTCGGGCATGGGCGGCGCTACCCTTGCGGCAGCGTTGGCCCCGTCCGGTCGTCGTATCCTGATCCTTGAGCGCGGCGTCAGGTTGGAACCGTCTGCGCAGGACCGGGATGCTAAAGCGATCTTTGGCGATGGTGTGTTTCGTCCTGATGAAACGTGGTTGGACGGACATGATCAGCCGTTCAATCCCGGAAACTATTACTTTGTCGGCGGCAATTCGAAATTCTACGGCGCGGCTCTGATCCGGTATCGGGCCGAAGATTTTGCCCCAATGCTGCACCGTGACGGCACAACACCGGGCTGGCCGGTCACGTATGATGATCTGGAACCCGATTATCAGGCCGCCGAAGACCTGTATTGCGTACGCGGCGATCCCAGCCAAGACCCGACCGAGCCACCGCATTCCGGTGCTTACCCGTTTGGTCCGGTGACGCATGAGCCGGACATGCAGGATCTGTTTGCACGGCTCCGGTCCGTTGGCATGTCGCCGTCAACCATCCCGCTTGGGCTGGATCTGGACAGGTGGCTGGCCGCTGGCGATACCACGTGGGACGCTTTTCCCAACACCTGCGGCGGCAAGATGGATGCCGAAACCTGTGGACTGGCCGAGGCGCTGAAACATGAAAACGTGACACTCAAGACCAACGCGCGTGCGCAGCGGCTTGTTGCAGACGCGAATGGTCGGGTGAGCGGTGTTGAAGTTGAAGTGGACGGCCGTCAGGAGACACTGACCGCGCCGATTGTGGTGCTGGCAGCGGGCGCGGTTCAATCTGCGGCCTTGCTTCTGACTTCTGCGGATGCGGCGCGCCCTTCGGGTCTGGCCAATCGGTCGGATCAGGTGGGACGGAACTTCATGAACCACAACTGCTCGGCTGTGCTGGCGCTGCACCCACTACGCCGCAACAGGTCGGTCTATCAGAAAACCCTGATGGTGAACGATTTCTACCTGACAGACGGTCAGGGTGGGGCTCCGCTGGGTAATATCCAGATGTTGGGCAAGATCACCGGTCCGATCCTCGCGGCAACGACGCCAATGCCTAGTTGGGTTGCTTCGTTGATTGCAGACCGCAGTTTCGATTTCTACGCCATGTCCGAGGATCTGCCTAACCCCGACAGCCGCGTGACGCTGAAGGACGGGCAGATTAGGCTGGACTGGCAGCGTTCGAACTGGGACGCGCATTTGGAGCTGGTGCGCGTGCTGAAGCGCAAGCTTCGCAAGGCAGGTTTTCCCGTTGTTTTGTCCAGGTCCTTTGACCGCCGCACCCCGTCGCATCAATGCGGCACCGCACGGATGGGCGCGGACCCGACCGCAAGTGTGGTGGACACGTTCTGCCGCAGCCACGACCACCCGAACCTGTTCATTGTCGACGCCTCGGTCCTGCCGACCTCGGCGGCTGTAAACCCCGCATTGACCATCGCGGCGCTGGCCTTTCGCGCCGGACGCCACATCCAGGAAAGAGAATGGGCCGCATGACCGCTGGTTACGACTTTATTGTTATCGGAGGCGGTTCCGCCGGATCAGCCATCGCCGCCCGCCTGTCGGAAAACCCCGACGCGCGCGTTTTGCTGCTCGAGGCCGGTGGTGGCGACCGCAACCCCCTGTTCCACCTTCCCGCAGGGTTTGCCAAGATGACCAAAGGCATCGGGTCGTGGGGATGGAGCACGGTTCCGCAACGGTCGATGCAGGACAAGGTTTTCACCTACACGCAGGCCAAGGTGATCGGCGGCGGCTCGGCCATCAATGCGCAGATCTATACGCGGGGCGCGGTGCAGGATTATGATGAATGGCGTCAAATGGGTTGCGAAGGATGGGGGTATGACGACGTTCTGCCCTATTTCAAGAAGTCCGAAGACAACGATACCTATAGCGGGGAATTCCACGGTCAGGGCGGTCCGTTGGGCGTTTCCATGCCCGCCGCGCCGCTGCCGATCTGTGACGCGTTTATCGAGGCCGCGGGGCAGGTGGGCATTCCGAAAACCACCGATGTAAACGGGGAAAAGCAGGACGGGGCAGGCTATTATCAGCTCACCCAGCGCAACGCGCGGCGATCATCCTCGGCAATGGCGTTTCTTGCGCCCGCGCGGTCGCGGTCCAACCTGACGATCCAGACCAATGCACAGGTGCGCCGGATCACCGTCGAAGGTGGTCGGGCCACAGGGGTCGAGATGGCCGATGGCAGCAAGATTACCGCGGACCAAGAGGTGATCCTGTCCTCCGGCGCGATCGGTTCGCCGCGCCTGCTGCAACTGTCGGGGATTGGCCCGGCAGACGGGTTAAGGGCGCTGGGGATCGACGTCGTGTTCGACCAGCCCAATGTAGGCGCGAACCTTCAGGATCATCTGGACCTGTATGCGATTTGCGAAGTCACGGGCCCGCACACCTATGACCGTTATGCCAAGCTGCACCTGTCGGCGCTTGCGGGTCTGCAATATCTGCTTACACGTAAAGGGCCTGTCGCCTCGAGCTTATTTGAGACTGGGGGGTTCTGGTACGCGGACGAAAATGCCCGTTCGCCCGATATTCAGATGCATCTGGGTCTCGGCACGGGGATCGAGGCCGGGGTCGAGGCGATGCCCAATGGAGGGGTGACGCTGAACGCGTGCCACCTGCGGCCACGGTCCCGAGGTTCGGTCCGGCTGCGCAGCGACAACCCGGCAGATATGCCCTTGATCGACCCCAATTACCTGTCGGACCCCTATGATCGTGAGATGTCCATTCGTGGCTTGAAACTGGTGCAGCAGATTTTGGCGCAGGACGCGCTGAAACCCTATGTTCTGGCCGAGCGTTTGCCGGGGCCGGATGTGCGCACCGACGAAGATTATTTCAACTTCATCTGCGTCCACTCCAAAACCTCGCATCACTGCGCCGGAACCTGCCGTATGGGGAGCGACGATCAGGCGGTCCTGGACCCGCGCCTGCGGTTCAACGGGATCGATCGGTTACGGGTCGCCGATGCCTCGGTGATGCCGACGGTGAACTCGTCCAACACAAACGCGCCGTCGATCATGATCGGCGAAAAAGCGGCAGACATGATCAAACAGGACAACGGATACGCGACATGATCCGACATATCGTACTGACCAAATTCAAACCCGACGTACCGGAAGACACTATCCAGAGAATTTATGCCGGGCTGGCCGCCGTGACCGAAAAATTGCCCGGTGCGCGGAGTTTCACAGGTGGCCGCTCGGAAAGCCCCGAGCAGATTGAGCGCGGCTATATGCACGGCTTTGTCATCGACTTTGACAACTGGGATGCGCTGCAAAATTACACCGACAATTCCGAGCATAAGGCATTGGGCCGTCAGCTTGTTAAAAATGCGGTCGGAGGGATTGACGGCATTCTGGTGCTGGATTTGAACGTGTAGGCAAATATTCGGGGTAAACAGAACAGGGCGACATAGAATATGGGCCAGAGACCAACGATCTTAGACGTGGCAAAGCACGCAGGCGTTTCAAAATCGACTGTCAGCCTTGTTTTGCAGGGAAGCGACTCGGTCAAGGCTGAAACGCGCGACGCGGTCCGCAAGGCGATGGCTGAGATCGGCTATGTGTACAACCGTTCTGCCGCAACGCTTCGGTCATCCTCATCCGGTTTGATCGGATTGGTGATCAATGATCTGCGCAACCCCTTTTTCACCGAGTTTGCGGCCCTGTTTCAGATGGAATTGGCGCGAAACGGCTTTGCCACGGTCATGGCCAACACGGATGAAGATCCAGAACTGCAAAAAAGCATGATCTCGACCCTGACCGAGCATGGGGTTTCAGGGTTCGTGATCTCTCCGGCGTATGGCGATGTCGAGGACACGCTGGCCCTGTTCGCCGCGTCCGGTACACCGACATTGCAAGTGTTCAGAACCCTTGATGCGCAGGCGCAAAGCCTGCCGTTTTTTGCGCCGGATTATCATCTTGGCAGTCGTATGGCGACCGAACATCTGTTGGAGAAAGGGTGCAAACGCGTCGCCTTTCTGGGTGGTTTGGAAGGGCGCCCTGTCACGCAGGAGCGCATGAGCGGATATCTGGAAATTCTGAACGAAAAGGGTTTGCCGCCACTGGTTTTGACCGGCGAGGCCACACGCTCTTTCGGGAAGTCCATTGTGGGACAGTTGCGGCGCGACCATCCGGATGTGGATGCCGCGATCTGTTTCAACGATCTGGTGGCTTTGGGTGTTATGTCAGCGTCGCATCAGTTGGGGGTCGAGATTGGCACCGACCTGCGTGTGGTGGGGTTTGACGATATCGAAGACAGCAAGGACAGCCACCCGCCCTTGTCTTCGGTTTGCTGTGACATTCCCGACTTTGCCAAGTCTACGGCGGAACAGATCCTGAATTGGGTCAAGACCGGAACGAAACCCAGCAGCCTGAATCGCAGCCCGGTGCGCCTGATCGCGCGCGCCTCAAGCGATCTTTAGTCAGGCGAGACTTGCTGAAGAAAAAGGAGAAGATCATGTCTGAGGTAAGAGTTGCTGTTCTGGGTGCATCGGGCTGGATGGGCCGCGTTCACACGATGGCGTTCCAGACCTTTCCGCATTTTTTTGGCAACAGCTTTGGTACTGCGCGGGTCACGGCGCTGGTTTCCTCGAATCCCAACGCCGAGCAAGAGCTTGCGTTTCGCGCCCCTGGCGCCAAGATTCTGAAGACTTGGCAAGAGGCTGTGGCCGACCCTGAGATCGACCTGATCGACATCTGCCTGCCTGACAATCTACATTACGAGGTGGCCAAGGCTGCGCTTTTGGCGGGCAAGCACGTGTTTTGTGAAAAGCCCCTTGCCGACACCGCGGCCGAAGCGCTGGAGCTGGCCCAGATCGCGCGGGAAAAGGGCGTGATCACCCGCGTTGGCCACGCCTTTCCCCGCAACCCGGTGCATGACCGCGCGAAAGAGATTATCGAGGCGGGTGAGATTGGTGAGATTACCCTGTTCAAGGGCTGTCAGCATGTCGACATGTACGGGAATCCGCAGACGCCCTATATGTGGCGCGCCGACGGGGATCTTGCCCCCACCGGCATTGTTGGGGACACGGGATCACATGTCTTCAGCTTCATGGATTTTCTGGTCGGGCCGGTAACATCCTTGATCGCGGACACTTATGTCGTGACCGACAAACGCCCGGTGGTGGAAGGTCTCGGCCTTGGTGAGGTTCCCGAACTGACCGGGAATGAAGAATGGAAGCCCATCACCAACCCGGACGGCGCGAATGTCCTGTGCCATTTCGCCAACGGAGCCCGCGGGATGGTCGATTTTAGCCGCACCGCAACGGGCCGAAAATTCATGCAAAGCTATGAGGTTTACGGCACCAAGGGCAGTCTGGCGTACAATTACGACGAGTTGAGCCGTCTGAGATTTTACACCAATGATGATCCGACCGGTCGGCGCGGCTATCGTGAGATTGATGTTGGTCCCGAGCACGACACCTATGGCGCGTTTCTGCCGCTGCCCAATTTTGGGCTGGGCTATAACGAAAGCAAAATCATCGAAGCCGCCGAAGTCATTAAATCCATCACCACAGGCGAACCGATGTGGCCCACTTTCGATGCGGGCCATCGCATTTGCCAGATCGTCGACGCCTGCATGTCATCATCGCGCCTGAAGCGCTGGGTCGATATCGACTGATACGCCATAAGGACCGATCTTCATGAGCACCACTGTCCCTCAGGATATTCTCGATGCACTGACCGATGTGGCCATGCCGCGCCTGCGACCGGAACCGGAATTGTCGAGAACCGTCCGGATCGGCGGGTATGACATTCCGGTCCATGCCTGCGGAGGTCTTGTGATCGGCAGCGGAGCCGCCGGGTTGCGCGCAGCCGTCGAGATGAAAAGGCGCGACGTGGACGTGACCATCATCAGCCAGAGCGCGTGGGGCGGGACCTCGGCCTGTTCCGGTTCGGACAAACAGACTCTGCACACGGCAAATACGAAAGATCATGGCGATGACTTTCAGGACATGGCAGCGGCAATTGGGGCAGGCGGCGCAATGGACGAGGACACGGCATATATCGAGGCGGTCGGCTCGATCCGCGCGATGGCATCCCTGCAATATCTGGGGCTGCCCTTGCCGCAGGATGCGCTGGGCGGCACATTGCGTTACCAGACGGATCATGACGAGGTCGGGCGTGCTACAAGCTGCGGTCCCCGCACCTCGCGATTGATGGTGCAGGTGCTGGCGCAAGAGGCGATCCGGCTGGACATCCCCTTCTTTAACCATACGACGGCTGTAAACGTTCTGACCGAAGATGACCGCGTGGTTGGCCTGTTGGCAATCCGCCCCAAGGCCAGTTCGGATGCAAACCCCTATGGGCTGACGCTGTTCACCTGCAATGCACTGGTCTTCGCGGCCGGAGGGCCCGGAGAGCTGTACCGCGACAGCGTGTTCCCCAATGGCTGTTTCGGCACGTTGGGGCTTGCGCTTGAGGCCGGTCTAGAATTGGTCAATATCACCGAAAGTCAGTTTGGCATCGGCACGCGGCGCGAGGGGTTTCCGTGGAACCTGTCGGGCACTTATGTGCAAGTGATCCCGCATATTTATTCGGTGGATGACAGCGGGGCCGAGCATCACTTTCTGGCTGACTATTATCGCAGCACGCAAGAGATGGCCTCGAACATCTTTCGCAAGGGCTATCAATGGCCGTTCCATGCCACACGGATGCTGGACTTTCAGTCCAGCCTTGTCGATCTGGCAATCGTGCGGGAAAACCAAAAAGGTCGGCGGGTGTTCATGGATTTCAACCGCAACCTTCTGCCTGTGCCGGGTGATCAGCCGTTCAGTCTGGACCGTTTGGATGACGATGTGCGCAGCTATCTGCGACATGCCGGGGCCGTTCACGATCTGCCAATCGACCGGCTGCGCCATATGAACCCGCTCTCGATTGAGCTGTATAAGCGCTACAAGGTGGACATCACTATCGACCCGTTGGAATTCGCGGTGAATAACCAGCATATGAATGGCGGTATTGCCGTGGATATCTGGGGCCGCACCAACGTCGCCGGGATCTATGCAGTTGGAGAAGCCGCGGGCACCCATGGCGTCACGCGACCCGGTGGATCGGCTTTGAACGCCGGACAGGTTTTTGGCACCCGCGTCGCGGAACATATCGCGGCAAGCCGGATGGCGCATGAGGCGTCGAAACTGGAAATCACCTCCTTGGCAGAACACGCGTTGACCCGGATTGAGGCAACTCTGAATACCAACAGCTCCCGCGACGCTGCCGATATTCGTTCCGAAGTCCAGGCCCGCATGAGCGATCACGCCGGCATCCTGTGCACGCCCAAGGACGTATCGGCCGCGCATAAGGCGGCCAGCGACCTGAACGCGCAAATCCGGCGCAACGGGATCTCGTTTAAGCGCAGCGGCGAGGTCGGGCGCGTATTGCAATGGCAGCAGATGTCGCTGGCCTCCGAAGCTGTATTGGCGGCGTTGGATCATTATATCGCCAAGGGCGGCGGCAGCCGCGGGGCCCGCGCAATTTGCGATCCCAACGGGGATGCTCTGCCCCAAGCGGCGCATGGACCGATACCGGAGGTTAGGTTTCGATCCGAACGAGAAGCAGACATGCGCGAACAACTTCTCGTTCATATGGACGGCGAGGATATGGTTGTGTCGCACCGAAAAATCCGCAGGTTTGATCAAGATGCCCGTACCTTTTTCGAACGTGACTGGCCCGCGTGGTTAACCGGGGCCATCTACGATCAAAACGATGGGGATACGGTGCCTTGCTGAGTTTCACGTCAAACAAGGCCGTCGCGATTGGTGAAGCCATGATCGAAATGGCCGATTTGGGCGACGGTTCGTACAAGCGCGGCTTTGCCGGGGATACGTTCAACACCGCCTGGCATATGGCGCAGATCCTTGGCGAAAAGGCGTCGATTGGTTTTGTCACGAAGGTCGGGACCGACAAGGTCTCGTCCGCGTTTCTTAAGCAGTTGGAAGAGGACGGTCTGGTAACGGATGGGATAGGCCGGGTCACCGGTCGTACCATGGGCTTGTACATGATCGAACTGGATGGCGTCGAACGCAGTTTTCAATACTGGCGCGAGGCTTCGGCGGCGCGTCTGCTTGCGGAGGATCGCGATTGGTTGCAGCAGGTGGTCGAAGGTGCGGGTCTGATCCACCTGTCCGGGATTACGCTGGCCATTCTGTCGGCCCAAGCCCGCGCGGTTTTGTGGGATGTGCTGGCCGAAGCGCGCTCGGCCAACGCCTTGGTTTCTTTCGATCCGAATATACGCCCCCGGCTTTGGTCGTCTGCCGAAGAAACGCGTGAGACGATCGCCAGATTCAACCAGATCACCGACATCGCATTCCCCAGCTTTGATGATGAACAAGGTCTATGGGGCGATGCGTCCCCGGCGCATACGGTTGAACGGCTTGGGGCAGCGGGCATTTCGGAAGTTGTCGTCAAGAACGGTCCAGCCCCTATGATAGCGTTGGCGGAAGGTCAGACAACGACGACTGAGACCCCCAAGGTCGAAGGAATTCGTGACACTTCCGGGGCTGGCGATGCGTTCAATGCGGGTTATCTGTCGGCACGCTTGAGCGGGCAGCCTCAGGCGGCGGCAATCGCGTGGGGTCAAAAGCTGTCGGGTGAAGTTATTCGGCACTATGGCGCGCGCATTCCCAAACCCGCCGTGCCTCGTTTTGAGAACTGACCAATGTATTGGATCGGGCCACCCGAACAGCCTCGATCAGGTCCGGGACGCGCTGGTTTTGCGCGGAACAAACGCCCCGATTTCAGTGCCTAAAAATTGCTCATCCTGCTGTTTCATACACCGCTGTTGACCGGAAAAAATTTGACTGAACAGTAAAAAAATGCTGCCATCCCTGAAAACAGGAGAGTGTAATGGCAAAAAATAACATGACAAGAAGACTGTTGCTTGCCGCTGTTGCGGCGGCGTCAACGATATACTCTGTCGGTGTGGCTGCGGCCGAAACGGTCAAGGTTGCAGCGATCTATACGCTGCCCGTGGAACAGCAATGGATCAGCCGTATCCACAAGGCGCTTAACGCGGCGGCTGAGAGGGGCGACATCGAATACGTCTTTTCCGAGAATGTGGCCAACACCGACTATGAGCGCGTGATGCGTGAATATGCCGAACAGGGCTCGCAACTGATCGTGGGCGAGGTGTTCGGGCTGGAGCGCGCCGCGCGCAAGGTGGCCAAGGATTACCCGGACACGGCCTTCCTGATGGGATCGTCCTTTGGGCCTGTCGGTCCGAACTTCTCGGTCTTTGACAACTGGATTCACGAGCCGTCCTACCTGACCGGCATGGTTGCTGGTGCGGCCACGGAATCGAATGTCATTGGTATGGTCGGCGGATATGCCATCCCCGAGGTGAACCGCCTGATGAACGCCTTCATGGATGGCGCGCGCGAGGTGAACCCGGATGTCAAATTCCTCGTGACCTTCATCGACAGCTGGTATGACCCGCCCAAGGCCAAGGAAAGTGCGATTGCGATGATGGATGCAGGCGCGGACATCATGTATGCCGAGCGTTTTGGTGTGTCGGATGCGGCGGTAGAGCGTGGCGTCAAAGCCGTTGGAAACGTGATCGACACGTCGGGTGACTATCCCGGTACGATCATGGCGTCGGCCCTATGGCACATGGAGCCCACCATCGACAAGGCTATTGCCAATGTAGCCAGCGGCTCGTTTGAGGCTGCGGATTACGGCCAGTACAGCTTTATGGGATATGGCGGCGGTTCCATGGTTCTGGATGAGGAACTGGTGCCCTCCGATGTGGTCGAAGCGGTCAACGCGCGACAGGCCGAGATTATGGACGGGCTGTTCCGCGTCAACGTCAACGACGACCGACCCGTTTCCGACAACTGATCTTGTTCGGGCCGGTCCACAAACCGGCCCGTTTTTCCAATGACAGATTCCACAGTTCTGAAACTCAACGGGTTGAGCAAGCATTTCGGCCCGGTCATCGCCAATGACAATGTCAGCCTGACCCTGAACAAAGGCGAGGTTCTGGCGCTGCTGGGCGAAAACGGCGCGGGCAAGACCACGCTGATGAATATGCTGTTCGGGCATTACCTGCCCGATGCCGGCTCAATCGAGGTTGCGGATGAAGACGGGGTGTTGCGCCCTCTGCCGCTGGGCCACCCGCAGGTGGCGCTGGCCTCGGGCGTAGGGATGGTGCACCAGCATTTCACATTGGCCGAGAACATTTCGGCCCTCGACAATATAACCTTGGGATCGGAACCCCTGATTTCCCTGCGCCGCAACCGACGTGCAGCGCGGCGCAGGATCGAAGGCATCATGGCGCAAAGCGGTCTGTCCGCGCCTCTTGATACGCCGGTTGGCCGACTGTCGGTAGGCGAGAGGCAAAGGGTGGAAATCCTCAAGGCGCTGTACCGCAATGCCCGCATACTAGTGCTAGACGAACCAACCGCCGTTCTGACCCCGCAAGAAGCGGATACATTGTTCGAAAACATCCGTCTGATGACCGATGAAGGTCTGTCGGTGATCTTCATCAGTCACAAGCTGCGCGAAGTCCTGGCCTTTTCGGATCGCATTGCCGTTCTTAGGCATGGTCGGAAAGTCGGAGAGATGGCCACATCCGACGCGGACGAAAAGTCGATCGCGCAGATGATGGTTGGCGCTGAGACACCCGAGCTTGCCGGCTCTTACCTGACGCCCGGTGATCCGGTCCTGACCATATCGGGCGTATCGGTCGCAGGGCGGTCCAAACGCGACACGCTGACGGCGGTCGACCTGACGGTACACGCGCATGAAATTCTGGGGATCGCCGGGGTTTCTGGTAACGGTCAGAGTGGGTTGGCCAATGTCATCGCAGGTCTTGTGCGCCCAGAACAGGGTCTAATCAAGGTTGATGGAGTCGAGGTTACCTCACCCACCCCGGCCAAGATGGTGCGTGCGGGGGTTGGCCGCATCCCTGAAGATCGCCACCATGAAGGCATCGTCGGTGCCATGACCGTGGCGGAAAACATGGTTATCGAACGGTTGAACGATCCCGAGGTTCAATCATACGGGTTGTTGCGCCGCGAAGACATCCAGGACAATGCCGAGCGTTTGTCCAAAGCCTATGACGTGCGCGGGCCGGGCGTGGATGCGCCTGCGCGTCTGTTGTCCGGGGGCAATATCCAGAAACTTATTCTGGCACGTGTCTTCGATCTTTCGCCCCGCCTCATCCTTGCGAACCAGCCGACACGCGGTCTGGACATGGGTGCCGCGGCCGAGGTGAGCAAGCGCCTGCTGAATGCAAGGGCGCGTGGGGCGGGTGTGGTACTGATTTCCGAGGACCTCGACGAATTGCTGAGCCTCGCCGACCGCATCGTGGTGATCCGCGACGGAGAACTGCACGAGGCACCGGGGCGCGACCGTGAACAGATCGGGTTGATGATGGCAGGAGAACCGGCATGATCCGTATTGAACCACGTCAGACCCAATCGCGGGCTTTCACGTTGGGCGTTCCCATCCTATCGGCCGTGATCGCACTGGGCTTTGCCGCGATCCCGCTGTTGGCGGCCGGTGCAAACCCGATCGTCGCCTATGCCGAGATGTTTCGCGGCGTCTTCGGTTCGGTCTTTGCGTTCTCCGAGGTGTTGACACGCGCCACGCCACTAATATTCACCGGGCTGGCCGCCGCTTTGGCCTTTCGCGCAAAGCTTTGGAATATCGGGGCCGAGGGACAGTTGTATCTGGGCGCGATGGCTGCGGTGGCCATCGGGTCGGGGGTGCTGGATATCTCAGGCATCTTGCTGTTGCCGCTGATTGTCCTGATGGGTGCTGCTGCAGGGGCGGCGGGGATGGTCGCCCCAACCTATCTGAAAACCCGCTTTGGCGCGGATGAGGTGGTGACGACGCTACTGTTGAACTTCATCATCCTGATCTTTGTGCAGATGATGTTGGAAGGGCCGCTGCAGGACCCGATGGGGCTGGGCTGGCCACAATCAGCACCGGTTCTGGATCAAGGAATGCTGCCGCCACTGATGGAACGGATGCGGGTGCATTCGGGACTTGTTTTGGCTCTAATACTGGCGGGATTGGCCCAATTCATGCTGGCGCGTTCCGTCTGGGGCTTCAAGCTACGCGCTGTGGGTGAGAACCCCGCCGCCGCGCGCCATGCGGGGATCAACGTCAACCGCTCGCTGTTCGGCGTGGCCATCCTGTCGGGTGGTCTGGCCGGGCTTGCGGGCGTGAGCGAGGTCGCGGGCCTGAAGGGATACCTGACCGCCGACTTGTCGCCCGGCTTTGGCTATACCGGCATTGTCGTGGCGATGCTGGCGGGGTTGTCGCCGGTGGGCGTGGTGATCGCCGCGCTGTTCATCGCCTCGGTCTTTGTGGGGGCTGACAGCATGAGCCGCGCGATGGGCGTGTCGTCTTTCCTGGCGGATCTGGTGGTCTCGGTTTCGCTGCTTTGCGTTCTGGTCGGCGGGTTTGTCGCCCGATATCGCATTGTCCGAGCCAGCACCGCGAGGGCTGCATCATGATGGATATTCTTAATATTCTGCTCTCTGAAAGCTTCTGGGCGGCCTCTCTGCGCATCGCGACACCGTTGATCTTTGGCGTGCTGGGCGCGCTGATCTGCGAACGTGCAGGCGTGCTGAATCTTGGGATCGAGGGCATCTTTGTCGTCGGCGCCATGTGCGGCTGGATGGCCGTCTGGCTGGGCGCGGGTCTGTGGGGTGGCGTGCTGGTCGCGGCAACGGCAGGGGCGTTCTTTGGCTTGCTTCATGCGTTCCTCACAGTGCCTTTGGGATTGTCACAACACGTTTCGGGGTTGGGGATCACGTTGTTTGCAACCTCGGTCAGTTATTACACCTATCGCACGGCGCTGCCGAATGTGTCGTCACCGCCTCGGATCGAGCCATTTCAGCCGCTGGACCTGCCGGTTCTGTCAGATTTTCCCTTTTTAGGATCTGTTTTGTTTCAGCAAACGGCGCTGACTTGGCTGGCGCTGCTGCTGGTGGCGGTGGTCTGGTACGTGCTGAACCGCACAGCGCTGGGCGTGGCGATCAAGGCTGTTGGGGACAACCCTGACAGCGTTGATGCGCAGGGTCTGTCGGTTTACGGCCTGCGGATCGGGGCTATCGTGGTCGGGTCGGCGCTTATGGCGCTGGGGGGCGCTTTCCTGACCATGAGCGCCTTTGACGCTTTTTTCTTCGGTATGGTCAATGGGCGCGGCTGGGTCTGTATCGCGTTGGTCATTTTCGCCAGTTGGCGTCCGGGCAAGGCGTTGCTGGGCGCGCTGTTGTTTGGCGCGTTCGATGCGCTTCAGGTACGATTACAGACCGAGGTCGGCGCGCTGGTCCCCGGTCAGGTCTTCTTGATGGTGCCCTATGTTCTGTCGATCATCGCCCTTGTGATCGCAGCGCGCTCGGCCGATTATCCGCGTGCATTGCTTACCCCTTGGTTCAAAGGTCAACGCTGAAATGGTCGATCTGCTTATCAAAAACGCCACCCTGACGGACGGTCAGACCGGAGTGGACATCGCCTGCGCCGACGGCAGGATCACAGCGGTCGAGGCCGGGATCACCGCAGACGCCGCCGAGGTCATAGATGCCGAAGGTCAGTTAGTTTCACCCCCCTTCGTCGACCCGCATTTCCACATGGATGCGACCCTATCACTGGGCAATCCGCGCATGAATGTCTCAGGCACTTTGCTTGAGGGCATCGCGCTGTGGGGCGAGTTGAAGCCGTTGCAATCCGTTGATGACATCGTCGCCCGCGCGTTGCGCTATTGCGAGTTGGCGGTGGCCAAGGGGATCGGTGCGATCCGCAGCCATGTGGATACCTGCGATGATGAACTGAAAGGCGTGCAGGCGCTGTTGCAGGTGCGTGAACAGGTGAAGGATTACCTTGACCTGCAACTGGTGGCCTTCCCGCAGGACGGTGTGCTGCGTGACCCGACCGCGATGCAAAACACTATCCGTGCGCTGGATATGGGCGTGGACGTGGTGGGCGGCATCCCGCATTTCGAACGGACCATGGCGGACGGGGCGGAATCCGTGCGTCTGCTGTGCGAAATCGCGGCCGAGCGCGGCTTGATGGTCGATATGCATTGCGACGAAAGCGACGATCCCCACAGCCGTCATATCGAAACGCTGGCCTTTGAAACCCAGCGTTTGGGTCTAAATGGGCGGGTTGCGGGATCACATCTGACCTCGATGCATTCGATGGACAATTACTATGTCTCGAAACTGATTCCGCTGATGGTCGAGGCAGGGGTTCATGCGATCCCGAACCCATTGATCAACATCATGCTGCAAGGCCGCCACGACACCTATCCAAAGCGCCGGGGTCAAACCCGTGTGCGCGAGCTGCGCGATGCGGGCATCACGGTGGGCTTTGGGTCCGATTGTGTGATGGACCCGTGGTATTCGTTGGGCAAGGCCGACATGCTGGATGTGGCCTTCATGGGGTTGCATGTGGGGCAATTGTCCAGCCGTGCCGATATGACATGGTGCTTTGACGCGGTGACGCAGAATTCTGCCCGGATCATGGGGCTTGAGGGCTATGGCGTCGCCAAGGGGTGTGAAGCGAATTTCGTGCTGTTGCAGGCCGCCGGCCCGATCGAGGCGATCCGCCTGCGTGCCCATCGTCTGGCCGTGGTGCGCAAGGGGCGGGTGATCTCGCGGTCAGCCCCGGTGACACATGCGCTGAACCTGCCATCTGCCCAGCGAACTTTGGACGAGGCGCGCGTGCCGTTCGAAGGGTAAGCCTCATACCTTTGGCAAGGGCAGGCATCCCGGCAGGCCCGCAGGCAGAACCAACCGCGCACCGCTGGAATAGAGTGCCTTGGCAAAGCCCGGCGCGTCTGACGCCACCGTCACGCTAAACCGCGACGCGGCCAGAACTGCCGTGCCACCCGGCAACCTATCCAGCAACCGGTCTTGCGGCAGCACGACCACATAGGCTGGCGCTTCGTCCGTTAGCAAAGCCACGACCACCAATGTCGATAGCCAGCCCAGCACCAAAAGGGGCAGGGCGATCAGAACGGACCTAATAGTCATGGATGTGTTCCAGCGTCAGGCCAGAGCCCTCCAACTGACGCAGCCGTTCGGCAAGCTGCGGGACCTTGACCACGATCAGGTGCCGATAATCACCAAACCCCTGGCGCGGCGCACTGAAAACCGCACCCTCTTCGGTTGGCTGATCGGACAGGGCCGTAAACATGATGTCATCATTCCCCGCGATTTCGACCAGATCAACGCCATCACGCGCCATTTCGACCAGAAGGTTTGTCAATACGCGATACCGGGGCGTTTCAATCTCAATCCCTTCGGGTCTGGAGCCGATGACCTGCACATCCGGGTAAGTCGGAAGCGTTTCGGGCCCTGTGACGATCATACGTAGGGTAAGCTCATCCGCGCCCACCCGAGCGACTGCCTGTTCGATAAGGCCGGCGTAACCGTCTTTGACCGTGTTTTCGAACCCCAAGGCGATTGCGCGTTCGCTGTCACGCAATGACCCGCTGGATTGGCTCAACAGGTCATGCGCATTCTCTGCGAAGGGCCATTTGTACCAAGGCACCTGTTGCAGAAACTGGGCGTATTCTGCGGCCTGCTGCGCCGACAGGTCATCCAGCGGCGCACGTTGCGGCCCACGCAGAGCTGTGAACAAGCGCCCCAGTGTCTCTTCATAGGCGGCCTTCAGAGCAAGCTCGGCCGTGAAGCTGGTGCCGATGACATAGACCATCTGCTTGGTCGCAGCATCGACCTCGCCATGGGCCGATGCGCTTTGCGACAGGGCGCAGAGCGAGCTCCAGAACCCGGTGATTCCCTGCCAGAAACCATAGTCATGCGGATCGCCCTGCCGCAGAACCTCGGCGTAATCCTCATAGGCGTGCACGATGTGCCATTCCGGATAGGTCATCAGCGTCCGGGTCTCAGGCCGGTGGTGTTCGGGAGGCAGCAGGGCGTCATAGGGTTGAAACTGCGCCGTTCCCTTGCAGCTTGTCTCGACATAGACGATCGGGGCAACAAGGCAGATCGCGCCGACCACAATCAGCAGAACCAGTCGGCGCATCCAGCGCAGTAGAAATCTCATGCCGTTCTCCTGATATCACGCAGACCCGCCCAAGCCGCGATACCGCCCAAGGCCAGATGTGGAAGGTTTGCAAAAATACGTCCCATCGACAGGTCAATTCCTGCGGACGCGTTGGTGAAGATGCCAAGATCCAGATAGCCATAGCCTGTGAAGAACCCGAAAACGCCATCCCCCAGATAGGCAAGACCGAATAAGATCAGAAAAGTGCGAGCGGCCCTGTGTGACCACAGCCCGGCCACCAGCGCCCAGACTGCCGAGGCGACGTGTAGCGCGTCGTCGTAGATATCGAGTGCAAAGATCCCGAACGCCAGCCCGTTTTCATCCGTCAGGCCGGGGACATAGTTCAGCGATGCCGCGATCATCAGCGCGACGAAATATACAAGGCAGAGTTTTTGCAGATTGGTCATAGTTGCCCCAGATAGCTGTCCCAAAGGTTGTTCCGAAGCACAAGCCGGGGGTCCAGTTGGCGTTTGGCCTGCGCAAATTCCGGTGCCCGCGCATAGGCCGAGGTCAATTGGTCCAGCCGCGCATGCGGGCGATAAGGCAGGTAATATGCCCCCCCAATCTCGACGATCCGGTCTATCAGAGCCTGCGTCATCCGAGCCATGTCCGCCTCGGCGCGTTGGGTCATTTCCTGGCTGAATGACATTACGGCGGCGATCCGGGGCTCGGACGCGAAGGACAAAACCGCCTGATCATCCTGCGCGACATAGCGCAGGGTGACGTTTAGAAACTCCTGATACGAGGCGGGGATCACCTCGCGGCAGGCGGTCAGGAAATCGTCGAACGCATCGAAACCCACGAAGTATTCGTGCAGGATATCGGTGCGGTCCGGGTTGCGGTCGTCCAGTGTGACGGCCGGTTCGTTGATCAGGGAATTGCGGGTTGCGTCGCCGCCGCCCAGAGCCGGCCCAAGCGTTGTTTCGTTCCACCAGCGGAAGCTTTTGAATGCTTCGCTTCCCAGTTGCGCCCGATACAGGCGGCTGGCCGCGTGCGATATCCACCCTGATCCTGCGGCTCGCGGTAATTCGGTCTGGTCATCTGTCTCGCGATAGGTGATCAGCAGCGCTTTTTCGAAAAACGTGTCGCGTTCCACGTTGAGCCGCCCATAAGCCATCGTGACCGCAGGGTCGTCGATCGCGGATTGAAAGGCCGCCGCAAAGCCCTGTGCCTCCATCACCTCGAAAGATGGAGACAGGCGGGTGTTTGGGACCATTTCCACGTCCATATCGACGATGATCCCAATCAGGCCGTACCCACCCATGCCAAGATTGAACAGGTCGGTGTTCTCGGTGGGTGAGCATGTCACCAGCTCTCCGGTTGGTAGAAGCATCCGCAGCGACCGAACCGTCGAGCCCATCGGTCCAAACGGCACGGGCCAACCATGGGCGTTGACCGAATAAGTGGCCGCAACGCCGAAATCATGGTTCGATTGCATTACCTTGGGCGACCACCCCGCCGGGTCCAGCGCGGCAATTACCTGTGACCAGCGCGCACCCGCATGCGCGCGATAGGTTTGGGCTGCGCTGTCGATCTGCAATGCGCCATTGTCAAAGGTTATTGCCGCCCCGTTGCGCGGAATGGCCTGCCCGCCCATTGAATGACGCGCTGCGCCCACATTGACAGGGCGGCCTTCAGTGCTGGCTTCGGCTAGTTCGTTGCGAAGCGCTGTGATCAGCCTGTCCCCTGCGTCTTCGGTCAGAACCAGATGCTTGTTGATCGGTGTCGGGGACAGCCCGCTGGCGTCATTCATGATGGTATCGGACGTCGGGGCAAAGGTTCGGTCGGTCCCGTCATAGACCGGCAGATCCGAGCCTAACCAACGCGAAAGCCCCCATCCTGCAACGCCCCCTGCGGCAAACAGGGCGGCCCGTCTGGTGAAATTCGTCATGACTCGGCCTCATGTCCCTGCGAGTTGGCAATATTTGTCAGCATTTTGATCAATGTATCCTGAAATTCCAAAGGGCTTTCGATTTGCGGAATGTGCCCGACCCTCACGAGGGCATCATATTGGGCGTCTGGAATCAAAGCACGTAAGTCTGCGGCTTGATCCAGCGGTGTTACTGTATCCTCGACACCCCAAATGATCCCAACAGGCAGATCGAGCGCCCGCCGGTTATCTGGCCGGGTGCTGAGTGCATCCTGAGGCGGAACCAAAAGATGTGGCAACCACTGCGCCACGGCTGCGGTATAGCCTTCACGCTGCATTGGGGCTTGCAACAGGGCCACGCGTTCGGGCGTTGCCGCGGACTTGTTGTGGATAAACCCGCGGAGGAATGTCCGGGTCAGCATAGGGTTGGATATGGTTGCGGCGACAATGTGCCTATTTAGGGTCTGATTCATCAGAAACACGGGTGTTTCCGTTGCGGATTCATGAGTGCCCAGACCAATGGCCGCGTTCACGATGATCATTCCCGAAGCAAGGTCGGGCCGGCGCATGACGGCCTCGGACACCGGACCTGCGCCGATCGAGTGGGCAACGACAATAGGCGGCTGATCCAACGCCTTAAACAGGGCGACGACGCGCTCTGACTGTTTTACACGGCCATATTCGGGGGGGTGCGGATATTCCGACCAACCGAACGGCGGCATGTCAAAGGCGATTGCGCGAAACCCGGCCTCAGATACCGCGTCGAGAGTTGGCTGCCACAAGCCTGACCAGGCGGCTGTACCATGCGCAAAAACAACAGGAATATTCTGGGGCTGTCCGCGTTCCAGCACGAAAATAGCGCCCTCGGACGTATCAATCAGCCGCCCACCATCTGGTAAGTCGTGACCGGCTGCGATGGTTTCGCGAACGTCCGCTGCCAGACGGAAACAGATCAGAACCACGGCAACAAGCAATAAGCCTGAAACAAAAAACCTGGTAAATTTCTTCATTGGGACGATAGTTGTGCGCCTGCGGAAATAAAACAACCGCTGGAAAACCCTACTGCGCAATAGTGCGGCGCTTGGGCCATACTGGGTGAGCCTGCTGGTGTTCTTAGCTGTTTCACCTTGATTAGAGCCTATGTTAGTATCAAATCTTTCCTCGACCGTACCTGTAGCAACACCCTAGACGTCGGGGTGAGGACTTGTTCTTTGGGAAAACGGAGGTTCAAACGACTTCAATTCGGTTTGGTCACAATCAGGTGTTGCAACTGTCAAAATGATCTGGATGATCATGGCCACCAGGACCGAAAAAACGGTCGGCCGTTGAAAGGCGGCATTAACGAAAACCCGGGGAGACTAAAATGATCCTAAGAAACCTGATGATTGCTGCCAGTGCGACTGCATTGATGGCGGCAGGCGCATCGGCTGAAACCTTGCGCTGGGCACGTGCTGGCGATGCGCTGACGCTTGACCCGCACTCGCAAAACGAAGGTCCGTCACACACCATTCGCCACCAGATGTACGAGCCGCTGATCATCCGGGATGTGACCGGTGCGTTTGAACCCGCGCTTGCGACCGAGTGGGGGCCCAAGGCAGATGACCCGAATGTCTGGGTCTTCAAGCTGCGCGAGGGGGTGAAATTCCATGACGGCGCTGACTTCAACGCCGAAGACGTGGTGTTCAGCTTTGAGCGCGCCAAGCAGCCGAACTCGGACATGAAAGAGCTGATCGGCTCGATCACCGAAGTGCGCGCGGTTGATGACTATACCGTCGAGATTGTCACCGATGGCCCGAACCCGATCCTGCCGTCGAACCTGACCAACCTGTTCATTTTGGACAAGGGTTGGGCCGAAGCGAACAACACCGTCAATGTGCAGGATTTCGAAGGTGGCGAGATCACTTATGCGACCACCAACGCCAACGGCACGGGACCTTATAAACTGCAAAGCCGCGAGCCTGACGTCAAAACCGTGATGGTGCGCAACGACGACTATTGGGGCATCGACCAGTTCCCGATGGAAGTGACCGAGATCGTTTATACCCCCATCCAGAACGCTGCGACCCGTGTGGCGGCGATGCTGTCGGGCGAGGTGAACTTCCTGCAGGACATGCCGGTGCAGGATATTGAGCGCGTAAACGGCGCCGATGGCCTGATGGTCAAGCAAGCCCCGCAGAACCGCGTCATTTTCTTTGGTATGAACCAGGGTTCGGACGACATCGAAGCGGATAACGTCGATGGCAAGAATCCTCTGGCCGATGTGCGGGTGCGTCAGGCGATGTCGATGGCGATCAACCGCGATGCGATCAAGCAGGTCGTGATGCGCGGTCAGTCGCAGCCTGCGGGTATGATCGCACCGCCATTCGTCAACGGCTGGACCGCCGAAATGGACGGTGAATCCTCAACCGATCTGGAAAAAGCCAAGGCACTTATGGCCGAGGCGGGCTATCCTGACGGTTTCTCGCTGCGGCTGGACTGCCCGAATGACCGCTACATCAACGATGAGGCGATCTGTCAGGCGGCCGTTGGGATGCTGGGTCAGATTGGCGTGACCGTCAACTTGGACGCCAAGCCCAAGGCGCAGCACTTCCCGCTGATCACCGACAGCAAGACCGACTTCTACATGCTGGGTTGGGGTGTTCCGACATATGACTCGGAATACATCTTCAACTTCCTGGTCCATGGCCGCGAAGACGATATCGGCACGTGGAATGGTACCGGCTATCAGGACGATGCGCTGGACGCGAAGATCAAGTCGCTGGCGTCCAACACTGATCTTGACGCACGGAATGCCGACATCGCCGACATCTGGCGCGTGGTTCAGGATGAAGCACTTTACATCCCCATTCACCACCAGGTCCTGAACTGGGGTATGGCCGACGGTGTAGGCATCGAAGTGGATGCCGAAGACCAGCCCAAGGTCAAATACTTTACCATGAACTAAATCGGTTCCAACAAGTATCAGGCAGGGCGCTAGTTTCGCGCCCTGTTTTTTTGTGTCGGCCTGAGAATTCCTTGCGTGCGCACAAAAAACCAAAAACACTCGGCAGCAGAAAACAGGGAGACATCACTATGATCCTCAGAAACAGCGCCATTGGCCTGGCCCTTTTAGCTGCGACCAGTGTTCAGGCGGCCGAGTTTAAATGGGCCTCGACCACTGATCCGCAGACCATGGATCCGCACGCCGTCAACTCGGCCCCGGTCCTGGGCTTTCTCAACAATGTCTACGAAGGGCTGGTGCGTCGCGGCAAAGACATGACGGTCGAACCCGCACTGGCCGTAAGCTGGGAGCCCATCGGAGAGGGCGACGGCTGGCGATTCAAGCTGCGTGAGGGCGTGACCTTTCATGATGGCAGCAGTTTTGATGCGCAGGACGTTCTGTTCAGCTATCAGCGCGCCTCGGGTGAGGCCGCCGATACCCGCAGTTGGTTCGCCCAGGTCAGTGAGGTGATTGTGGTAGACGATTACACCGTCGACATCATGACCACAGCACCCAACCCGCTGTTCCCGTCCTCGATCGCCAACTGGATGATCATGGATCAGGGATGGACCGAAGCCAATGATGCCGCTGTGCCCGACAAGGAATCTGGCAACTACGCCACGATCAACGCAAATGGCACCGGGGCCTTCAAGGTGACAGAGCGAGAACCGGGGTTAAAGACTGTGTTAGAGCCGCATGGCGACTGGTGGGGTGAGGTCGAGCACAACATTACCCGCGCCGAGTTCAACCCGATCCAAAACCCGGCGACCGCTGTGGCGGCGCTGCTGTCGGGCGATGTGGACATGATCAACCCTGTCCCCATTCAGGACGTTGCGCGCCTGAAGGAAAATGGCGATGTCGACGTCATTCAGGGGATCGAGGCGCGCGTGATCATGCTGGGCTTTGACCACGAAGCCGAAGCGTTGAAATACACCGATGACGCAGGCAATCCGAACCCGTTCCGTGACGTGCGGGTCCGTCAGGCCATCGCGAACGCGGTGAATGTCGATGCCATTCTCGCCACGACCATGCGTGGCAATGCCGAGGCCGCCTCGCAATTGGTCAGCCCAGCCATGAGTGGTTATTCCGAGGCCAATGCCGAACGCCCCGCCTTTGATGTCGAAGGGGCCAAGGCGCTGTTGGCCGAGGCCGGATATGCCGATGGGTTCTCGTTCGGTCTGAAATGCCCGAATGACCGCTACCTGAATGACGAAGCGGTCTGTCAGGCGATTGTCAGCATGTTGGCTCAGATCGGAGTGACGGCGGAACTGGATGCCATGCCTGTCCGCAACTATTGGCCGGAACTGCGTGAAGACAATTACGACATGTATCTGCTGGGCTGGAGCCCCGGAACCTTTGATGCCGAACATCCCGTGCGCTTCCTTGTCGCCACGCCGAACGAGGAAAAGAAACTGGGCAGTTGGAATTTCGGCGGCTACTCGAACGAGCGGGTAGATGAGCTTTTGCCGATGATTCAGTCGGAGCTGGACGCCGAAAAACGTCAGGCCATGCTGGATGAGGTGACGGCAATTTATCAGGACGACCATGTGTACGTGCCGATGTACGTGCAGCCCCTAGTCTGGGGGACCGGCAGCAATATCGACCTGACACAACGCCCGGACAATTTCTTCATCCTACGCTGGGTGACGGTGAACTGACCGCATGGGTGTAATGATCGCCGGGGTCTACCATTTGGAAGACCCCGCCCCGGACTCAAAGCTTGACGGCGCATACCGCCGTCAGGCGTCGACCATCCGCAACGCTTTGCCGGGTGATCCTGTTGAAGCGGGTCGGTTCCACCTTTACGCCGCGTGGAACTGCCCTTGGGCGCATCGGGTTTTGCTGACCCGCGCGGTCAAGGGTCTGGAAGACGTGATCACGGTCGCTTATGCCCGCCCGCGTCGAACGCCCGATGGTTGGGTCTATGACCTCGAGGGTGAGTATTCCGATTCCCTGTTCAACGTCACCGCGCTGCATCAGGTCTATGCAAGGGTTGATCCCGCCTATACCGGGCGTATCACGGTTCCCTTGCTGTGGGATCGTGTCGAAAACTGCGCTGTGTCCAATGAATCCGCCGATCTGGTGCGGATGCTGGGTACGCTTGAAGGATATGGCCCGAACCTTGCCCCGCCGGATAAGCTGGAGCAGATCGACTACTGGAACGCAAAGATTTACCCGCGCCTGAACAATGGCGTCTATCGCGCCGGGTTTGCCCGCACGCAAGAGGCGTATGAAGCCGGGTTTCAGGACGTCTTCGCCATGCTGGACGAAATCGAATCGCATCTGGACACCAAACGCTATCTTTGCGGTGACGTCCTGACCGAAGCTGATCTGCGCTTGTTTCCGACGCTTGCGCGCTTTGATGTGGCGTATCACTACGCATTCCGCTGCAATTTGCGGCGACTGGTTGACTACCCGAACCTGTGGGGATATGCGCGCGATCTCTATGCACGACCCGAGATCGGGCGGACAGTCAAACCAGACATCTATAAGGCAGGGTATTTCTCACCATCCGAGCTGAGAAATCCTCTGGGTATTGTCCCGTTGGGGCCAGAGGTCGACTGGACGGCTCCGCAGGATAGACGGTCGCTGTCACCCGCGACATCTTGACCATTCGGTCAGGGCGTGCGTAGACACGAAGATCAATGGGGAAAGTGAATGTTCGCATATATCGTCCGAAGGATGTTCCAATCCGTGATCGTGTTGCTGGTCGTGGGTCTGGTCGCGTTTTCAATGTTCCGGTTTGTTGGCGATCCGATCGACAACATGCTGGGGCAAGAGCGCACTCAGGCTGACATCGACCGCCTTCGCGCCGAGCTTGGTTTGGATCAACCGTTTCCAGTTCAATACTTCAAGTTCTTGCAAGGTGCCGTGCAGGGCAATTTCGGCGTTTCATACCGCCAAGGCCGCCCGGTGTCGACGATCATAGCCGAGCGCGCGCCTGCGACTTTGGAGCTTGCCTTTGTGTCCGGTTTCCTTGCGATCACGCTGGGCATCGCTCTGGGCGTATTTACGGCGATACGACGACAAGGGCTCGCTGCGAACGTGATCATGACTGTCAGTCTGATCGGGGTTTCGTTGCCCACGTTTCTAATCGGTATATTGCTGATCTATATCTTCTCGGTTGAACTTGACCTTCTGCCCAGCTTCGGGAGGGGCGAGACCGTTATGATTGGAGACTGGTGGTCCACAGGTTTTCTGACGACCTCGGGGCTCAAGGCGCTGATCCTCCCGGCGATCACGCTGGGCCTCTATCAGATGACACTGATCATGCGGTTGGTGCGGTCTGAAATGCTTGAGGTGATGCGCGCTGACTATGTCCGCTTTGCCCGTGCCCGTGGATTGTCGGACCGGGTGATCAACTTCCGCCATGCGCTGAAGAACACTCTGGTGCCGGTGATTACCATCACCGGATTGCAGCTTGGATCGATCATCGCTTTCGCCATCATCACCGAGACTGTGTTCCAGTGGCCGGGTGTCGGCCTGTTGTTCATAAACGCGATCCAGTTCGTCGATATTCCCGTCATGGCCGCCTATCTGATGCTGATTTCGGTCATGTTCGTGACGATCAACCTGATTGTCGATCTTCTTTACTATGCCATTGACCCGCGCCTGCGTGTCGACGCGAGGGCCACATGACCGATACTCTCGATACCCCCAAAGCCCCGGAAAAGACGCGGTTTGCCAAGTTCTGGGACAGCGATTTCGCCTGGTCCTTCCGGCATTCGCCTGTGGCGATTATTGCCACGCTGGTTGTCGTTGTTCTGGTGCTGTCGGCGATCTTTGCGCCGCTGATTGCACCGTATAACCCGTTCGATCCTTCGTCGCTGAACCTGATGAACGGGTTTACGCCGCCTGGCACACCCAACGCGTTCACACAGGAGACATTTCTGCTGGGCACCGACGATCAGGGGCGGGACGTGTTCTCGACCATCCTGTACGGGATGCGGATTTCCCTGTTCGTGGGGGCCTCAGCGGTGCTTCTGGCTTTGATTATCGGCGTTGTTCTGGGTCTGGTCGCGGCCTATTTCGGTGGCTGGATCGAGACTCTGATCATGCGGATTGCCGACGTACAGCTAACCTTCCCGGCCATTCTGGTCGCCATGCTGATCTTTGGTGTCGCAAAGGGTGTTACCCCACCGGAATACAGGGATGAGATGGCGATCTATGTTCTGATCGTCGCGATTGCCTTGTCCGACTGGGTGCAATTCGCGCGCGTGGTGCGCGGCGCGGCGCTGGTTGAGAAAAACAAGGAATACGTTCAGGCCGCGCGCCTGATCGGTCGTGGATCCTTCCCGATCATGTTCCGCCATATCTTGCCCAACGTCCTCAGCCCGGTTCTGGTGATTGCCACGATCTCATTGGCGCTGGCGATCATTGCCGAGGCGACGCTGAGTTTCCTTGGTGTTGGCGCGCCTCCGACTCAGCCGTCGCTGGGCACGCTGATCCGCATTGGGCAGGGTTTCCTGTTCTCGGGTGAGTGGTGGATTCTGTTCTTCCCGGCCTGCACCCTTCTGGCGCTGGCCTTGTCCGTAAACCTGCTGGGCGACTGGCTGCGCGACGCGCTGAACCCCAAGCTGCGGTGATTTCATGAGCCTTTTGACAATCAATGACCTGACGGTCGAATTCCCGACCCGCCGCCAATTGTTTACCGCCGTGGATCATGTGGATCTGTCGGTTGAACCGGGTGAAATCCATGGGCTTGTGGGCGAATCCGGTGCCGGTAAATCCACTATCGGGGCCGCCATCATGGGGCTGCTGGACCGCCCCGGTCGTATCGCAAGCGGTACGATCAAGCTGAGCGGCGACCAGATCAGCGGTATCGACGCCGAGGCGATGCGTGGGCTGCGCGGCAAGAAGATCTCGATGATCTTTCAGGATCCGCTGACTTCGCTCAACCCGCTGTTCACCGTGCGCGAGCAACTGGTCGAGACTATTCAGGCGCATCTGGGTGGCTCGGATGCCGAGGCCAACAAACGGGCCCGCGATCTGATTGACCGGGTGGGTATCCCTGACCCTGATACGCGGCTGGATCAATACCCGCACCAGTTCTCGGGCGGGATGCGGCAGCGTGTTGTGATCGCTCTGGCGCTTTGCACAGAACCCGACGTGATCATTGCGGATGAGCCGACGACCGCGCTGGATGTGTCTGTTCAGGCGCAGATTCTGGACTTGATCAAGGAACTCGCGACCGAACGGCAGGTGGGCGTCATTCTGATCACGCACGACATGGGTGTGATTGCAGACACCACCGACAAGGTGACGGTGATGTATGCGGGTAAGGTCGTCGAAAGTGGCCCGACATCGCAAGTCATGGGCCAGCCGACCCACGAATATACCAAATCCCTGATCGCCGCCGTGCCGCGCCCGACGCTGAAACTGCATCGCTTTCCCCAGATCAGCTATGGCGGGCGCGAAACCCGCTTTGCGATCGAGGATATGGCCCGCCACTGGCCCAAGGTCGACAATGACACCAGCAAGCCTGTGTTCGAAATTCGCAACTTGACCAAGAAGTTCCTGCAAAAGCGTGGGCTTTTGCCATGGGACCGCACCTATTTCACCGCAGTTGACGATGTCAGCTTTGATATTCGCGCGGGCGAGGTGTTTGGCGTGGTGGGCGAGTCCGGCTCGGGCAAGTCCACGGTCGCGCGGATGATCGCAGGGCTGTATCCGGTTGACGGCGGGTCGATCACTTTTGAAGGCAAGGTGGTCAGCGACCTGACCGACAAAGCCGCGCTGGATGCCTATCGCAAGAACATCCAGATGATCTTTCAGGACCCGTATTCCTCGTTGAACCCACGGATGCGCGTGGATGAGATCGTGGCCGAACCGATCCGTCATCACAGGTTGATGGACGGAACCGACATCAAGCGCCGCGTGGATGAGCTGTTGGATCAGGTGGGGCTGGGTCACGAGGCCGGGTTGAAATACCCGCATGAATTCTCGGGCGGTCAGCGTCAGCGGATTTCGATTGCGCGCGCCCTTGCCACGCAGCCGCGTTTCCTGATCTGTGACGAACCGACCAGTGCGCTGGACGTGTCGATTCAGGCTCAAATCCTGAACATCCTGAAGGATTTGCAGGAACATCTGGGTCTGACCTTGCTGTTCATCAGCCATGACCTTCCGGTGGTGCGCCAGATGTGCGACCGGGTCGCGGTTATGAAACAGGGCAAGGTGGTCGAACTGCAAGAGACCAACGATCTGTTTGCCAACCCGCAAACTGAATACGCAAGCGAATTGCTGCGCCTGATGCCCAAACTCGACGATCTGTCGACCGAGGGATTGGAAGCTGAAACTTGAACCCAACGCCCGATTTTCGGGCTTTGGGCTATACCAAAAAATTAAATTAGTTAACGATTGCAGACTCGGACGGGTCTGCTGTGCTACGCCTATGTCTGAAGTTGGGGGCTTCAGAGGGGCGATATGTCTCAGGACCTTAGGGACTGGCTAAGCGCACTTGGTTTGTCTGACTATGCGCAGGCCTTTTTGGATAACAAAATTGATTTCGCAATTTTGCCCGATCTGACGGGCGAAGACCTGATCGAAATCGGAGTGACCGCCGTCGGTGACCGCCGGCGTCTTTTGCGTGCGATTTCCGAACTTGAACCGGTCGACCTTGTTCAACCTTATGAACCGCAAACCCCGCTTGAGCCCGCAAAGCGACAAGTCACGGTCATGTTCGCGGACCTCACAGGGTTTACCCGGCTGTCCAGCGAGTTGGACGCCGAGGACATGCACGCGCTGCTGAACGAGTTCTTTCACAAGGTGGATCACGTCGTCGAAAAATTCGGCGGACGGATCGACAAGCATATCGGCGACGCGGTGATGGCTGTATTCGGCGCGCCGATTTCACACACCAACGATACCGAACGCGCAGCGCGGGCTGCGTTGGAGATTCATGCGGCTCTGCCCACCCTGACACGGCCCCTTTCCTGCCATATCGGAATCGCATCGGGGCAGGTCATCGCCAGCACGACAGGCAGCGAAGCCCATACCGAATACACCGTCACCGGCGACGGGGTGAACCTTGCCTCGCGGGTGACAGACATGGCTGCGCCGGGTGAAACGCTTGTGTCACATGACATTCAGCGCGCGTTGGGGCCGCTTTTCGTGGGCGAGTCCATGGGGGCCAAGGCCATCAAGGGCCTGAACGAACCCATCGAGCTTTGGCGGCTGGATCGGATGGCGCGGAACATCCGTTCGCGCCGTCACCGTTTTGTGGGTCGCGAGCGCGAGATGTCGTTGTTCTCGGCCACGTTCGACCGATGCCAGCGGCACGGCAAGGGCGAGGTTCATATCGTTCTGGGTGAGCCGGGCATCGGCAAGACGCACCTGTCCGAACAGGTTGCCGAACTTGCCGACAGCTTGTCTTACGCCGTGCATACCGGCGTCGTCATGGATTTCGGTGCGCGCGAGGGGCATTCAGCCATTCAATCCGTAGCGCGCAGCATGTTGGGGCTTGAGGCAACCGATAACGCCGAAACCTGCGCTGAGGTGGCCAAAAGCGCAATCGGCAAGGGTTGGGTGTCGCCGTCCAATGCCACGCATTTGAACGCGCTGCTTGAACTTGAACAGGACCCCGGACTGGCCGAAGTCTATGCAGTCATGGACAATGCCACCCGCCTGCGCGGGCGGCGTCAGGTGATTGACGAGTTGATTGCCGCCTGCAGTCAGGACAGCCCGCTCTTGATCCAGATCGAGGATATCCACTGGGCGACGCCCGACATCCTGACGGCTTGCGCCCATATCGCGGCCGCTACGCGTGACCTGCCTTGTGTGTTGCTGATGACCAGCCGTGTCGAAGGCGACCCGATTGATCGCGATTGGCAGCTTGGCACCGAGGGCGCGCTGGTTTCGAAACTGGAACTGGCACCTATGGGGGATGATCAGGCCCGGCAACTGGTCGAAGAGTTCACCGGCATAGACCCCGAACTTCTGGACGCCTGTGTGCGTCGGGCAGGTGGCAACCCGCTGTTTCTTGAGCAGTTGCTGCGCAATATCGACGTGCTCAAGCGAGACTCGGTTCCCGGAAGTATCCAAGGCATTGTTCAGTCACGGCTGGATGCATTGGATCCGTCCAGCCGATCCGCGATTCAGGCGGCCTCGGTTCTGGGGCAACGTTTCTGGCCTGAGGTTTTGAACTTTATTCTGGGAAAAGGGCATCTGGATACCTCGACACTGATCCGCTCGGCCCTGATCCGCGAGGCAGGGACAGATCTGATGTTTGCGCACGCCCTGATCCGGGACGGGTCCTATGCCACGCTGGTAAAGTCCGAGCGTACACGGCTGCACCGCGAGGCTGCCAAATGGTTTGAAGAGCGGGACGCGACCCTGCGCGCACAGCATTTGGATCGCGCCGGGGCCAGCAACGCGGCGCAAGCCTATCTTGAAGCCGCCGAGAACCTGATTCTGGGCTTCCAATATGATGAAGCCAGCCCCCTGATCGAGCGCGCTTTGGAATTACCGGCCCCGGATGGTGTTCGGTTCGATCTGTTGTGCGCACGCGGGGAAACGCACCGGTTGCAGGGATATTCAGAAGACGCGCTGCGCGAGTTCAAAGAGGCAGCCAGTCTTGCCGAGACCGATGAGCAGACCTGCCGCGCCTATATCGGGTTGGCGCAAACCGACCGGCAGGCAAGCCTGTACCAAGAGGCGCTGGATAGCCTTGAAATCGCCGAGGCCGCCGCTGAACGCTGCGGATCGGAAAGAGACATCGCGCAGATCAACTATGTGCGCGGCAATATCTATTTCCCGCTGGGTCAGGTCGAAAAGGCACTGGCCAGCAATGAAAAAGCGCTGACTTTGGCGCGCAAGTTACAATCGGCGCGGTTGGAGGTGGGCGCTCTTAGCGGCTTTGGTGACGCCAATTTCATGAATGCCACCATGCGGTCGGCGACCGGGTTTTACACGCAGGCCGTCGAGCGCGCGCGCGAAGAAGGATTGGTGCGGGATATGGCTGCGAACCTTCACAATCTCAGCGTTGCGCGCAGCTATTCCGGCGACGTGGCGCAAGGCAAGGTGGACGCGCAGGAAGCCATAGAGATTTCGCAGAAGTACTTTGCCTTTGTGCCGGAATGTGTGGCCCAAACATGTCTTGGTGTGGCGCAGACCTTTTTGGGTGAAATGGACGGCGCGCTGGAGTCCTTTACCCTCTCGGCCGAAATTGCCGCCCGAGTTGGGGCCAAGCGGCTGGAGGCGCAGGCGCTGGAGCATCTGGCACGTACACAGGTCTATGCCGGGCAGAAGGATCAGGCGCGCGAAACAGGTCGGCGGGCCGTGGACATTGCGTTGGAACATGGGCGCAACTTTGTGGGGCCAAAGGCGCTGTCAGCGCTGGCCTTGGCTGAAACAGACCCTGACAAACAGGATCAACACTTGAAACTGGGCGCACAGATCATTGCCGAGGGCTGCGTCGGGCACAGCCATTTGCATTTCTACCCCGATGCAAGCGCCGTCATGCTGGCGCGGCAGGAATGGGACAAGGCCACCGGATATGCCGACGCATTGGCCCGTTTTACCGCCGATGAGCCTTTGCCAATGGTCGATCTTTCGATCCAGCACACCAAGGTTCTGGCCGCGTGCGGTGGTTGGGGCATCCCGTTAAGCGCACATGAAGAGTTTGAGGCGCTGGGCGCGGGTTTCTCTGAGATGGGCATCACACAGTCCCTGGTCGGACGTCTGGACCAAGTTTGAAAGGGACTGAATGAGTATCGAAAAGAAGGTTTGGTTGATTTCCGGTGCCCTGACACTTGGGCTGCTAGTCTTGTTGTTCAAACTGTTGGTCGAGCTGAATCACTTCGAGGGCGATCCGACGCAACTGCCTGATCAGGCATCGGTGGATGGCTACCTGCAAGACTTGGAAAACGTGCCGGAGTATCAGGTCAGGACCGGAATTTTCATCAAGTCGTTTGTTTTCACCGATGCCAGCGATGTCCATGTCACCGGATATGTCTGGCAGCATTACGAAGACGGTGTGCATGACGCGATCAAACCGACCGGCGATGCTGTCGGGTTCGTGCTGCCCGATGCCTCGGATGCCGCCAGCGGGATGATCGAAGAAGCCTATCGCATGGATCAGGACGGCGAAGAACTGATCGGCTGGTATTTTGAACAGACCCTACGGCAGAATTTCGACTACACCAGCTATCCCTTCGACCATAAAACCGTATGGGTCCGGTTCTGGCCCGCCAGTTTCGACACCGCCGTGGCCCTGATCCCCGATTTCGCGGCCTATCCAGCCACGGGTCCCGACGACATATTCGGGATCGACAGCCGCATCGTCATGGGCACGTGGGAGCGGGAGAATACCTATTTCGACTATCGCCTGTCCGATCTGGGCACCACGCTGGGCATCAGTGATGCCGAATTCCAGACCAACCTGCCCGAGTTGCACTATAACTTTGTCATCAAGCGCAACTTCGGCAACGCCTTCGTCGTTCACATGATCCCCCTGATCGTCGTTACGATGCTGCTGTTTGGCGCAGTCATGACCGTGACCCGCCGGCCCGAGTTGATCGAGCGGCACGATTTCAGCACCTCTAGCGTGATTGGCACCTGTTCGGTTCTGTTCTTCGTGATCCTGCTGGCGCATGTGCAACTGCGTGAAGGCTTTGCCGGATCGCCGGTGATCTACATGGAGTCGTTCTTTTTCCTGATGTATTTCCTGCTGCTGGCCGTGTCCGTGAACACCTACCTGTTCGCGTCCGAGGCCGTGCCGTCCCTGCGGTTCATCCACTACCGGGACAACCTGATCCCAAAGGCCGCGTTCTGGCCCTTTGTGTTGACTTGCACGGTGGCGATCACGGCCTATAACCTTAGTCTCAAGGCCGACCCCGAGGATGAAGCCGTGATCGAGATGCTTAACTAGGGCGTTGGCTGGAACCCCGGTTTCGGCGTGCCCGTGGCCATGTCCAGCGTGTATTCCGCCACGATGCCGGACGTGCCGTCGGCCCATTGGTCCAGATATTTGGTCGGGTGGGCGATGACGTAGACATAGGCAGGCTTCTTGACCCCGTCCATCAGCACGTTGATCCGCTTGCGGACATAGACATTCTCGGGCGAGCCGGGGCCGTGATAGCCTTCGAGCTTGTCCAACTCCTTCAGCCCCGAGGATGAGACGCGATAGACCTCACCCCGGATGGGTTCGCCACGCCCTTTCTGATCGACCAGCGTGGCCATCCGGTGCAGGTAGCCGCAATTGGGATTGTCGCAATGCGGCTCGTGCGGGACGATCAGGGGCATGCGTTGCCGGGTAACGGCCTCACCCACGAAATCGTCTAGCACGTCTGCATGGGCGTCGTGGTTGGGGAACCCTTTCTTGAGCGACCCGTAGGTGAAATACAGATAGGTCCGCTCGCGGTCGTCGATCAGATCATTGTCGTGGTCTTCCTCGGGCGCGATGACGGTATGGGCATTGGCCCAGTCATCCAGCATGGCCCTGATCTTGGGTTTGACCTGCTTTACGTCTTTGGCATTCTTCGGGTCCCGCAGGAAGTTGATGCAGTTGCTGGCGTCGATCCCCGGCGCGCCTAGAAGCACTTCGACCATTTTGGCCGAGTTGTTCATCACCGCCACATGCAGGCTGGTAAACCCGTGATCGTTGGTGGCGTTGACGTCGATGCCGCGGTTAATCAACTCCTGCGCCGCCTCAAGATCGGGCTTGCCAAGGTTCTGGCCGTTTTCATGCAGCTCGCCTTCGCCCCCCGCCGCATAGTGCAGAAGGGTATCGCCGTTGCTGTCATCCACGATGTCGATCCCGGCCATGCCCTTGTCGATAGCGTCAAAAACACGAGTCCATTGCGCGAACTCGTCCGAGGCCGCGGCCTCCTGCGCCCATTTGCAGATATTGTGTTCCTGATCGGCCAGTTCTTCGAACGCCTCGTCCAACACCTCCATGATCTGATCCGGGGTGGCCATCATGCCGATCCCCATCATGCCGTTGGACAATCGACCCTTGCGCGGGCCAACGATATCGACCCCCAGATCGCGCAGTTTTTCGACATTGTTCTGGGTGGTGACATTGTTCCACATGTTTGTGTTGCAAGCCGGGCAGAGGATCACCGGCTTGTTCCGGTATTGCCATGCCACAAAGACCGAGGTCAGCAGGTTGTCGGCGATCCCGTTGGCGATCTTGCCCATCGTGTTGCAGGTCACCGGCGCCACGATCACGCAGTCTGCCCAGTCACACAGCGCCAGATGCGAGGCACGCAGGGGCATCCCGAACTCGGTATAGCGGAAATTCCATTCGTCATCGTCGCGGTAATAGTCGTGATGCGAGATGTAATCTTCGATCGTTTTTGGTTTGGCTTTCTTGATATTGCCGGTTTCCTCTTCGACCTCGATATCGCGGAAAAACTTCTCGGCTGACACGGACGGGATCAGCTTGACGTTATGCCCCGCATCCTTGATCCGCTTGACCAGATCGGGAACCTTGTCTGCCGCCGACGACCCGCAGGCACACAGCAGCACATTGCGCTTTTCGCTGGGCGCATCGGTCAACCCGCCCTTGGGGTAGCCAAAGATGTTCTTGTCCAGACTGGGCGATTCATGGCGCAGCAACACCGGCAGCCCGGCTTCCTTGACGCTTTGCTGAAAGCTGCCATCCAGCACAACATCGACAATATCTTTTCTGCGACCCAGGCATTCGCCCTTGAAGAACAGGTAGGGTGGGTTTTCCTTCCCAGTCATTATCGTCAATTGCCGCCGCATTTTCATCACGTTGGCCCCATGGCCTTCGACGTCAATCAGCCGGGCACTGGTGATGCCGATATTGGCCAGCATACTGCGCAGCATATAGGACCAGGGGTCCTCATCCGCGTAGAACAGCACAATCGGGTTGGTGTTGACGATGCGTTCGACATCCGTGGGGTCTTCGGGCGGTTCATGTTCCTCGATCACCAACATTGACGGGTTTCCGAGGTCGCGCAGACCGCGGAAGATATGCCCGCGCGGGGCCTGCCATACTTGCGAGGTTGCCGGGCTCATATCCACGACCGTGACCAGATCGGTCTTTTCGTCATAGGCGATGCAAAGGCACCAGAACTCTTCCAGCAGGGCTGTCTCGCGAAAGACATTTGCGGGGGGGCGGATGACCTCGAACCCCAGCACGCGGTTGAAATCAATATTGATCATCAGATGGCGATCGTCGTGCGCGTTCAGGCTGTGCAACTGATCGCGGAACCAGTCCTCGGGCGATTTGTCGTCCTTGTCGGGGCGTTCTGCATAGCTTCGGAAAGTGCTGCCCAGATGCACGTCAGGTGTCTGGCTGAGATAGCGCTGCGCCAGCGCGTGCATCTCTTTGGCCGTGGAAACCCGGCTGAGCGCGTCTGTCAGATTGGCCTGTGTCGCGATCAGCAGCTTGTCTTCGTCGACCTGCTGGTCGCCCAGAATGTTCAGGCTTTCGGCCAAAACCCCCATCGAGTTCATGTTAGGGCTGGCCCGCCGGAACAGGTTGCGGCGTTTCTTGGGGTCTTTTGCCAGATATTCGGTGCTGTCTACGTAATTGCAATCCTGTTGCAGCGTTTGCAGCGTGGTCTTCACCGCATCCAATGCCGAGAACCGCAAAATCCCCCGCGACCGCATCGAGGTTCCGTCGCGGTCGGACATACCTGCCCATAGCCGGTCAATCGTCGTCACCCACAGCTTGCCGTATTTCTCGGGGTGGACATCCATCATATGCACCAACCCGGTGCTGGGGTTGCATTTCGCGATGATCGCAAAGTGACCGCCGGGCATGTTCTGTTTGCCATGCGCCACGCCGACCTGAAAATTCGCCACCAGAATGTCGTTGTCGCCGCCCACCCGGTTGGATTCGTCAATCGCCGCAAGCAGCAGATCGACCGAGGTCGTGGCCTCGTCCATGAAATAGGCCTGCACTTGTATCTTCTTGCGCAGGCCCTGCGTGTGGATGAATGTGCAGGCGACGTCATAAAGTTCGCCCAATGAAATCCCGTCATTCACAACAAAGGATGTGGGCAAAGCGCATTCGCGGAAGATGTCGTTGACCTCGCAACTGAAGCCCAATGCCGACATGCTGAGCGCGGCCGCCGTGACACTGCAACAGTTGATCGGTTGCTGGAAGTTCTGCAAATGCACGCTGACCAGATCGCCGAACAGGGTTGCGTAACAGGCTTCGCGGATTTTGACCGGGATTTCGAACCATTGGTTGCTGGACAGGTAAGCCAGCTTGGTGCCGGGCGTGGCCACGGCCTCGAGGCTGACGGGAATGTCAAAGATTTCAAGATGCTCTTCATAGAAATAGTCGCCGGTATCGGCGGTGGTCAAAGTTTTTCCGTCCTGCCGTAACTGGACGATGCCGGACAGAACGACATACATGCCCTGCGGAGGCAGAACCGTTTTTTCTGCAATGTCGAAGAATTCGAAGTGCGCGTTAATTGCCGCGCTGTCGCTGGATGAAAGAATGGAATGAATCAGTTTCCAATCCCCATCCGTCGGCTCGAATGGTTTTGAATTGTCAATCGGATCTTTTGGCACGCTTATTCCCCCTGAACTCGTCTTGAAACTATCACTGACCAACACCGGCTCTTGGCTGGTAACGGGCCCCAAATCGGTTAGCTGGAAACGAAACCGCCCCTCATAGCGCCCGGCGCTGGATGGGCTGGAGTTTGCAAGGAATTAGTGCGCAAAACCGGCCCAATAGAGCGCACATTATCGTATTTGTTGACGAAAATCACTGATCCAGTTGGGGTGGCGCCCCCTGCCAACGGCACGGGGGTCAATGGTTGATTGCGCTCAGGTCACAACACGCAATAGGGGTCGGTCGCGGCGGGTGGCGCCAAGATTTCGTCACCATGATGAAAACTCCGACACTATGACGGATCATTCCGTGTTTCCGACAAGATAACCCCTGCGAGCCGGACAAGCGGCCCGTCATACTTTCAGAAAACGAAAGAGGAGGCGCGTTTTGAGCTGGAATATCTGTGTTATCGGAGCAGGCAAGATCGGTCAGATGATCGCGACCCTGCTAAAATCTTCGTCCAATTACTCGGTCACGGTTGCGGATCGTGATCTGTCAGCCCTGTCGGTTCTGAACCGCCAAGGCATTGCGACCCGGCAGATCGACGTCAGCAACGCGGCGCAATTGGCCAAGGCGCTGACCGGCTTTGATGCCGTCATCTCGGCCGCTCCGTTTTTTCTGACCCCGCAAATCGCCAATGCCGCCAAGGCTGCAGGCGCACATTACTTTGACCTGACCGAGGATGTTGCGGCCACCAATGCCGTGCGCGAATTGGCCAAAGACAGCGCAACAGCATTCATGCCGCAATGTGGTCTGGCACCCGGGTTTGTCGGAATTGCCGGGGCAGCGCTGGCGTCAGAGTTTGATGAGTTGGACAGTTTGCACATGCGGGTTGGTGCTTTACCGCTTTATCCGACCAATGCGCTGAAATACAATCTGACATGGTCCACCGACGGGCTGATCAACGAGTACTGCAACCCCTGCGATGCCATCGTGAACGGCGACCGGGTCAAGACTGCGCCGCTGGAAGATTACGAGGTGCTGGGCCATGACGGGGTGGAATATGAGTGTTTCAACACCTCGGGTGGCTTGGGCACATTACCCGAAACGCTGGACGGCAAGGCCCGGGCAGTATCCTATCGCTCGATCCGGTATCCCGGTCATTGCGATATCCTGAAACTGCTGCTCAAGGATCTGGGGCTGGAGCGTCGCCGCGATCTGCTCAAGGATATTTTCGAGACCGCCCTTCCGCGCACGGATCAAGACGTGGTGCTGGTCTATTGCACCGCAAAAGGCATGATCGACGGAAGCTTGCGCGAGAAGTCCCTGATCAACAAAAGCTATGCCCGCAAGATCAACGGACAGGTCTGGAGCGCCATTCAAGTCACCACCGCCGCAGGTGTGCTGGGTGTGGTCGATCTGATGCGCACGGGCGCGCTGCCTGCCAAGGGCTTTGTCCGGCAGGAACAGGTGGCCCTGTCTGATTTCCTGAACACCGAATTTGGCCAGCTTTACCGCGCTGGCGACGCAACCCCACAGAACAAGGCGGCCTGAGATATGAAAGACATCGTGATGACTGCGCAAACAACCCTTGCCAATCTGGACCTGACAGCGGCTGAGCTGACCGGCGGCACTCTGCCGGTGCATTCCCCCATCGACGGCAGCCTGCTGGCCGAGGTGCATGAAACCCCGGCGAGCGACATGGAGGCGGTGTTTGCCAATGCCAAAACTGCATTCAAAGCCTGGCGTACTGTACCCGCCCCGCGCCGGGGCGAGTTGATCCGCCTGCTGGGCGAGGAACTACGTGCCGCCAAAGAAGATCTGGGCGCGCTGGTCAGTTGGGAGGCTGGCAAGATCACCTCGGAAGGTTTGGGCGAAGTGCAAGAGATGATCGACATCTGCGACTTTGCCGTAGGTCTGTCGCGGCAGCTTTATGGCCTGACCATCGCCTCTGAACGCCCCGGCCACCGGATGATGGAGACATGGCACCCGGCGGGGCCGGTCGGCGTGATCTCGGCCTTCAACTTCCCGGTTGCGGTCTGGTCGTGGAACGCGGCGATTGCACTGGTCTGCGGCGATACGGTGATCTGGAAACCGTCCGAAAAGACGCCGCTGACCGCGATGGCCTGCCAGAAGATCTTTGAACGCGCACTAGCCCGTTTCGGCGATGCGCCCGACCACCTGCTGCAAACCCTGATCGGCGGTGCCGCGCTGGGCGAGGCGCTGGTCGCCAGCGAGGATTTGCCGGTGATTTCGGCCACCGGTTCCACCCGCATGGGCCGCGCGGTTGCCCCCGTGGTGGCATCCCGCTTTGGTAAGTGCATTCTGGAACTGGGCGGCAACAACGCGATGATCGTTGGCCCTTCGGCCAATCTGGAAATGGCGGTGCGCGCGATCGTGTTCTCGGCTGTGGGTACGGCTGGTCAGCGCTGCACCACGCTGCGCCGCCTGATCGTGCATAACTCGATCCGTGAGGAGCTGGTGGGCCGCCTGAAAAGGGCCTATGCCGGTCTGCCTATCGGCAACCCGCTGACCGAGGGCACTTTGATCGGCCCACTGGTCGATGAGGCATCCGGCGCGGCCATGATCGCTGCTTTGGAATCGGCCAAAGCTGAGGGCGGTGCGGTATTCGGAGGCCAGCGCGTGACCGACGGTGTGCCGGATGGCGTCTATATGCAACCCGCCATCGTTGAGATGCCCGGCCAGACGGCGACCGTGAAAACCGAGACTTTTGCGCCGATCCTTTATGTGATGGGCTATGACGATTTCGACGACGCCATCGACATCCAGAACGACGTGCCACAAGGCCTGTCGTCCTGCGTGTTCACCCTAAACATGCGCGAGGCCGAGCAATTCCTGACCGCAGCCGGATCGGATTGCGGAATCGCCAACGTCAATATCGGGCCGTCGGGGGCCGAGATCGGCGGTGCCTTTGGCGGTGAGAAAGAAACAGGAGGCGGGCGCGAAAGCGGCTCTGACGCGTGGAAGGCCTATATGCGGCGCCAGACCAATACGGTTAACTACTCGGCTGAATTGCCGCTGGCGCAGGGCGTCAAGTTCGACATCTGAACATCCAGACCGGCGATGCCCCAAGCGTCGCCGGGTTTTTAATCGGCGAACAGGTAGTCCAACTGCAAGATTGCCCGGGCCTTGTCTGGTGAGACACCCAAAAACGCTGTAATTGCCGCTTCCTTTTCTGCAGGAGTATCGGTTTCCCGAATACGCTGGTAACTGCCAAGACCGGCCCCCTGTATCAACTCGGATTCGTAGGCAAGCGCGTTGCGTAGGGTTGGCACAAGTTCGGCTACGGTCTCGTCGGGGCTGTTCTCACCAGCCAGACCTATGCGTCGGGCGTGGCCGATCAAGTAAGCATCTGAATACGCGCAATCAATCTCCAACACATGCGCATGGGACTGGTCGGCATTAAAATCCTCAATGATCTCAAGGTTGGCGGGATCGACGCAAATAACCAGCTTGTCCGTTTCGAAATTGTCGAACAGCAAACGCACGACCGCGCGCCGGTGCCGAGACCGTTTTCCCAGCGTGGTTTCTATGCCGCCCAGATCGGGCAGGGCCGTGTCTTCTTCATTAAACAGGTATTCGATACAGGGGATGTCTGTCTCGGACATAATCTGATCGACGAGCCGTTTGGCGACATGCCATTTCTTACAGACGATCAGATAAACTTCGCGGTTTGGTCCAAGGGTATTGCCCGCCTCCCAGAACCGTTGACCATACCGGCGTCCAACGCGGCCGCGCCCGGTCAGGAACCTGTGCAGGTTTCGCCCTTCATCCGTTATCCGGAACGTGACGCCTTCGGTGGCATAGAGTTTGCCCAGCCTGTCTTTCAGATCATGAGCTTCAGAGCTGATCTTGCGGGCAAACAGATAATCCTGCCCCAGCAACATATCATAATGGTCGTTGTAAAACGTGACCGGCATTCCATAGTCCGAGAACATCAGGAATGTAGGCGTGCGGTTCTGGATTTCTTCTTTCGAAACAAGATGGCGAACCAGGGTCTGAAAGAAAGTCTCATCCGGAATCCAGGTGGTTGAGAAAAAGCGGATCACATCCGGGCGCTTCTTCAGGAATTCCAGAATCATCTCGATCGTCCGGCGGCGCAGGCACCACCACTGGCTGCCGATCATGACCTGAATGTCGTCGGGAACGTCGCGGGTCAAACCAAAGCGCTTTTGCAGCTCGTAAGCGGCATAGAACCATCGGCTTTGTGTTCTTTCGTTGAAGTAATGCCGATAGATCAGCCGGTCTTCCTTCATCCCGGTCTTGATCCACTTGCTTTCAAAGAAGTCGTGGCTTTCGATGAAATCCATGTCGCGCTCGTCCAGAAAACGATGTGCGTATTCCGCCGTCTTGATTGCCATGCAGTCGCCCGACAGCATGTAGAAATGCGTTGCACGAGGAAATGCATCCACCGCCGCTTCGATGGCGTGCAGGGTGGCCTGAACCAAAGACCACTCTCCCCAGCCACATCTGATCCGCTTGGTTGCGAAAGTGACGTTTGCGTTGTGCGCAAGAGCGTCCCGAATTTGGGCATAGGCCGCGGCGCTGGCGCGTGCGTCGAAGTGAATGGCCATGCAATCCCCAGCGGCGGTCAATTGCTCGGCTTGTGCAATGATGGCCTCGGGGTCTTTGTGGCACAGCAATATATAGGCAATCCTGGCCATTTCAGTTCTGTGAATTCCGTTTCTGCCCGTTTCCAACCGTGATACTGAGGATGAGCGATTGAATAAACATAATATTTTTGGTTTTTTGATCTCAAAAGCGGGTAGAAATTTTAGGTTCTGACACGCGGAGGAGGCAAAGCAGATGGGTTTTCCCGGCACATGGATGACCGAGAGCGAAAGCATGGTGTATCGGGTTGTGCCGAAATGCGCCTGCTCAACTATTGGACAGATCATGTATTATTCGGATCATGGTCGGTTCTTTGATGGTGATATTCACGACGCAGATGACGGAATGCACAAATGGGCGTTCGAGAACAGTCAGGATGTGATTTCCCAAAATATCCGAAACCACTCGTCTTATACCTTCACCTGTGTCCGCAATCCTTACACGCGTATCCTCAGCTCCTTTTTTGACAAGATCTGCGGCATTCAGCGAAACGGCAAACGGTACCGGGGCAATCTGGTGCCGACGCTGATCTATAATTACGGGATCGAGGTTGGTGGGGATGACGGAAAGGGCGAGTTCGACCAGATCGCCAGCTTCCGCCGGTTTCTGCTGTTTGCGCGTGATACGATCCGTTGGCGCAGGCCGATGGACCCCGATATTCACTGGTCGGCCATGTCAGGCCATGTCTCGACCTTTATCGTCAACGGCGGGCGGTATGACCGGATTTTCTGGACCGAAGCGTTCAACGACGGAATGCAGGATGTCCTGAACCATCTGGATACGCCGCATAATGTGGAGCTGTCCACAATCCCGCGCTTCAACGAATCTGAGGGGCATGGCCCAAAGCGCGCGCATCCGGTTGCAGACTATTTTGACGACCTCTCGATGCACCTGGTCTACGAAATCTACAAGCAAGATTTCGAGCTGTTCCGGTATGATTTTGAGAACCCGGCTAACAAGATGCCAATTGGTGAAATTGATCTGGATGAGGTTCATGCCAAACTTGGCGACTGAGTAAGGGGCAGGTTCTCCCGCTCATTATCAATGTCTCTGACGAGACATCTCCTCTGGTTGGGCCCGGCGCCGCGCACCGCGCGGCGCCGGGCCCAAGACTGAACGGGGTATCGGCGCAGCCGATGGCGTAGTTCGGGCGCGGGAGGGTTTGGGTGGTTGGAAAACCCGGCCCGTCATAATCGCGCGCCGGGTTAACATAGTCACAACTGGCGCACAGCTCCCTTAGCCGCACTTGTCGTCAGCTTGGCATAGGCCTTCAGCGCCGTGGACACCTTGCGCTTGCGCGGCGCGGCAGGTTCCCAGCCTTTTTCGTCCTGTTCTTCCCGGCGCGCGGCCAGTTCTTCGTCGGACACCGCCAGATGGATCGAGCGGTTGGGGATGTCGATCTCGATCTTGTCGCCCTGATGCACCAGACCGATGACGCCACCTTCGGCCGCTTCGGGCGAGACGTGGCCGATCGAAAGGCCCGAGGTGCCACCCGAAAACCGCCCGTCGGTCAGCAGCGCGCAAGCTTTGCCCAGCCCCTTGGATTTCAGATACGAGGTCGGGTACAGCATTTCCTGCATCCCCGGGCCACCGCGCGGGCCTTCGTACCGGATAACGACCACGTCGCCCTCTTTCACTTTGCCGGTCAGGATGTCGTTCACCGCCTGATCCTGGCTTTCGCAGACATAGGCCGAGCCGGTGAAGGTCAGGCTGGCAGGGTCCACACCGGCGGTTTTCACGATACAGCCGTCGCGCGCGATGTTGCCGAACAGCACCGCCAGACCTCCATCCTGACTGAACGCGTGTTCCTTGGACCGGATCACGCCGCCTTCGCGGTCGGTGTCCAGTTCCTTGTACCTATTCGATTGGCTGAACGCCTGCGTGGTGCGGACGCCACCCGGCGCGGCCTTGAACAAATCCTGCGCCTTGGGGTTGTTGGCGACCTTAATATCCCAATTGGCAATTGCTTCACCCATCGTTGCCGAATGCACGGTGCTACAATCATCGTGCAGCAGACCGGCGCGGCTGAGTTCGCCGAGGATCGAGAAGATGCCGCCCGCGCGGTGAACGTCTTCCATATGCACGTTCTCTGTGTTTGGCGCGACCTTGCACAAACAGGGTACTTCGCGGCTGAGTCGGTCCATATCGGACATGGTGAAGTGCACCTCGCCCTCATGCGCGATGGCCAGCAGGTGCAGCACGGTGTTGGTGGACCCGCCCATGGCGATGTCCAGCGACATGGCGTTCTCGAACGCATCAAATGTGGCGATTTCGCGGGGCAGGAAGCCCTTTTCATCCAGATCATAGTGGCGCTTGGTGATCTCGACGATGCGGCGACCGGCCTCAAGGAACAGCTCTTTGCGGTCTGAGTGCGTGGCCAGCGTGGACCCATTGCCCGGCAGGGCCAGACCCAGCGCCTCGGCCAGACAGTTCATCGAGTTCGCGGTGAACATGCCCGAGCACGACCCACAGGTCGGGCAGGCGTTTTCCTCGATATGCTGGACCTGTTCGTCGGTGTACTTGTCGTCGGCCGCGGCGACCATCGCGTCCACAAGGTCGATCTTTTTCACATCCAGATCGGCGATGTCGATCTTTCCGGCCTCCATCGGCCCGCCCGAGACAAAGATCGCGGGGATGTTCAGGCGCATGGCAGCCATCAGCATGCCCGGCGTGATCTTGTCGCAATTCGAGATGCATACCATCGCATCGGCACAATGCGCGTTGACCATGTATTCGACCGAATCTGCGATCACCTCTCGTGAGGGAAGTGAATACAGCATGCCGTCATGGCCCATGGCGATCCCGTCATCCACGGCGATGGTGTTGAACTCTTTGGCGACACCACCGGCGGCCTCGACCTCGCGGGCAACCATCTGGCCGAGGTCCTTCAGGTGAACGTGGCCCGGCACAAACTGCGTGAACGAGTTGACGATTGCGATGATCGGCTTGCCGAAATCGTCATCCTGCATCCCGGTGGCGCGCCACAGGCCGCGGGCACCGGCCATGTTGCGGCCATGGGTAGAGGTTCTGGATCGGTACATTGGCATGATGCTGTTTCCCTTATGCCCCGGTTGCGATGGCGGGGTGTGTGCGTTATAGCGCACGTATCACATGTGCGCTATAACGCACAAGAGGATTCGAGAGACGAGCGATATGGCACCGGATGATATAACGCTGAAACTGCGGGATGTGCGCGCGGCCTCGGGGCTGAGCCTGTCCAAGGTGGCCGAGATGACAGGCGTCAGCAAGGCCATGCTGGGCCAGATCGAGCGGGGCGAATCCAGCCCGACCATCGCGACCCTGTGGAAGATCGCCAAAGGATTCCAACTGCCACTTAGTGCTTTGATCGGGTCGTCGGCGCTGCGCGACCCTGCCGATTCCAGCCTGTTCCGCACCGTGACCTTTCCCGGCAGCATCGAGGTCAAGATCGTCTTCCCCTATGACCCCGCACTTGGCGCGGAAACCTTCCATGTCGATCTTGCACCGAACCAGAGCCACGAATCCGCCGCCCATGCCGCCGGCGTGACCGAGGAAGTGTTCGTGCTGAAAGGTGCATTGGAAATCTTGCGCGACGCGGAATGGGTGCCGTTGCAAGCCGGACAGGGCCTGCGCTTTGCTGCAGACATTCCGCATGGTTATCGGGCGGGTGATGAGGGTGCCGCATTTCTGAACATGCACCACTATGGTCAGGCCGGATAAGCGGACCCGCGACCTTATCCAGCCTTGAACCCGCAACCCTGCGCGTATAGGGAAAACCCAAGCTCGCTTTGGGGAGGCTTTGATGCAGGACGATCCGAAAACCCTCGTTTCAACCGAATGGCTTGCAGCCCATCTCAAGGACCCGGACCTGCGGGTTCTGGACGGTTCATGGTATTTGCCGCAGCAAGGGCGGGATGCAAAGGCCGAGTATGACGCGGCCCATATTCCCGGCGCGCGGTTCTTTGACATTGACGAGATCTCGGATCGTCGCTCGGATCTGCCGCACATGGCGCCCCCGGTTGAAAAGTTCATGTCGCGCCTGCGGGCGATGGGGGTTGGGGATGGTCATCAGGTGGTGGTCTATGATGGCGCCGGGTTGATGTCCGCCGCGCGGGTCTGGTGGCTGTTCCGTCTGATGGGTCAGGAAAACATCGCTGTTCTGGATGGCGGTTTCCCCAAATGGCAGGCTGAAGGGCGCGAGATCGAAGACCTTCCTCCGGTCATTCGTGACCGTCACATGACGGTGCGCGTGCAAAACCATCTGGTGCGGGACGTCACGCAGGTGTCTGCGGCGGCGAAGTTGGCCGATCACGAGATCATTGATGCACGCTCTGCCGCCCGATTTGCAGGGACAAGCGCCGAGCCGCGTGAAGGCTTGCGTTCGGGTCATATTCCAGGCTCGCGCAATGTGCCGTTTGATACGCTGTTGAACAAGAACGGCACGATGAAGTCGCCCGATGAATGCCGCACCGTGTTCGAGGCCGCTGGCGTGGACCTGTCGAAACCCGCCATTACCTCATGCGGGTCGGGTGTAACTGCCGCGATCCTCAGCCTTGCGTTGGAACGCTTGGGCAAAAAAGACCATTCGCTTTATGACGGCTCCTGGGCTGAATGGGGTGCGTTCCCCACCCTGCCCGTCGCAACCGGAGAGACCTGATGTTCGAAAACCTCAAACCGCAGCCCGCCGATAAGATCCTGGCGCTGATGCAGATGTACCGCGAAGACCCGCGCGATCAAAAGATCGACCTGGGTGTTGGCGTCTACAAGAATGCTGAAGGCGTGACCCCGGTCATGCGCGCGGTGAAAGCGGCTGAAAAGCGCATTCTGGAAGAACAGGAGAGCAAGGCCTATACCGGTCTGGCGGGCGATCCGGCTTTTGCGGATGCGATGATCGGCCTGATCCTTGGCACCTCGGTTCCGCGTGGCAACATCGCGGCTGTGGCGACGCCTGGCGGCACTGGCGCGTGTCGGCAAGCGTTCGAGATGATCCGCATGGCCAACCCTTCGGCGCGCGTCCTTGTGTCGAATCCAACATGGCCGAACCACCTGTCGATCCTGAACTATCTGGGGATGGAGACCGTCCCGTACCGCTATTTCGATGGTGAGACCCGAGGCGTTGATTTCGATGGCATGGTCGAAGACCTGAAAACGGCCAAGGCGGGCGACGTGGTTCTGCTTCATGGCTGTTGCCATAACCCGACCGGAGCCAATCTGAACATGGTTCAGTGGCAAGAGGTCGTGAACATCATCAACGAGCTTGGCCTCGTGGCGATGATCGACATCGCCTATCAGGGCTTTGGTGATGGTCTTGAGGAAGATGCGCAGGCTACCCGCCTTGTTGCCTCGTCGGTCAAGCGTTGCCTGATCGCGGCGTCTTGTTCCAAGAACTTCGGTGTATATCGCGAACGCACCGGGCTGTTGATGGCGATCAGCGATGATGCGGCGCAGACGGGGCTGAACCAGTCGACGCTGGACTTTCTGAATCGTCAGAACTATTCCTTCCCGCCCGATCACGGGGCGCGGGTCGTGACGACAATCCTGAATGACGACGCCTTGCGCGCGGATTGGGCGGCCGAGCTGGAAGAGGTTCGCCTGTCCATGCTGGGTCTGCGCCAACAACTGGCCGACGAGCTGCAAAGACTGAGCGGGTCCGACCGGTTTGGCTTTGTCGCCCAGCATCGCGGCATGTTCTCGCGCCTTGGCGCAGCCCCGGAACTGGTCGAGAAGCTGCGTGCTGATCACGGCATCTATATGGTCGGCGACAGCCGTTTGAACATTGCGGGTCTGAACGCCAACACGGTGCCGATTCTGGCACAGGCGATTGTCGACGTCGGCGTTTGAGTTATCCATCACAACCGTTAAAGCCGCGCAGGATTGCGCGGCTTTTTTGTTTTTGGCCAATTCCAAAAGAAAAGGCCGGGCGCGAACGCCCGGCCTTTGAGTGGTGAACTCAGGTCTTAGCCTTTGGAGAATTCGGGATATGCTTCCATCCCCAGCTCTGCCATGTCGAGGCCGTTGATCTCGTCCTCTTCGCTGACGCGAATGCCGACAACGGCTTTCAGGATGCTCCACAGGATCAGCGCGCCGACAAAGGTGAACACGCCGTAGGCTGCGATACCGAGAAGCTGGGTGCCCAAGGATGCTTCGCCGTAGAAGATCACGGCGATGGTGCCCCAGATGCCTGCGAACAGGTGAACCGGGATCGCGCCGACAACGTCGTCAATCTTGAACTTGTCCAGCATCGGAACCGCGAAGACCACGATGATACCACCGACGGCACCGATCCACAGCGCGCCGAACAGGGTCGGGGCCAGAGGTTCGGCTGTGATCGAAACCAGACCGGCCAGCGCACCGTTCAGCACCATGGTCAGGTCAGGCTTTTTGTACAGCAGTTGTGTCAGGATCAGGGCTGTAACAGCGCCCGAAGCGGCGGCCATGTTGGTGTTGGCGAAGATACGCGAGACGTCTGTTACGTCGCCCACAGTGCCCATTGCAAGCTGCGAGCCGCCGTTGAAGCCGAACCAACCCAGCCACAGGATGAACGTACCCAGGGTTGCCAGTGCCAAGTTCGAACCGGGCATCGGGTGGACCTTGCCGTCCTTGTATTTGCCGATCCGCGGACCAAGGATGATCGCGCCTGCCAGCGCTGCCCAGCCACCGACCGAGTGTACGACGGTCGAGCCAGCGAAATCCGAGAAGCCAGCTTCAGACAGCCAGCCGCCGCCCCACTGCCAGGAACCCGAGATCGGGTACATGATACCGGTCAGTACAACGACGAAGATCAGGAAGGGGAACAGCTTGATCCGCTCGGCCACGGCACCCGACACGATGGAGGCGGTTGCAGCCACAAAGACCAACTGGAAGAAGAAGTCCGATCCGATCGAGGCATAGTCCAGAGCAGCCTCGGCAGGGTCGACACCGACCGGGTCAAGCACGGTCGGGCCGCCAATGGCAAAGAAACCATTGAAGTCGCCCGGATACATCGTGTTGAAGCCAACCAGCCAGTACATGATCGCGGCTATGGAAAACAGCGCCACGTTCTTGATCATCTGCATGGCGACGTTCTTGGAGCGCACCAGACCGCCTTCAAGCATGGCAAAACCTGCAGCCATGAAGAAGACCAGGAACCCTGCCATCAGGAACAGCAGCGTGGTGAAGATATACTGGGTATGGAGCGCGGCTTCGCCGTCGGCGGCCTCTTGCGCCAGACCCATCTGCGGCAGCGCGACGATCGCGGCAGCAGGGATGAGAGATTTCATCAGGTTCATTGTCAGTCCTCGAATGATTGTGAGTGGGGGCGCTTACAGCGCCTCTTCGTTGGTTTCCCCGGTCCGCACGCGCAGGGCCTGCTCGACATCGAGGACGAAAATCTTGCCGTCACCGATCTTGCCGGTCTTGGCGGTTTTGGTGATGGTCTCGACGATCTGGTCGGCCATCGCAGCGGGCACCACGATTTCCAGTTTGATCTTGGGTACGAAGTTCACGGCATATTCCGCACCGCGATAGATTTCTGTGTGACCCGATTGCGAGCCGAAGCCCTTGATTTCGGTCACCATCATGCCGCGCACGCCAGCTTCGGTCAGTGCCTCGCGCACCTCCTCCAGCTTGAACGGCTTGATTGTCGCAATGATCAGTTTCACGTTGATCCCCTCTGCTTCCCGGTCTGTCCGGCTTGTTTGCACTCGCAGCAAAAAAGCGCGGCTGACGGTTTTAAGGAACGCTGAGTGCGACCGAACGCTGGGGAAATTTGCAGCTAGGTGCACAATTTTTGCACAGATTGAGATAAATGCCCAAAAAATGTGCAAAGTGAGGAAGAGATTTACCGGAAATTCGGACCTCAACTTCACAGGTTTTGCAGGGTATGGTGCCTCAAAACGATAACCGGGCAGAGTTCGGAAATGACAGATTCCAAGCGCCGCAAAACTCCTTTGGTGGCGGATAAAAGATACCCGTCCAAGGGCCGTAAACCCAAGGCGACCAAACGCACCGCGAAACCTGCGGGAAAGAAGGCTGTCGCACGTAAAACCACCACACGAAAGCCCACCCGCAAGAAAACACGCAAGAAATCGGCCGGAGGTGGCGGAGGGATATTCCGCCGGATGTTCCGCTGGCTGTGGCGGATGATCTGGGGCGTGACATGGCGCGTGGGGGCCGTTTGCGCGCTGTTGCTGGCGCTGGCGATTGGCGTTGTCTACACCTCGTTGCCCGATGTCGATTCGCTTTTGGACGGCCGCGCGCGCGGGTCGGTCACGATGCTGGACCGCGACGGTAAGGTGTTTGCATGGCGCGGTGACCAGTTTGGCGGTGTCATTACGGCTGATACCGTGTCCCCGCACCTTAAACACGCGGTCATCGCGACCGAGGACAAGCGGTTCTATCGCCATTTCGGTGTCAGCCCGCGCGGGGTTGCCAGCGCCGTGCGCATCAACCTGAGCGAAGGCCGGGGGCCGCTGTCGGGCCATGGCGGTTCGACCATCACGCAGCAGACGGCCAAGTTGCTATGTCTGGGCGTTCCATACGATCCGGCTGAATGGGAGTCCGAGGCGGCCTATGAATCTGATTGCCGTCAGGGGTCGTTGTGGCGCAAGGCCAAGGAAGCCGTTTACGCGATGGCGATGGAGGTCAAATACTCCAAGGACGAAATCCTTACCATCTATCTGAACCGGGCGTTCCTTGGCGCAGGTGCGCGAGGGTTCGAGGCGGCCAGCCAGCGGTATTTCGGGATTTCAGCCGCCGAAGTATCACCGTCCGAGGCCGCGATGCTGGCGGGTCTTCTGGTCGCGCCGACCCGGTATGCGCCGACGAACAACCTACAACGCTCGCAGGATCGGGCGCGTCTGGTGGTCGGTTTGATGGAGGATCAGGGATATCTTTCCCCTGCGCAGGCCAGCGAAGCCCGCACCCGCCCCGCAGAATTGTCCGAAGCCGCCGCCGCGCGTGCAGGCGGATATTTCGCCGATTGGGTCATGGCCAGCGGACCGGAGTTCTTCACCCGCAACACGACCGAGGATGTGGTGATCCGGACTACTTTGGATCAGCGCCTGCAAAAATCGGCTGAAGAGGCGCTGCAATATATCTTTCAAGAAAAGGTTCGCGAAGGGTCCAAGGCGCAGGCCGCGATTGTCGTGATGTCCGCAGATGGGGCTGTGCGCGCCATGGTCGGCGGTCGTAAGACGCGTGTATCAGGTGCGTTCAATCGCGCGACACAGGCGTTGCGCCAGACCGGATCATCCTTCAAACCCTTCGTCTACGCGACAGCGTTGGAGCTTGGGTATTCCCCGCTGGATACGGTTGTGGACGAGCCCTATTGCATCAATATTCCCGGTTCGGGTCAGTGGTGCCCTAAGAACTATACCAACAAGTTCTATGGTAGGGTCACGCTTGCGGATGCCTTGAAGAACTCGCTGAACATCCCGGCCGTCAAAGTGGCCGAGGTTGCGGGGCTTGAAAACGTCCGCACTGTCGCCAGCGGTTTTGGGATCGCCAATGATCTGGCCGAAGGTCCCGCCCTTGCCCTGGGCGCGTCGGAAAGCACGCTGATTGAGATGACCGGCGCTTATGCGGGTATCCTGAACGGTGGCTCGTCCGTGGAACCTTATGGTCTGACCGAGTTAAAGCTGCTGGGGGACCAGACGCCCGTCATGGTGACGACGACCGGCATCGGAGAACGCGTCATCAACGACAAGGCGGCCAAGCAACTGACATGGATGATGGAGCGCGTGGTCTCGGAAGGCACCGGCGCGCGGGCGCAGCTTCCGGGCTGGCAGGTGGCGGGTAAAACCGGCACGACTCAGGCCGCGCGCGATGCGTGGTTTATCGGGTTCACGGCGGATTACGTGGCGGGTGTCTGGATGGGTTATGACGACAACACGCCCCTTTCCGGTGTCACCGGCGGCGGGTTGCCTGCGGAAATCTGGAAGGAAACCATGCTGCGCGTGACCGAAGGGATGACGCCAACGCCCTTGCCGATGCTGGCCCCGGACCCGCCCGTGCGAACCGCGCAGCCCCGGCAGCAACGCCGCAGGCAGGGCAACGGGTTCGAAAATGCCATTAACAACCTGTTGAACAATATCTTCGGCAATTGATCGGGCAAAGAAAAAGGCGGTGCGCTGGGCACCGCCTTTTGCATTTGTATGCTCGCGTGATCAGACGGTTTCGTCCAGCGCCGCCAGAATCGCGTCACCCATTTCGGTGGTCGACACAGGTTGCACACCTTCCTCGGCCAGCAAGTCGGCGGTGCGGACACCATCGGCCAGAACTTTCTCGATCGCGGCTTCCAGACGATCGGCCTCATCCCCTTGGTCAAAGCTGTAGCGCAGCGCCATGGCAAAGCTAAGGATACAGGCAATCGGGTTCGCCTTGCCCTGACCCGCGATATCAGGGGCCGAGCCGTGGACCGGTTCGTACATCGCCTTGGGACGGCCATTGGCCATCGGTGCACCCAACGAAGCGGATGGCAGCATCCCCAGCGAGCCGGTCAGCATTGCCGCGCAATCGGACAGGATATCGCCGAACAGGTTGTCGGTGACGATCACATCAAACTGCTTGGGTGCGCGCACCAACTGCATTGCGCCATTGTCGGCATACATATGGGTCAGCTCGACCTCGGGGTAATCCTCGGCGACACGGTCCACGACCTCGCGCCACAGGATGCCCGATTCCATGACGTTGGCTTTTTCCATCGAGCACAGCTTTTTGTTCCGGCGCATCGCCAGTTCAAAGGCCGAGCGTGCGGCGCGTTCGATCTCGGATTCGGTGTAGCGCTGGGTGTTGATGCCCACGCGTTCGTTACCTTCTTCGAAGATGCCGCGCGGTTCGCCGAAATAGACGCCCGATGTCAGTTCGCGCACGATCATGATGTCCAGACCGGCGACGATGTCTTTCTTCAGCGATGAGAAGTCGGCCAGCGCGTCAAAGCACTGAGCTGGGCGCAGGTTTGAAAACAGGTCCATTTCCTTGCGCAGGCGCAGCAATCCGCGTTCAGGTTTTACACTGAAATCCAGATCGTCGTATTTCGGGCCACCAACCGCGCCCAGCAATACCGCATCGACCTCTTGCGCCTTGGCCATGGTCTCATCCGACAGGGGCTTGCCATGGGCGTCATAGGCGGCACCGCCGACCAGATCCTCGCTCACGTCGAACGCCAGACCGCGGTTCGCGCCGAACCAGTCGATGATGCGGCGGACTTCGGCCATGACTTCGGGGCCAATACCGTCTCCGGGCAGGATGAGGAGCGAGGGGTTGGACATGAAGGATCTCCTTGCGTTTCGTCGCAATGGCCCTAGCGCCTGCGCAGCATGGGGTCAATGCGAGGAAGCTGTAAGCTGCAGGTAAAACCCGTATCTGTGCCCGGAACGACGAACTCCTGAAGAAATGCATGCCACGCGCGGCCCTGCCGACGCTCAGGTGTTCGGTAGAAACGCGGCGTTGAACGCCTTGCGCACCCACTCAACAGTGACCTGCACGCGCTTGTACCCAACAGTATCCGGGTTGAGATAGAGGTACAGGGTGCGGCTGAAATCCGGACGACCTGTGCCAACACGCACCAGATCATCGCGCCCTTCGGCAAGGCACATTGGCAGCAACCCCTTACCCGCCCCCGCAGCAACGGCCGAGACCAGCACGCTGGCGTCCGTTGCGGTTAATCTCACTTTTTCGGCGTGTTTGCTCAGGCGTCTGACCGCGCGGTTGATGATTGGGCGGCTGGCCTCTTCGTCAAAAAAGGCAACCCAGCTTGCGGGTTCTTCTTGCAGGTGGGCGGCGTGGTAAACGGCGTAAAGGACCTGACCCAGTGTGACCGTGTATTCCGCAGATTCGGGCGGAACTTCGAGCCACATCTGAATTGACGCCTCGCCCGAGATGCGCGTTGTTGCGGCACGGGTCATGAACCTCAGGTCCAATCCGGGATTTTCGGCAAGAAAACGATCCATCCCTGACAAGGCCAGGCGCTGCATTGTCCACGAATTCCCGACTATACGCATCATCCCTACAGCGCTGGCATGTGATTGAGAGATTTCGTCGGTCATTCGGTGATAGCTTGCTTCGATCTGCAGCGCACGCTCGATTGCAATGGCCCCGGCTTCGGTCGCCACAAACCCTGACTTAGAGCGAACAAACAGGATCACCCCAAGCTCTTGTTCCAACGCGGTCAACCGGCGGCCCATTGTGGTCGCGTCCACATCAAGGAAATGTGCCGCGCCTGTCAAAGAGCCCGCCCGACCAATGGCTAACAGCACTTTCAGATTGTCCCAGTTCATTTTCAGACGTCCTGCAAATTTGCATGATCTTGATGCAGATTAGCGGCTTTTTGTCCGCAGATTTCAATTCTAAAGTTCCGGCGTTCCGAAAGAGAGACAGCACTTTCCATATTTCACAGTGGGTTACGAGTACGCTTTTTTGGATGGTTTGGGCCGGTGCGGGTGTGCGTCGGCCCGTGAAAAAGGACAAGTGAATGCAAAGATACTCAAAACTATGGGCTGCGACTGCATGTCTGGCGTTAGTCGCCGCCTGTGGTCAAACAGAAGCCCCAGAGCCGATCCAACCCGAGCCTATTTTTAATAAATACGGAGACGTTGTCGGTTGTACCGGCGGGGCCAGCCCCAGTGGTGCGAACCCGGACCAGCCCTGCCTGCCACCGCCGCCACCGCCCCCCGGAGGGTGCGATGACTCGGCGGTTGCTGGAACGGCATCGGTTCCCTGCTCGCCAACCGGTGAAGAGCGTGAGCCTGAAGATAGCTCAACCTCAGGCGGGGGGCGTGACCCGGGCGATAGCTCAACCTCGGGCGGGGGGCGTGACCCGAGCGATAGCTCAACTTCCGACGGCGGCCGTGATCCAGGTGGAAGTTCAACACCTGGCGGCGGTAGCGATCCGACCGGAAGTTCGTCCACCAGCGGAGGCCGTGATCCTGCGGGCGGAGGGTCATCCTCGGCACCGCGGACCTGATACTGCATATTTTGGGTAACGAGTTCTTCAGGGTTTGAAGACGATCATCGACAAAGGACAGGGCAGCCAACCGGTTGCCCTGTTTTGTCAGTTTCACTCCAATTCCAGATCGACCCAAACCAGCCGATGGCGGCTTGCTGTTTGCGCCGCCGTTCGCCCTTCGGTCCCTGTATCAGGCCAATAAACACCGCTGTCCCGAACCGTCCAATGGGCCGAGGGCAACACGTAATCCACCCGCATATCACCCGTTGCTTTCCAAGTGACCGTCGCCAAGTCGCCTGTCGCGTCACGCGGCTGGGGGTCTTGTAGCAGGGGATGGGACAAAAGCGCCTTAATCGCCTGTTTACGCCCCTCTCCGCGGGTCGGGTCCTGATTGGCATCCCCGGCGATCACGTAAGGGCCTTTAGGGGCGCTGCCTAGCCGACCTTCCAGAACGTGCGACCACACCTGTATCTCATCGTGATTGCAGAGCCCGTTCCGATCTTCCGGCCCGTCAAAAACGGGGGGTGCCGCGTGAAAGGTCATCAGGTCGACCGGCCCAAAAGGTGTTTCAACCGGAACCACCCACTGTGCGACCGAAGGCAACCGCTGTACCATTTGCGCGTCTTCTGACGGATAAGGTTGCCCGTCCAATACAGGCAATTGCGCATCCGGCAGGACCCGCCAGAGCAAAGGCGAAAAATCCTGAACCTCGTATTGGTTGATGGGATAACGCGACAGGACCGCCATGCCGCCATGCCCGGTGTATTTGCCCCAACCCTGCGCGTCGCCCGGACCATGGGTGCGACCGTCGCCGTCCATATCCAGGCCTGTCTCCAAACCCGAATTTGGCCGCGCGGCAAACTGATGGGGGTAGTCCAAACCGGCCTCTCGCAACTGTTCAGTCAATGCGGCAAGCGTTTCGCCGCCAAAGTCCCAGTCGACACCCTGCAACGCGACAATATCGGGGTTGACCGCTGTCAACACCTGCACCACAGCCTGAACCTGTGCGTCGCCGCGCCGAATATCCCTGAGCAATAGGCCCGGCCCATCGCGGCTGAGTTCGGTGTTAAAAGTTGCCACGCGCACAGTCTCAGCCTGCGCCATAAGGGGCAGTACTAGCAGGAATAGTATTCGGATCATGCGGTCTGAGTGGACTCGGCCGTGGAATAGGCGCGACGTTTTTCAACGATCAGGTTCGCGATACGAAGGGTCGCCATGCCGCGCATGATCATACTGGCGGGCAGGAAAGCCCATGCGCTCATGGTCCAAATCAGGGTCTGCGGATTGCTGAGTGAAATGGGATCCGCATAATTCGTCAGCATCTTTATCATCGCGGGGATCAGGAACGGCAGCAGCACCCCGATCGAGATGTTGAGCCGCCCATCGCGCTGAAGGCGCGTGACCACATCGCCGCCTTTGGTCGGATCGAACAAGGGCAGGTTGGTCCAGACATTGAACGCACCGTTGCCCGTAGGCCAGCCACGCAATTTCACGGCGTAGGCAAAGCTGCCAATTGTAACCAATGCCGTGAGATAAGCGACACTGGCAGATATGCGAACCAGTTCGATCAGGGGCGAGCTGGCATCTACAGGCAGCATCAGCACGATCAGGCGAACTGGCGAATACGGAAAGTCGACGATATTGGCCACGCTCAGGCCAACCGAATAAAAGACAGTCGTCAGATGGGTCGGCGCATAGGCGTTCTTACAGATCAGTGTCAAAAACATGATCATTGTGACCAGACCAACAAATCGCAGCCGGTTCACCGGGGGCGCGTCCCGGAACTCAATAAAGCTGGGGAAGGCCGAGTTGTATTCCGCAAAGGTCAGGAAAAACGCAAGAATGGCGAGAAACACGACGATCTCGGTCCCATTCGTTGACGATGCGGGCAGATACAACGCGGGGGTCAGCACGATCAACGCAACCAATATTCCCCGTATTGCCGCCCCTGTTGTGCGCGCAATCACTATCCGAACCCTTTCAAACTGGACCGGTCGGTTCTGTGCCGACTTCATTCCAACTTGTGCCCGCCGTTTGTTTTTTGACGGATGCCTCTTTAGCGCCAACACTGGCTGCCTCAGGCACTCCACTCAAGCCAAGGTGCAGAAAACACGTGATTTTGGGCAAAATGATGGCGAAACTGGTGCGGGTTTGCATCATTGCTGACGCAAATCCGACGTGTAATTTAGCATTGCCCCTACATGTTGTGGTTGCCGCGAATTCAACCCCTAGAATGCGAAAGAGGCCGCCGAGGCGACCCCTTTAGGTTGAGTGTTCACAGAATCATCCACAGAATCATACCCAGGGGCGGGCCTGACTCGCGTGATCCTCGAATTTGTCGATGTGATGTTCTTTCTCCATCGACAGGCCGATATCGTCCAGACCGTTCAGCAGGCAGTGCTTGCGGTGCGGGTCGATGTCGAACGCAATTTCGACGCCATCCGATGTTGTGATCTTCTGATCTTCAAGATGCACGGTCATGCGGGCGTTTTCGCCTTTATGCGCGTCATCCATCAGGATCGCATGATGCTCTTCCTCGACCACGATGGGCAGGATGCCGTTCTTGAAGCAGTTGTTAAAGAAGATGTCGGCAAAGCTGGTCGAAATTACAACCTTGATGCCGAAATCCTTGATCGCCCAAGGTGCGTGTTCGCGCGACGAGCCGCAGCCGAAATTGTCACCGGCCACCAGAATCTCGGTATTGCGGTAGGCGGGTTTGTTCAGAACGAAGTCTTCGTTCTCGCCGCCGTGCTCGTGATAGCGCATCTCGTCAAAGAGCACGACGCCAAGGCCGGACCGTTTGATGGTTTTCAGGTGCACTTTGGGGATGATCATATCGGTGTCGATATTGATCAGTGGCATTGGGGCGGCCACCCCGTGGACTTTGTCAAACTTTTCCATGTTCACACTCCTGCGGGAGAGGGCCGACCCCTTGCCCCGCGTTTAAGCTTGTTTCGCTTCCGTTGTTGCGTCGTTGGGTGCGTTCTTGACGAAGAACGCCATGAAGACCAAACCGAACCCGTTGAACAGCATCTCGACCCCCAGGAAGATACCCAGAATGCTCATCAGCACTGCTGGTTCACTTCCTACATAGGTCCAGATGATACCCGCGAGCACGATCGACAAGATGCCCGAGATCATTGTCGGCCAGAAATACTGTGTTCCGCGCATTTGGAACGACAGGATAACCCGCGCGATGCCGCCTGCCATGAACAGGATCAACATGACCACCGCCAGGGTGAGCGTTCCTGCAAGCGGCTGGGACATGAAGTTCCAGCCGAGGAACAGCATCACGGCACCCATGATGAATGACAGAATCTTGTTGCCGGTGCCTTCGACAGAAAATCCGCCGACAACCTGCAACGCGCCCGATATCAGCAGCAACACGCCAGTTACCACTGTCACAGCTACCGAAGCCACCACCGGCGCGCCCAGCACAAAGATGCCAAACGCAATCGAAAGTAGCCCCAACAAGAGCCATTTGACCCAATCACTCATTTCAGTCTCTCCCTCAAATATTCAGATATGAGGGTAGCTTACATCATTTCGCGGACGTCTGTCAGCCGTCCTGTGATTGCCGCCGCGGCAGCCATCGCCGGGCTAAGAAGATGGGTGCGTCCACCCCGCCCCTGACGGCCCTCAAAGTTTCGGTTCGAGGTTGCGGCGCAGCGCTCGCCCGGTTGCAACTGGTCGGGGTTCATCGCCAGACACATGGAACATCCCGCCAGACGCCATTCGAAACCGGCCTCTTTGAAGATATCCGCCAGACCTTCTTCTTCGGCCTGCAGTCGTACAAGGCCCGAGCCGGGCACGACCATGGCGCGCATCCCGTCCTTGATCTTTTTGCCCTTCAGTATTTCAGCAGCGGCGCGCAGGTCTTCGATCCGGCCATTGGTGCACGACCCGATAAAGACAGTGTCGATTTCCACGTCGCAGAGTTTCTGACCGGCTTCCAGACCCATATATTCGATCGAACGGCGCGCCGCGTCGACCTTGCCGCCTTCGAAATCTTCGGGGTTCGGCACGGTTGCGGTGATTGGCAGCACGTCTTCGGGGCTGGTACCCCATGTGACGACAGGCGCGATGTCTTCACCGCGAAGGGTCACGACCTTGTCGAAATGTGCGCCTTCATCGGTATAAAGCGTTTTCCACCACTCCATCGCGGCTTCCCACTGGGCACCTTTCGGGGCATGCGGGCGACCTTTGACATATTCGAACGTGGTCTCATCGGGGGCGATCAGGCCCGCGCGGGCACCGCCTTCGATGGCCATGTTGCAAACGGTCATGCGGCCTTCCATCGACAGATCACGGATCGCTTCGCCGCAATATTCGATGACGTAGCCGGTGCCGCCGGCGGTGCCGGTTTCACCGATCACGGCCAGAGTGATATCTTTGGCGGTTACGCCCGGCTGCAATTTGCCGGTGATTTCCACCTTCATGTTCTTGGATTTCTTCTGGATCAGGGTCTGAGTGGCCAGAACGTGTTCAACCTCGGACGTACCGATACCGTGGGCCAGCGCGCCAAACGCGCCGTGGGTGGCGGTGTGGCTGTCGCCGCAGACGACGGTCATGCCAGGCAGGGTCCAACCCTGTTCAGGGCCAACGATGTGGACGATGCCCTGACGGACGTCATGCACCGGGTAATAGTGAATGCCAAAATCCTTGGCGTTCTTGTCCAGTGCCTCGACCTGAATGCGCGATTCCGGGTTTTCGATCCCGTTCACACGATCCGGCGTAGTGGGCACGTTGTGGTCCGGCACCGCGATGGTCTTTTCCGGCGCGCGTACCTTGCGGCCCGCCATGCGCAGGCCTTCGAAGGCCTGCGGGCTGGTCACTTCGTGAACCAGATGGCGGTCGATATACAGCAGGCAGGTGCCATCATCGGCTTCGTGGGCGACATGGGCATCCCAGATCTTGTCATAGAGCGTTTTGGGGGACATCGGTCCTCTCCCGTATGTAATGAGAAATAGCTGGCGAGGTGGCTTAGGCTGCGCGTAGGCGCGCCAGAACCGTGCGGGCAGCCCCATAGAACCGTTCGCGCAGACGCGCGCGATCTTCCAGATTCTGAAGTTGGGCCACATTGAGTCTCATGCGCACCAGATATATCGCGCGATCCCGGCAATCAAGGTTCAAAACCGCCGCGGACTTGCATCGTGGGGCTTTGGTCTTCAATCTGGTCGTGAGGAGGCGCTGCATGAACCAAGACCTGATCCCAAGTTCGGTGTCAAAGCTTTATGACGATATGGTCGCGGCCTTCTCCTCTCAGTTTGAAAATTTTGCCGAACTGATCGTCACACCGGGCTGGCGGCAGTACCAGATTATTATCATCCTTTGTCTGTGGGGAGCGGCATTTGTTCTAAAGCTGCTGACCCAGGGCCGTTGGGATACTTGGGCGCGCTCGCGCACCGGGTGGCCTAAGTGGCGTTTGCGGGTTCTTGTACAACTGATGCAGCGCCTGACACTGGTGTATTTCGTGGTGCTGTCATGGGCGCTGTATCTGGTCATGCAGCAGATCACATGGCCTTCGCGCAGTTACATAATCGGCGTGATCGCAACCTTGGCCGCTGCGTGGCTGGCGATTGCACTGGTGGCACGGTTGGTGCGGAACCGAACGCTGCGACGCATCTTCAAATGGGCAATGTGGGTCTATGCAACGCTTGTTGCCCTGAACCTGACCGACGACGTGGCCGGGTTTATGGATGGAGTGGCGATTTCCATAGGTGACCTGCACATCTCGGCCCTTGGGATTCTCAAGGCTGTTCTGCTGATCGGCATTCTGTTGACACTGGCGCGCGTGGGAACCCGTGCAGCCGAGCGCGGCTTGATGAGCAATGACGATATCACCCCGTCGATGCAGGTGCTGCTGGCCAAAGGCATTCAGGTTCTGATCTATGGCGGGGTTTTTCTGGTCGCGATCCGCACGCTGGGCTTTGACCTGACCGGTATCGCGCTGTTGTCCGGCGCGATTGGTGTGGGGATCGGGTTCGGGCTGCAAAAGGTAGTGTCGAACCTGATTTCGGGGATCATCATCCTGATGGATCGGTCGATCAAGCCGGGCGATGTAATCTCGCTGGGGGACACGTTCGGTTGGATCAACGCGCTGGGTGCACGCTATGTCTCGGTCGTAACGCGCGACGGGCGGGAGTACCTGATCCCGAACGAGGACCTGATCACCAATCAGGTGGTGAACTGGTCGCATTCCGACAAATTCGTGCGGCTGGATCTAGAGTTCGGCACCAGCTATTCCGACGACCCGCACAAGGTTCGTTCAACGGCCGTCAATTCCGTTAAAACCGTGTCGCGGGTCTTGAGCGGCGGATCACATGAGCCGGTCTGCCATATCACCGGGTTCGGTGACAGCAGCGTAGATTATGTCCTGCGCTTTTGGATCAGTGACCCGACCAAGGGGCTAACCAATATCCGCGGCAATGTCTATCTGGCGCTGTGGGATGCATTCCACGCCGAGGGCATATCGATACCCTTCCCGCAGCGCGAGGTGCGGCTGCTGCCCGACGCAGGCTCGCAACAGATCGCAGAGGATTGAGTCTGCGTTGCGTGGCGCTTCATTGAAATGTTGCAATCCCCTTGTTACCTTATTAGTACCCCGGCGCCGGGATTGCATGGCGCGCAGCAAAGGAGGACTATGTCCTGTCTCTACATACCCAGGCGGGTTTGCCCGCCGATGACGGGGCCGGCGTGATGGCCCACTCTCAGTCAATCAGCGACAAGCTGCTTGAGCGTATCCTTTCCTCACTTTCTGATGACAAGGCCGAAGACGTCGTGCAGATCAACCTGCAAGGTAAGTCTTCTGTTGCGGATCACATGGTGATTGCCTCGGGTCGGTCGACCCGTCAGGTGGCGGCCATGGCGGAAAAGCTGACGGATCGCATCAAGCAGGAATTCGGTTTCACCTCGAAGGTCGAAGGTAAGGATGCCGGCGACTGGGTGTTGATTGATACGGGCGATGTGATCGTCCATATCTTCCGCCCCGAAGTGCGTGAATTCTATCAGCTGGAAAAGATGTGGCTGCCTGCGGGCGGCAGCGCCTCAGCCAACTGAGGCGCCATCCCGGCCTGTATTGAAGGGCCGGAGGCGAGAGAGATATGCGGATCAGCATAGTTGCGGTCGGGCGATTGCGCGCCGGACCCGAGAAAACCCTGCTTGACGATTACCTGACACGCTTTGATCGGACCGGGCGCGCCTTGGGCCTTGGCCCCGCGCGGGTGATCGAGGTTGAAGACAAGAAAAACGCGGGCATGGGGGCCGAGGCGACTTTGCTGCGCAAGGCGCTGCCCAAAGGGGCTGTGATCTGTACGCTAGACGAACGCGGGCGGGTGATGTCCTCACCTGATTTTGCGAAAAAACTAGGCAGTTGGCGTGACGCCGGGCGGCAGGATCTGGCGCTGATCATCGGCGGAGCGGACGGAATAGACCCTAATTTGCGTTCGCAGGCGGATTTTTCCCTCTCATTCGGGTCGATGGTCTGGCCCCATATGCTGGTCCGTGTGATGCTGGCCGAGCAACTCTATCGGGCCGCAACCATTCTGTCTGGCGGTCCCTATCACCGGGTCTGACCATGGCGCAGCTATTGATCGTTTACCACTCGCGCACCGGCGGAGCCCGGCAGATGGCCGAAGCTGCGGCCCGGGCCGCGCAGGGTGAAGCAGATGTTATCCTGAAAACCGCTGATCAGGCTGGACCCGATGATCTGCTGCAAGCCGAGGGCTATGTCTTCTGCGCGCCCGAGAATCTTGCCGCGATTTCGGGTCTGATGAAGGAATTTTTTGATCGCAGCTATTACCCGGTGCTGGGCCGGATCGAGGGCCGCCCCTATGCCCAGATGATCTGCGCCGGGTCCGATGGCGAAAACGCGGCCCGCCAGATCGCCCGCATCGCAACTGGCTGGCGGCTGAAAGAGGTGCAGCCGCCTTTGATCATCTGCACCCATGCACAAACGCCCGAGGCGATATTGGCCGCGAAAACCATCCCTTCCGACCAGCTTGAAACCTGTCGAGAGCTTGGACTGGCCATGGCCGCCGGGTTGCAAATGGGCGTCTTCTGACCTCAGTCCAGATCGACCACATAGGTATCTTTGGCCCAGCCATCCGTATTTGTGCGGGCCTGTACCTGAACTTGCGTAGCCTCTTCGGGAATCGTCACACCGCTAAGGGATCGGGTAAATGGCTGTTCATTCTCATGCGGGTGGTGCAGCACGCGCATTCCCAGCTCTTGCCCCTGCATATCCAGCACCCGCCAGCCATCGGCATAATCGTCCCAACCCGTTTCGGGGTGAAGGACAGTCACGTCGAATCGCCATGTCCCACCGCTCTGTTGCGCGGTGACGTTTTCAATCACGGGATCGTCGGCAAAGGCGGGTGTGGCCAGAAGGGCGGTCAGAACAAGATATCTCATGATGTGAACCTAATCGGTTTGGTGCGACCCGGCGATCACGATCCAGTGTTGAGCAGAACCGTGCGCGAATGCGATGCGAACTCACGCCGATACAGCATGGCAAGTGTCGTCACCGTACCTGCAATCAGCGCCAGAGGCCCCAGTATCCACGCCACAGCCGCCAGCGCGAAATAGGTCGCCCGCAGGCCCCGATTGAAGCTGCGCGCGGCGGTGACGCAAATCTCGGCCGCTTGGGCGGCACGGGGATAAGCGCCAGGGTCTTCGGGTTCATTGGGGACAGCGGCCATCAGCACGGCGCAATAGCCAAACAATCGGTGTGCCCAGACGTATTTCAGAAAGGCGTTGGCCAAAAACAGCAGGATGATCAGAATCTTGACCTCCCACACCATCGCGGGGGCCGTTCCCAGCGCCAGATCCTGCGCCAGCCCGGCCAGCCGTTCCGTATTGCCCAACAGGGCCAATCCACCCCCGATGGCGATCATCGTGGTCGAGGCAAAGAACGTGCTGCCCTGCCGCATTGTGCCGACCACCTGCGCGTCGAACATGCGCGGCTGACGGGTGACCATTTCCTTCATCCAGTCGCGGCGATAGTCATCCATGATCATCCCGACCGAGGGTTTGCCGGGCGACGGATTCTCGATACGCCAGCCGATCCACAGCCATGCGCCGATCAGCAGGGCGATGCCGACAAAGTCCAGCGGCGCGAAGGGCAATGTTTGATCAATCCAGGACATGGGCGCGACACTAAGTCGTGACGTCGCAACTTGCCAGATCGGAAAATTGGTAATATTATTTTACCAAACGGAGGGCCCGCCATGGAAATGCCAAAGCCAAACCCAGACATTCTGCGCCGCAAGGATGTGGTCCTGCGACGCCTGTTACAGGTTCTGCCCGAAGACGCCGTGATCCACGATCCGACTGAGACACGCGCTTATGAGTGCGATGCGCTGACGGCCTATCGTTGCCCTCCGATGCTGGCTGTTCTGCCATCCACGACAGCCGAGGTCTCGGACGTGCTGCGCATCTGCAACGAAGAAGGCGTTCCGGTGGTGCCGCGCGGCTCGGGGACATCTCTGGCCGGTGGCGCATTGCCCACGGCGGACAGTGTCATTCTGGGTGTCGCACGCATGAATGAGGTGTTGGAGGTCGACTATGACAACCGATTTATTCGGGTCCAGACGGGGCGCACAAACCTGAGCGTGACCGGGGCCGTGGAAGAAGATGACTTCTTTTATGCGCCCGACCCTTCGTCGCAACTGGCCTGCGCGATTGCGGGGAATATTGCGATGAATTCAGGTGGGGCGCATTGTCTGAAATACGGCGTGACCACGAACAATCTGTTGGGCGTCACGATGGTCATGATGGATGGCAGCGTGGTCGAGATTGGCGGCGCGTATCTTGATGCGGGCGGGTTGGACCTGCTGGGTGTGGTCTGCGGGTCCGAGGGGCAATTGGGCGTCGTGACCGAGGCTACCCTGCGCATCCTGCGCAAGCCCGAGGGCGCGCGGCCTGTGCTGATGGGGTTCGATGATAACGAAGTCGCCGGGCAATGTGTGTCTGACATCATCAAATCGGGAATCCTGCCCGTGGCGATCGAGTTCATGGATACGCTCTGTATCAAGGCGTGCGAGAACTTTGCCCATGCCGGTTATCCCGATTGCCACGCCCTGCTGATCGTCGAGGTTGAAGGGTCCGAGGCCGAAATCGACTATCAACTGTCGAAGATCGTCGAGATCGCGAAGCGCCACAACCCCGTTGAGCTGCGCGAAAGCCAATCGGCCGAGGAAAGCGCCAAAATCTGGCTTGGGCGCAAATCGGCCTTTGGTGCGATGGGGCAGATGAACGATTACATGTGTCTTGACGGGACGATCCCTGTGTCTGCTCTTCCACAGGTGTTGCGCCGGATCGGAGAGCTGAGCACGGATTACGGATTGCCGGTAGGCAACGTGTTCCACGCGGGTGACGGGAATATGCATCCACTGATCCTGTTCGACGCCAACAAGCCCGGCGACCTTGAGAAATGCGAGGCGTTCGGGGCGGATATCCTCAAGCTGTGTGTGGATGTGGGGGGATGTCTGACCGGCGAACATGGCGTAGGGATCGAAAAGCGGGATTTGATGTCGCATCAATACGCGCCTGCGGACCTTGAGGCGCAGATGGCGGTAAAGGATGTGTTCGATCCAAACTGGCTTTTGAACCCGGCCAAAGTGTTCCCGCTGGATGTGTCCGAAGTTCGCAGGATCGCTGCTGAGTAGGGGCGCCGCCCCCATCGCGGCAGGCCGCGATTCCCCCGAAGTATTTTAAAACAGAAGAAGTGTCATGAGACCTGAAACAGAGGCCGAACTGGCCGAGATAGTGGCCGGACTGCAAGGGCCCGTGCGAATTGCCGGTGGTGGAACCCGAGGGATCGGCGGGCCGGATGACCTTGTTGAAACTAGCGGTTTGAGCGGGATTACCTTGTATGAGCCAGGCGCGCTGACGATCGTGGCGCAAGCCGGAACCCCCGTGACTGAGATCGAGGCCGCGCTGGACGCTGAAGGTCAACAATTGGCGTTCGAACCGATGGATCATCGCGGCCTGTTGGGTACCAATGGCACACCGACGATTGGTGGCGTCGTGGCCGCCAATATCTCGGGGCCCCGCCGGATTCAGGCGGGGGCGTGCCGCGATTTCCTGCTGGGCGTCCGTTACGTCGACGGTCGGGGTCAGATCGTAAAGAATGGCGGGCGGGTGATGAAAAACGTGACCGGGTATGACCTGGTCAAGTTGATGAGCGGTGCCTGGGGAACGCTGGGCGTGTTGACCGAGGTTTCGCTGAAAGTGCTGCCCAAGCCCGAGGCGATCGCAACGCTGCAAATCCCGGTCGCGGATGCAGGAACGGCAATTCAGGTGCTCTCTGCTGCATTGAAATCCCCGTTCGAGGTAAGCGGTGCGGCCTATGACCCGCAATCAGGCCGCGCGTTGCTGCGGCTGGAAGGATTTGCGGATTCGGTGGCTTACAGGGTGGAGCAGTTGAAATCCACACTGGCCGGTTTTGGCGCGCCAGAAGAGGTCGAGGGCTTGCCTGACTTGTGGCGCGACATTCGGGATGCCGCTGCGTTCCATGACAAGGAGGGCGATGTATGGCGTATCTCGGTCAAACCGACGGACGCGCCAGAGGTGTCCGCGCGTCTGGACGCAAGCCTGACTCTGTTTGATTGGGGCGGCGGATTGCTCTGGGCGCTTGTTCCCAAGGGCGTTGATCTGCGCGCACGTCTAGGTGCGTTCGACGGTCATGCGACGATTGTCCGAGCGGATACAGAAACCATCACAGCATTGGGCCGTTTCCAACCCGAAACAGCTGGTGTGGCGGCTCTAACACAAGGACTTCGGCAGAAATTTGATCCGCGTGGTTTGTTCAACCCGGGACTGATGGGATAGAAAAATGCAGACGACGTTTTCCGAAGAGCAACTGCGAGACCCGGGCATCAAACGCTCGAATGAAATCCTGCGCAATTGCGTGCACTGCGGGTTTTGCACTGCGACCTGTCCCACTTATCAGGTTCTTGGGGATGAGTTGGACAGCCCGCGGGGACGCATCTACCTGATCAAGGACATGCTGGAGAACGAGCGTGTTCCGGATGAAAAAACCGTCAAGCACATTGACCGCTGCTTGTCCTGTCTGGCGTGCATGACGACCTGTCCCTCGGGCGTGCACTACATGCATCTGGTGGATCATGCCCGCGAGTATATCGAACAGAATTACAAACGGCCCTTGTCAGATCGTGCATTGCGCTGGGTTCTGGCGCAAATCCTGCCCTATCCGATGCGGTTCCGCTGGGCGTTGATCGGTGCGAAACTCGGCAGGCCGTTCAAATTCCTGATGCCCGACGCGCGGCTGCGCGCAATGCTGGACATGGCACCGAAACATATCCCACCGGTGAGTCGTAACGATGATCCCCAAAGCTTTGCGCCGAAAGGTGCACGCAGAAAGCGCATCGCATTGATGACGGGTTGCGCGCAAAAGGCTCTGAATACGGATATCAACGATGCCACCATTCGTTTGTTGACCCGTATGGGCTGCGAAGTTGTCGTGGTTGATGGGGCCGGGTGCTGTGGTGCCCTGACTCATCACATGGGCAAATCAGACGACAGCCATAAGGCCGCTGCCGCGAATATCCGCGCCTGGACAGCCGAGATGGACAAAGACGGGCTGGATGCGATTGTCATCAATACCTCTGGCTGCGGCACGACCGTCAAGGATTATGGCCACATGTTCCGAAACGATGCATTGGCCGAAGACGCGGCGCGGGTGTCCTCTATCGCAATGGATATCAGCGAGCTGTTGGTGCAGCTTGACCTGCCGGACGGCACCGACAAGGACATGACCGTCGCCTATCATGCAGCATGTTCCCTGCAACACGGCCAAAAGATCAAGACGCACCCCAAAGACTTGTTGAAACACGCGGGTTTCACCGTGGTCGAGCCGGCGGACAGCCATTTGTGCTGTGGCAGCGCAGGCACCTATAACTTGATGCAACCTGAGATTTCTGGAAAACTTAAACAGCGCAAGGTCAGGACTCTTGAGGCGAAGAACCCTGATGTTATCGCCGCTGGCAACATTGGTTGCATGATGCAGATCGGTTCGGGCACCGACGTTCCGATCCTGCACACGGTGGAATTGCTGGACTGGGCAACCGGAGGTCCCGTGCCCCGAGCCATGCAACAGGATCGGAAGTCAGACCATGAGGTCCCGATCCTTAGATAGGTGTTGATGCGGCAACGCATCGGTTTCGGTCAGGAACCGCCTGTCATGTCAGCGCCCTATTTTCGCCTCACCCGGTGCGTAGGAAGATGCGTAGATAGCAACGCCGGAGAACCGCTTGCGAAACTGGATCAAGGCTCTAGTGCTGGCATGTTTGCCTATGACCGCCAACGCACAGGATTCCAGACTGAAAAGTCTGGACACCACCGATGCGGGGCGCGCTTGGATGGCTGTGGGTCGCCTCGATATTGGTGGCGCTGGGTTTTGCACGGGCACGCTGATATCCCCGACCTTGGTTTTAACTGCGGCCCACTGCCTATTCGACAAGGTCACAGGTCAACGTGTGGAACTGGCCCAGGTCGAGTTTCTGGCGGCTTGGCGGCTGGGGCGCGCGTCTGCATACCGCGCCGCACGCAGGGCCGTGATTCACCCTGACTACCAGTATGGCGAAGAAGCATCTGCTGCGCGTATCGGCAGTGATATTGCGCTGATCGAGCTTTGGCAGCCAATCCGCAATACGACCGTCATTCCCTTTGAAACAGGAAACCGCCCGGCAAAAGGCGAAGAGGTTGGCGTGGTGTCTTATGCCAAAGACCGGGCCGAGGCGCCTTCGTTGCAAGAAGTGTGCTCGGTCATGACCCGCAAATCCGATGTGTTGGTCATGTCCTGCGATGTCGAGTTCGGATCGTCTGGCGCCCCTGTCTTTTCCTTTGACGGGGATCGGCCCCGGATCGTGTCTGTTGTTGCGGCCAAGGCCGAACTCAACGGGCAGCGCGTGGCCGTTGGAACAGCGGTAGAAGAATCGCTGACCGTGTTGCAGGCTGAATTGTCGGCAGGGCGCGGGTTTATCGCCTCTACAAATTCGAACGGATCAGGCAACAACGTGGGCGCCCGTTTCATCAAACCATGATCCGCTTATTATTTTCTGTTCTTTGCCTTTTTTCTGTGACATTCGCCGCGTCTGCCCAAAGTGCGAAGCGCATACTGAATGATCGTGACGATCTTTATGGTTGGGAAGCTGTCGGTCGGTTGGATATTGATCAAGACGGGTTTTGCACAGGCACCTTGATCGCGCAGGACCTTGTGTTGACGGCGGCGCATTGCGCTTTGAACCGGGCTAGCGGGTCTCCTTATGAACCTGGTGAGGTTACTTTTCGCGCGGGGCTGAGTGATGGGAAGGCGCTGGCGGAGCGCAAGGTTGTCCAGATTGCTGTGCATCCCGATTACGCCCGACATCCGAACCTCTCGGCCGAGGCGGTTCGGGTCGACGTCGCGCTGATGAAGCTAGAGCAGCCGATCCCATACTCGGTTGCGGATCCTTTTGCATTGCACAGTGGCCGCGTTGCAGGAAACGAGGTGAGCATCGCCTCTTACGGGCGTGGTCGGTCCGAGGCGATCACGCGGGAACGCTCTTGCCGTATCCTCCAGCGTCGACAAGGGTTGATCACGTTCAACTGTGACATCACCTTCGGGTCGTCGGGATCGGCACTGTTGGCGCGAAACGGCCCGCGCTGGCAGATCCTCTCTGTCGTATCCGCAGTCGGGACAGATGGTCGCCAAAAAGTCGGGTTTGGCATGGAACTGTCTGGAATCGTGGCGGAATTGAAGTCGGTGCTGCGCCGTGACGCCCCTCAGCCCAAGGCTGCGATACGCCGTTTGCAGGTGGGTTCGGGAAAGTCCAGTTCAGGCGCTAAATTCATCAGCCCCGGCGGGGGTTGAACTCGGTCAAATCTCTACCCATGTGAACTGTATCGGGTCGCCACAAACGGGGCCTGATATCTCATCGCCCGTCCGAACTGGAGGGCACATCATAAATCGCTCAGACTTGAGGATATGACACATGCGTAGTTTTGACTTTGCACCGCTGCACCGCGCCACCATTGGTTTCGACCAGATCGCCGACATGATGGATCGCGTTCTGACAAATGACGTGGCCCAGCCCAGCTACCCGCCTTACAACATTGAAAAAACCGACGCCGACGCGTACCGGATCTCCGTCGCTGTCGCCGGTTTTGCCGAGGCCGATCTGTCGGTCGAAGTGAAGGAAAACGCCCTGATCGTGGCCGGCAAGAAAGCCGCCGAAGATAAGGACCGTTCCTACCTGCATCGCGGCATCGCCACCCGCGCGTTCGAGCGCCGCTTTGCCCTGGCCGATCACGTGCGCGTCACTGGCGCAAGCCATGAAAACGGTATGCTGAACATCGACCTGAAACGCGAGGTGCCCGAGGCGCTGAAACCACGCCGGATTCAGATTTCGTCCGGTCAGGCCATCGAAAAGGATGTGGTTGACGCCAAAGCCGTGAACTAAGGCGATCCGACCAAACAGCGATAATCGCGCCTCTCTCGATTATCGCACCATACGCCCCGCGTTCCTCCAGACGCGGGGCGTTGTTTTTGGATGGGGTTTCAACTTGGCATAATCCGCTGCGACCAAAGATACGTGTCGCTTGCGCCCTTGTTTCCCTTCATCCGTGGTGCCAAGGTGGAAACACAGGCTATTCCGCGATTTTTATGTTTCGTTGTTTCATCTCGACAGTGATTGTTCTTTGGCCGATCGTAACCAAGGCGGACGTTTTTCCTCCGGCCCTGAGCAGCGACTATTCCCATATGATTGCCACCGGTCCGACAACGAAAATCGGGCTTGTTCGAAACGGAAACTCTGCCGACAACACGCTTGGTGGAACACGTCTGGTGGACTCGTTTCGGGGTGCAGGGGGAAATGACGTTCTGATTGGGTACGACTCGGTTGATACCTACGCTTTTGAATTGGGCGACGGGGCAGATATTGTTGTCGATCACAGCGCTAACGGAAACAGGATAAAGTTCATTGATGTACCCGAAGGTGCGGTCCGGCGGTTCGAAACGCCCGGGCGTAACGGAGAAACCGACCTATTGATTACCTATGGAGACAATGATGCGATCCGCATTGTCGGGTGGTCGGAGTTGTCCGAGAACACGAAATCAGGCTGGGCTTTCGACCATGTCTTCCGCCCCAAACAAGAACCAGTCAAAGGCACGCCAAGCTCATTAGTTCTTATTTTGACGGATCCAATGTCGGCGCTAAAGCTGTTCTTGTTGCTTTTTCTAAGCTTTTTCCCGCTGGCCCGTGTTCTTTGGGTCCGGCGGCAGAAATCGAAGGAATAGTGTCCAGAGCGGCCTGTCTGACTGCCAGTCTCTTCAGCAAAGAGACCCTGCGCAACGGCTGCGCAGGGTCACTCTTTTAGGTTTTGACCTAGTTCCCAGCCGTCACCGACCCGATCGACCAGAACATCGTTTCGCCTGAGGCATCGTCGACGCCGTCATTGTCGGTCATCACAAACGCCTCGCCCGAGGGCAGGATCGCCAGGCCTTCGATTTTGTCCAGAACATAACCTCCGGTCGAGGTCAGGTCAGGCAGCAGGTCGCGGATCTCTTCTTTGCTGACGACGGGCAGGGGGTCGCCCAGCGGGGCCGGGGTCATCTCGGCCAGCGGGATGCGGTAGACCTTTTTGGTCACCGCGCGATGGTCGTGCTGATTGTCGCGCTCGATCACATAGACGTGGTCGCCGAAGGCCACGATTTCCGACAGGCCGACCCAACCGGTTTCCGGGTCTGCCTTGGGATAGTGCACGGCACCCCATTCTTTGGTCTCAAGGTTGTAGGCTACCAGTTTCACATAGTTTTCCGGATCGTCCTTCCATTCACGCTGAACGGCCATCCATAGGGTGTCGCCGACGCGGGTAATGCCTTCGAAGCCGAAACGTTTCTCGACCGCCATTAGTTCGGCAGGCAGGCCGATCTCACCCTTGCGGTCCTTGATCAGACCATCTGCGCTGACGTGATAGATCGCGTGCGGGATAACCCGGTCCGTGCGGCCTTCAGAGGCGACGTAGAAGCCACCCTTGCCGTCCAGCGTGATGCCCTCAAGGTCCAGCTTCTGCGCTGGGTTGCCATCCTGACGGTGGATGCGGATCACGTCCACGATGCGGGCGGGTTGCTGGCTGGGGTCGATCTTGAAGATCGACGGCTGGAAGCCATAAAAGCTGTCATTGACGGCATAGATCATGCCGTCCTCGTCCGCTACCAGACCGGACAGAGCACCCCATCCGATCAACTCATCCGCGCCTTCCGATGTCAGATGCGGGTAGGCGGCGGGGGCCTCTTGATATGCGAAGACCGACACATGCGCACGTGGGCCGCCATCTTCGATCAGATCTTTTTCGTTGGCCGAGATCAGCAGGTTCCGCTCAGGGATCGCCACATAGCCTTCCGGTCCAACGCCTGATGGCAACAGTTGTTTCAGAATCGGGTTCGCGGGGTCAGTGGCGTCATAGACACCCACGACCGAGGCGCGCTCCGCCCCGACAAAGATCATCGGCGTACCGCCAAAGGTGGCTGCGGTTACGCTTTCCGGCTCAACGCCTTTGCTGTCCGAGCGTTTGTCGGGGTAGTGCCCGATCTGGATGATCGCCTTCTCGAACTCGGTGCCGTTCTCATACACAACGGTGCCGTCCTTGTGGAAGATCGTCCAACCACGCGAGCCGCCCTCATAGTCGCCTTCATTGGCGGTGGCGAAGTGGTTGTCGTCGATCCATTTCACCGCGTCGGGTTCGCGCAGGCGACCCGGCTGGCTTTCGGTGAAGATCAGTGCGCCGCGCTCATCGGTGGCGTCGATGCCTTCCAAATCCACGCTTCCGGCCGAGAAATGGTTGAGCACGGTGCCATCTTTGGCAACAACCGCGATGTGGTTGTTTTCCTGCAGAGTGACGACGGTCTCGCCAAGGTTGTTGATGTCAACGAATTCGGGTTCGGGATCGGTGGGCGCAACCTCGGCCAGCCCGGTCAGAGAGGCCATGTCCATGCCCGAACAATCTAGCGCTCCATCTTTCAGCGGCACCAGTGCCAGTTCACCCGCAGGAAGCTGCGGGATGATGCCATCGTTCAGGTCTTCGTCCCGCTCGTTCTCAATCGCCACGGCGACAAAGCTGCCATCCGGCGCAATGGCAACGCTGTCGGGTTGACCGCCCAGATCGCAAGCACCAGTTTCCGCCTTGCCCGCAATATCGACCGAGATCAGCTTGCCCGATGGCGCAACATAGCTTTCCGAGGTGTTCACGCCGACAAAGGCGGTCGCGCCGACGATGCCCACGGACGTCGGTTCTCCACCCACGTCCATCGCACCCAAAGGCTCTGGGTTCGCCGGGTCGGTGATGTCGACCATGCCGATCAAGCCCAAAGGGCTGTCGGTATAGACCAGCGTCATGCCATCTGCGGTGGCCGCGATGATCTCGGGCGAGGTCTCGCGGGTCGTGTCCGCGCCGTCGGCCATGTTTTTCACCACGGGGAAGGACGCAATTCGGTTGAAATTCATTTCTGCCATGGCCTGACCGGCGGTCAGGGCAAAGGCAGATGTCAGGCAGACAGCGCGCAACGACATCGGTTGATTTCCTCTCACTGTTGGATGACAGGGGGATGAACCGGGATCGTTGCGGTGTTGTGACAGTTTGGCTTCAGTTTTGTGACAAACGCGGCCACCGCCGAAACGGTGGCCGACAAAGATCAGACCGACATGCAGATGTATTTCATCTCAAGGTAGTCTTCCATACCGTGATGGCTGCCTTCGCGGCCCAGACCAGATTGCTTGACGCCGCCGAACGGACCCAGCTCGGTTGAGATGATGCCGGTGTTCACGCCGACGATGCCATATTCCAGTGCCTCGGCCACTTTGTAGACGCGGCTCAGGTCCTTGGCATAGAAATACGAGGCCAGACCAAAGATCGTGTCATTGGCCATGGCGATCACGTCATCTTCGTCCTCGAACTTGAACAACGGGGCCAGCGGGCCAAAGGTTTCTTCCTGCGCGACCTTCATGTCCTGCGTCACGCCGGTGACGATGGTGGGTTGAAAGAAAGTGCCACCCAGATCATGCGGCAGGCCGCCTGTCACGACCTGCGCACCCTTTGCGGTGGCGTCCGCGATATGGTCCTGCACCTTGGCTACGGCTTTGTCATTGATCAGCGGCCCGGTGGTGACACCATCGGACAGGCCGTCCCCTACCGACAGGGCTTCGGTCGCGGCTTTCAGCTTTTCGGCAAAGGCATCATAGACACCGGCTTGTACATAGATTCGGTTGGCGCAGACACAGGTCTGACCGTTATTGCGGAATTTGCACATCATCGCGCCTTCGACGGCTGCATCCAGATCGGCGTCGTCAAACACGATGAAGGGCGCATTGCCGCCCAGTTCCATCGAACATTTCATGACCTGATCTGCGGCCTGCCGCAGCAGGATGCGCCCCACCTGGGTCGAACCGGTAAAGGTCAGCTTGCGCACGCCGGGGTTTTCGCAAAATTCCTTGCCAATCTCGCTGGCATTGAGGGACGGCAAAACGTTGAACACACCCGCCGGGATGCCCGCCTGATCGGCCAGAACCGCCAGAGCCAGCGCAGACAGGGGCGTTTCCTCGGACGGACGGGCGACAAAGGCGCAGCCCGCCGCAAGTGCCGGCGCAGCCTTGCGGGTGATCATCGCATTGGGGAAGTTCCACGGCGTGATCGAGGCCGCCACACCAATTGGCTGTTTCAGCACTGTGATCCGCTTATCGCGCTGATGGCCGGGAATGGTTTCGCCGTAAATCCGTTTCGCCTCTTCCCCGAAAAACTCGATGAACGATGCGCCATAGCCAATCTCTCCTACGGCTTCGGCCAGCGGTTTGCCTTGCTCGGCTGTCAGAATACGGCCCAGATCCTCGGCGTTTTCCATCATCAGGTCATACCAGCGGCGCAGGATCGCTGCGCGCTCTTTCCCGGTCAGCTTGGCCCATTCCTTTTGCGCGGCCTCGGCCTGTGCGATCGCCCCTGCCACCTGTGCACGGCTAAGGTCTGCAACTTCGGCTACCACATCACCGCGCGCGGGGTTGGTGACGGCAAAGTTGCCATTGTCGCCATCCACCCACTGCCCGCCAATATAGGCTTGGGTCGCCAGCAGATCGGGGTTCTTGAGGATAGATTTCAGGTCGGTCGTTGCGTCCAGCATAGGTCAGCCTCCGGCAGGAATTTCGGTCGTCGCACCCAAACAGGTGGTACGCAGAATGTCTATGTCCACTGTCCGTCGCAGATCAATCCAAATTTGATCAAAAACTCCGGCATTTGCTGCCCGTGTGGTGCCTATCTTTTTCAGGTGGAGTTTGCCAAAGTTCCGGGGAATTTTGGACGCAAGGGGATGTAAATGGCCATAACATTCCCTATCTTATTGGGTAATTGGACAAAAAAGGGGATAGTGCAGATGTCGAACCATCAATTTGACGCTTTGATCGAAGAGACGCAGGCGAAAGTGCGCGAAAGCCAGTCGCAGATTGAAGGGCTAACGTCGCGGATTGACGCCGCACGCGCCAAGATCGGCACAGCCGAGGCCGATATCGACATTGAAAACGCCACGCTTGAGGATGTGCATGCCCATACCGAGGTGATGAACGCCAATATCGCCGAACTGATTATGGGGCTGGACGACGTCACCAACGCGTTCTCCAAGGATTTCGACGAAATGCGCTCGAAGACAGGGTGGGAGTCTTTTGTCGGCATTTTCGCCAAGGCTAAATCCGAGTCGATGCGGCAGGAGCGGATGCGCACCGCCAATATCGACGACAAGTTGCAGGATTTGATCGCCAAATCCGATGTGATCGTAAAGCTGCTGGAAGGGCAGCTATCCGTGCTGGAAGAACAGCGCGTTAAGGTCGAGGACAACCTAACAGGCACGCTGGACGACCGCGAAGCGACCGTGGCCGAACTGGAAGCCTTGCGCGCTGAAATTCAGGATATGGACCCGACGATTATCACGCTGGAAAACAAGATCAGTGTCGAACAGGACGCCGCTGCGCGTACCCAACTGGAGACCGAACTGGCCGAGCTGAACAAGCAATACAACGCCAAGGTTCAGGACGAGCAAGTCAAGCTGGCCAAGTCCCAGACGCTGGAGCGCTATATCGAAAAAGGTAAGACCTGGGTCGATTCACTCCAGAACCAGGCGGCGACGCAGATGGTGCTGATCAACAAGCTGCAGACAGACACGCAACAACGGGTGGTGCTGTACGACGCCCTGACCAAATCGCTGAAAACCGCGCAGCAGCAGGACGTGGCCCACCGCATCAACGAGATCGGTGTGCAGACCGACCAGGAGGCCCAGACCGCCATGGCCGCAATCGGCACCGCGACCAACCAGAAAATGGCCGACATGCTTGAGGCGCACGAAGGCCACATGGTCTTTGCTCGTGACGTGCTGGAGAAAAAGGCCAAGGCGGATGAACGCTTTGCCCGCCGCTTTGCCTCGATTGTCGAGAAGCATGATAAGAATTTGTATGGGGGTTAAGTGCGTTTCGCTCACCAGCAATTCCTCTTGCTAGCTGCAAGTCTTGGACCGTTAGAGCTGCCGAGAATACTGGAGCGATTGGGTTTCATCGACGAGAAACCGGCTTATCCAGAAGTCGTCCAGACATTGATGATGATGGTCGTTGCAGCTTCGCTCATAAGGCTGCTGTGCTGGCTCAGTTGGGGCAGTGAGCGGGGGCGTCGGTTTCAACGCTCAGTTGGAATTAATCCCGAGGTGGTCCTGAATAGTATCGGTTCGCCCTTATACCGGTGGTGGTTCCACATCGACAAAAATGGGAAGGACTTGGACGCTCCAAGATGAACGATATTGACCCCACCCAAGACCATGTCGGCCTGACCGACACCTTCGCCTCGCGCCGCTATTTCCGCAAATTCGAGGTGATCACTGTCCACCTCCTGCGAGTGGCTGCGACGATGGAGGCTGAGGGTGCGATCAGCAAACAAGAGGTGCGGATCGTGTCGCGCTACCTCTCGGGGCTGCTCTACACCTTCCGGGCACTCAGCATGAAATACCTGCTGGTCGGGCGCGATACGGGGCGGTTCTTCGGCAGCCTTGCGATGGACAAGCGCGACAGTGGGTTTCCGGTGGCGGCCGAGTTGCTGACCATGGCCAATGACGCGCAGCAGGCGCAGGTGCATCTGGCGAATATGCCCTCGGAAGATGACTTAAAAACTGACATGGTACGCACAATAATTGGCGATCAGGAAATACCCACCAAGCTGCAATTCGCGCTGTCCCAAAGGCTCTATTATGAGGAATTGCTGAAAGGTCAGCTGTTCTGGGCCCGCAATGATCCCGAATGCCACTGGATCGGGAATGAGGGTGAACGGCGCAAGTTCATGATCCACTGGGCGGTCTATGACAGCCAGATCAACCTGCCGGTCATCTACCTGATGCAGTTGGAGGACAGCGGCAAGACGGCCCTGCCCAAGGATCAACGCCGCTGGCCGGAGGTGCAGGCGCATCTGATGGCGCAATCTCTGGGCGGGCTGAAACTGGTGACAATCGCCAAAGGCTTCGATCAGGATTTCGACGACCTGCACCCCAAACATCTGCGCCGCATCCACGTGGGGCCGATGTATTCTTCGGCCTATACCGAGCAATCCGGCCCCCTGCGGCAGGTGCTGGAGGACGCGCAGGCTCCCGAGGGTCAGGACTGGGCGCTGGCCTGGACCACGGAAGAGCTGAAAAGCGAAGAGGTGATCGAAGAACGCACCGGATGGTTCTCGACCGTTGAGCGTGAGGTGTTTGCGCTGGACCCGTTTGGCGGGCAGGGGGCCGAGACCGGGGCGACGCGGACGCAGCGCTCGATCATCCTGCCTCAGCGCCCGTTTCAGGTTCTGGCAGAGCGCGACCCGCCGGGGTTCGCCGATGTGCGCAAGTTTGTCGTCAGCAAGAGCGGGCAGGTGTTGAGGTATTGAAGCGGGTGGCGGGGCGAAACCCGCCCGACGAAGTTTGAGTAGGCCGGGCCTCAGCCCGGCATTGCGAGGAATAAGATGAGTTTGACGTCAGATCAGATGGAATTGCGCGAAGACGATATTCGCAAACATTATCCCGCAGCGACCGCCATGCTGAACGGGTTCGAACACGCGCCGCGGATTGCGAAACCAGTTGATGTGGCGGTCGAGCGCTCCTCGGGCGTGTCGACGGGGCGGCGTTTCCGGTCGACCACGCCGGGGCTGGTGACACGGCGCACCGCGCGCGCGGACGGAGTGCATCTGGTTGAACGGATCGAAGCCTCGGATGAGGGCGACACGTTGGTCTCGCCCCCTCAGGCCACTACGCAGCAGGCCATTCGGCGCGCCATCGCCATCGCTCTGGCCGTGGCAGAGACCTATGCCGAGCAGACTCCGTTGGCTGATCTGAAACGGGCCAATTTGGTGGGCGACCTGCCCGCTGCCCGCAAGACCGAGTTTTCCGAATTGTTGACGGCTGAAGCGTTGATCACCTCGCATACCTTCGGCAATGCCTTGGCTTATCTGATGTCTTCACATCTGGGTGAAACCACGGTTGATCTGGGCGAGATCGAAGAAGTTCTGACCGACAATGGCCAGCTTGCCCTGCACGGCGCGCTGTGGGAGCTGGACCAAACCCTTGCCAAACATGCCCCCGACGACGCCCATCTGATCGCCGCCACCAGCGCCTATGCCGAGCAATTGATGGACAAGGTCGCTCTGCGCGCGCAATCGGCTGGCCGTCTGGCCCCCTTCCAGAACGCCGCGTGGCATATCGAGGCGGATGACCTGACCATCCGGGGGTTTGACCCGGCGTCCAAGGCGAAATCCACCACCCTGACCATGACGTTCAAGAAACCGAATGAGGTGGTCGGCAACCATATCGCCAAATATCAGGCCATGAAGTTGGCCAAGATGGTTATGGCCTATGACTTCGACCGCCGCCTGAACCCGTTTGCGGAACTTGGCGGGTTCATCTTTACCTTCATGGGCGACGGCAAGCCGGGCACGGGGAAAACCACTCTGATCCAGATGATGGCCGGGCTGATCAACGACTATTGCCAGAACGCAGGCTATCCGTTCCGCTATCAGAACCTGAGCACCGACAATATCGACAGCTATCAGGGTAAATCCGGCCAGAATGCCAAGGCGTTTATCAACACGATTGTCGACCCCTCGGTCATCGGGTTCGGCACCATCGACGATATCGACCAACTGGCGGGCAAACGCGGCGACCGGCAGTCCTCGGCCGGGCAGCTGGAGATCACCGCCGTGCTGATGGAGAGCTTTGCGGGGGCCAACACCGTTGTGCGCGGCAACTGCACCTTTGGCATGTTTTCGAACTATCCCGAAAACGTAGACGACGCCCTGCGCCAGCGGGCGGGAGCTCGGTTCCTGGTGGACGGACCGCAGACGCGCGAGGATTACATCGACATCCTGCATTTGCTGATGGGCCGCAACCACGACATCCCGCTGGGCGAGCACGACGCCTATGCTGCGCAGGAAATCAAAAAGGCCGTCGCCGCCAGTTTCGAAAGCCACGCCCGCCCGCATGAGGATGCGCTTCTGCAGGTCTATGATCGGGTTTCGGGTCAGATCGGTCAGATGGATACGATCGCCAAGCTGGGCACCTACCTCAAGGCGATCCAGCAGGCGGATGAGCGGTTCACCGGCCGCGCCATCAAGAATATCACCGACGCGGTCAAAGTCCGTGCGATGGATTTCGAACTGCCGGATGAATGGATGGAGAACCCCGACCTATTCCTGTTCCGCGACTACGACACCAAGAAGGCCATGATCGAGGACCTGCGCCAGCCGATCACGGTCGAGATGGTAATTCAGGAAATCAACCGCTACGCCGACAGCGAATTCCGCTATGCCGACAAGAGCGACGAGGTCGCTATCGAGAACGCAGTGCGTGAGATGAGCCGGATGGAAGAGGCCAAGCGACGCTATCTGGATGGGAAGGGATGATGGGCAGGATTCACCCGTCTTCAAGAGAGCGGAAACCGTTGATTGACCTGCCTTCACATTTCCTTGTCCGGGCGTTGTTCTGGTTAGTGCTCGCGATGATTTTGTCCGCAGGTGCGTATGCAACAACGCATCGTCGGAAAAAGGAAGCAATGACATGACTTTAACGCTTGCAATCTCTGGTCTTTCCCTTGTTCTTGGCCTGATCCTGCCTCTGCGCTGGGGCGTCTTCGGGTTTCTGGGTGCCGTGGCGGTTTTGTTTCTGACACAGTTCGGTGTGAACACAGGCAGCGGGTTCGAGGGCACCACGTGGGAGGAAACGCTGATCCTGTTTGAAGGCAGTGTGGTGTCTTATATCGGGTTCAACCTGCAAATCACCGCGCGAGCTTTTGCGTTGCCGCTGTTGGTGTTGGCGGTTGTGGTTGTTGTTCGTCTTAACAGAATGGCGAGGTGACTAACTTGAGATTGATCATCTCAGCAGCCTTATTTGCAGCCCTTTTGGCTGTATTCATGACAGTCACAATTTGTGGTCGGCAAGGGCTACTGCCTGAGAATTTCGATTTCATTCGCACTTGTGGCGCTACCGATTCATCGCGCGAAGTTTTCTTTAGCTTCTTAATGCTGGGGTGCATGTTGGGCGCAATCTTAACATCTCTGCTTGTTGTTTGGCGGTGGGTATCGAAAAGGCGAATCTCATGATCCGCCTCATCGAAAAAGGCCTGATGTTCGGCAACCTCGTCCACATCTCCAGCCCGGCTTTGGTCGAGCGGTATAATCGCGCGTTGCAGCATCTGGCGGGCAAGACTACGGCCCTGACGGACTTCCATGTTGATATTTCGGGTTACTCGCCTGAGATCGGACAAGAGTTTGAAAACCCGCTCTACCTCAATCCAAACGGGGTGAACCGGCAGTTCATCCTGTTGACGACAGAACAGAAACGCGCGCCTTTGCTGAACGTCAAATTCTCGACCTCGCGCGATATCCTGCGTGAATTCATCGAGATGAACGAGGCGCAGCTTTTTGCCCTGACCGCCACGGATGCCGTGGCCGGAGAGTTGGTGAACTCTGTCTTTGAACTCAACACGCCTGCTGATCTGCTGAGCCTGCGCAGGATCGAGGTTGAGGCAGATACGGTCGGGGGCACCCTGCGCAAGGCTGAACAGTTGGCCGGTATGGTCGAGCGTTTCAAGTCCGAGGAAGACGCATGGTTTGACGATGTCCTGATCGCTCAGATGATCGAAACCGCACGGGACACCGGTGATGTGACCCGCAACCCGGTGCGCCTGCGCCACACGGCTTTTGATCAGCGCAATTTCTGGACGGCACATTTCGGCGGGCTGTATCTGTTTGCGGATGTGGATCATCCGGCGACGGTTTATATGGGCGACAGGCCGAATGGGTTGCCGATGGAGTATTTGCTTCACCAATCGCAACGCAACGGGATCGCGCAGTTTCTGGAAAATAACGCGTTGGTCGAAACGATCATCGAGGCTCGTGGGCTGAACTCGGCCGCTATCTTGCAACAGAAAATGGATTTCCTGACGATCGCTGCGGCGGCAGATGCCGGTGTCGATCTGACTGGGCTGGACCGCGGCGATATGCGGCGTTTGGCGCGCAACCACTCGGATCGCTTGCCTGAGGCGTATCATGGGCTTGCCGAATTGTTGCGTTGGGCGACAGATGGCGGGCCCTGGCCGCGCATCACCTCGGATCACCCGGCCTATTTCTACACGCTGCGCGCTGCGGACACGCCCAACCGCGATCTTGTGAACATGCTGCTGGCCGAACTGGCCCCGCTGGACCCGCGTCAATTGTTCATCTGCCACAAGGAACTGTTCTACAGCACCTACAAAACCTGGCCCGAAACCAAGAAAGCCTTTGTTGCCGACTTCCTCGCGCGCGAGTATCAGGTGGACAAAGCCGGTGCGCGCGCGGCTCTGTTCGGTCACGAACCGGATATGAGCGGCGAGGACCGGGTAAGTGATGATATCATCGCGCGCGTTGGCCCCTGGGGCGCAGTAGGAAGAGGTTGAATGTTCGTCGCTCTGCGATTTTTGATCCCTTTGCTGATCATTCTGACGGTGATCTATTTTGTTCTGTCGCTTTATTCCCGTTGGGTTCGACGCGGCAAATTGATTGCGCATTGGGAAAAGAAGGGAATTACCGGTGATCGTGAAGCCTTTTTGAAGCGGGGCATGAGGCAATATGACAGGTCTTTCCGCAAGAAACTGCTGCTGGGTGTCTATGTCGTCCCGCTTGGGGCAATCGCCCTGTTGTTATATATTACAAATTTCATGTGAGGGCCGGACAGATGGTCTATGTTAAATGGGCGTTTATCATACTCTTTTGGGGGTCTGTTGCGGCAGTACTGGAGTATACTTTGCCGCAACAGGACGTTGTCCGGGTCGTCAAGACCGAGGTGCGCCGGGTCGATTTTGGCGAGAATTCGATTTTCTGGGCGCAGCAGGATACTGGTCAGGAAGGCGCGCAAACTGTCAATCGTGATGTGCGGTTCGTTGAAACGTTCCGCCCTAACGGAACCCCGCGCGTTTACCGCAACGAGGATACCGGGTGGGGATGGCCGCCCTATTTCAAGCTCGACAGCTCTAATCTGCAGGCAGAGCTGACCAATCTGGTTTCAACAGCAGCAGATCCGCAATGGGTGGTGTTGCGCCACTATGGCTGGCGCAATCAGCTTATGTCGATCTTTCCCAATGTGGTGTCGGTGCGCCCGGTAGACAGCCCGGATGTGCGATTGATCCCGTGGTTCAATATCATTTTCCTGACAGTGTTCTTCTCGATCCTCTGGGCAATTTGGGTGCGGTGGCGCAGGTTTCGGCAACGCCGTATCGACCCGATGCTTGAGAACGTGGAAGATGGGTTTTATGCCGCTGGCGACGCAATCGAAGAAAAGAGCAGCAGCTTCAGGAAATGGCTGGATACTTGGAAATCGAAATAGGGGTCGTTGGGGCGCCGTGACCTTGGCCGTGTCTGGTAAACTCAACGGACGACGAATTCCGCATGCAGGGCACCCGCGGCCTTGATCGTTTTCAAGATGTCTATCATGTCGCGCGGCGACACCCCAAGTGCGTTCAGCCCTGCCACAACCTCGGACAGCGTCGTGGCTTCGGGTATCTCTGCTAGGCCGGTGCCTTCGTCTTCTTCGATGCCGGCGATGGTTCGGGGGACCACCACGGTTTCGCCGCGTGCGAATGGGTTGGGCTGAACGGCGATCGGGGCCTCTTCTACAGTAAGGGTTAGGTTGCCTTGAGAGACTGCAACCCGGGAAATCCTTACCTCTTGCCCCATGACAATCGTGCCCGAACGTTGGTCAACCACAACCCGAGCCTTGGCCTCGGGTTGCACCAGAATGTTTTCGATCCGACCCAGCGCATGTGCCGTAGAAAGAGACTGCGTGGCGGCGATGTTCAACTCGACTGTCCCGGAATCGCGCATGATGGCGACGGGGCGGTTGAATTCCCTGTTTATTGCCGTTTCGATCCGACCCGCCGTCGTGAAATCAGGTTCCCGCAGCGCCAGCCGCAACTGCGTCAGGGACGAAAGCTCAAAGTCAATTTCCCGCTCGACCCGCGCGCCTGATGGTATCACGCCCGAAGTCGGAACACCCCGGACTACCGATGCGGCTTCGCCTTCGGCCACAGCGCCGCCAGCCAGAACCGTTCCCTGGGCAACGGCGTAAATCTGACCATCTGCGGCGTTCAGAGGCGTCATGATCAGCGTCCCACCCAACAAACTCTTGGAGTCGCCAATTGCTGAAACGGTGACGTCGATCTGGCCACCGACCCGGGCAAAAGCGGGCAGGCTGGCAGTAACCAAAACGGCTGCCACGTTCTTGGGGCGAAAATCCTCACCCGTGACATTCACGCCGAGGCGCTCAAGAATGTTCGACATGATCTCTTCGGTGAAGGGGGAATTTCTGAGCCCGTCCCCGGTTCCGTTCAGGCCCACGACCAGCCCGTACCCGACCAGATCATTGCCACGTACTCCATCGAAATCCACCAGGTCCTTAAGGCGGATCGCGCCCGCGAACGACATGCTGGGCAAAAGGATCAGTAGAAAAGCAAGTATCTTCATCTCAGGAAGTTCACCAGCGACAGGTTCGCGTTGCGAACAGTTACAGAATACAGGCTCTCCAATTGAAACTGGACAGTCTGCAATTGCGCGACGGTCTGATATGGGTCTGCTGCGATAAGTTCGTTGCGACTGTATTCCAACGAGGTACGCGCTGCGCTGTTGCGCGTTGACGCCTGTTCAACCCGCGCCTGCGGACATGTCGCTGTCGATGGCCAGTTGTTTTCCGGGCATGCCATCCAGCGCAAACCGGGCGCCGACTTCGGCCATTCTTGCCGCGCCTTTGGTGATCACCATGAAATTCACGATCAGCAGAACGCCAAACACCACCAGCCCCAGAAAGATGCTGCCGCCCATGACGAAACTGGCGAACCCTTCAATCACGTCCCCAGCAGCATTTGGCCCGGTGTGCCCCTGACCGATGATCAGCTTGGTCGAGGACACATTTAACGACAATCGCAACATCAACGAGGCCAGCAGGATTGTCGGAAAAGACGAGAAATCCAGCGGCCGCTCGATAAACAGCGTCAGGGTAAAGATCAGGATGGCAAGCGCAAAGGACGTCGCCAATCCCACATCCAGCACCCATGCGGGCATCGGGAGGATCATCATCACGATGACCGCCATTAAAGCAAGCGCCAGCAAAACGGTCGGGGAAAACAGGGATCGGGCGTCAATTTTGGGCACGGTGCGCTCCTAGTTGAACGAGATAAAAGCGGCGGGAGCGCCATTTGTGGGAACTAAAGACCCAAGCGTGCTTGGTGCAGGGTTGCCAACAGGCGTCGGGATCAGCGGTGCCGCAGCGCCCAAGAGAGGATCGTTTGCTGCCAGAACGGTTTCCGGGTCGCCCTTTAGTTCGGCGCGCATTTTCCTGAACCGACCGGAATAGGCCGCGGCCAGATCAGGTGTGCGAGAATGATACGCCCCGGCTGCGGCAGTCCAGGATCCCAGTTCAGCGTATAAGTCCTTAAGGAAGCGGGCGGCGTAGTCGGCGTTTTCCTGGGGATCGAACATGGCGTCAATGGATCGGAACGCCTTGCCGTGCCAGCGATAGTTGATTTGGAAGCATCCGATATCAAAGCTGCGCTTGCCTGCTTTGAAGATGTTGAAAACGTAAGACTTCGCCTCAACCTCGGATTTGAACCAGAAACCCCGCCCTTCGACATTGATGGCCCATGGCCACGGGGCGAATTGACCGTCCAGTGTGCGTCCGGTTTCGACCCGAGTTATGGCGCGCAGGACGTCAATAGGGACATCGTGTGACAGCGCTGCGCGCAGCGCCGCCCGATCACAGAGCGCTGCCGTTTGGGGGAAGCTAAAGCTATCGCCGCTTGCGCGATGTACAACGCAAAAGCCAGTCCAAGGATCGTTCGATTGGGCATTCTGCCGGTCCGGGATTCTGATCAGTCCGGGCCAAGCTAGCTGTGCGAGGGTTTACAGACAGTTATCGGCTGTTCAGATTCGGTCGATCCTGCGCCCGAATACAACGCTGGTATTGGTCCGAAGGACGCCCGGAATCTTGGCGAGGTCATCGACCAGAATATCCAGATCCTCGATCCGGGGGGCCTCGGCCGACAGCAGCAGATCGAACTCGCCATTGATGGACAGGCAAAGTTTGACCTCAGGGTAGGCCTCCAGTCGCTTGATAATGCGCGTGGTTTCTTTCTGCTGCACCTCCAGCAAAACGACAACCTGAACGCGTGGGGCATCTTCGGGGGTATTTAGCACCACGGAGTACCCGGCGATCACGCCGCGTTCTTCCATGCGATTGATGCGCTCATGCACCGTGGTTCTTGCCACGCCAAGCTTCGCCGCGATCCGAGTGGTTGAATCGCGAGCGTTGTGTTGAAGGGCGGCGATGATGCGGCGGTCCAGTTGATCCATGGCTCAAAGGTGTAGTGCAGAGTTGCGCTGTTGCTCAAGGCTTGTGAAGGTGTTCTTTGGAAACGGCTTTCCTGTCTTCGGTGGGCCACAACAGAACCGCCAGTGCCAGTCCCAAAACCGCAGCGAACGCCATCCAGCCCAAGGCATGTGTTACTCCTTTGACCGTCATCAGCCAGCCCGCCAACGGATAAAGCACCAACCAGCAGGCATGGGATAGGGTGAACTGCGCGGCAAATACGGCCGGGCGGTCCTCGGGCGCAGCAGACCGTGTCAACAACCGGCCAGATGGCGTAAGAGTCGCCGAATATCCGAACCCGACGCAGACCCAAGTCAGGATCAGTGTCGGCAGCGTGATTTGGCCCCCAATGGACAACACTGCCCCCATCGCCATGGAAAAGGTGCCAAAGAAGGCTCCCGTCAGCATAACCCTGCGATCCCGGAACCTGTTCAGCAGCGTCGGCAGGACAAATGCGGCCAGCATCGAGCCGCCCCCGAATCCGGCAAGTGAAATGGCTACGGCGCTTTCCGATAAACCCAAATCGGCCCGGACGATCACGACCGTGTTCACGATAACCATCGCGCTTAGCGCGGCAGCTGCCCAGCTCAGCGCCAGTAACCCGCGCAGGCGGGGCGTCTCCAGATATAAACGGATACCGCGCGTCGTGCGGTCATAGACGCCACGGGGTCGTGTCGGTTCGGGCGAGGGCAGGACAACCGAAGTTACCAGAAGTGCCGATGCGACAAACCCAAGACCCGTTCCCCAGAACAGGCTGTCGAAACTTACGATTGTCAGCAATAGCGCGGCCAGGATCGGGCTTACCACGCTTTCAAGATCGTAAGCCAAACGCGAAAGCGACAGAGCTTTGGTATAATCCTGCTCATCCGTAAGAACGTCCGGAATCGTCGCCTGAAAGGTCGGTGTAAATCCGGCAGAGGCAGATTGAAGGACGAAGATCAGCAAGTAGACCTGCCAGATTTCCGTTACAAAGGGCAGGCACATCGCAACGGCAGCGCGCACCACGTCCAGGGCGACCAGCATTCGCCGCCGGTCCAGCTTTTCGGCGAAAGCGGCGGCAATCGGCGCAACCACCACATAAGCGACCATTTTGATGGTCAGGGCCGTGCCAAGCACCAAACCGGCGGCCTCACCGGCAAGCTCAAACGCCAAAAGACCCAAAGCAACGGTTGCCAATCCGGTTCCGGTCAGCGCCACGATCTGCGCGGCCAGTAAATGGCGGTAAACCCGGTTTCGCAGGATGCTGAGCATCTGCAATGCCTTTCTTTTGCGCCCAATTGCTCTGACGGTGATGTTGCCCGGTAAAGAACGCCATTTTCTAGTCAAAGGCGCAAGGGGCAAGAAACATGCGCATATTGGTCGCATTCCATGGATGGCGTTGAGTTTACGGGCCAAACCTCCTATCTCGGGGGCGATACGGCACAAAGGAAGACCCCCGTGGCAAACCATCTTTATAAAAACGACCTGCCAGACGGGTTGGATATGGGCCCTGTTGTGGCCATTGACTGTGAAACCATGGGATTGAACCCGCATCGTGACCGTCTGTGTGTCATCCAGATGTCCGGGGGGGATGGTGACAGCCATATTGTGCAGGTCGAAAAAGGCCAGACTGCTGCGCCAAACCTGTGCGCCATGCTGGAAAACACCGACGTGCTGAAACTGTTCCACTTTGGCCGCTTCGACATTGCCGCGCTGTTTCATACCTTTGGCGCGCTGGCCGCACCTGTCTATTGCACCAAGATCGCCAGCCGATTGGTGCGGACCTATACCGACCGCCACGGGCTGAAGAACCTGTGTCAGGAACTCATCGGTGTTGATATCTCAAAACAACAACAGATGAGCGACTGGGGCGCGGAAAACCTGACCGAGGCGCAGTTGGAATATGCGGCCTCGGATGTCCTGTACCTGCACCGCCTACGCGAGGCGCTGGACTGGCGTTTGGCCCGCGAAGGCCGGACCGAGATGGCCCAGGCCTGTTTTGACTTCCTGCCGATGCGTGCGAAACTCGACCTCGCCGGTTGGCCCGAAACGGATATATTTGCGCACTCATGACCGATACCGAAGCTTTCCTGAAAACCGCGCGGCAAGTCGTCACTGACGAAGCCCGCGCGTTGGATGTTCTGGCCGAAGGCCTGGACGATCAATTTGCCGATGCTGTGCAAATGATATTGCAGGCCAAAGGCCGCATCATCATCAGCGGCATCGGAAAATCGGGTCATATTGGCCATAAGATCGCGGCAACGCTGGCCAGCACCGGCACGCCCGCCTATTTCGTTCACCCTGCCGAGGCCAGCCATGGCGATCTGGGTATGGTGTCCAAAGGCGACGTGGTTCTGGCCATCTCGAACTCGGGTGAAGCGCCCGAACTTGCGAACCTGCTGGCCTTTACACGCCGTTTTGGTATCCCGCTGATAGGTCTGTCCAGCAAACCCGAAAGTACCTTGATGACACAGGCGGATGTGCATCTGCTGATCCCGTCGATGGGCGAGGCCTGCGGGTTCGGCATGGTGCCTTCGATCTCGACCACGCTGACGCTGGCGATGGGTGATGCGCTGGCGATTGCGCTGATGAAGCATCGCGATTTCAAACCCGAGGATTTCCGCGCGTTTCATCCTGGTGGCAAATTGGGCGCCCAGTTGTCCACCGTGCGCGATTTGATGCACTCAGGCGACGCGCTGCCTCTGGTGGCGGCTGACACCGCGATGAGCGAGGCGTTGATCGTGATCAGCCAGAAAGGGTTCGGCGTCGCTGGCGTTACAGATGCGCAAGGTCAACTGACCGGTATCATCACGGATGGTGACTTGAGGCGTCACATGGACGGGCTTCTGGACAAGACCACCGCCGAAGTCATGACGGAAAGCCCGACCACAATCAGCCCCGATGCACTGGCGGAAGAAGCTGTTGCGATCATGAATGACCACAAGATCACTTCTTTGTTCGTGGTTTCGCCTGACTCCGACGGCTCAGCCGAGGGGCTCCTGCACATTCACGACTGCCTGCGCGTCGGGCTGGGATAAGAGGGCGGATCTGTGGACAGTCATTCGCGCATGGTGCAATTCCTCAAGGTGTTGCTGCCACTGGCGGCTATCGTGCTGCTGTCCACCGTTTTCCTTTTGTCGCGCAGTATCGAAACCAACGTAACGGTGCCCTTTACGCAAAGAGATATCGAGGAACGGCTGGCAGATCAGATCGTGACCTTGCCGAATTATCGCGGCACCACCCGCAAGGGCGAAGAGGTTCAGATCGAAGCGACAAAGGCGACGCAGGGGACCAAAAACTCGGTTCCGACAGCGTCTGATTTCAAGGGGCGGCTTGGTCTTTCGGATGGGGGTGTGATCACGCTGGACTCAAATTCCGGGATGATCCGCCCGGACAAGAACACCGCGACCTTTGTTGGCGATGTGGTTATAATTACAACAGACGGTATCAAGGTTACGACGGACCTTTTGAATACGGCGTTGGACGAAATCCGTGGTGATACACCGGGTCAGGTCGACGGAACGGGCATAATTGGCAACTTTTCCGCGGGCCGGATGACATTTGGGACTGAAAAAAAGGACGGGCCGGTCCATATTATTTTTACAGATGGCGTCAAGTTGGTGTATGAGCCGGAAAAAGCAGAAAGATAACCTGTGTTCGATTTTCGTTTAGCCATTGCGTGTTTTGCCCTTGTAGCCGGTGCTGTTTCAGCGACTGCGCAAGAAACACAGGTCGCGTTCGGGGCCGTCAAGGCAGACCCCAGCCTGCCGGTTGAGGTGACGTCAGAAACGCTCAACGTGAATCAGGAAAACGGATCGGCCGAGTTTCAGGGCAATGTGATCGTAATCCAGGGCGAAATGCGCCTGACAGCCGAACGTGTTCTGGTCATCTACAACGAAGATCGGTCCGCGATTGAACGCATGGAGGCGACCGAGGATGTCGTTCTGGTCAGCCCGCCGGACGCTGCGGAAGGTGACTGGGCGGAATACACCATCGACTCGGGCGTGATCGTCATGAAGGGCAATGTTCTGCTGACGCAGGGGCCAAGTACGATCAGTGGCGACCAGATGAACGCGAACCTTACTACCGGTACAGCGACGATGACGGGCAACGTCAAAACCATTCTGCAGCAGGGGGCCAATTGATGGCCGGTCCGAGCCTGACTGTTGCCGAGGGCAACTCGGGCCTCAGAATTGAAAAACTGCGCAAGTCTTATCGTAAGAAAACGGTGATCCGGGACGTTTCCATGACGTTGGACCGGTCCGAAGTGGTCGCTCTGTTGGGGCCGAACGGATCAGGCAAGACGACGACATTCTATTCTGTGGCCGGTTTGGTGTTCCCCGAAGCGGGGACCGTCACGATTGACGGGCAGGTGGTCACGACTTTGCCGATGTACCGTCGCGCGCGTCTTGGGATCGGCTATCTGCCGCAGGAAATGTCGATTTTCCGTGGGATGAGTGTTGAGGACAACATCGCCTCGGTGCTGGATATCACTGTCAGTCACGCGCATCGCCGCAAGGAACGGCTGGAAGAGCTGCTGTCGGACTTTTCGATCGAACATCTGCGCCGTGCGCCCGCGCTGGCCCTGTCAGGTGGTGAGCGTCGTCGCGTCGAAATCGCGCGCTGCCTTGCAGCAGACCCCAAATACCTGCTGCTGGATGAACCCTTTGCGGGCGTTGACCCGATCAGTGTGGGGGATATCCGTCATCTGGTCGCGGATCTGAAGAAACGTGGAATCGGCGTTTTGATTACCGACCACAATGTCCGCGAAACCCTCGAGATCGTGGATCGCGCCTATATTCTGCATGACGGCCAGGTCCTTATGTCCGGCACGCCGGACGAGGTGGTCGAAAATGAAAACGTGCGCCGCGTCTATTTGGGCGAAAATTTCCGAATTTCATAGGTTTGCGCAGGTCTGTGCCGACTGCATGGCGGAAATCGCGTATATACACATCTGTTTTGATTGACTCTTCCGCCGTCTCTTGCCTCAATTGGGGTATGGCATTTCTACGGTTCAATTCTGGATCACGATGCCCCTTCCCTGAAGGGTGCGCGGTTCGGTTACTGCGGAAATTGTCGATACCCCCCACCCGATAATCAACAAGCGCGTCGCGATTTGCGGCGTCAGAATGGGTGTGAATTGTGAAGGAGATCACATGCGTTACCAAATTAGCGGAAAACAGATCGACATCGGTGAAGCACTTCAGACCCATGTGCAGACCGAACTTGGCGAGGTGGTGGGTAAATATGCCCAGCGTCCGACCGATGCCAATGTCGTCTTTTCCCGTTCTGCGCATGAATATGTGTGCGAAACTACCGTGCATCTTTCCACCGGCCTGACGGCTCAGGCCAAAGCCCACGCAACTGAAATCTACGCAGCTTTTGAGGCTTGCTGCGACAAGATGGAAACACAATTGCGCCGTTACAAGCGCCGTTTGAAGGACCACCACAAGGATCGGGCCGAGCCGGTTGAACTCTTTGGAGCATCCTCTTATATCCTCGCCTCTGACGAATCGGAGTCGGCTGACGAACCCGAATCTCTGCAGCCGATGATCGTGGCTGAGATGGAGACCAAGATCCCATCGCTGAGTGTTGGTGAAGCCGTAATGCAGATGGAACTGGCTGGTGCCCCGGTGCTGGTGTTCCGGAATGAAAACAAGGACGGATTGAACGTCGTGTACCGTCGGGACGACGGGAATATCGGCTGGATCGATCCGTAACAGGCAAGAATAGCAAGGCTAGCCCCTGCATTAGCGGGGGCATTGCCGTGGAGCGTGATCATGGAGCTTTCGAGCATACTAAAGCCCGAAGCAGTACGTGTTTTGTCCGCCGCTTCCAGTAAGAAGCGGTTGTTTCAGGAAATCGGCGATATTGCCGCCGGGATTCTGGGACTTGAAGCGCAAACTGTTGTAGACAGTTTGCTGGAACGTGAAAGCCTTGGGCCGACGGGTGTTGGGCATGGTGTTGCGTTGCCGCATGCTCGTCTGAACGAAGTCGAAGAGGTGTCCGGGGCTTTTGTCATGCTGGAAAAGCCGATTGATTTTGGCTCGGTCGACCGGCAGCCCGTCGATATCGCCTTCGCACTTTTTGCGCCGGAAGAGGCCGGTGTCGATCACCTGAAGGCCCTTGCTCTGGTGTCTAGAACGCTGCGGGACACTGCGGTTTGCGCCAAGCTTCGGGCCAATCCCGATCCGGTCAAGATTTATGCGATCTTGACCGAGGCGCAGTCGATGCAAGCGGCATAAGCCACTGACAAACAACAAAAAAGCCCCCGATTTTCGGGGCTTTCTTTTTTGGATGGATTGGCGTCTTAGCCGCCGGTTCCCATTTCCAGAGTCCACCAGATTTTGCCGCCATTTTCCTGATGCCAGGCAAAGCCCATCTGTGTGGCTTTCGGGTCCATGATCACGGACCGCGGACCCGGCTCCTGCATCCATGCGGCCAGTGTCTCGGTCTCGGTCTCGTAGGTCTCCGAGATCGCTTCGCCCAGGAAAGTACCGAAATACCCCACGCGTGCGGCGCGGTCGATTGGCGATGAACCGTCTGATCCGAAGTGCCATGGCCGGTTCTGGCGCGCCATGTCCTTGGAATGAGTCGCCGCAGCAGCGTTGAGCTGCGAGTTCAACTGCACAGATTGCAGCCCCGACGCCTGACGCAGCGCGTTCACCGAATCAAGCATCCGGAACTGCAACTTTTCCGGGTTTCCGCGAATCTTGTAAACCGTCGGCAGCGGGCGACCATCCGACCCATAGGTTGGGGTGCTGCTGGGGGTGCACGCTGCCAGCGCAACGAAGCAAACGAAAAGTAATGAAATAATACGCGTCATGGCCGACCTGATGATTGTGATGCCTTACGGCATAGCGCGCCCGACTGACTTGGGCAAACCTGCAAAAGCTGATTCTCGCGTGATTCTGCCGGTTTGATTTGCGAATGAGGTATTCTGGCAATAAAATGCGTTAGATTTTCAACTTTGGTTTAGCAAAGGACCGCCTGATATGGTCAAGAAGCTCATTCCCTCGACGACCCGCCGTGGATTTTTAACCGGCGCTTCGGCTGTTTTAGCCTCGCCCGCGATCGCGCAGTACATCCCCGGTGATCCGCTCCGCCCTGCGCCGGAACCTGAACCGCAGGTCCGTAGAAACGTTTCGGGCTTCCGTGCGCTGGATTGGCAGCCTTATTTCTCGAACACGCGGAACGGGGCCATTCTGGTCGATACGGTATCACGCGCGCTGCATTATTGGTCAGATGATCAATCGGTCTACAAACTCTACCCGTCTTCGGTGCCACTGACCGAGGAATTAACGCGCCGTGGCCGCACAAGTGTCATCCGCAAGGTTGAAGGACCAAGCTGGTCGCCAACGCCATCCATGAAGAAAAGAAATCCGGAATGGCCGGACTATATCCCTCCGGGGCCGGATAACCCGTTGGGAACGCACGCTTTGTATCTAAGCTGGAAGTACTATCGGATTCACGGCACACATGACACACGTAAAATCGGGCGTAGATCATCCAACGGATGCATCGGTCTGTTTAACGAGGATATTGCCGAGTTGTTTTCAATGGCGAACGTAGGTACGCAAGTGTTGCTTATTTGACGACATTTCCGCGCACGAACCCGCTTTTTGAGCAAGTTCCATTTGCATTCCAGTCGGATAGCTGATTAGAAAAAAACACGAGGTAAGTCTTGGGTGTGCGGTTTCAATATATGAAACCGTGCGTATTCTGGAGGTTAATATGAAGAAACTCGTTCTCGCCGCTGCACTGACCGCTGCTGCATCGACCGCTTATGCTGGCAACCTGGAAGAGCCGGTTGTTGAAGCACCTGTTGTTGTCGAAGAAACTCAGGGTTCGTCGCAGGGCATCATCCTGCCGCTGGTCCTGCTGGTTGTGGTTGCCGCAGCTGTTGCAGCAAGCTAATTCGACGAGCGCAATACAAAGAAAAGGCGGTGGAGTTTTCCACCGCCTTTTTTTATGCCCAAGGGCCGGGGCGAATTAGTCCAACCAGCCTTTCAGATTGTCTTCGATCACTTTGCCAAGCGCAGCGATGTGCGAATCGTCATCGTTCAGGCAGGGTATATAGGTAAAGGTCTCGCCGCCGGCCTCTTCAAAGCTTTCTTTGATCTCTTCGTTGATCTCCTCCAGCGTTTCGATGCAATCGGCGGAAAACGCCGGAGCGATGACGGCAATATTCTTCTTACCCTGCCGCACCAACTCAGCAACATGATCGACTGTATAGGGTTTCAGCCATTCTTCCGGCCCGAACCGGGATTGGAATGTCGAGACAAGCTGGTCATCCTGCCATCCCAGACGCTCTTTCAAAAGCCGGGTCGTTTTCGCGCATTGGCAGTGATACGGATCGCCCTGCTGCAGATAGCGTTCCGGCATCCCGTGGTAGGAACAGACCAGAATATCTGGTTTGGTTTCCATCGCGGCATAGGCGTTCTGGACTGAACCGGCCAAGGCGTCGATATAGGCGGGTTCGTCGAAATAGGCGGGAACGGTGCGTGACGCAGGCTGCCACGCTTCTTCCATCAGCGCGCGAAAGAACTGATCGTTTGCCGTGGCGGTCGTCGCGCCTGCATATTGCGGATAGAGCGGGAAGAACAGGATGCGGTCACAGCCTGCCGCCGCCATCTCATGCACCTTGGACTTGGTCGAAGGGTTGCCGTAGCGCATGCAGAAATCCACCATCACCTGATCGCCATAACGTGCCTGCATCGCCTCGCGCAGCTTGGCCGTCTGATCCTTGGTGATCGTCATCAGCGGGCTTTCACCCTTGTCGTGGTTCCAGATCGACTTGTACGCCTCACCCGAGCTAAAAGGCCGCTTGGTCAGGATGATACCTTGCAGGATCGGCTGCCATTTCCATCTCGGATAGTCGATGACGCGCTGATCCGACAGGAACTCGTTCAAATAGCGACGCATTGGCCAATAGCCGTAATCGTCCGGGGTGCCCAGATTGGCCAAAAGAATACCGACGCGGCCCATTTTGACCTTCGGGTGGTCGTCGGGGGCATGAGCGGGGCGGGTGGCGTCAAACATGGGATGCTTCCTGAAATCGTCGTGTTTCGGGCTGAGATAAACGGAATTAGCCCGCCGTCAATCGGACAGTTTGCCTTCTTTTGTTCCCAGCGCGTCGGCAAGGCGCGCTTGTGCCGATCCGGGGCGCAGGGGTTTTTGCTGGCTTTCATCGGGCGACCAGCCGGTCAAGCAGATCAATTCGAAAGTTGTCGCCAGACGACCCTGCGGGGTTGCGAAGTTTTCGGCATAGATGTCTTGCGCCCGTCCAAAGACCTGCCGTCGGGTGGGGTGCTTTAACCTCTCGGACAGGCTGTTGGTCTCGCCCATCGCGCGCAGATCGTGCATCAGGTGGACTATGTCGCGGTATTCCGCAGTCAGGCGCGCGGTATCGGCGACAGGCAGAGCGAAACCCGCCCGTTGCAGCAATCCGCCCAGATCGCGCAACTCACCCATCGGGGCTATGCGCGGGCTGAGGCCGCCGGTGACCTCGATCTCGGCCTGCCCCAGGGCTGTGCGCAACTCGTTCAAGGTTTCCCCACCCAGACACGCAACCAGCAACAGCCCGTCGGGTTTAAGCGCGCGATGGCACTGAATCAGTTGCCCGACCGGATCGTTAGCCCAGTGCAACGCCATTGCGTGTACCACCAGATCGTGCGCGCCGGGCGTCAGCCGCAAAACATCTTCATCGGCAACGATATGCGCTTTGGGCAACACACCCTGCCAAACATGCGCAAAGGGCGTCACGATCGCCGGGGCGGTAAAGCTTTTGTTAACCATGGAGAGGCGATCCTGCACCTCGTCAATCGCGGCGCGGTGCAAAAACAATGCGTCGTCTTGCGCGCGGGCGCGATGCTTTGTCAGGGCAAAGCGGTCAAACAAAGAGGGTGCATTGGAGTCAGGCAGCTTCATAAGGCGCAATTATCGCATCTGGCCGCGGATTCAAACCGCCGTCCAATTGATCTATCCGCCGCGCTGTCTGGGATGCGGCGCGCTGACAGAATCGGACTTTGCCCTGTGCGGACCCTGCTGGAGCGACACGCCATTTATCGGGGGCACCGTCTGCGAAAGCTGCGGCGTCCCCTTGCCCGGTGATCCGGACGGGCACCGGATTGAATGCGATGACTGCATGAAGGTTTCCCGGCCGTGGCGGGATGGGCGTTCCGCTCTTTTATACAAAGGCAGGGCGCGGGCGCTGATATTGGCGCTGAAACATGGTGACCGCTCGGAACTGGCGCGCCCGGCGGCGCGATGGATGGTGCAGGCAGGGCGTGACTTGTTTCGTGACAACATGCTGCTCGCTCCGGTGCCGCTGCATTGGACCAGATTGTTAAAACGGCAATACAACCAATCCGCTTTGTTGGCGCACCACGTGGGGCGGGAAACCGGATTTCAGGTGTGTCCCGACCTTTTGGTTCGGCCCGTCCGAACTCCGATTCTGGATGGAAAAACTGCAGCGGAACGCGCGCGGACATTGGAAGACGTGATTGTTGCGCATCCCAAGCGGCGGCACCGGATGCAGGGGCGGGATGTCCTGCTGGTCGACGACGTGATGACGTCCGGCGCGACGCTGTCCGCTTGTGCAAGTGTCTGCCTTGCATCTGGCGCAAATCATATTTTCGTGTTGACCCTAGCGCGCGTTGCCAAGGATGCCTAATTCGTCGAAGATTACGTGAAACCCCAAGGGACGGATTATGAAACCTGTTGAAATCTATACCTCTCCGCTATGCGGCTTTTGCCACGCGGCCAAACGACTGCTGAAACAGAAAGGCGTTGAGTTCAAAGAAGTCGATGTTTTGATACACCCCAAACGCAAGCCCGAGATGATCAAGCGCGCTGGTGGTAAACGCACCGTGCCACAGATTTTCATCGGTACGAAGCACGTGGGCGGCTGCGACGATCTTTATGAGCTGGAGCGTCAGGGTAAACTGGACCGGCTTCTGGCCGCGTGATGCTGACTGCGCTGCTGCAGGTCACCTCGTCGGATGATCCGTCCGAAAATCTGAACATGGTGCGCGCCCTGATGACCGAGGCGGCCGGACAGGGCGCGCAGTTCATCCTCACCCCTGAGGTGACGAACTGCGTCTCGACCTCGACAACGCGGCAGCGCGAAGTTTTGCAGTACGAAGAAGATGACCTGACGCTGGCCGGACTACGCGATCACGCGCAGGCGCTGGGCATATGGCTGTTGATCGGCTCGCTGGCGGTCAAAACTCATGACGCGGACGGGCGTTTTGCCAACCGTTCCATAATGATCGACCCGCAGGGGCAGATCGTTGCGCGGTATGACAAGATCCACATGTTTGACGTGCAGGTCACAGAGACCGAGATTTTTCGGGAATCTCGAAACTACCGCCCCGGTGACCGGGCCGTGATTGCCGAGACAGACTTCGGCAAAGTTGGCCTGACCGTTTGCTACGATATCCGCTTTCCCCACCTCTATGCGGCGCTGGCTCAGGCTGGTGCGCGCATCTTGACTGTTCCTGCGGCGTTTTCCCCAGTTACGGGGGCTGCACATTGGGAATCGCTGTTGCGTGCCCGGGCGATTGAAAACGGCGCTTGGGTGCTGGCACCGGCCCAAACCGGAGAGCATCCCAAAACCCGTGGCAGAACGCGCTATACCTACGGTCACAGCATGGTCGTCGCCCCGTGGGGAGAGGTCATCATCGACGCAGGTACCGATCCGGGCATTCACATTTTTGATTTGGATGATAGTTCTGTGTCAGAGGCGCGCCGCCGCGTGCCTTCATTGACGCACCTGCGGGCTTTTGACGGCCCCTGACCCAGAGCCGGACCCAATGACGGACGACACCAATGCCCTTGCGGTCACGCTGTTCAGCGAGATCCTGACCGCCGACCAGCTATTGCGCAACCGGCTTAGCCGGGTGCTGCCCAAGGGCATGGAAATCTCACATTTCTCGGTGCTGAATCATCTGGTTTTCGTGGGGGATGAACGCACGCCCGCACAACTGGCCAGCACTTTCCACGTCACGCGCGGGGCGATGACCAACACATTGGCCAAGCTGGAATGGGCCGGATACATCCACATCCGCCCCGATTGGGACGACGCCCGCCGCAAAATGGTCGCGATCAGCCCCGCCGGCCGTCGCGCCCGCGATCAGGCGATTTCGTCCATCGCCCCGTTGATTAACCGTGTGGTAGGAGAGCTGGGGTTGGAGCGTGTCCGCAGCACGCTGCCCGTGTTGAGGGATTTGCGGTTGCAGTTGGAAGGGGAGTAAGCTCAGCCCGCCTTCACACTCGCCGTCACATAATTCACGCTCAAATCCCGGTCCGAGATCGACCAGCTCCACAGGATCGGGTTGAAGACGAAGCCCTTGCGGTCGACTGGGTCCAGCCCGGCTTGGCGCAACAGGTCGAACAGCTCATCCGGGGTGATGAACTTGTTCCATTCATGCGTGCCGCGCGGAAGCCAGCGCATGACGACCTCGGCCCCGAAAATGGCCATCGCATAGGATTTCGGGTTGCGGTTGATGGTCGAGCAGATCAGCAACCCACCCGGTTTCAGCAGTTGTTGCGAGGCGGTCAGGAAGCCCAATGGATCGGCTACGTGCTCGACCACTTCCATGTTCAACACGACGTCGAATTGTTCGCCCGCAGCGGCCATGTCCTCGGCTGTGGTGTGGCGATAGTCGATCTCAAGTCCCGATTGCTCGGCATGGATACGGGCGACGGGCAGGTTGCCCTCGGCGGCGTCGGCGCCCACGACCGTCGCGCCCAAACGCGCCATCGGCTCGCTTAAAAGCCCGCCGCCGCAGCCGATATCCAGCAGGCGCAGGCCTTCGAATGGTTTCGCGGTCGTCAGGTCACGGTCAAATTCACCCGCAATCTGTTGTGTGATATAATCCAGACGGCACGGATTCAGCATGTGCAGCGGTTTGAATTTCCCATGGGGATCCCACCATTCAGCCGCCATCGCCTCGAATTTTGCGATCTCGGACGGGTCCACCGTGTTCGGATGCGCTTGCATTCCTGTCTCCGTGTGCTCTTTTACGTTTAAAGACTATATAGGGCCCTAATGGATAAGTACCCGGACCAAAAGCGCGCAGTTCAATTTCTGTACCCGCCGATCGACCCGTTCGATCAGCGGATGGTCGATGTCGGCGATGGGCACCGTATTTATGTGGAACAATGCGGCAATCCCGAGGGGTTACCGGTTGTGGTTCTGCATGGCGGACCGGGCGGCGGCTGCAGCCCGGCGATGCGGCGGTATTTCGATCCGCGCGTGTTTCGGGTGATTCTGTTTGATCAGCGCGGGTGCGGTCGGTCGCGGCCTCATGCCTCGGTGCTGGATAACACGACGTGGGACCTGGTGGATGATATCGAACGCCTGCGAACGCTGTTGGATATCGACGACTGGACGGTGTTCGGCGGCAGTTGGGGCGCGACTTTGGCGCTGGTTTATGCGCAAGCGCATCCAGACCGGGTGAACCGTCTGGTACTGCGCGGTGTGTTTCTGGCCACGCAGGCCGAACTGGATTGGTTCTATGGCGGCGGCGCGGGCAAGTTCTGGCCCGAGCAATGGGCGAAATTCACTGCTCTGCTGACCGAGGATGAGTTGTCGGACACGATAGGTGCCTATCACAAACGCTTGTTCTCGGGCGATCGGGCGACGGAAATCCTGTATGCGCGGGCGTGGTCGGCGTGGGAGAACGCGCTGGCCTCGATCCATTCGCACGGGTCGACGGGTGAAAGCCCCGGCGAATACGCGCGCGCCTTTGCACGGCTTGAGAATCACTATTTCACGCACAGTGCCTTTCTTGAGAAGGACGGGCAGATTCTGGATCAGATGGACCGGATCGCCCATATCCCCGGCCATATCGTTCAGGGGCGGTATGACATGATTTGCCCGCCACAGGCCGCATGGTCTTTGGCCGAGCGCTGGCCCAATGCCGAGCTCAAGATGGTGCGACAGGCAGGTCATGCCCTGTCCGAGCCGGGCATCAGCGCTGAGTTGGTGCGTATCATGGACCGCGTGGCGGAGGGCATCGCATGACCCGCATGGACCGTCGTGCCTTGTTTGCTTCGGGTGCAGCAGCGGCTCTGCTGGCAGCAACCGGCGCGTCATTGGCCAACACGCCCAAGTCCGGCGGAACGCTGCGATTGGCCGTGCCCCGGGACGAAAGCCTTGAACAGGTGGCGCGTGGCGCAGTGTTCGACACGCTGACCGAGATCGCGCCGGATGGCACGTTGCGCGCGGAATTGGCGACAGGCTGGCAAACTGATGCGAACGCGCGGGTTTGGCGTTTCGATCTGCGCCCCGGTGTTCTGTTCCATGATGAGGCCCCGTTGGACGTTGCCGACGTTCTTGCCGTGCTGGAACAAGTCGGGCGTGTTGAGGCCACCTCGCCCTTATCCCTGCGGCTGGAACTGGCGGAAGCTAATCCGGGCCTGCCGTTTCTGCTGGCAGACAGTCGATTTGTCATAACGCGCAATGGGCAAGACGTAACGCCATTGCGCGCGGCCAACGGCACCGGATGTTACCGGGTCGAGCGCGCCGAAGACGGGCGGCATTTCTTGGGGCGCAAAGTCGCCGGTCACTATAAAAGCGGTCAGGCGGGCTGGGTCGATGCGCTGGAAGTTATCGTGATCCCTGATGCGCGTGTTCGGGCTGAGGCTTTGCGGGATGGCTATGTGGATGTCGCCGCTCTGCCCGCGCAGGACGATTTAAGGGGGCAACGCGGTCTGCGCTTTTTCCCAAGCGAGACGGATATGGCGCTGGCCGTGGCCGCTCGTGTCGGAATGCCGGGTCAGGTCGGACAGGCGCGTGCGCTGGACGATGGCCGCATCGCCGAGCGGTGGTGGCTGGCTTAATTCCCGCCGGGGGTTGCAGACTCGGGAAACCCTGCGTATATGCAGTTCCAACAGCGGCGCGTTGGACTTCTGGTTCAAAGCTCCACCGGAAAATACGACGGGCCGCGCGCCCGTTTTTTTGTGCCCGATTGAAGGGTAGAGACCCGAATGACAAACGACCTGATAGCCAAAGCAGCCATCGACCGGCGACTGGCCGAGATCATAACCCCCGTGATCGAGGATCTGGGGTATGAGTTGGTCCGCATCCGTTTGATGAGCGGTAAGTTGACCACGCTGCAGATCATGGCGGACAAGCCCGATGGCGGCATCGAAGTGGATGATTGCGCCGAGATTTCCAACGCGGTCAGCGCCACGCTGGACGTCGAGGACCCGATCCTTGACGCTTATACGCTTGAGGTGTCCAGCCCCGGCATCGACCGCCCTCTGACCCGTCTGAAGGATTTTGAGACCTTCGAAGGGTATGAGGCCAAGATCGAGACCGCTGAACTGATCGACGGCCGCCGCCGGTTTAAGGGCGAATTGGCCGGGATCGAAGGGGATGAGGTTCTGATCAATATCCCCGAAGGGTCCGAGACAATCACCATTGGTCTGCAATTCGACTGGCTGAGCGATGCCAAACTGGTCCTGACCGATGATCTGATCAAGGAAATGCTGCGCCAGCGCAAAGACGCCGGTGCCCTGAACGAAAACGCTTTCGACGAGATTGAGACCGAAGGGTCCGAAGAGGAGACGAACTGATGGCAATCACCTCAGCCAACCAGCTGGAGCTGCTGCAGACCGCCGAGGCCGTGGCCCGCGAAAAGATGATCGACCCCGGTCTGGTTGTCGAAGCGATGGAAGAATCGCTCGCCCGTGCCGCCAAGAGCCGCTACGGCGCTGAGATGGACATCCGCGTGTCGATCGACCGCAAGACCGGCAAGGCGACCTTTACCCGCGTCCGCACCGTGGTCGAGGATGAAGAGCTGGAAAACTATCAGGCCGAGTTCACTGTCGAGCAAGCCAAGCAATACATGGAAAACCCTGAGGTCGGTGACGTCTTCGTCGAAGAAGTCCCGCCGGTTGAAATGGGCCGGATCGCGGCGCAATCTGCCAAGCAGGTGATCCTGCAAAAGGTCCGCGAAGCCGAGCGTGACCGTCAGTACGAAGAATTCAAGGATCGCGCAGGCACCATCATCAACGGTGCGGTCAAGCGCGAGGAATTCGGCAATGTCATCGTCGATCTGGGTGGGGCCGAGGCCGTTCTGCGCCGCAATGACAAGATCGGCCGTGAAAGCTATCGTCCCAACGACCGCGTGCGCGCCTACATCAAAGAGGTTCGCCGCGAGGTCCGTGGCCACCAGATCTTCCTGTCGCGCACCGCGCCGGAATTCATGGCTGAGCTGTTCAAGATGGAAGTGCCGGAAATCTATGACGGCATCATCGAAGTCAAAGCTGTGGCCCGTGACCCCGGTTCGCGCGCCAAGATTGCCGTGATTTCGTATGACGGTTCGATCGACCCAGTCGGTGCCTGCGTTGGTATGCGCGGCAGCCGCGTGCAAGCAGTTGTGAACGAGCTGCAGGGCGAAAAGATCGACATCATCCCGTGGAATGAAGATCAGCCGACCTTCCTGGTGAACGCGCTGCAGCCCGCCGAGGTTTCCAAGGTGGTTCTGGACGAAGAAGCCGGCAAGATCGAAGTGGTTGTGCCCGAGGAACAGCTGTCTCTGGCTATCGGCCGTCGCGGTCAGAACGTGCGTCTGGCCAGCCAGCTGACCGGCCTGGACATCGACATCATGACCGAGGCCGAAGAATTGGCGCGTCGTCAGAAAGAATTCGAAGCCCGCACCCAGTTGTTCATGGACAGCCTGGATCTGGACGAATTCTTCGCGCAGTTGCTGGTCTCTGAAGGGTTCACAAACCTCGAAGAAGTTGCCTATGTCGAGCTGGACGAGCTGCTGGTCATCGATGGTGTTGACGAAGGCACCGCGCAGGAACTGCAGACCCGGGCTCGTGAATTCCTGGAAGCACAGGCCAAGGCGGCGTTGGATGCTGCCCGTGCGCTGGGTGCCGAGGACAGCCTTATTGAATTCGAAGGCCTCACACCCCAGATGGTAGAAGCGCTGGCCAAGGATGACGTGAAGACGTTGGAAGACTTCGCCACCTGCGCCGACTGGGAACTGGCCGGTGGCTGGACCACGGTCGACGGCGAGCGCATCAAGGATGACGGTGTTCTGGAACCTTTTGGCATTACGCTGGAAGAAGCGCAGGATTTGGTCATGACCGCCCGCATCATGCTGGGCTGGGTCGATCCGGCCGAGCTGGAGCAGGCCGAAGAAGAGGTCGAAGGCGAAGCTGACGAGGAGGCCGAGGCCTGATCTCAGGGCCTCGGGGTGGCGTGAATGGGTCGCGGTGGCGTCCATAAGGATCGGTCGGAAGGCCCCGAGCGCAAGTGCATCGCCACGGGCGAGGTTCAGCCAAAATACGGGTTGATCCGCTTTGTGATGGGGCCGGATGGTCAGGTCTTTCCCGATGTTGCGGCAAAATTGCCGGGGCGTGGGGTCTATGTAGCGGCGGATCGCGCCGCGCTGGATAAGGCCGTCGGCAAAAAGCTGTTCTCGCGCGGGTTCAAGGCGCAGGCAACGGCGCAGACGGACCTGGCTGACGAGGTTGAAAAACAAGTCGCGCGGCGGGTGATCGAACTGATCAGCCTGGCGCGTAAGTCCGGCGACGCAGTCGCGGGATATGAAAAGGTCAAGACGTGGCTGGACCGGGAAGAGGCTCAGGTACTGATTCAGGCCTCTGATGGATCGGGGCGCGGCAAGTCGAAACTCAGCACGCCGCACTTCGGAAAATACATCGGTTGGCTGACAGCGGATGAATTAGGGGCGGCATTTGGGCGCCAAACCGTGATTCATGCGGCGCTGGCCTCTGGCGGACTCGCCAAACGTGTTGTAGAGGAAGCGCAGCGCCTGCGTGGCTTGCGCGAAACGGATGACGGCGGCAAGGGCCGCTCGGAAGGGTAAGAAGCTTTATGAGCGATAGTGACGGCAAAAAGACATTGGGTCTTCGTGGCGGGGCACGCCCCGGAAATGTGAAACAGAGTTTCAGCCACGGACGCACCAAGAATGTCGTGGTGGAAACCAAACGCAAACGCGTGGTGGTCCCCAAGCCGGGTGCCGGAAAGCCGGGTGGCGGTGCAACGCCCTCGGGTGATCCGTCGCGCCGTCCTGCCGGGATTTCCGACGCGGAAATGGCACGCCGGATGAAGGCGCTGCAAGCTGCCAAGGCGCGTGAGGCTGAAGAAGCCGCCGCTCGCGAAGCGCAGGAAAAGGCGCGTGAAGAAGAACGCGCCCGCCGCCGTGCCGAACAGGAGGCCAAGGAACGCGAACAGCGCGAGGCCGAAGAACGTGCCCGCGCCAAGGCCGAGGAAGAAGAGCGCAAGCGCAAAGAGGCGGAAGAAGCCGCCAAGCGCGCTGCTGCCGCCCCCGCGCCCGAAGAACCCAAAGCCGCGCGCAGCCCGGCCAGCAAGCCTGCGCCTGCTGCCGCTCCGCGCAAGCAAGACCACGAACGCGAACAGCGCGGTCGTGGCAAGGGCCGTGACGATAACCGCCGCTCGGGCAAGCTGACACTGGGTCAGGCCACCGGCGGCGAAGGCAACCGTCAACGCTCGATGGCGTCGATGAAGCGCAAGCAGGAGCGCGCGCGTCAGAAAGCCATGGGTGCCCCGGTCGAGCGGGAAAAGGTGATCCGCGACGTACAGTTGCCCGAGGCGATCATGGTTTCGGAATTGGCCAACCGTATGGCCGAGCGTGTGGCGGATGTAGTCAAATCGCTGATGCAGATGGGCATGATGGTCACGCAGAACCAGACCATCGACGCCGATACTGCCGAGCTGATCATCGAAGAATTTGGCCATAAGGTCACCCGTGTCTCTGATTCGGATGTTGAAGACGTCATCAAAGAGGTCGAAGACAGCGATGACGAACTGCAGCCGCGTCCGCCGGTCATCACCATCATGGGTCACGTTGACCACGGCAAAACCTCGCTGTTGGACGCGATCCGTGACGCACGCGTTGTGGCGGGTGAGGCCGGGGGCATCACCCAGCACATCGGCGCCTATCAAGTGAAAACCGATGGCGGCACCACGCTAACCTTCCTGGATACGCCGGGCCACGCGGCCTTTACCTCGATGCGTTCGCGCGGGGCTCAGGTCACGGATATCGTGGTTCTGGTGGTCGCTGCCGACGACGCGGTGATGCCGCAGACCATCGAGGCGATCAACCACGCCAAGGCCGCCGAAGTGCCGATGATCGTGGCGATCAACAAGATCGACAAGCCCGAAGCCAACCCCGACAAAGTGCGCACCGACCTGCTGCAGCATGAGGTGATCGTCGAGAAGATGTCGGGTGAGGTTCAGGATGTTGAGGTCTCGGCCGTCACCGGTCAGGGCCTGGACGAACTGCTGGAAGCCATCGCGCTGCAGGCCGAGATTCTGGAATTGAAAGCCAACCCCGATCGCGCCGCCCAGGGTGCCGTGATCGAGGCGCAGTTGGACGTGGGCCGTGGCCCCGTCGCCACCGTTCTGGTTCAGAACGGCACGCTGCGTCAGGGTGATATCTTCGTTGTGGGTGAGCAATACGGTAAGGTCCGTGCGCTGATCAACGACAAGGGCGACCGCGTGAAAGAGGCCGGCCCCTCGGTTCCGGTCGAGGTTCTGGGTCTGAATGGTACGCCCGAAGCTGGTGACGTTCTGAACGTGACCGAGACCGAAGCGCAAGCGCGTGAGATCGCGGAATACCGTGAGCAAGCCGCCAAGGACAAACGCGCCGCCGCTGGTGCTGCGACCACCCTTGAGCAACTGATGCAGAAGGCGAAAGAAGACGAGAACGTGGCCGAGTTGCCGATCCTCGTCAAAGCTGACGTGCAGGGTTCTGCCGAGGCCATCGTTCAGGCGATGGAGAAAATCGGCAACGACGAAGTCCGCGTGCGCGTTCTGCACTCGGGCGTGGGTGCGATCACCGAAACGGATATCGGCCTGGCCGAAGCCTCGGGTGCCCCTGTCATGGGCTTCAACGTCCGTGCCAACGCATCAGCGCGGAACACCGCGAACCAGAAGGGTGTCGAGATTCGCTATTACTCGGTGATCTATGACCTGGTAGACGACGTGAAAGCCGCCGCATCGGGCCTGCTGAGCGCCGAGATCCGCGAGAAGTTCATCGGCTACGCCGAGATCCGCGAAGTCTTCAAGGTCACCGGTGTCGGCAAGGTTGCCGGCTGTCTGGTCACCGAAGGTGTGGCGCGTCGTTCGGCAGGCGTGCGCCTGCTGCGCGACAACGTGGTGATCCACGAAGGCACGCTGAAAACGCTGAAGCGCTTCAAGGACGAAGTGGCCGAGGTTCAGTCGGGTCAGGAATGCGGTATGGCGTTCGAAAACTACGACGATATCCGCGCCGGCGACGTGATCGAAATCTTCGAGCGCGAAGAGGTCACGCGGACGCTGGATTGATCCGAGTGCTATGAGAAAAATAAAAGCGGTCCCATTGGGCCGCTTTTTTTGGCATTTGTTAAATTTCAATGACTACTATGCGGGGCAAACGGGCATTTATGGGATGTCAAATGTGCCTCTCGAATGAGGAACTAAAGCCTTTTCCTCGAGTACCTTTCGTTCAATTCCTCAACACTCGCCGAATTGCGCAAATACTCTTCCGAATATCCTAGTCGCGTACCAACCTCGATTACCGCTTCAACGAGCTGAGAGTTCGGTTCCCGTATCTGGGCGGGTAACTTACGATGGACCGAATCCACTGCTCTGGCATTTAGGTCATACTGTGCTTTCGAAACGAGTTGGTCCAGAAGGACAGTCACGGTTGGGTGCTGGCCCTCGTACAACTCTTCAAATCGAAAAACACCGACAAAGCCTTCCCGTTCGTGCTGCTCAATCATAAACTCGTTCAATTCCAACCAGTGGAACAAGTTGCGTTCAAACGGTGTAAACCCTTCTGCCACCGCAGCGAACTTCGAATACTTAACTCGTGGGTCGTCCACATGAATCATGGCGATTCTTTCCCAACGCCTTCCGGCACGGATTTCAGGGTTGAACAAGCCATGCGTTGTGAGTGATGCGGCAACATGGAACGGATTCCTTACCAAATGCGCAAATCTTAACCGGCTTGAAAACCTCTTAGAAAAATATGGTAACCAAGCATAGCACGGCCAGCCGACATCGAGATAACGCGTTCCTTGTGTGATCATATCTTCGATTTCAATAAGCTTACGCTGCAAAGGAACGTGGGAACCGAGGACCTGAGCGAACTTTCCGGGGCGCCGATAAACTCTCCTTGAAAAATATTCTGAACCAAGACCCTCATGTTCAACCTTAGCATCTGGATGTGCTCTTCCAGCAATCGCCGCAATATTTTCTGTTGATGTCCGGCCGGTCGACAGGATGAAGCTGCAAGTTGTCATGAAAATGCCTGCTCCTTTACTTTAGTTTATCAACTTTTTGTTAAAGGCAATCTTTAGGCATGCAAACATAGTTGTCGATGCACCAAAACTAAAAATGGTAGGCGAAAAAACTTCTGCTCGTCTAAAAAGTTGGCGACTTGGCAAGCGATAGGAAGACCGCTAAGGGCTCGAACCAGACGTTCCTGGCGTCGCAGAAAATGCCGTTGGCTATTTTGTCGCCGCCAAAAACGTCCCCGGATGCATAACGATATCGAAATGATGCACCCCTTTTTGCAGGTCAAAACTCACCGAGTGCCCGGCCTTTCGCAAAAGTTCTGCGTAGTGTCGGCTTTGGCGGATGAATTCGGGGGTGTCGCGCTCACCTACGGTCACGCGATAGCGCGGGCCGGGGGCCGGAAGGCGCCGGATGGGCGACAGGTCGTGGACCTCGACCGGGGTTAGTTGCAGCGGGTCGTTGACGGGTGTCAGGCTGATCGGCTCCAGATCATAAACCCCGCTGATCAAGATCACGTCGCGCACGCGCAGTCCTGCGCGCGCCAGAGCGTCGGCGGACGTTGCCATGACCATGCTGGCCAGATGCGCCCCGGCGCTGTGGCCGGACAGTGTCACGCGGGAAGGGTCATAGCCTAAACTGGTGGCGTTCGCGGCCAGCCAGAGTATGGCAGCGCGGCATTCCTCGATCATGTCGCCGATCCGCGCGTTCGGAGCCAGCGTATAGTTCAGGGTCGCAAAGGACTGCTCAGCCTCGATCAGGGCCGGGGCCATCATCGCGGATTCGCGCTGGCTGATCGCTTGCCAATAGCCGCCGTGGATAAACACGTGCAGCGGTGCGCCAGTGCCTTTTGCCGGAAAGAAATCCAGAACCTGCGACGGGCTGTCGCCGTAAGCGAGGTTCTCGTGGCATTCCATCTGCGCCCGATGCTGCGCGCTGAGTGCAGCCCAACTGTCGACATAGGGCGTCAGGTCGCCACCGATCATCGAACGGGGTGAATATTCCTGATCCAGTTCTTCCTGTGTGAAACCCCGGTACAGCATCACTTACTCCTGCTCGGCATACATCAGTTCGGTACGTACATCGTAGAGATCATGGAAAAACCGCAAATCCAAGGCCTTGCGTAGAAAGGACACACCGCTGGAGCCACCAGTGCCGGGTTGGTTGCCGATTACGCGCTCAACTGCGGTGACATGGTCAAAACGCCAGCGTTGAAACAGGGATTCCACATCCATCAGCTTTTCGGCCAGCGCATAGAGGTCCCAATACGTGTTCGTGTCGCGGAAGACCTGCACCCACAGCTTCACGATGCGCGAGTCACCGGAGTATGGCTGCGCATAGTCGCGGTTCAGCAAGTCGTCAGGCACATCGAACCCTTGCCGTGCCATCATGTGAAGGACTTCGTCATAGAGCGACGGTTTGGTCAGGGCGGCGGATAGCATTTCCATCACTTCGGGGTCATGAGCGTGCACTTTAAGGGTCGCGGCGTCCTTGTTGCCCAGAATAAACTCGATCTGACGGTAACCATAGCTTTGGAAGCCGGACGAGCTGCCCAAGGCCTGCCGAAACGCCATGTAATCGGCAGGGGTCATAGTCAGAAGCGTTTCCCACGACGCGATCAACTGTCGCTGGATGGCTTTTACCCGGTCAAGGTTCTTCATCGCGGGGCCAAATTCGTCCTGCTGCAGAAACCTTCGTACCTCGACCAGTTGGTGATGCATCAGTTTCAGCCACAATTCACTGACCTGATGGATGATGATGAATAGCATCTCATCGGGCTGGGCTGGATCCTGAAAGGTCTTTTGCAGGTTCAGCAGGGTCTTGAGCTGCAGGAAATCCCCGTAACTCTTGCGGTGGGTTTCCGCGAAATCGGTGACCAGAGAGTCCTCGATCCCGCGTTCCAGATACCTGTCATTGTCGCTCATGTGCTCCTCCAACCGCCGGGTCCGCCCTATGTTTAGGGTCAAATTTCGTGCGGTGCCAGAGCGTCAGGTCCAGTCCAGCACCACCTTGCCGGATTGCCCGGATTTCATGGCGGCAAACCCTTGGGCAAAGTCGTCGACCTTGAACCGATGCGTGATGACCCGGCTGACGTCCAATCCGTTCTGCAGCATGGCGATCATCTTGTACCATGTCTCGAACATCTCGCGGCCATAGACACCCTTGATGGTGATGGCCTTGAACACGATGCGTGACCAGTCCACAGGCGACTTGCCGGGCGGTATCCCCAGCAGAGCGATTTTGCCGCCCATCACCAATGCCTCGACCATCTGATCCAGCGCGGCTTGCGAGCCTGACATTTCCAGGCCCACATCAAACCCCTGCGTCATGCCAAGGTCTGAAATGACGTCCTGTAGGTCCTCGTGGGAAACATCGACTGTTCGCACGGTGGGAACCACATGTTCCGCCAGTTTCAGGCGGTCGGGGTTGATGTCGGTGATCACTACGTGTCGCGCACCGGCATGGCGGGCGACAGCGGCCGCCATGATCCCGATTGGCCCTGCGCCGGTGATCAGAACATCCTCGCCCAGCAAATCAAAGCTGAGCGCGGTGTGAACAGCGTTTCCCAGCGGGTCGAGAATGGCCCCGATTTCGTCTGGCACGTCGTCAGGCAGAGGGACCACGTTGAAGGCAGGCAGCTTAAGATACTGCGCAAAGGCCCCCTGCTCATTCACACCGATACCGCGCGTGCCGGGGTCCAGATGGAACTTTCCGGCGCGGCTTTGTCGGCTGTCATTGGTGATCAGATGGCCCTCGCCCGAGCATCTTTGACCAACCTCAAGCCCAGCCACATTGCGCCCGATCTCGACGATCTCGCCGGCGAATTCGTGGCCGGTGATCATGGGCACTGGAACGGTTGCTGCGGCCCATTCGTCCCAGTTCCAGATGTGAATGTCTGTACCACAGATGCCCGTCTTGTTGACACGAATCAGAACCTCGTCCGGGCCGATCTCGGGGACCGGGGCTTGCACCATCCAAAGACCTTCTTCAGGTTTTGATTTCTCGAGTGCTTTCATGGTGTTGGGCCGCATCAGATCACTCCCAATTCGCTACCAACCTTGCCAAAGGCGGCCAAGGCGCGGTCCAACTCGTCACGGGTCAGCGCGGCGTTCATCTGGGTTCTGATCCGGGCCTGTCCGCGTGGGACGACCGGGAAGAAAAAGCCCGAGACATAGACGCCCTCATCAAATAGTCGCGCGGCCATATCTTGTGCCAGCGTCGCTTCGCCCAGCATTACCGGGATGATCGGGTGTTCACCGGGCAGCAGGTCAAACCCCAGTTTTTCCAGACCGGCCCGCCAGTAGTTTGCGTTTTCGAACAGCCGGGTGCGTAGGTCTGCGCCGTCGTTGACAAGGCGAATGGCCGCTAGCCCAGCGGCCACAATGGAGGGCGGCAGCGAGTTTGAGAACAGATAGGGCCGCGCCCGCTGCCGCAGCAGGTCGATCACTGGCTGCGGCCCAGCGATGTAACCGCCGATTGCCCCCCCAAGTGCCTTGCCCAAGGTTCCTGTCAGAATATCCACGTCGACGCCGAAATGATCCGGCGTACCCGCCCCGTTTGGCCCCATGAACCCGGTGGCGTGGCAATCGTCGACCATGACGATGGCGTCGTACTTGTCGGCTAGTTCGCGGATCTTCGGAAGGTTGGCCAGATAACCATCCATCGAGAACACGCCGTCCGTGGCAATCATGATATGCCGCGCCCCATCCGCGCGCGCCTGTTTCAGCCAGGCCTCAAGATCGTTCATGTCGTTGTTCATGTACCGATAGCGTTTCGCCTTACACAGGCGCACCCCGTCGATGATTGAGGCATGGTTCAGACTGTCCGAGATAATCGCGTCCTCCGGGCCCAGAAGGGGTTCAAACAACCCGCCATTTGCGTCGAAACAAGCGGCAAACAGGATCGCATCATCCTTGTTCAGGAACTGTGCCAGCTTCTGCTCCAATTCGCGGTGAATATCCTGCGTGCCACAGATAAACCGGACCGAGGCCATGCCGAACCCTTTGGGCTCCATCGCGCCTTTGGCCGCGTCGATCAATGCCGGGTGATCGGCCAGCCCCAGATAATTGTTGGCACACAGGTTGATGACCTGCTTGCCACCTACCGTGATCTCTCCGCCCTGAGGCGAAGTGATCATGCGCTCGCGTTTATACAGACCTTCCGCTTCGATCTGCGCGAGGGTGTCCGTGATATGGGACAGGAACGTGTCAGCCATGGCGATCTCCTTGCTTTGAGTCGCGTATCTAACATAGCGGATGAAATTCCCAAATAGGGGATTGGCATAATGACGGAAAAATTTCCGTGAAGGCGGATTTTTGCCAGTTCAGGCGTTTTTGACGATCAGAAAAACTCTGGCGGTACTTTCGGCGGTGATCGAATGGGCAACGTCCGCGGCATATCGCGCCGTGTCACCCTGTTTCAGATCGCGGGTGGCGGACCCGGATGTGATGCGAACCGCGCCTTCCAGCACTGTCAGTTGTTCGCGCGCGCCCCGCGCGTGGGGCTGGCTGGTCAGCCCGCCATCTTGCTCAAAGTAGATATCATAGACCTCGTGGCCGCCTGCTTCTTCGGGCGGAGAGAGGATGCGAATACGGCAGTTCTGGCCCATATTGTCGATGCTGGGCACCTCTGCGCTGCGCAGAACTTCGATTTGATCGGCGTTGTCGGATTCCTCCAATAAACCTGCAAAATCTACCTGAAGGGCCCGGGTCAAATTCCACAGGGTCGATATTGTTGGGCTGCTCTCGCCCCGTTCGATCTGACTGACCATGGACCGGGACACACCGCTGAGATTGGCGACCGCTTCGAGGGACAGGCCCTTGGCGCGGCGCGCTTCTTTCAGGCGTGTGGGCAGTCGTGTCAGGATATCGTCTGATTTTTCCGTCATGGCGGAATCTGATGCGCTTTTCAGGATGGCTTGTCAATTCTGCTTGTGACGGTACGTCCTATGGGACAGCCTTGTGCTGCAGATGCATAGTGGCGCCAATTCCAAGAGGAGAAGACACATGAAAGATATCGTCATTCTGGATGGGGCCCGTACCGCTGTTGGGACGTTCGGCGGAGCATTGTCCTCGACCGCGCCAATTGATCTGGCAACTGTTGTGACCGAAGCCGCGATGGAGAAGTCGGGCGTTGAGGGCGGCCAAATCGGTAACGTGGTTTTCGGCCATGTGATCAACACTGAACCGCGCGATATGTATCTGTCTCGTGCGGCGGCGAAACAGGCAGGTATCCCGGTTGAAACTCCGGCGATGAACGTGAACCGTCTGTGTGGTTCGGGTGCTCAGGCGATTGTGTCGGCGGTGCAGTCGCTGATGCTGGGCGATGCCGAATTCGCGGTTGCTGGTGGTGCCGAGAGCATGTCGCGCAGCCCCTACATCGTTCCGCAGGCACGTTGGGGCGCGAAAATGGGCGACGTTACATCGCTGGACATGATGCTGGGTGCGCTGAACTGCCCGTTTGGTACTGGCCACATGGGTGTGACAGCCGAGAACGTCGCGGACGAGCATCAGGTTACACGCGAACAGATGGATGCGTTTGCCCTGACCAGCCAGACCCGCGCCGCTGCTGCGATTGAGGCTGGGTATTTCCAAAGCCAGATCACACCGGTTCAGGTCAAGGTCAAGCGCGATATGGTGGACTTCATGGTCGATGAGCATCCCAAGGCGACCTCGATCGAGGCGCTGGCCGGGTTGCGTCCGGCGTTCAAGAAGGACGGCCGTGTGACGGCAGGCAATGCCTCGGGTATCAATGACGGTGCAGCCGCGATGGTTCTGGCGACGGCGGAGGCGGCTGAGAAAGCCGGTCTGAAGCCGAAAGCGCGTATTCTGGGCTATGGCCACGCGGGTGTGCGGCCCGAAGTGATGGGCATCGGTCCGGTGCCTGCGGTGCAGAACCTGCTGGCGCGCACTGGCTTGACGGTCGAGGATTTCGACGTGATCGAAAGCAACGAAGCCTTTGCGTCCCAGGCAATTGCCGTCAACAACGAACTGGGGCTGGATACTGCCAAGGTTAACCCGAACGGCGGCGCGATTGCATTGGGTCACCCTGTCGGGGCGACCGGTGCGATCATCACGCTGAAAGCGCTGTACGAACTGGAGCGGATCGGTGGGTCCAAAGGTCTGGTGACGATGTGCATCGGCGGTGGTCAGGGAATCGCCATTGCCTTTGAACTGCTCTGATTTGAGACGTTGTTGGGGGGGCTGTCTGCCCCCCATCGCGCCTTTGGGCGCGATTCCCCCCGAGGATATTTTGGGCCAGATGAAGGGGCAGATCGGTTTTAGCTGAGCGCCGCAACGATCAAAACGAGAACTGCGCCTGCGGCTGCACCGATGGTCGCCGGGAGCGCCATTGACCAAAAGCGGGTGTTTCGTGGTTCGTCCTTCTGGGTTTGTGCGATCAGCGCGTTTTCCACCAGGGCGGGCAGGCGAGGGCCAAAGCGGGCCAGAACCATGGCCGTTTTTCCGAAATCGCGCAGGGCCGCGCGCGGGCCGATGGATTGCTTGATGTAGTCCTCGACCACGGGGCGGGCGACTTCCCAGATGTTGACTTGTGGGTCCAGCGAGCGCGCGACACCTTCGACCACCACCATTGTGCGCTGCAACAGGATCAATTCGGTGCGGGTTTCCATGCCGAACCGTTCGGTGACTTCGAACAGGTAATTCAGCAGGCGGCCCATCGAAATATGGGTGGCGTCCATGCCAAAGATGGGCTCTCCTACCGCGCGCAGGGCGCGTGCGAATTCGTCGACATCCCTGTCGGCAGGGACGTAGCCCGCTTCGAAATGGACCTCGGCCACGCGTTTGTAGTCGCGACGGATGAAGCCGAAGAGGATCTCTGCATAGACCCGACGAGTGTATTCGTCGATATGGCCCATGATGCCGTAGTCATAGGCAATGATATCACCATTGGCGGCGACCTTGAGGTTGCCCTGATGCATATCGGCGTGAAAAAAACCGTCGCGCAGAGCGTGCAGCAGGAACAGACGCAATACGCGCTCGCCCAGATCGCGGCGGTTATGATTGGCCGCATCCAGCGCGTCATTGTCGCCCAAGGGGATGCCGTCTGCCCAGCTGAGGGTCATCACCCGCCGCGCGGACAGGGACCAGACCACAGGCGGCAGCCAAAACCCGGCATCGTCCTTGGTGTTGGCTGCGTATTCCGAAGCGGCGGCGCTTTCGAGACGTAGATCAAGTTCACCTCGCACAACGCCGTCGAAGTGTTCGATCACTTCCATCGGTCTCAGGCGACGCGCGCCGGGGGCAAACAGTTGCACGATGCGTGCCGCGAAATAGAAGGCGTCGACGTCCTTGCGGAAGGCACGCTCGATCCCGGGGCGTAGGACTTTGACGGCGACATCTTCGCCTGTGCTGGTCAGCTTTGCCTTGTGGACCTGGGCGATGGATGCGGCAGCGATGGGTTCGCTGAATTCGTCGAATATATTCGAAACGGGTTGTCCCAATTCCTTTTCGACTTCGGCCATGGCCTCGGCTTTGGGAAAGGGGGGCAGTTTGTCCTGCAGGACGCGCAGTTGTGCGGCCAATTCGTTGCCGACGACATCGGGGCGGGTCGAGAGAACCTGGCCAAATTTGATGTATGCCGGACCCAGCGCCGTGAGTGCGCGGGTGGCCGGGGGCATCGACGGATCGCCCTTATACCCGAGCCACTGGAATGGTTTGCCCAATGTATGCGCAAGGAGGCGCAAAGCTTTTGGCGCCTCGAATGCGTCAAGCACCACGTTCATCGCGCCGGTGCGTTCGAATGTAGCGCCTGTGCGGATCAGGCGGATAATGTTGTGGGGACCGCGCATCAGATTTTCCAGCCGGAGTGTAGCGCGGCGATACCCATGCTCAGGTTGCGGTATTTCGCGTTCTCGAACCCTGCGGCGCGGACCATGCCCAGAAAGGTTTCCTGATCGGGGAAGTTGCGGATGGATTCCACCAGGTACTGATAGCTGTCGTAATCGTTGGCGATCAGCTTGCCCATGCGCGGGATGACGTTGAAACTGTAGAGATCATACAGTTTTTGCAGCCCGTCATTGGGCAGCTGGCTGAATTCCAGAACTATCAGGCGGCCACCGGGTTTCAGCACGCGGTAGGCTTCGTTCAGCGCCTCTTGCGGGCGGGTCACGTTACGGATGCCGAACGAAATCGTGTAGACGTCGAACGTGTTGTCTTCGAACGGCAGGGACATGGCGTCGCCAACCACCCAATTCAGGCTGTCGGCCATCTGATCGGCTTCGGCGCGCTGTCGGCCTTCGACCAGCATCGGCTCGGTCAGGTCCAGAACGGTGGCGTGGCCGTGGCCCGCACGTTTGAGGAAGCGGAAGGAAATGTCTCCGGTCCCGCCTGCCACGTCCAGAAGGCGCTGACCGGGGCGCGGGGCCAGCCAATCCATCATCGCGTCTTTCCAGACCCGGTGGATTCCCATCGACATGACATCGTTCATCACGTCATATTTCGAGGCGACCGAGTTAAACACGCCCTGCACGCGCCCGGCCTTTTCAGCCTCGCGCACGGTTTCGAATCCGAAATGTGTGGTCTTGTCGTTGGTGTCGGACATTTGCCTTGCCGTTTGTCGAATTTCGCCTCTGTTATAGGGCCATTGGTATCGGGCACAATGCGGCCCTTTGGAATAGGAGCCAAGTAATGCCCGAATTGCCCGAGGTCGAGACAGTAAAACGCGGTTTGGCCCCGGCGATGGAGGGTGTCGTTATCGAACGCGCCGATGTAAACCGCCCCGATCTGCGTTGGCCTTTTCCCGAACGGATGGCCGAACGGTTGACCGGGCAGCGGGTGGATGGGCTGCGAAGACGTTCGAAATACATCCTGGCGGATCTTAGCAGCGGTGAGACCTTGCTGATTCATCTGGGCATGTCCGGCCGGATGATGGTGTCGGGCGATCCGCTGGGGCAGTTCGTGCATGATCATCCGATGCCGGAAAAGCACGACCACGTGGTATTTCACATGGCAAATGGCGCGCGGATTACCTTCAACGACCCGCGCAGATTCGGTGCGATGGACTTGCTGCCCACGGCCACCGCTGAAGAACACAAGTTGCTGTCTGTTCTTGGACCCGAGCCGTTGGGCAATGACTTTCATGAACAACACCTGATCGACGCATTCAAAGGCCGGAACACTCCTGTCAAATCCGCGCTGCTGGATCAGGGAATCGTTGCCGGATTGGGAAATATCTACGTTTGTGAGGCGCTTTATCGCGCCAGAGTGTCCCCACGTCGAAAAGCTGGTCAAATTTCTGCGCAGCGTGTCGGTGCCATGGTTCCCATCATTCGTCAGGTGCTTCGGGACGCGATTGATGCGGGTGGTTCATCGCTGCGTGATTTCCGCCAAGCCGATGGAGAACTTGGATATTTTCAGCACAGCTTTGATGTCTATGGCCGCGAGGGTGGCCCCTGCCGCACCGAAGGATGCGATGCTGCCATAAAAAGAATCACCCAGTCCGGTCGCTCATCCTTCTATTGCACGCAATGCCAAAGATAACTTGATCCAAGGTTTTCGCGTGATAATGAATCGTTACTGAACGGAACAACCGGAAGCTTACACCTCATGGCTTTTGAGACGATCATCGTCGAAATCGAAGACCACGTCGCCCTTATCAAGCTTGATAGACCAGATGCTCTGAATGCACTGAACTCGCAGTTGACGCAGGAATTGTGCACAGCGCTGGAAGAGGCGGATCAAAACGACAAGGTGCGCTGCATCATCATCACCGGCTCGGAAAAGGCTTTTGCCGCCGGCGCGGACATCAAAGAGATGTCCGAGATGGGTTTTGTCGATGTCTACACCAGAAACCTGTTCGGTGATGTGAATGACCGGATAACGGCCATACGCAAACCGATCATCGCCGCAGTCGCAGGTTACGCGCTGGGCGGTGGATGCGAATTGGCGATGATGTGCGATTTCATAATCGCCGCAGATTCGGCCAAGTTCGGTCAACCGGAAATCAATCTCGGAGTCATCGCGGGTCTGGGTGGCACGCAGCGTCTGACCCGGTTTGTCGGCAAGTCCAAATCAATGGACATGAATCTGACCGGGCGTTTCATGGATGCCGAAGAAGCAGAACGGGCGGGCTTGGTCAGCCGGGTTGTCCCTGCAAAGAAACTGTTGGATGAGGCGACGGCCGCAGCCCAGAAGATAGCCGAAAAATCTCAGTTGAGCGCAATAGCCGCGAAAGAGGCTGTGAATCGCAGCTATGAATTGCCGCTGAACGAGGGGATGTTGTTTGAACGTCGGGTGTTCCATTCGATGTTTGCAAGCGAAGATCAAAAAGAAGGCATGGCTGCCTTTCTTGAAAAGCGCGCGGCCCAGTTCCGCGATAAGTAAACGACCTTTCAGATCGGATCAGGCGGGTACATGCCGCCTTTTTCATACCTGCCTTGCAGCAATAAGAATCTGCTTGGCAAACCCTTCCAACTTGGATAGTAAGCGCCGCTATACATGCGCGTGCGGCCCGCTTTGGCCCGACTCACACTCGTGATTTCTGATCCGGTGCGGATTACCCGTGGCGCGCAATTCATAGAACCGTACCGTACAAAGGTCAGAGACACATGGCTAACTCGCCCCAGGCAAAAAAACGCGCTCGTCAGAACGAGAAGCGTTTCGCAATCAACAAAGCACGTCGTTCGCGCATCCGCACCTACCTGCGCAAGGTCGAAGAAGCGATCGCATCCGGCGACAAGGACGCAGCAACCGCCGCTCTGCGCGCGGCCCAGCCCGAGCTGATGCGCGGCGTCACCAAAGGCGTTTTCCACAAGAACACCGCAGCGCGTAAAATGTCGCGCCTGTCCTCGCGCGTGAAGGCGCTGGGCTGAGTCTTTCGCTGACCCCAGGTCACGTAAGAAAGGCTGAACTATTTTGAAGGGCGTCGCGCATCGCGGCGCCCTTTTTGCTGTTGCCAGAATACCGCGCTTCACCAAGCCAAGAGATTCTTTCGCGCTCAGAGGCGAGTCAATATCAGAGTTTCGTTGCCGGGGACCTCGCCATCTTGTTACCACTGAATCAGCGATTCACTCGCTTGGGGGGACAGGCTGTTCCAGGGATCAAACTGACGGGCATCAGGGCGATCGGGGACGAATGTTGGCAACCGGGACTGCTGGTTTGCTGATCTGCTTTGGGACCTGATGCATTCAGGACTCCTAGCCCTGTCTAAAAAAAGAAGATTGCGACACGCAACCCGGTTTCCGGGGCGGTTCCGTTATTTGGAATGCCTTTGTGCCAGGTAGTGTCGACATTCAAAAACAAGGCGTCAGGCTATTTCAGTTTGGCGGATGGGTACCCTTTTGCGTGTGAGTGCGCGTACCGGGCGACCGGGACTTAGTAATAAGGCCGACAGGCCAATAAAGAATGGGATGCGTGAGGCGCTTAATGACACAAGAAAAATGGGGACTACTGCGTAACAAACTGCTCAAGGCTATTGGAAAAAATAACTACACCACCTGGATCGAACCTCTGGAGTTCCAAGAGGTTCAGGATGGGGTAGCTGTGTTTTCAGTGCCTACGAATTTTATGGGCAATTACGTCAGCCAAAATTTTGCAGATCTCATCTTGTATGAGTTGAATACGTCAGGTGAGCCCGTTCAACGCCTTGCGTTCCGGGTCGCGGCAAATTCACCGACGCGCCCGTCTGTCGAGGCAGAGTCGGCGCAAGCACCAGCGCCAGAGGCCGCTGTGCCCCATTTGACCGAAGTTGCAAATGATGCGTTGGAATCCTTGCAGGCCGCGCCTCTGGATGCCCGCTTCATATTTGACACTTTTGTGGTTGGTAAGCCCAACGAATTGGCCCATGCCGCTGCGCGTCGCGTGTCCGAAGGTGGCCCCGTGACCTTCAATCCGCTGGTTCTGTACGGTGGAGTTGGTCTGGGTAAAACGCACCTGATGCACGCTATTGCATGGGAACTGAAAACCAAACGGCCCGATCTGAACGTGCTTTACCTGTCAGCGGAACAGTTCATGTATCGGTTTGTGCAGGCTCTGCGCGAACGCCGCATGATGGATTTCAAACACCTGTTCCGTTCGGTCGATGTGCTGATGGTAGACGACGTGCAATTCATCGCAGGTAAGGACTCCACGCAGGAAGAATTCTTTCACACATTCAATGCGCTGGTGGATCAGAACAAACAGATCATCATCTCGGCGGACCGCGCACCGGGTGAGATCAAGGATCTGGAAGACCGTGTGAAATCGCGCCTGCAATGTGGTCTTGTCGTGGATTTGCACCCGACTGACTATGAACTGCGTCTGGGTATTCTTCAGAACAAGGTGCAACAGTACAGCAGCACCTATCCTGACCTGACAATTGCAGACGGCGTGCTGGAGTTTCTGGCCCATCGCATCTCGACCAATGTTCGTGTGCTGGAAGGCGCGCTGACCCGTCTGTTCGCCTTTGCCTCGCTGGTGGGGCGCGAGATAGACATGGAACTGACGCAGGACTGTCTGGCCGACGTGCTGCGCGCATCCGAGCGCAAGATCACCGTCGAAGAGATTCAGCGCAAGGTTTCAGAATACTACAACATCCGCCTGTCCGACATCATCGGCCCCAAGCGCCTGCGGTCTTATGCACGTCCGCGCCAGGTGGCGATGTATCTGTGCAAGCAACTCACCAGCCGGTCCTTGCCCGAGATCGGGCGTCGTTTCGGCGGGCGTGATCACACAACGGTCATGCACGGTGTCAAACGTATTGAAGAGCTGAAAACGACCGACGGCCAGATCGCCGAAGACGTCGAGATGTTGCGCCGGTCACTGGAAGCCTGATTTCCAGCCTCAGTTATTTAAAACCGCCCCGGACCCTTTGGCCCGGGGTGTTTTTTGTGGGCTTTAACCCACGGTTGGGTGGGAACTGTGCCCGCTTGGTCACGCCCCTCTTGACGCTTTGGTCAATCCGACTCAGAAATCCTTAAAAAATCCTTGTGCCTCAGGGTGGAACCGCTAACGTGCCAGTCCCGCCCAAATCGGCACGCAAGTCAAAGGAATTGAGGGTATGAAGATCAGCATCGAACGCGGCACCCTTCTTAAGGCCGTCTCGCAGGCCCAATCCGTTGTGGAACGTCGCAACACCATTCCAATACTTGCCAACGTGCTGATCGAAGCCGAAGGCGATGTGGCCATGTTCCGTGCCACCGATCTGGATATCGAAGTGGTTGATAAGGCGCCCGCACAGGTCGAAAAAGCCGGTGCGACCACCGTAGCGGCGACGACTTTGCACGAAATCGTGCGGAAGCTGCCGGATGGGGCTTTGGTGACGCTGACTGCCGACAGTGCTTCGGGTCGTCTAACGGTTGAGGCCGGGCGCTCGAACTTTTCGCTGGCGACCCTGCCGAAAGAGGATTTCCCGGTGATGGCGTCCTCGGAGTATCAGTCGAACTTTACGGCCTCGGCGGCGCTGTTGCGGCGTTTGTTTGACAAGTCGAAATTTGCGATCTCGACCGAAGAGACGCGCTATTACCTGAATGGCGTTTATATGCATGTGGCCGATGGATCCGAGGGCGGTAAGGTGCTGCGCTGTGTGGCCACAGACGGGCACCGTCTGGCGCGGATTGATGCGGATCTGCCTGATGGGGCGGCTGATATGCCGGGCGTGATCGTACCGCGCAAGACCGTGGGTGAGCTGCGCAAGCTGCTGGACGATGATGAGATGGATATCGCTGTGTCTGTCAGTGAAACCAAGGTGCGCTTTGCGACGCCTGATATCACACTGACTTCGAAAGTGATCGACGGCACCTTCCCCGACTACACTCGTGTGATCCCGCAGGGCAATACGCGCCAGTTGGAAGTGGATGCCGCCGAATTCGCGCAAGCCGTGGATCGTGTGGCGACCGTATCGTCCGAACGCTCGCGCGCGGTGAAATTGCAGCTGGATGCCGATAAGCTGGTTCTGTCGGTCAATGCCCCTGACAGCGGTGCCGCCGAGGAAGAGCTGGCTGTGGCTTATGGCGACGAGCGGCTTGAGATTGGATTCAATGCGAAATACCTGCTCGAGATTGCTTCTCAGGTGGATCGTGAGAATGCTGTGTTTCTGTTTAACTCGGCCGGTGATCCGACCTTGATGCGCGAAGGCAATGATCAGAGCGCGGTTTACGTCGTCATGCCGATGCGCGTCTGATCGCGCTGGCGCGCGATGCCTCCGGCGGAAGTATTTTTGAACAGAAGAAGGGTGGGGTCATGGGATTGGCCCTGACCGAACTGACGGTCTCGCATTTTCGGTCGCATAAGCTGGCGCGGCTGGCTTTGGATGGGCGGCCGGTTGCGCTGCATGGACCAAACGGGGCCGGTAAGACTAATATTCTGGAGGCGGTGTCGTTGTTCTCGCCCGGACGTGGGATGCGGCGGGCGAGTGCGGCTGAGATGACGCGGCGGCCCGAGGCGCTGGGCTGGAAGCTGTCTGGTGTGTTGCAGGCGCAGGGGCAAAGCTATGAGATCGAGACGTGGTCCGAGGGTGGCGCAGCACGGCAGGTTCGGATTGATGACAAAACGGCCAGTCAGATTGATTTGGGCAAGCTGGCGCGGGTGGTCTGGCTAATCCCTTCAATGGACCGGTTGTGGATCGAAGGGGCCGAGGGGCGGCGGCGGTTTCTGGATCGCATCGCCTTGAGTTTTGATCCGACCCACGCTGAGGCGTCCCTGACTTATGAGAAATCCATGCGCGAAAGGAACCGCCTGCTGAAAGAGCAAGTGCGTGATGCCCATTGGTATGCAGCGCTTGAGGGGCAGATGGCCGAGACCGGATACCGTATCCACGCAGCGCGACTGTCGGCTTTGGATTGTTTGCGCGCTGCGCAGGAGCGGGCGGAAACCGCCTTCCCATCGGCTGATCTGGAGCTAGTGCAAACCGAAGGTGCGATGCCCGAAACGGCAGACGATCTGCGCGAGGCACTGGCCGAAAGCCGGTTCCGCGATTTGGCTGCAGGGCGGACATTGGTGGGGCCGCATCGGTCTGACGTGTATGGGGTTTTTAAGGCCAAGGGTGTTCCCGCCAGGGATTGTTCAACCGGAGAGCAGAAGGCGCTGTTGGTGTCGTTGATCCTGTCGAACGCACGTGCGCTGGCTGAGACAGTGGGTGCGCCGCCGATCGTATTGCTGGATGAGGTTGCGGCACATCTGGATGCCGGGCGGCGGGCTGCGCTTTATGATGAGATTTGCGCGCTGGGGGCTCAGGCCTGGATGACAGGCACCGGGCCTGAGCTGTTTGCGGAGTTGGGGGACCGGGCCCAAACGCTTGTTGTTACCGAAAGCGATGAGGGCTCAGTCGTGACGGCTTAGGCCGGCTCGCCGACTTTACGCTCCCACAAGAAGCCGCGCATCACCTCATCAACGGGTGTTTGGGCCATGTGGTTGACGTAGTTCGACATGGTTTTCTGTGCCAGGCCCAGCACCACATCCAGAACGGCGCGGTGTGAATAACCGGCGTCAAAGAACGCCTGAAGCTGTGCATCGGACGGGTTGCCACGGGTTTCCATCATTTGCAACGTGAAGGTCCGCAGGGCCTCAAGCTTGGCCGACGGGAGCGGAGTTTCATTGCGCAGGGCCTCGGTGATTTCGTCCGAGACCTTCATCATCTTGGCGATGCCGGTATGGGCAGGCACACAATAGTGGCATTCGTTTTCCACGTTGATTGTCTGCCAGACAACGGTCTTCTCGTCATTGTCAAAGTCGGTTTGCAGGAACAAATGGTGCAGAATCTGATAGCCTTCCAGATGCTGCGGGCTTTCAGCCATCACTTTGTGCAGGCCGGGCAGTCGGCCAAACGCGGCCTGAGACTTTTCCAGCAGCGGTTTGGACCCTTCAGGGGCGGTTTCAAGGTCATGAGAGGGGAAGTTTGCCATGTCAAAACTCCTGTTTCTGGCGCTGTGAGTCGTATTTAGGCTTTATTGAGCGATCACTCAAGTATATATTTGAGTAAATGCTCAAGAATTGGTGAACCCGATGCCTCGCAAACCTTCATACGACCGAGATGCGCTGATCGCGCAGGCCAGGGATATCTTTTGGCGTCAGGGGTGGGCTGGAACGTCGCTCAAGGATCTTGAACGCGAACTGAATCTGAAACCTGGCAGTTTCTATGCGGCCTTCGGATCCAAGGATGCGCTGTATGCTCTGGCGTTGGAGCGGTACGCGCAGGATGGCGTGTCGCGATTGACGACCATGGCGGATGAGGTTGGGCCATTACAGGCGTTAAAAACGCAGCCGCAGATCGTGATAAGCGCCAAGGAAATGCCAGCGCGTGCTTGTATGCTGGCCAAGACATTCGCTGAACTGCAGGCCAAAGGGCACGGTTTGGCGGACAAGGCAGGCGCTCATCTGGAGGAGATGAAAGAGTGTTTCGCCACCCTTTTCCGACGTGCGCAGGCGGCCGGAGAAATTGGCGCACATCATGACCCGGATCGGTTGGCCGCACGGTACCAATCGGATCTTTTGGGTCTGCGGTTGTCGGCCGAGCGTGACGATGTGAATGCGATAGAATTGGCGTCGGATATTGCGGCCGATCTAGATCGGCTGTGATCTGCTGAAAAAGACACTGACCGACACAAAATCTGGTGGGATCGCGTGACATTCCCCACCAGAAAACGTATAAGTTACCAAAATAATATAGGTACTAACCGAATGTCCGAAGACGCACAGGCACCACAGGAATATGGCGCTGATTCCATTAAGGTTCTCAAAGGCTTAGAGGCTGTTCGCAAACGTCCCGGTATGTATATCGGTGACACTGACGATGGGTCGGGCCTGCACCACATGGTGTACGAGGTTGTGGACAACGGAATTGATGAGGCGCTGGCCGGGCACGCCGACCATGTGACGGTCAAAATCCACGCCGATTCCAGTGTTTCGGTCAGCGATAACGGCCGTGGGATTCCGGTGGATATTCACCCCGAAGAAGGTGTGTCAGCCGCTGAAGTCATCATGACCCAACTGCATGCGGGCGGGAAGTTTGACAGCAACTCGTACAAGGTGTCAGGTGGCCTGCACGGTGTGGGTGTCTCGGTTGTGAATGCCCTGTCCGATTGGCTGGAGCTGCGTATCTGGCGCAACGGCAAGGAACACGTGGCGCGCTTTGAAGGTGGCGAAACAGCGGAACATCTGAAGGTCGTGGGCGAATGTGGGGATCGCACTGGAACCGAGGTGCGGTTTTTGGCCTCGACCAGTACGTTCTCGAACCTCGAATATTCGTTTGAAACGCTTGAAAAGCGCCTGCGTGAGCTGGCCTTTTTGAACTCGGGCGTGCGGATCATCCTGATCGACGAGCGCCCCGCCGAACGGTTGGAGACCGAGCTGTTCTATGAGGGTGGCGTCAAGGAATTCGTCAAATACCTCGACCGGTCGAAGACGCCCGCGATGCCCGAGCCGATTTATATCAAGGGCGAGCGTGACGACATTGGGGTCGAAATCGCGATGTGGTGGAATGACAGTTATCATGAGACCGTTCTGCCCTTTACCAACAACATCCCGCAGCGCGACGGCGGCACGCATGTGGCCGGTTTCCGAGGCGCTCTGACCCGGACGATCAACAACTATGCGCAGTCCAGCGGGATCGCGAAGAAGGAAAAGGTCAGCTTCACCGGTGATGACGCGCGCGAAGGTTTGACCTGTGTGTTGTCGGTCAAGGTACCCGATCCGAAATTCTCCTCCCAGACCAAGGACAAGCTGGTGTCGTCCGAGGTGCGCCCGGCGGTCGAAGGCTTGATGAACGAAAAACTGGCCGAGTGGTTCGAGGAGAATCCGAATGAGGCCAAGGGCATTGTCGGTAAGATCATCGAGGCTGCTCTGGCGCGCGAGGCGGCCCGCAAGGCGCGCGAACTGACCCGCCGCAAAACGGCGATGGATGTGAACTATCTGGCTGGGAAGCTGAAGGACTGTTCCGAGAAAGACCCGTCCAAGACCGAAGTTTTCCTGGTGGAGGGTGACTCGGCGGGTGGTTCCGCCCAGACGGGTCGGGACCGGTTGACTCAGGCCGTTCTGCCCCTGCGTGGGAAAATTCTGAACGTCGAACGTGCGCGGTTTGACCGGATGCTCTCGTCGCAGGAAATCGGCAATCTGGTGATGGCGCTGGGCACTGGCATTGGCCGCGATGAGTTCAACATCGAAAAGCTGCGCTACCACAAGATCGTCATCATGACCGACGCGGATGTGGATGGCGCGCATATTCGGACCCTGCTGCTGACCTTCTTCTACCGTCAGATGCCGGAGCTGATCGAAGGTGGATACCTCTATATCGCGCAACCGCCGCTTTATAAGGTTTCGCGTGGTAAATCAGAAGTTTACCTGAAGGATCAGGCGGCTCTGGACGACTACCTAATCAATCAAGGCGTTGAGGGCGCGGTGCTGAAACTGGGCTCGGGTGAGGAGATCATCGGGCAGGACCTGACCCGCGTCGTAGACGAAGCGCGCCAGTTGAAACGTGTGCTGGACGCCTTCCCAACGCATTACCCGCGTCACATCCTGGAACAGGCCGCGGTCGCCGGAGCATTTGTTCCGGGTGCGGTGGATGCCGACCTGCAAGGTGTGGCCGACAAGGTGGCCGCCCGTCTGGACCTGATCGCGCTGGAATACGAACGCGGTTGGCAAGGCCGGATTACACAGGATCATGGCATCCGTCTGGCCCGCATCCTGCGGGGCGTCGAAGAAGTGCGCACGCTGGACGGCCCCATGCTGCGCTCGGGCGAGGCGCGCAAGACGGGTAGTTTCACCCAAAGCCTGCAAGAGGTTTACAACACCCCGGCCACTCTGGTTCGCCGTGATCGGATGCAAGCCATCCACGGCCCGCTGGACCTGCTGCGCGCCATTCTGGAAGAGGGCGAAAAGGGTCTGTCCCTGCAACGCTACAAAGGACTGGGCGAGATGAACCCCGATCAGTTGTGGGAAACCACGCTGGACCCGGATGCCCGTACCCTTTTGCAGGTGCGGGTCGATGACATGGTCGAAGCAGACGACCTGTTCACCAAACTGATGGGTGACGTGGTCGAGCCTCGCCGCGAATTCATCCAACAAAACGCGTTGAGCGTCGAAAACCTGGATTTCTGAGATTGTGTAGGTGCGCCCATAATATTGAATTTTGCGCATAACTTTGCATTACTTGCCCATAGTTTTGCGCAAAACCCAACCATAAGTCGAACCCAGTTTTAAGAACAGCCGTCAAAAGGTAGTCTGACTATGGGTCATGCAGTTTTCGCGGAGTCGGTCAATTGAACTCGGAAGCCTACGGTCTTTTCTGGAACTGATTTATTTGGTCCAAAATAGGTAGTTGGGTTGGAGGCAGTCGTTCCTGGCATAAACCGCAGAAACCGGGCTATCGAAGGTGCTCATTCACGAACTGGAGGACCAGGTCCGTCATACCACAGCCAACCCAAGTTTCGGCCATACGCAACAAAAGCAGGCTTTGCAAAGTTCAATGAATAAGCCGACAGTGGTCTTCTCAAATGAATGGCACTGTTGCGCGGCTACTCTAAAGCAGATTCTTGCGTATTGTGTTCAATCAAAGCGTGTGGGAGAGTCTCGCCGACGTTCGACGGGACAAAACTAGAGAACGCTACCTTTGAAAATTTTAGAACGCCTAACTAAAAAAGTTACAGCAGTAATACAAATGCCGATCACACTTTCGCAATTCTCTGAAGAAGACTGTTTTTTTGGAAATTCTTGGCAAGTTACAGATGAAGATGAGCTGGCACGCCAAATCGGTGTCATAGCGCTCGGTTACTCTCATCACGTGCTCAAAATACTTCAAGGGACTGGCGTCGTTGACGCTGATTATCCTGCTGACGGAGGGCCGCCGAGCGCGTTTTCACCCTTGCCGGCCTCGATAGCCTCGGTGCCCTTGAACAACGCTAGTGGCACTTCGGCCAAGCCGGTCAAGATATCATGCGTCGCCTCGATTTTGTCGCCAAGAACAAGGCAGCCGTGCAATCCTTGTGCTGCGATTGAGTCTTCGACCGAGAATTTCCAGTTGGGATAAATCGATTGGACGATTTCAAATCCTGGAGCGACCCACTCCACGCAACCTGCCAACTGCTCATCGTTCATTTCAGCCGTCGGTGTATGTCTAAGGCCGAGTACGATTTCTGGTTCAATCCTCGGTTCTGAATACCTTGCCAAGTTTACCGGCTGATCAGTCGAAAACAGCCCATCTGCGTGGACCTCTCCCCAAATGGGTTGATCCACACCGTAAACAGGCCAAATCGTGCGGTTCGTGAAGCCGACTTTTCTGCCAACTCTTTCTTTGTCCAGAATCTCGCGGACACGACTAGCAATCGAATAAGCGTCATCCAGCGATAGCTGTCCTGCCTCTGAAGACAGTTTAGGTATCTGCTGGGCAGAGGTCAGGGCATCAGCAATTGTCTGAGCGTTAGATTCAATATCTCTTGTCATATTCGCATTATACGCTCCGACGGCTGGATTGCGATGCAAGCGAGGTTTTGAAGGGCCATCGTCGGAAACTCAAAGGCTTGCAATGAAAGTGTGGATATGCCTCATTAACCTTCTGAGAGATGACAACCTTCGGTTGATGTCTATTCTTCAACTTAACCTTGGTTGGAAACCAGCTTCCCACTCGGAAGAATTCCTCTAAGGCTTCAAGATGTGCCTGGCGCTACTGCCGCTTTCGTTTGACCGAGATAATGCATCCGGAATGCTTCGGGTGCCGTGCTGGTACATCACGAGCCATCGCATCCACATTTCCAAGGTGTCGTAGTGCCCCGCTGTTCAGCAACACGCCGCGCCCGGCATCATACCGACGTTGCCCAAATCCGCTGGCAACGCATTCCCAGTCTTCCTTGGCCGCCGCGTTGCGGAATCTCGGTAGGTCGTGCGGATCATGCCGCCCAGGTGTTGCTGCGACGTGATCGTGTTTCTTCGCATTGCTTTGGTGGGTTATATGGTGGGTCACTTGAGTTGTTCCAGGTCGCTGGACAGTACCGGTCGTCGGCCTCGGCTTAGGGCGCATGATTGTCACGACGCCTTGTGGTTTCGGATGCCCTGGGACGGCCACGTGAGTTGCCGTAGGTTTTGGTGTCAACTGTGGAACCTGGCCAGGAACCGCCGTGGGAACCTGATTGGGGGTTGCTGTTGGGACAAGCGGTGGCGTCGCTGTTGTACCGCTGGGTTGCGGAACACGGCCGGGCACTGCGACCGGAATTTGGTTTGGTGTTGCAGTCGGGACGAGCGGTGGCACAGCAGTTTGACCGGTGGGCTGAGGCGGGACCTGACCAGGAACTGCGACTGGTATTTGGTTTGGTGTCGCGGTGGGCACAAGTGGCGGCACCGCTGTTGGGCCGGTAGGTTGAGGCGGAACCTGGCCAGGGATAGCTATCGGAACTTGATTGGGAGTTGCAGTCGGAACTTGCGGCGGCACCGCGGTAGGCCCGGTAGCCAATGGCGGAACCTGATTTGGAACGGCTGTCGGAACCCGGTTTGGAGTCGCATTTGGAGTCAAAGGCGGAGCTAGGGTCGGCGCTACTACCGGCGTGGGAACCTGACCGGGAACCGCTATTGGTGTCGCGATAGGAACCTGACCGGGAATTGCGTTCGGAACCGCGCCCGGCGCAAGGACTGGAACAGTAACGGATGTGGGCGTTTGCTGGGTTCCCTTAGGCGGCAACTGATTTGCTACCGGCTGAGTTGGGCCGGTAATTTGATTACCTGTTCCTTGCCCACCGGCCTGCCCGCATCCTTGGCTTGACTGGTGAGGATTCCCCACGCCACGGCACCACCCGTACTGATTTCCGCCGGCAACGACCTGTGTAGCGGCCAGTTCTGCAATCAAACAAGCTGTTGTAAGTAACGCAATTCTGTTCAGTTTCATAACATCCTCACCAACTTGTTGTCAGAGCAAGATACGCGCCTGGGTCGCCCGAGTCGGTCAGAGGACCGTCTCTCAAAGGGACGCCAACGTATCCGGATAGGAATAAGTTTCGCTTAAACTCGATGTCCAGCCCCAACCCGGTCGATGCCAGTGTTGCACTTCCCACTTCGAAACTGGCGGGATCATTATTCGAGATGTAACCAACGTCGAAAAAAGCGAAGGGCGTCAGACGATTTACGCTCTGCGAGCTTGGGAAATAGGAGTGAGATACTTCGAAGATTGCTGAGATCCCTGAATCACCATCCACTTCGTCAAACCGATATCCGCGCAAAGCATAACGATCACCAAGAAAGTACTCTTCGACAGAAGGCAGACGGTCAGTTGTGTACTGCCCCCAGATTTCAGTCCGCCACGCAGTGTTGGGCGATAAGCCCGTCAGCGGGCTTTCGTATCCGATGCCGCCCCGCAAGTGCCAGAACGAAGAGTCCCCGTCGTCGAAATTGGCGTCTGTCGTGTCAGTGTCATTGTCGCCAAAAGATAAGGTTAATCCGGCTTCCAGCGCCTGTCCTTCTGAATAGTTTTGCCCGTAAAGATATGTAAGGCCAACGACGCTGGCGTCGCTGGACAGTGGAACGCCTCCACTAACAGAATCCGATTCTGAAAGGCGATAATCCAGCAGAAGGTATCCGTAACGAGCTACATCGCGGATCACCGGGTAACCCATCGCGACGGTGAAGTTCTCGCCGTCTATATCGGTTCTTGCAAAATCCCCCGAGAGGTCACGTTTTGCGTTTATGTTCCCATAAAAGATCTCACCATACAGACCATTGCTGTTCAGCGGCGTGCGATAGGTAAGAGCCCCCCATAAAGAGTGTTCATCGTCTTTGTCCCAATTGTAGTTGCCGGACCCCTCAAATCGCAGCATATCCCCGACGGTCAGCGTTGAATAAAACTCTTGCACGACATAGAAGCTTAGCGCTTCTCCAAGCTCACGCGGAGGGTTGTCGAGTGTCGCACTACCGGCTTGTTTTCGCAGTGGCTCTCCCAATACTCTCAGCCGAGCACCAGCCTGATCCGGGTAATCAAGTTCGGTCGACAACTCCAAGTCAGGTATGTCCTCGGCTAGCATAACCGCCCGCTCAAATCGTTTCAGCGTTATGGGATAGGAGGTGGTGAGGGGCTGAAAAATCTTCTCTAGGGTTTGGAACGTGCGCGTATCTACACCTTCAATTTCGATGGTTTGAATGCGCCCTTCATCAACAATTATGCTCTGCCCATCGGGGCCGGGCCAGGCCTCAGCCAAGAAGTAACCGTCTTCTCGGTAGATCTGCGTGATCGTTGATGCGACATCCACTGCTGTGATGCGCCCTGACCGATCAAAAGCCAACTGACCGGCAAACGTTAACAGCTCATCCGTATCATATACCGTTACGCCGCTGACAGAGTGCTGTGAGGCGATGTCCCAGGTTTGGGCAATGCTGTATTTTGGAACTGCAACAAAGGCCACTAAAGTGCAAATGATCGCAATTACAACCGAATTGGATACGGGCATTATCGATAACCTTAAGGTGACTGAGCATGTTGAAGCCCAACATTATTACATGGTTCGCATGTGTGAACCTGACGCTATTCGAATATATTGATGGGTGATGTTTTTTAGAAACATATCGAACAGAGCGCAGATTTACTTAATATGCTGCACATAAGACGGCACTCATTTACACAACCCCGCTTTTCAACCACGCAGAGTAGAGAACTAGTAGGACAGTCCTCACAACTCCGGTTGCTCAAAAACATAAAGCCGCGATTTCTTGGCATCATCTGTCAGGATATAGAGAAGCCCTCTGATCTCATCGAGAGCGATCCCTTCGGGATGTTTAACTTCTTTTTGTTTTCCATCTTCTGTGAACGTCAAACTGATAGACTTTACGGACTTGGATTCTGGATTGTAGATGAAGATCTGACGGCCTTTGTCACTCACAATCCAAAGAGAACGCGAGGACCGGGACCATGCCAGGCCGCTCAAATCCAGTTCATCATCATCTACACGCTCGGAGATAAAACCTGCATCGCGGGCTAAAGGAATGATCTCAATAATTTCGTCTAGCTCTGGCGATAACACCATTAACAACCTTGGTTGTCCCTCAATGCCAACGAAGACCCGCCCGGATTCCGGGTCAACGGCGATACCTTCGGGTCCCTTGTTCAAAGGGTTGCCGACGAGTAATTCAGCGGCGGTCGGGTAACCTTTAAGAGATGCGAGAGGTATTGTCGTCAGTTGAATGGGGTCAGTTGGGTGAACGACTAGGATTGATCGGTCAGTTTCTTGAAGCACCAAAACAGACCCATCCTTTCGAGGTGCAACACCCTCCAAATCTGATCCTGCCAATGCTGGCAACCTGAAAGAGTTTCCTAATACTCCGTCGGCTCCGAGTAGGTGCAGTTTAGGTTCGGCGTCACTTACAGACCACAAGAAACCTTCAGCGTTAGACATTGCCAAACCGGAAGGCTCTGAAAATCCCTCTGAATTGTCTGCCACCTTGAATTTATCGACCAGAACCAAACCAGCACTTTCGGCGTAGGCAAAATCGGTCCAAGGCAAGAAGGCTGCCGCAACCAAGCTGGCCGCAAAAGCGAGTCGTCTAAGTTTGCAGAAACACCGTGAAATTTCAGCTTTTGACGGAAACACTTTGTTTTCTGCCATTCAATTTTCTCGCGCTTGGACCATATCCTTGTATCAGCGTTCGTATCACAGTCCGGACGCGATGTCCGAAGAATGCACGGTAATCTCTTTACCTGATCCCGCCTGTTGCGATTGAATTGAATAGGGCACGATGTGCCTTTGGTGAAGCGTAAGCCTTTGGCGTGAGCAGGAAGGAAGACAAGTTGAATACGACCCTCACATTTGTGACCGTGTTGTTGATGCTGCTGTTGCCAGGTGCTGCGGTGTCACAAGTCGACCCTGCGACGATGCTGGCCGGGGCTTCGGAATCGGAAATTCTCATCGAACGCCAGTGGACGCAGTTTCGTGGCAAACAGGAACTGTATTTCTTTACTCTCGATGTGATCGTCACGATCATTCTGGCTGGCTTGATCGTCTATCATCCGGTGAGACGTAAAGCCCGTAGAAGTGTCAGCGATATCGTCATGCCGCGACTGTTCTTCCTTTATGCGCTTGTCGGCATGGCGGTTGGGTTTCTGGTCGTACAGCACGGATCGATGATCGGGTTCGTGATTTTTGGAATAGGAGCTCTGTTAAGGTTCCGATCAAATATGGATGACCCGGTCGACACGGTGGAAATGATTATAGTCACCGTGCTTGGGCTGGCGGTAGGGCTGGGCTTACCCTTGATGGCCACACTGGTGGCGGTTGTATGTTGGTGTTTCATTTGGCTCGGTGGGCGAAACAAGGGCGTGGAAATTTCGCTCAAGGCTTCAAACGAAGAGCACTCATTGAAAGTCAGCGGGGACATTGAAGCCATGGCCGCAGACGCTGGCTGGAAGCTGGTCAGAAAACACCACGTCCCCGGAAAGTCTCGCGTCTCATTGCTTTTCATCACCTCGGGAGGGCTTTCAGAAGCCCGGATAGAAGAGATGATAAACGATCTGGTCCCTGATAAAGTTGAGCTGAAACTCAACCTCTAGTCATTTCACAAGGTCCAAACGTTTCAACACTGCATTCGGGGATCTGATCTCTTCCGGAAGCGACTTGAAATTTACCGACCTTTCGAAGTCAGGTCCTCGATATACTGCTATCCCAAATTTTCCGTTTGGCTGGAACGTAACATGAGTGAAGCTGTGAGGTGATCCGGCTTTTGATCCGATAAGCCGTCGCGGGCCACCTCCCAAACAAGCTTGGGAGACGTAAGTAACACCATCTTTCCAACCCGGATAGAAGGCATGATGGTGGCCTGACAGATGCAGAACCACACCGCTTTCCAAATAGATTTTTTCAAGTGTTGGGTCACCGATGATTTCGCGTTCACGCTTGATCGCGAAGGGCCAAAGTGGGAGGTGACTGAAAGTGACAATCGGGTCTCCACTTGTACCCAGTTCCACAAGTCGGTCCTGCTGATCGCCGGACAGCGGCCCTAGGGTCGTAGCATCCAGAGACGCAAACGTAATGCCTTGCATCTCAAATGCGTAGAAGAACGGGTAGTCATCTGAAACCAGGAAGTCGACGTCTGGCTTTCTCGGCGTCCATTCCTCTGCGTATATTTTTCTTTCACGCTCGAACCCTCGGTAAGCGGAGGCGTCATGGTTTCCCGGCGTGACCGCAAACGGAATTCCGGCAGCCGTTAAAGGATCTGATACCGCCTCATGAAACGCTTTCCACATTTCCCTGACCTGTTTGTCGGACAAGTTGGGAATGCGCTGTCCCGCAACCATATCTCCGGTCGAAATAACCAGATCTGGATCAATCTCGACTATCCGCTCAATCGCCTTGTCGACGCGGGCATCGTATTTTACCGAACCGTAGCTTCCGTTCAGATCCGATATGACGATGACATCCAATGCCGCGGCCTTGCAGGCTAGCAGAGCTGTCCAAATGCACGCCGCAAAAAGGGTAGAAAGGTTACGGGTCACTACAGTCTAAGGCCTCTTGCTCGGCGTCGCTTGTCAGAAAAAATGCGGCGGGATCCAAATCGAATATCAATTCACCATTTGAACAATTGCTCTGGAGGATGGACGTTGCCAGCGCGGTATTTTTGACGACTTGTGCAATCTGACTGTCTGACAGCCCAAGGCTTTGCGACAGCCAGTTATAAACCGGGCCTTGAGTTTGAAGCTCACTATTCAGCGCAACCAAGCGTCGGTATGTGCTTGGAGAGAAATGCCGCATTTTCTCTAGCATTTGAGTAGATTTCGCGAAGTTGGCATACTCAACCCGCCCACCAGCATCGTTGTCGTTTAGATTGCTGCGACGGATCAATAATGCGTCGGCGGGAACGTCTCCATCGTTTGGCTGATGGTGCTTGGCCTTCCTATGCTTCAGGTCTCCGTCTTCGACCCAATACCAATAGGGTGTGAAGTCTATGTTTCCTACGCGGTCCTGCTGGCTAAAGATGAAATCTAGGAGAACAATCTCGGTAAGTTCTTGCATCCAAAATGCCATCTGTTGGTCGCTGACATCGGGGCCGAGATCCTTGTTGATCATCCGGTCTCTTCGACCTTCTCTGACGCCCTCTGCGATTGCCTCTGACAATGGTTTTGAAGACCGCAAAGCTAAGAAAGCGGGCGTTTCCTGAAAATCGCGGTTCTGACCTTTCCCCCAACCAGATTTACGGGTGCCGTTGATTTCCGAGCCGTATCGATGCCCAGGGCTATCAAGCAGCACGCCGTATATTTGCGTTCGATCCGATGTGAACAGATCATCTGTCGGTTGGTATGAGTTCGGGTCGGCATCCGCAGCTGCGAAGACCCGCCAGCCTTCATGGTTCATGCGCCCGCCATGAGAGCCGCCAGAAATCGCAAGGCCAGGCTCTGCGACCTCGGAAAAATGCGCCTGGGCGTCCATGCTACGCCAAACGGCGACTGGAACTTTGACAGTCGTGTCGAAATATCTGGAGAAATGATAGTAAAGCAGCGACGAGGTTGAAAACGTTCCACTGGTGCCCTTTTGGTTCATGGTGGACTTGAACTTAGCCACCCTGTCCTTGGCCAGATCTTTTGCTGCCTTCCCCTCTTTGCAAGCGTTTCTCTCGAATTCGGAACGGTTCCCCGTGTAGGGTCCTTCCGAAATATCGTAGACGGCCATTCCTGGGCTGGTGCTCCAAGTTTTTGGGCAAATCGCAATTTCGGAGGCATAGAAATCGATCTCGCAATAGGTTGTTTCTTCCTCAAGGTCGCTGTTCTTATACTCGCCCATTGGAATTTTTTCGATCCGAATACAGCGTTCAGTACCGCCGTTGGGACTATCAAATGTCGTGGCTTCACCTAGAACATCGTCGTTCGCCCATAAGACGGTGGGTGCAATGAAAGCAAGTGACCCCAGAAGGTTGAACTTCATTTGGATAGTCCTCCCAATATCATTTGGGGCAAATCGCTGCCTGTTGTTCGGTGGAGATTTTCAACTTGGGGTCGACGCTGAAGTTGGAGAATTTTGAGTCAATCCACGGGTCGCACCCGCCTGAACATGGGGCCCCGTTTCGGGCATCATTCCAATATTCCTTGGCCCTTTCTTCCGTCCAACCACAAAACTGAACGAGCGCCATTGCCGACAATGCTCCCGAGGAATGAACACCCCACATGCAGTGCACCAGGACAGGGCCTTTTCCAGGGTTTTGAATCACCTCGTGTATGGAAGCCATGACAGCACTGGGTCGGGAGGATCTGGCACTTTGATAGTCAAAGGATCCGTTTCCACAACTGGTGCGACCGTATTCAGTGTTTTTGCCAAAGTCGGCATAAAACCCGGTTGAAAACCCTTCACCGCAAAGAGTTTCGCGTTGACCCTCACTTAGGCCAGTTCGATCCTTGTCGCCACCCTTGAAACCGGATCGATACAACACTCCGCTTAAGACTGGGCGAAAGAAATCGACACCATCAACGCCTCCGTCACCACCCTTTGACAGCATTTGACTGTTGCTTGGACCGCCATTTCGACTGGTCACGTCAGAATTCGCAGTGGTTGCGAGAACACCAATGAATATGAGGGACGCCAAAAACCGCATGCCATCTCCTTTCTATACTTGAACCTTTGATGCTCAAACTCTTGCGACCTGATAGTCTCTCGGAAAGGCTAGTTCACGACAACCATATCAAGTGGGCAGTTAGCTTTCCGCTGTGAAACTTTAAATGGGCCACACCAGATTGATGATAACGACGACTACGAAGTAAGCTAGAACAACTTTCCAGTTCCATTGGTGCTTATTTTCTTCATTGATCACGCCAGCCAATTTCAATGCCAGGTTAGTGATGATTAAGGCGACAACGATGACCGCCGCGTGTGCCAGGTCGAATTGCAAGTTTGAACACCTTCTTTCAGATTTGGGATTGATGGAAGTCTGTCAGCAGTCACCTGATGGCAGCATAGCTACATCTGAGTACCTTCCCTCGGAGGTCGTGATCCGAGCGCATGCACCGGTATCCTTGTTAAACCAGTACGAGGTTAGCCCCTCGCTTCGGATGAGTTCAAACCCGAGACTTTGAATACCCATTTCAGCTTGGCCCGCTCTTGCCCCTTCAAATGACGAAAGATCGCTAGAGCTGCCCACAGTTGGTGCACTTGCATCCACTGATCCGCCACTGTCGTCGCATGCTGCAAGCGCGGTAGTACACGCCGTGCCGATCACCAATAGGACCTTGGGTTTCATCTGTTTTTCCCTCTCTTTTTATACTTGCGTTCCAGGGTTTCTGATTGATCACCTATTCAATTCCGAAAATGACGTTGTAGTCGACGGAAGAGTTGCTGCGATTGATAACCTCCACAACATGATCACCAGATTGCCAAAGCTGTCCTCGATACTCCTTGTCCGCCGACATCAATCCCAACAGTTCAGAACCATCGGGGTTGCGAATAACGTAGTCCAAGGAGCCATTTCGCGGAGCAACGCGAACGTAAAGGAACTGTTCGCTTTTGGCACCGAGAACATATTGCTGTGACGCTCCGGGCGCGAGTTCACCAACGAGTTCGGCGCCGGTGGAACCACCATCGAATTTGACACGTTGGCTACCGGTAGAACCGGCCGCGCCTGCCACTGCTCCACCGCCATCATCCATCGCCTCGACAACCGCCATCTCGCCGATGTTTCCATCCTTGTACGCGATGCAGCGCCAAAGTGTTCCACCTGCGTCTCGCAGCATGACGAGCGTACCCGCCTCTGAGAACTCTGAGCTTTCAATCGTTCCGGATTGACCGTCTGGTCCACCAACCTGCCGCAAGTGGTCGATACAAGCGTCATCGGCTTCTGACATTGCAAGAGCAGCTGTGCCCGAAAATACAAACATGGGTGTGAGGAGTTTTAGTAAACTGAGTTTCATCAGATGGTCCCCTGTTGGTTAATCCTTACAGTTTTGTTCCGTGCAAAGCGGAACCTCACTTCGTTTCTCGTAACTTTGACAGAAACTCGTCGCATGCCTGTGCGCTGCCGACGATCTCGCCTGTCGTTTCAATTCCTTGCAGAGATGCCATCTCGGAATTTACGCGATTGAGGATTTGATCCGCTTGCTCGGCGGTGATCAGGTTCTCGGCTTGTGCTCCTTTCAATGTGGTGCAAACACCGGCGGACAAGCCTGTCGCAACGCCGACACCTATCGCGGCACCGCCACCCATGGTCATCGCCCCAACCACGCCGAGGGCGAGCCCGATCACGATACCCAAGATCACTTTTCCCAAGTTTTCCTCCCTTTTGGTGAGAAAGAGTTCAGCCTTCACTGCTGGCGCAAACCGCGTGCCCACCTGCAAATCAAAACCAGCGCCAACAGGTTGAGCACCGGTGCAATCGCCGCGAACCATGGTTTGGCCAACTCAAAGACCAAGTCCGCTACAAGTATCCAAGGTAGTCCCAACGGCAAAAGGAACACCCCGGACAAAGGGTCTCTTTCTTGCCCCAGCCAACCAAATGTACCCGTCAAGAATGCAAACAAGGCCAGCAGGTAAAGGATGGCGAATACGATGGTGGTTATTCTACAAACCAAGTCGAACTATCCGAAGAGTGAGCCAGTGCTGCGTAGCCGTATTCAGCTACGCACCAAACAGGTCACAATGCGCCTTCGTCGCCAAGGAACTCGATACCAGCTGTCGCGCCATCACTGTAAGCAATGCAATTCCAAGGAGCACGATCCTCGCCAACGCCGACTGTGACCTGTGTTCCCGCCTCGCTAAACGCGGATGAGAGCACCACGACTTGCGAATTGTTCGTCGTGTTAGCTACATCTCGCAAACACGCCTGCTGAGCCGGCGTGAGCTCGGCGGACGCGCTTGATGTACTCGTGTCGTCGCAGGCCGCAAGCAGTGCGAAACATGTCGCGCCTGCAATCATCACCATCTTGTTAGACATTTTCTTCTCCCTCTGGTTCCCTTGAAATTAGTGAAATTGGATGCGCTTGTTTGAAGCTCTCGCGTCTGAGTACCCAACAGAACATGCTTCCATCCTGTGACTGTCTTACCCAAAACTTGCCGCGGAGGGCTTGGTCGGCGGAACGATTTTTCGTTGACTACCGAGACCGCCAACAACGCGTGATGGCAGAATGGCGTCACTGCAAAAAGCTAGAGCGAACTCTGGAGGGAGGGCTAGTTCGTTGAGTCTAAGCATGGCGTCCTCCCAAGGCTCAATCATTGTAAAGTGCCTTCCGACCGCCAGCACTCACTCTAGCAGTCGGAAGGGCCCGACACATCGGGCGACAGCGACAACAACGGAGGTAAAATAAAGCTGTGTCGAATTCGCATGTTTGAATCTAATTTTTAATAAATCAATATTTTTTCCGCGCGTAAATTTCTCTACGCTCTCGTACGATAGGCCTCTGCGTTCAAACAAAAAGGTAAGTGGGAGCATCCGTAGGGGCGAGTGCGTTCTCCTGAGCGGCAAAGCGTTTGAGGCCGCACAGAAATTAAGAAAGGATTGAAAAATGGGATTTGGTGAAGCCGTTAAATCGTGTTTCTCGAAATACTTCCAGTTCTCCGGTCGGGCGATACGCTCAGAATACTGGTGGTTCTTCTTGTTTGTGGTTCTCGTGAGTGCTGCTTTGGCTGTGTTGGATACAATCATATTCGGGACCGACCCCGAAACAGGGCAAGGATCTCGGGTTCTGTCCTCTGTTTTCCAACTGGCCGTTATCATACCTATGCTGGCCGCCGGTTGGCGGCGGCTGCATGATACGGGACGACCTGGTTGGTACTTGCTGCTGCCGATGGCGCTCAGCATTATAACGCTTTTTGTTATGCTGGGTGGGGTAGCGTTCTTTTCGGTATTGGAGCAAGGGACCGAAAACCCCGATGCGTTGCGAGGACCGGCGGCAGTCCTGGGCGTAACCGGTTTTGTTGTTGTCTCAATTCTTCAATTGGTTCTGTCCATCCTTATGATCTGGTGGCTGACGCGCCCTTCGGTAGAAGGAGCGAACGAGTACGGTGCACCTGTTTCCTGACCTGGTTGCCCGGGCAACGGCCGGAATCTCTGCTGAATGAAAGTGCGAACCGCAACACCATGGAGAGAGAAAATGAGTTTCAAGACGATTTCCATTGGAACGCTTATGATGGCAATGGCGACCACTGCATCGGCTGAGTGGTCCTTCAGTTCCGGTTCCAGTCCCAATGCATTTATTCAGACCGGAAACATGACGCTGGAGCTTCAGTGCAACCGTATCCGCTTTGCTCCGGCTGGATACGAGGACAGCCAGGACATTATGGACAAGCAGGGGCTGTCTATTCGTTTTTTGAAGAACGGCACAACCGAGGTTGGTGCTTTTCAGGTTGGCGCTGAAAACGCTGCCTTGCAGATCGTCGACAATTATCCCGTCGAGATCAGTTTTGATAGTCAGCAGGACTATGGTTTTGTACTGGACCAGCTTGCGGCCAATGCGGCGGTCAATCTGTCGATGATTGATCAAGATGTCAGCTATGGGATCTTTGACTTGAAAGGTTCCAGCGCGGCAATTCGGTCCCTTCGTTCCGCGTGCGATTCAGATCCTAGTCTGGGGGCTTCTTACGAAGCACCCGAAGGCATCGTCTATTGTGGTGGCGGAGCGATTGAGCGCGTGATCGAACCCGTAATTTTGGACAATCCGGAGGGAGAGTGGGACGCACGAGTAACGGTCAACGGCGAGTCGATCAGAGCCATGACGGCCTACAGTTACTTTGGAAACTATGAGCCGCCGGCCGGATTTGTCGTCGCGCTGCTTGGGGAAGACAGGTCCGAGTTTCTGATTTTTAGCGAAGGCTCGGCAAACTGGCTGGAATACGGGGACTATAGGTATGATCAATGCAATTGATGCCCCCCTCCAACCGATTTCCCAATTGGTAAGCCAGTTTAAATGTTTGGTTTCCTCGATTGTGCTGGGTTCGGGTCTAGTTTGGACCTCACCAGCGTTCGCGGCTGACGGTTCGCAACTTCCAACCGGTTTGCGGGCGAAGGTTGATCTGGCGGCACTGGCCTGCGCAGAGTTCAACAACGGTCAGTTTGACTTAGATTGGGGCGCGGTTGAAAGGGTGGATCTTGACGGAGATCTACAACGCGACTGGGTTCTGAATGAGTCTGGTTTTGCGTGTTCGAGCGCCGCATCTCTTTACTGCGGCACTGGCGGATGCATGTCGCACTTCTTGATTGAAGAGGAGGTTCACTCCTTGCTCAACCAGGGCTGGACGGTCGTTGACTTCGGGCGTCAACGCATTGTCCTTGCTGACGTCCACGGAACCAATTGTGACGGAATAAACCCGACGCCTTGCACAACAGCCAGTGTTTGGGATGCGGAAGCTAAGACGTGGCGCTCGTCTGCTGGCGATTGGGAGTAAGCTGCAATTGGGCACCGCAGATAGCCAAACTACGATCACGTTGGGGTGTTGTTAGGCAAACTTACCTTCGGATGTATTCCAACAGAAGCTCTGTGCGGATCCCAGAATTGCTTTAAGGTTGCGTATGCACCGTTAGGTTCCTCACTTTGAGACAAAGCTATCCAAAGCAAGACTGAAAGAGAATTGAATGAAACGCCTGTTTCCATCTCTGCCTGAGAACGCGACGCTTGGAAGTGTCTATCAAGCCTTTCCAGACAAACTTTCGCCGCTTTGCGCGTACGAAAGCCTGGTTATGAGGGGCGAGAGCGACCTCTCGGTTGCTGAGCGTGAACTAATCGCAGCTTATGTCTCTGGCTTGAATGCTTGTGCGTATTGCCATGGGGCGCACATCGTTTTCGCCAAAGCCTACGGCATTGAGGTCGAGACAATCGAGGCACTGATGGAAGACCGCGATACAGCACCCGTCGAAGACCAACTCAAACCGTTACTGGCATACATTGAAAAGCTCACCGTCTCACCATCCCGAATGACGGAAGCCGACGCAAAAGCAGTCTACGCGGCAGGCTGGTCGGAGAGTGCGCTGTTCGATGCTATCCAAGTTTGCGGTGTCTTTAATCTCGTGAATCGCTTCATAGAAGGAACAGGTGTCCAAAGCCCTGGCACCGACCCAAGAGAAGCGGACGAAGCCACTTTAAACCGATGCCGCAGTGACAGCTTCTATACCGATTTCGGACGAGAGAACGGCCTCAACATCCCTTGAATTGATGTTGTTCTAACGTTTCCAATCGGAAATGGTTTTGGCTGCGTCGCAAAACTCTTGCGTCAGATCAATGCCTCTAACCTTAGCGCTTGCTTCTTCTGCAATTGTTTTGGTGACCCCACCCAAGCCACTACCAATATCAAGTACATTCGCGCCTGTCGTTAACTTCAGTTTCTCCAATAACTGTAAAGTCGTCTGTCTGCCTCGGAAATGGTACTCATTGATTGGTTAGAAATCCGCGGCGCGTAGTTTCTTCGGGTCAATGCTCGCGGCCTTCAGGCTATCAGCTATCTGGTCGATCAGCCTGCGGCTGGGACCATAGTAGTCGGAAACTTGCTCTCTCATTCTCAACCCCTTTTACCAATCATGTTGAATGCTACTGAATGCCCATCAGATCAAAACTCGCGGAGGGTCGGCAGGCACTCGAGTGCTCAAGGTAGAGCTTCGAACCAGTCTAGCACCGCGTCCCGCCAGCCCTCCGGAACGCCGTGTCCGCCTTTGGTGACCTTCAACCGAATCGAGCCGGCCTCACAGTCCATCCAATCCTTCTGCATCGAACCATCGTCGCCAAAGCTGTTTTCCGCGCTACCTAAGCAGGCGTTTTCTCGGCGCCAGACGTCCAAGCCCTTCATGACGTTACCCTGGTGAAAATCGACACCCTCCCATGTCAGCTCTCGGCCTTCGAACGGCACCATTCTGTCTTTGAAGCCGTGTACGTGAAACAGGTGAACTGGCGCATCGCACTCAGTGGTCATAGGCTCCCAGAACGCCCCAGCCGCAGCGGCAAAACCTCTTGCCATCTCTGGCGCTTGGCACGCAATGTCCCAGACCATCGAGCCGCCGCGGGAGAAGCCTGCGATCAGTATTCGCGACGGGTCAATTCCGAAGCGCTCCACCGCGTCGGCGCGTACGGCGTCGATAAAGGCTACATCATCGCGCGCCAGGTCATATCCGTCAGCCACACCCCAATCGAGGTCTTTGTCATTAATACTGGGCTGCCCGCTCGGCATAATCACCGCGTAGCCACGCCGGATGAAAGGGTCAACATAGGCGGAATTCTGGATCATCGCCTTGCCAGACCGTCCATAACCGTGCAACCAAATGACGGCAGGTCGTTCATCCGGAGCCTCTGGCAGGGCCACGTAGTATTTACCGCCTTCCAGTGTGCACGGTGCATCTGGCGCACCACACTCTCCATCAGAAGCGAGGGCAGCGTTCGGCTTCGCAGCAATAACAGCAATGGCAATACCGAGCGTCAAAATGCGATTGCGCGTTTCGGGTCGCATCAAAAGTGTACCTCTGTGGTTAGGTCACAGAAGATCATAGCACAGCGTTGCGCATCTCCGAAGGCAGCGGCCAAGCGTTTGTGAACCATCTGAAGTCTAGGCAAAGTTGGCCGGTCTATCTCTATCCAAATGAGTAGTTATGAGCTTGGGAAAGAACTTAGATTTTGTTCGAGAACCCAGGTAACTTTCATTAAAGTGGTACGGGGGGACTTATGGAACGCCGTCTAACTGCCATTATGGCTGCGGATTTTGTGGGATTCTCACGCCTGATCGAGCGTGATGAAGAGGGCACCATTACAGCGCTAAAGGGCTACCGAAAACTCATTGATGGCCTCATCTCAAACTACGGTGGTCGCGTGTTCGGCAGCGCGGGTGACAGCGTCATCGCTGAATTCACAAGTGCAACGGACGCGTCCCGCTGTGCATTGGAAATTCAAAGAGAGCTGAAGGTCCGGAACCTCGATCTGCCGGAAAAAGGGCGCATGAACCTTCGTATCGGAATACATCTCGGTGATGTCGTGGCAGATGGCGATAACCTGCTGGGAGACGGTGTCAACATTGCGGCTCGGTTGGAAGCAATCGCACCGCCCGGAGGCCTTTGTGTTTCCAAAGCAGTTGCCGATCAACTTTCGGGAAAGGTGGACGCGGAATTTGCGCATGCTGGCGCCCATGAATTGAAGAATATCGCCAATAAGGTCGAGGTTTGGACCTGGCCTCCGGAACTTGCGGTCAAACCCAAGCGCAGCGCAGCGATCCGATGGACTGCCGCGACGGCTGTTGTCGCCACAGCTACCGCGATTTCAGCTTTTTTTGTATTTGGAAGAGATGATCCGCGCGACCTTCCGTCAGGTGCGCGGATTGTCATTACACCTTTTGAAACAATCGGGGAAAACAAGGAAGACGAGTATTTCGCTGAAGGTTTGACGCGTGATCTTAACGCCTTGTTGGCGAAGTTCTCTAACCTGTTTGTTATAGCTCCCGAAGCTGGAGCCGACTTCAGCAGTAACAAAGATTGCGAAGCGATCAGGGATGCGTTAGGGGCCGATTACATACTTGGCGGCACGGCCCAACGGTCTGACTCGAAACTGCGCGTGACAACTACATTCATCAATGCAAGGACTTGCCGTCAACTCACACCGCCGGGCCCCTTTGATATGGACCTCAGTATCGCAAATGTCCTGGATATCCAGGTTGAGATTGCAAGAAAGGTCGCCTCGCAAATCGGTTCAAGCGATGCCCCGTTGTTCAACACTTCTGTACAGCAGGCTATCCGCGACAAGGCACCGGAAAACCTGGAAGCCTATGAATGTTATCTGTTGGGATTCTGGTTTTATCAAAGTTTCAGCATTGAAGCGCATCGCAAGGCTCGGGACTGTCTATTGCGAACCGTGAAGGAAGAACCTGGTTACTCTCTTGCTTGGTCGCGATTGGCCTTTAACTATCTCGAGTCTAAGAAACGATCATTCGACACCGATCCGGATTGGGCAAATAAGGCCCGAGACGCCGCCACACGTGCACTTGAGGAAGACCCGGACAATGCGGATGCGCACTACGCCCTGGCAATCCTCAGCAGAATGACGGGAGAAGACAAGGCGGTCTTCTTTGAACACGCAAAGAACGCCACGGAGCTTAGTCCCAATGATTCCTGGATCCTCGCGGATCTGGGTATCTTTCTTGCTTACTCCGGCGAGTTTGAAAAAGGTAAAGAGTGGATTTCCCGCGCAAAAGACCTCAACCCCAAACTTCATCCTGGCTACGATAACGCTTGGGTGCTGCACGCGATCTTGCGAGGCAATTATGATGAGGCACAAAAAGTCATCTTGAGCTGGGGTACGCCGAAATCCACCATGTCGATGGCAACCCTGACTGCAAGCTATGCTTTGGAAGGCGAGCAACAAAAGGCGCAAGAGATGGCGCGACGCTTGCAAAACGAACACCCGGAGTTTCTTGACGATCCACGCTCACCGTATCGAGCGCGTGGAATGCCAACGGAGCTGATCGAAAAGATAATGGATGGGCTTCGCATTGCCGGTATTGAAGTTTCAGAGAACTAACGCCGCGATTGCTTGCAAACATCGCTTTCAGAATGGCGGGCGTAGAATGTTTGTAGCGGCTCTGGAACCAAGTTGCGTTTGCTACCTAACGCTGTTGCCGACACCGAACAAGGAGATTCGTAATTTCTAAGGACAGTTTTGCGGACGCAGAAATTGGAAGACACCTAGCGGACGCTGCACGTCGTTGCCGCATGGTTTTCTTCACTGGATTGCCGGCATCTGGAAAGTCATTCCTATTGCGCCAGCAAATATCCATTGCGATCTCCTTGGGACGTCGCGTGCATATCATGCGTTGGGATAAGGGGCTCGCGGCGTTTCAGACCGAAGACATACTAACAAAGTATCCAGATGTTTCGGATGGAACTCATCCGTTGATCCGAAGGGCCGCCGGATTGTGGGGCCGGAGAACCTTAGCGCGATGGCAGGTGGAGAATTCCGATCCCACAGACATGATTGTGGGCGAAGTCCCTATCATCGGAAACAGGTTTTCAGAGTTCATCCAGGCGCAGCCGGATCAGATTGAGCCTGCCTTAGCTTCCGAGGAAACCAAATTCATCTATCCGGTTCCCACAAAGGGCTTACGTGCCAATCTCGAAGCTATTCGAAGATCTACGTTTGCGAACCCCGGACATCCTGAAGAGGCCAGGGACGCGCCACCATCCACAATGGAACTGGCTTGGCGTTTGACGTGTGCCAAGGCCGCAGAATTGGGCTTGATCTCTGAAGCGGATATTCATTCTCCGTACGAGGAGATGATTTATGTGCGGTTTTTTGAGCACCTGCTGCAACTCCGACACGCCATCAGAATTGGGGTCGATACGATCTATTCAAATGCAGGGTCAGCCCATGATCTGGATGCGGACGCCTTAGAACTCAGTGCTAGCTCAGACGAAGTAAAGTACGCAATCGCAGAGGTAGAGACTACTTTTACAGCCGAAGAAGCCGCCCGAGAAGTTGAAAACTGGTATCGGGTGTAGTCTCGGACAAAGGTCTGTTCGGTTAGCATTTCGGACTTTGCAAATTTACGAGAACGGATCAAAGGAAATTGCCTTTCACCAAACGACGAATGAGCAGCCTCAACTGACTGGTCCAAGTTGATTGTTAGTGCATCATCGGCCTGTGATCCATCGGGATGATGGTTTCGGGCGCTGGCGGGCGGTAACCCAGAGCACTGTGGGGTCGTTTTGTGTTGTAGTGTTTTCTCCATTGTTCGATCAGGATTTGTGCTTCGCGCAAGCTGTAGAAGATCTCTCCGTTGAGTAGCTCATCCCTGAACCGGCCATTGAAGCTTTCACAATATCCGTTCTCCCATGGGCTGCCGGGTTCGATGTAAGCCGTCTTGGCGCCGACGGCAGCAATCCAGTCTCGGACAGCCTGGGCGACAAATTCCGGCCCATTGTCAGAACGTATGAAACTCGGCACGCCGCGAAGTATGAACAGATCCGTCAGAACGTCGATTACATCGGTCGAGTTCAGTTTCCGCTCGACCCTGATTGCCAAGCATTCCCTACTGTATTCATCAAGGATGTTCAGCGTTCGGAAGGCTTTTCCATCATCGGTTCGGCAATGGACGAAGTCATACGACCAAACATGGTTGCGAAACTCTGGCCGTAGCCGAACACACGACCCATCGTTCAGCCAGAGCCGTCCTTTCTTCGGTTGTTTCACTGGCACTTTCAGCCCCTCCCGTCGCCAAAGCCGTTCAATCCGCCCATCACTGACAGACCAGCCAGCCTCTCTCAGCAGTGCAGCGATCCTGCGATAGCCATATCGACCGTATTGACGGGTCAGCTCGATCATGTCGGCCACCAATCGGTCTTCGTCTGCGCGACCTTCTGGGACACGCCGTTGCGTGGACCGGTGTTGTCCAAGCACGCGGCAGGCGCGTCTCTCGGAAACGTTCAGATGGCTACGAACATGATCGATGCAGGCACGACGACGAGCGGGGCTCAGTAGTTTCCCTTTGCGGCTTCCGTCAGGATCAGTTTGTCCAGCGTCAGATCTGAAACCGCGCGTCTCAGTCGCTCGTTCTCTTTCTGAAGCCGCTTGAGTTCTTTCAACTGATCTACACCCATTCCACCGTACTTCTTTCTCCAGCGGTAATAGGTTTGTTCAACAACGCCGATCTGCCTGATCGCATCAAGACGGGACATGCCTTGCCCCATCAGAACTTCAACCTGCCGTAACTTCGAGACAATCTCTTCGGGCTTTGGTCTCTTGTTTGCCATTCGTGGTCCTCCGTTTCCTAAACATAACGGTGGACCAGTTCAGTGGGGGAGGCTCAGGTCATAAATCGAAACTTTGGGTAATCGCCGTCGAACAGATAAAGCTCGATCCAAAAGTTCTGGGCCATTAGGCCAGGCGCGTAAAACAACCGCTAGCGCTGCGCGGGCTTACTCTGGCGCCGAACCAACGGTTAAAATCTTCCCATTGCTCCAAACTAGCGCCTCGTAACAAACCTCGGCTCCTGCGCCTCCGCACCAACCACCGTCTCGTCCAATAAGCAGTATACGGTCAGGCCCCCAGTCAAAAAGACGCCAACCCGTTACCTGCCACGACATGATCTCACCGTCGACGATAAGATTGAGCATGCACCCCCCTGTTCCGCAGTACATAGAGGCAGCAGAAGAACAGGAATACTGGCTTTCATCTACGAGTTCAGCCTTAACCGTGCCAAACTGGGAGCGCAGCTCGATCTCGGTCACAGCGTCACCCTGATCAAACTCTCCATTCTCGAAGTCTTTGCAATCAGCAGCTGCGCTTTCGATGATCCGTTGTGCTTCCTGAGAGGAGGCCAAAACTGTTGTGGCGCAAAGCATCACGGCGACCATTGATGCCAGAAGCGTTGCAAATACAAATTTCACCCTTTTCATGCTGTCCTCTTCGTTTGAATTCAGTGATATCCCGCCAAAATAGCATCGTAAGAGGTGGTTTCGCCGAAGTTTTCCATCACCCATTCCGGATCGTAGTAGGTGTCGAGATAACGATTTCCGTCGTCACAAAGAATAGTGACAATGGAGCCAGATCGTCCGGCAGCCTCCATCTCTTGCGCAATTTGCAAAGCCCCCCAAAGGTTTGTGCCTGTTGATGGGCCTGCCCGCCGCCTGATCCGATCTTCAAGCCAGAGCATAGTCGCAATGCTTGCCGCATCGGGCACTTGGATCATACGGTCGATTACATCTGCCAAAAATGACTTCTCTACCTTGGGACGTCCGATACCTTCAATACGACTTGAACAGGGGCGGGTCAGGGTCCTGTCTCCAGTTCGAAAGCTTTCAAAAAACACTGAGTTTTCGGGGTCCACAACAACCAACTCACTTTTAAAGCCCTTGTAGCGAATGTACCGCCCCAGCGTTGCTGAAGTTCCGCCAGTGCCCGCGCTCATCACAATAACCGATGGAATTGGATGTGGCTCTCGTTCCATCTGGCGAAAAAGGCTTTCTGCAATGTTGTTGTTTCCTCTCCAATCCGTCGCCCGCTCGGCGTACGTAAACTGATCCATGAAGTAGCCACCGACTTCAGCTGCCAGTTCAACCGAGGCCTGGTGCATGTCCGGCGCCGCATCGACGAAGTGGATTTCCCCACCTTGGAACCGGATTAGGTCGATTTTGCTCTTGGCGGTAGATTTTGGGAGAACCGCGGTAAAAGGCACTCCGATCATACGGGCGAAGTAAGCTTCTGAAACGGCGGTGCTGCCAGACGAGGCTTCGATTACACGTGTCTCTTCCCATATTTTCCCGTTTACAAGCGCATAAAGGAAAAGCGAGCGTGCCAGCCTGTGCTTGAGGCTGCCAGTGGGATGTGTACTTTCATCCTTGAGATAGATGTCTACGCCCTTCAGCCCCCGGACGGGAAGCTTGAAAAGGTGCGTATCGGCAGAGCGGTGAGCATCTGCATTGATCTTGGCAATCGAATCCGAAATCCAACGGTCCATGCCTCTACTCAAACGCCCTGTTTAGGGCCCGTCAAGCTTGGGAAAATCGTCTTTGAAATTCATGGGGATGCAAGCATGCGTCACCAATAGGACCGACTGTCCATCTAACGGGCAGGAATACCTATCGTGCCAGATTGTGCTTCAATGAACAGCCAGTGATTAAGAGGGAAAAATGTTAGGGTACTGAAGGCGACGACTTGAACCCCAAGGAGAACCAGGCCGAATACATGAATGAGTGCAGGTATTTGATCTTCGTAAGCAAGCAGCAGAATTGACACGATCTGGCCGATGCAAATTGCTGCAACAAATATTCCAATATCAATCAACAAAAAGTTGCGCTCAAATATCGCTGTGTATGCTGTGAATACTATTACAATTAAAATAGCAGTAATTGCGAGGCTAACTCCTTTAGCACTAAATACGTCCCTTCTTGTAAGTCGGGGTGGAAGCGGCATTAGGCAGGCCCAAAACAAGCCTGGCCAAAAAGCCAGCTTTAAGTGTTCCCAAATTGACTCGTTGACAGCTGCCACAAGCGCCATTGGCGTCCAACTTCCAAGCAAAACAAATGCAAAGTGCAGCCCGGACCCAAGTAGGATCATTAGGATCGCCCCTATCGCTTCGAGCCAAACTATTCGGGACGAAGCTTCCGGCATGTTTGGATCTCCCAATCCTGATTGTCGAATACTCTGCTTAGATTCTCAAAAGTGAAATGCCCGCAGACATAGAAGGTCTAGAAATAGCTTTCACCCCCCCTTGGTGAGCGGCAATGTCCAAGTTCTTGTAAGAGTCTGTAAAGTTGACCCTTCCTGATTTTTAACCCCAGTTGCTGTCATTGCCAGGTGCTACAATAGACCGTAGGCTGGATTAAAATCCGGGGTTGAGCATGCACGATAAAAGGTGGGAAATATTATCGGTTGGATTTATTGCTCTGGCCACAGCGTCGTGTACAGATCTGTATCCTGACGCCGACGTCATGCCCACTCGCGCTGATGGGGCAGCCTTTTTCTCAGAAAACTGTAGTTCTTGTCATGGTGTGGATGGCAGAGGCGGTGGCCCGGCAAGCAGCGGTCTTTCCGTTGCGCCAACAGATTTGACAACATTGAGCGCGAAGAACGGAGGCACTTTCCCTCAAGCACGGGCCCTAAGCTACATCTATGGCGACCCAGGAAACAGCCATCTTGCTCGGGTTATGCCGGAATTTGGCGGGGAAATGGCGGAAGACCTGGTTCCGGTTGAAATCGAGGGTGTCTTGACGCCCACACCGCGCGAGTTAGCAGGGTTATTGTTTTTCTTAGAAAGCATCCAACAGTAGATTAGTGTTTTTGGCGCTAGGTCAGCAATTGATCGTTTGCCGGTGTTCTGGACCTGCACCTTTTTTTGACCCGGTGACAATTCCAGGCCTAGCATTGTGAAGCGCCGTGCTCTGCTAGGCGTAAGCAGTCATTCAAAATCATTTGGCCGAATTGGCGTGTCGAGTCCAATTCTGGCAGACTGCGAAGTGACATATGATTTATGTCAAAGAGCCGAGCGCTTTCACATGCTAAATTTCGAATGTTAAATGGTGAAGCTGTTCTGAGCTCGTTGCTGCCTGTCCCCATCAATCGGTTTTGGGCCATAGGATAGCAAGTGTTATATGGTAAAGGACCGACGTTGACCGGGGGAAGATGTCGGTCCATTTCTGTTGTAATAAACTCTCGTTTGGCAAAGGACCTCCAACTTATGAGGTACTTTATGATCGTTGCAAGCATAGTAATTTCTTCGGTTCCAACGATATCTGCGGCCGACGAGTTTTTGGACTTTGGGAAAGACCTTTTTTTCGAGCATTGCACCAGGTGTCACGGAGTCGATGCGACAGGAAATGGGCCTGACGCCACTGATTTGAAAACAGTGCCTGCTGATTTAACAAAGATTTCCGAACGCAGAGGGGGTGTGTGGCCCATGTTGGAGGTCATGTCGATCTTGGACGGTTATTTGAAAGTTCAAGAACCTCGCGATGACATGCCGATAATCACCGAATTGAATGACGGCCCTGCTGTCGAATTCGATACGGGCAACGGTTTGGTTACGCGTATCCCTTCCGGACTTATCGAAATTGCTGAGTATTTGGAGAGTATTCAGTCTCCGAAGCCGGAACGTTATGTTCCGTGAAGTTCTGATCAGCAGCTGAGTACGCTAAAGAGCGCTGCACTGTGCTGCGTTGGGCGGGTGCCGTAATTAGCAAGATTCAACGGATAGCCGCTCAAAGTCCAAGGCGGACTACACCAATGCTCTTAACGATGGTTGTCGACATCCGAATCTATCGGGGTGACTGTCAGATAAGCGCAACGATTCAACATATTATTTTCATTGTTCGTGGGCGGTTTTCAAATTTGCGCAAGATCATTTCAAAGCCAAGCGATCCCTGAGGCACTCGCTAAGAGCATTCCCCGTTGGGCCACTTGTCACCGGGGCCGATCCAATACTCTATCGAGCTGCGACCAGTCGATGGTGCGCATTAGTTCTTTCACGGCCTCTGGGTCTACTGTTCTGTCTCGACCGCTGTGTTTTACGACGCGACGCACCAACCAAATACATAGGCTGGTGAGAACAAATGACAGGATAAGGCTGATTAAGGTTTCGGTGCTCATAATGGAACTATATCATACCTTGGTATTGATGTCCGGCCAGATGAGTGTTGAACCAACCCATCGCAATTTCCTGCGGGCTGTTATTGGTTTCAAAGGCTCTGCCGCAGAACTCAAGCTCCAGCCGCTGAAGTTCGTTCTGGCGGTCTATCGCCAGCGTGCGAGTGAACCACTTTGATCGGTCAAAGGTTGAAGGCTGCCAATCAAAATGCACTTATGATTGAAGTACAGTGCTTTAAAGTTGTAGAATCCATGCAGATACTATTTTAAATTGGGCGCGTACCTTGAAACGCGCAAACTTATGGGCAAATCGTGCAAAGTTATGCGCAAATACCGCGCAGAGTTATGGGCAAGCTTCCAAGATTTTCTTCAATGAAATCAATGTTGGGAATGCAGCGTTATGAGCGCACCACGTAATTTACCAAGCGGACTTCACCGCTGCTTTCGTTTGACCGAGATAATGCATCCGGAATGCTTCGGGTGCCGTGCTGGTACATCACGAGCCATCGCATCCACATTTCCAAGGTGTCGTAGTGCCCCGCTGTTCAGCAACACGCCGCGCCCGGCATCATACCGACGTTGCCCAAATCCGCTGGCAACGCATTCCCAGTCTTCCTTGGCCGCCGCGTTGCGGAATCTCGGTAGGTCGTGCGGATCATGCCGCCCAGGTGTTGCTGCGACGTGATCGTGTTTCTTCGCATTGCTTTGGTGGGTTATATGGTGGGTCACTTGAGTTGTTCCAGGTCGCTGGACAGTACCGGTCGTCGGCCTCGGCTTAGGGCGCATGATTGTCACGACGCCTTGTGGTTTCGGATGCCCTGGGACGGCCACGTGAGTTGCCGTAGGTTTTGGTGTCAACTGTGGAACCTGGCCAGGAACCGCCGTGGGAACCTGATTGGGGGTTGCTGTTGGGACAAGCGGTGGCGTCGCTGTTGTACCGCTGGGTTGCGGAACACGGCCGGGCACTGCGACCGGAATTTGGTTTGGTGTTGCAGTCGGGACGAGCGGTGGCACAGCAGTTTGACCGGTGGGCTGAGGCGGGACCTGACCAGGAACTGCGACTGGTATTTGGTTTGGTGTCGCGGTGGGCACAAGTGGCGGCACCGCTGTTGGGCCGGTAGGTTGAGGCGGAACCTGGCCAGGGATAGCTATCGGAACTTGATTGGGAGTTGCAGTCGGAACTTGCGGCGGCACCGCGGTAGGCCCGGTAGCCAATGGCGGAACCTGATTTGGAACGGCTGTCGGAACCCGGTTTGGAGTCGCATTTGGAGTCAAAGGCGGAGCTAGGGTCGGCGCTACTACCGGCGTGGGAACCTGACCGGGAACCGCTATTGGTGTCGCGATAGGAACCTGACCGGGAATTGCGTTCGGAACCGCGCCCGGCGCAAGGACTGGAACAGTAACGGATGTGGGCGTTTGCTGGGTTCCCTTAGGCGGCAACTGATTTGCTACCGGCTGAGTTGGGCCGGTAATTTGATTACCTGTTCCTTGCCCACCGGCCTGCCCGCATCCTTGGCTTGACTGGTGAGGATTCCCCACGCCACGGCACCACCCGTACTGATTTCCGCCGGCAACGACCTGTGTAGCGGCCAGTTCTGCAATCAAACAAGCTGTTGTAAGTAACGCAATTCTGTTCAGTTTCATAACATCCTCACCAACTTGTTGTCAGAGCAAGATACGCGCCTGGGTCGCCCGAGTCGGTCAGAGGACCGTCTCTCAAAGGGACGCCAACGTATCCGGATAGGAATAAGTTTCGCTTAAACTCGATGTCCAGCCCCAACCCGGTCGATGCCAGTGTTGCACTTCCCACTTCGAAACTGGCGGGATCATTATTCGAGATGTAACCAACGTCGAAAAAAGCGAAGGGCGTCAGACGATTTACGCTCTGCGAGCTTGGGAAATAGGAGTGAGATACTTCGAAGATTGCTGAGATCCCTGAATCACCATCCACTTCGTCAAACCGATATCCGCGCAAAGCATAACGATCACCAAGAAAGTACTCTTCGACAGAAGGCAGACGGTCAGTTGTGTACTGCCCCCAGATTTCAGTCCGCCACGCAGTGTTGGGCGATAAGCCCGTCAGCGGGCTTTCGTATCCGATGCCGCCCCGCAAGTGCCAGAACGAAGAGTCCCCGTCGTCGAAATTGGCGTCTGTCGTGTCAGTGTCATTGTCGCCAAAAGATAAGGTTAATCCGGCTTCCAGCGCCTGTCCTTCTGAATAGTTTTGCCCGTAAAGATATGTAAGGCCAACGACGCTGGCGTCGCTGGACAGTGGAACGCCTCCACTAACAGAATCCGATTCTGAAAGGCGATAATCCAGCAGAAGGTATCCGTAACGAGCTACATCGCGGATCACCGGGTAACCCATCGCGACGGTGAAGTTCTCGCCGTCTATATCGGTTCTTGCAAAATCCCCCGAGAGGTCACGTTTTGCGTTTATGTTCCCATAAAAGATCTCACCATACAGACCATTGCTGTTCAGCGGCGTGCGATAGGTAAGAGCCCCCCATAAAGAGTGTTCATCGTCTTTGTCCCAATTGTAGTTGCCGGACCCCTCAAATCGCAGCATATCCCCGACGGTCAGCGTTGAATAAAACTCTTGCACGACATAGAAGCTTAGCGCTTCTCCAAGCTCACGCGGAGGGTTGTCGAGTGTCGCACTACCGGCTTGTTTTCGCAGTGGCTCTCCCAATACTCTCAGCCGAGCACCAGCCTGATCCGGGTAATCAAGTTCGGTCGACAACTCCAAGTCAGGTATGTCCTCGGCTAGCATAACCGCCCGCTCAAATCGTTTCAGCGTTATGGGATAGGAGGTGGTGAGGGGCTGAAAAATCTTCTCTAGGGTTTGGAATGTGCGGGTATCTACGCCTTCAATTTCGATGGTTTGAATGCGTCCTTCATCCACAACAATGCTCTGCCCATCAGGGCCGGGCCATGCCTCTGCCAGGAAATACCCGTCTTCCCGGTAGATTTGAGTGATCGTTGACGCGACTTCCGAGGCCGTGATGCGCCCGGACCGGTCAAAGGCTAGCTGACCGGCAAATGTTAACAGCTCATCTGTATCATACACCGTTACACCGCTGACTGAGTGCCGTGATGCGATGTCCCATGTTTGGGCGAAGCTGTTTCTGGGAACTGATACAGCGGCCACAAAAGCGCAAAAGGCCGCAAAGGTAATCAAGCTGAATAAGCGCATTTTCGACACCCTCATGGGAACTGAGTATGTTGCCACTCGATCTTATTATGAGGTTCGAATAATTGAACTTGTTGCAACGTAAGTTATTTCAAGAGTGGTGCTTTCTAGAAACAGAGCAAACAGCCTATGAATGCGCCCACTCTGTCGCTGTAAGCAATGCAACTCCCATGCATCGAATATTGCCTGTGGCCCCCTGATGTCGAAGCTCACCTTCTTGCGGGCGTATCTACAGACGCGTTGGGTGCGGTCATTCCGCAAGTTGCGCATCGAAACAGCCAAAAGCTAAGTTCTGAGCAGTGGGCCACAGCTTAGTAGCGCGGAACGCCTTTGGCGCGTCCGGCGGCATCGACCACGCGTTCGTCACCCGCTCTTATGCAATGTGCCGGGAATTGGCCCCCGAGTTCCTTTCTGGGGGATGTCATCCAATAGGCCCGTTGCCAGGGCGTCATTTCACAGGGCAGCGCCTTGAGGACTTTTTCCATCAGCGGCAAAGGGGTCCCGTCCTCGGCGAATTGAAACGAGGGGAAAGCGTCAGTCCCGTCATGGGGCACGGACATTATTTTTCCCGTTCTCTTCCAGATATCTCCGATCCTCGTGATCTGCCAGGATCCGTTCTTCCATTGCGCATGAACCGATGCGTCATCCAGCAAAGGGTATTTCTGCGCGAACTCGTTTCTTTGAAGGTCAGTGGTGGCGCTGCAATGCGCGCCAATATGCGAAGGGTACATCTATCAACTCATAAAACTCATTAAACATTCTCGGATCATAATGCCCGAAAGTGATTCCCGGCAAAATGAAACTGATCACTCAGCAGACTCAATTTCTTAGCGTGGCGCGAAAACACAGTTTGATGGGGCGTCCAACGCAGCGGTCTGACAATAGGCTAAGGCATTGGCGCGTTGGAATTTGATCCTAGCTGCCGTGTTCTTTCAGAAAGGGTCCGATTTCCTGAAAGAACTCATCAAACCCCGCATGACCCCGGATCATGCAATGGTTCGAACCGGGAAGCTCGACGAACTCGGCTGTGGGAATTTCACGCGCAGTTTCCCGGCCTTCGCTGATCGGGGCGGCCAAATCGCCCTTTGCGTGCAGGACCAGCGTTGGGACACGAATGCCCTGCGCATCGGCGCGCGCATCTACATGGGCGTTCATTTCCATGATGCGAAGCGCCGTTTCAGGGCTGGCGGAAATGCGTTGCATTTCATCAAAGCTGGCCCCTTCTTCCGGCGTGGCATCAGGCATATAGCATGACGTAAAGAAGTGGCGGTAAACCGGATTGGGTGACCCCCAGCCGGTCGATACCATGGCGCGTGACGCTTCATAGAATTGCTCAGCCTCTGCGTCACCGCGAGACATACGCCCTCGGACGTAGCCTCCGAGAAGGACAAGAAACTTGACGCGCTCGGGGTATTTTGCGGCAAACCGGACGGAAAACGCCGATCCCTGACTGATCCCCAACAGCCCGAAACGCTCCAGCCCGGCGGCGTCGGCAACGGCGACAATGTCATCAATCATCCGGTCCTCGGATATGTCGTCAACGTCCCAATCGGACAGGCCATTGCCCCGCTGATCGAAACGAACCAGTTGGCACAGTTTCGACATCTCGGACAGGAAATCCCCCCAGACCGGGCTGGTCCATTCGTATTCGATGTGGTTGAGCCAGTTCGGAGCCTTCAGCACAGGCGTTCCCTGCCCGGTGCTTGCCCATGCAAGGTTGACCCCATCCTGTGACCGGCAGAACTTGACTCGCTGCTGCAGCGAAATGTCGGGCGCTTTTCGTTGCCGGGGCGCTTGTGGCGACCAGTGCCAGACACGGATCGGACGGCTGATATTCTTGACACGTTGGCCGCCCATGTCCCGAAACGGGGCATCGACCCTGTCTTGGACGGCCTGATGCACGATATCAGAAACGCAGACACCGCCCGGTTCCGCAAGACCTTCCAGTCGCGCCGCCACGTTCACCCCGTCGCCGAATATGTCCCCGTCATCGAAAATGACGTCGCCCAGATTGATACCGACGCGAAACCGGATTCTCTGATCGTCCTCCAGTTCGGTTTCGTTCTGGTTCATGGCCTTCTGGATATTGACGGCACATTTGACCGCGTCCTGCACGGACTCAAACGTGGCAAGCATGCCGTCACCGGTGGTTTTCACGATACAGCCACGGCTGCGTGCGATTTCGGGGTCGATCAATTCCCGGCGGTATTTTTTCTGACGGGACAGGACGCCCAGTTCGTCAAATTCCATTAGCCGAGAGTAACCCACCATATCGGCGGCAAGGATGGCCGAAAGCCGCTGTTCCATATCCGTCTCCTCCAGAACGCCAGCGAGAAGGTGCAGTTCAATGCGACCAGTATACCCGAAATCCGCCCGCGCGGGGTTTTGATTGAGGTAGAGAGCTATCCGTACTGGATAATGACAGCTTCAAAATCCCCGGGGCTGGTGACAATGGTGTGGTGACCTTTGCCATGGGTATCTTCCATATGCCACACGTCCCCAGGGCCGATATCGCGTATGTCGCCATCGCTTGCGGTAACCCGAACAGACCCGGACAGGCAGACAAGCTTCTGCGCGACAGGCGTTGGATGGACGGGTTCGTCCCACCCGGATTGCAACCGTAGAAACATAAATTGAGTGGCAGGCTCGGGGTCAGATACTTCGATGGCCTTGGCAGGCGGGGCAAAGCTGCGTTCACGCAGCGGGACGTCGATGTCGGTCCAATGGCTTTCCCCGTCAGCGTCGGCATACAGCTTGAACTACTTCATGGCTTTGCTCCTTCCTGTACTGGGCTAGCGTGCCGGGTCGTTCTGTCCCTAAAGCTGTGATCCGATGGGCAGAACCGCAAAGAAGCCGGCCAGAATATGATCCCATACGGACCCGGTCGGTTCCGCATCATATTCCGCTATGGTGCCGTCCTCGTTCTGGGTGGTCCATTTCAACTGGCCGGCCCTTTCGAGTGTGACGCTGTAGGTATAGGCTGGCAAAGCGTCATCAAGCGCGGTCATGGTCTGCGTGGTCAGCGCGGGCGAGTCGATCAGAATACCCATTTCGGTGTTGATGTTGACCGATCGCGGATCCCAATTGAAAGACCCCACGAATAAGTAACGGTCATCTACCGTAAACGCTTTGGAATGTAGGCCCGAACGCGATTGCGCCCAGTTTATGCCCCGCCGTTGAACCTGATAGGCGTCTGGGCGCAGCTCGTAAAGCTCAACCCCGCCGCGCAACAGGGCGCGGCGTTTCTTGGCATAGTGGGCATAGACCGGGGCGACATCGTTGGAGGCCAGCGAATTGGTGACGACTTTAACCTCGACGCCGCGGTTTTCCATCTCGGTCATCCATCTGACGCCATTATTGCGCGGCACGAAATAAGCCGAGATAATATTCACCTCGCTTTTGGCATCTTCGAAATACGGCAGCAGTTGCGAGGCAAGAATGGGGTCCGTGCTGTCTGCACCGGCCGCTTTGGACGGCGGGTCGGCGTAAAGCCGTGCGGGAACCCAATCCAGCCTCAGCGCCCCATCCGCAAAGTTTTCTTTCGCTGATCTGCGCAAGGCTGATCCATAGGGCGTCGGCTTTGCCTCCTCCACAAGTTCGGTCAGGCGGATACGGGCGTCGCTTAACGAAATGGTTTCGGGGTCTTCGATGACAACGCGCGCTGGGACCGCAAAGTCGCTGTTCCAGTAGGCATCAAAGCTGTCCGAGACCTGACGCACGACAGGGCCTGCCGCAAGCACATCAAGGTCTGCATAGTTCATTTCTTCGCGGGCCAGAAAATATTCGGCGCCAATGTTGCGACCACCTACGATGGAAAACACATTGTCGGCGGTCATCGACTTGTTGTGCATGCGGCGATTGATGCGTTTGAAGTCGGTCAGTCCGGCGATCAGCAGACTTTGATCCCGCCAGAATGGGTTGAACAGGCGAATCTCGATATTCTCGTGCTTGTCCAACGCGGCCGTCATCGCGTCGTAGCTGGACGTGTCCATATCATCCAGCAGCAGGCGGACTCGCACGCCCCTGTCGGCGGCCTGCAGCAGGCTGGCAGCAAACAGGTGCCCCGTCGTGTCATTGTGCAGCAGGTAATACTGCGCGTCGATCGTCTGTTCTGCTGCGGCGGCAAGCAAAAGGCGCGATACAAGTGCCTCTTCTCCGTCACTGATGAGCTTGACGCCGGACCGACCGTCCCTTGGGTCGCCCAGTCGTTGCGCCGTTTGTGACAAGCTGCTGTTCGGGCGAGCCGAAACCGAAGTTGTTACGGTCTTTTCATATGTCCGTTGTGTTTGGGCACAGGCGGCCAGAACCACGGCGCACAAAAACAGACCCCCAAATAACCGCGGCTTCATGCAAGTCCTCCAACCATCCTGTTGATAGTGACACCGTGAAGGGGAGGTGTTGCAAGTCTGTTTCGGGTTTTGCCCGGCGTTTCCGGGGCCGTTGTCACCTGGGCGCAATGCCTTGGTTCAGGACAGGTCTTTGAACATATAGGTTGTCGGCTCCAACCGGTTTTCGAACGGGTTCCGGCAAAAATCCGGTATTTCCCCGGCGATCTGAAAGCCAAGGGATTGATACAGGATAAGCGACGGGTCCGTGCTGCGCGTATCCAGAACCAGCATAGTTCGACCCAGTCGTCGCGCCCGTTCTTCTAGGGCGGCCATCAATGCGCGACCCAGCCCTTTGCGTCGGGCTTTAGGGTGAACCAACAGCTTGGCCACATCTGCCCTGTGCGGCTGGTTAGGCATGGTCGCGGGTATCAGTTGCACGGTCCCTACAACCCGGCCTGCGTCCCGTGCGGCAAATACGTCCAAGGCACCTGATTGCGCGCTGGGCCACACGTGCGTTCGCCAATAATCCCGTGCCTCATCCGGTGAAAAGGGTAGAACGAATCCAACGCTGGCGCCGTCCTGCACGCAGGCATGTAGGATGTCGGACAGATCGTCCAACGCTTCGTCGAGTTCCCTTTCCACAAGCCGTGAGATCATATTAGCACCAACAAATATCGTGCACCCCGGGTCGCGGGCGTTTCAAATCGCGTGGGGCCGGACAGGTGATACCGCAGGCAGTCCCCCCCGGTGAGCGTATGTGCAACGCCATCCACGCTCAGGGTCAGGGCACCATCAAGAAGGATCAGGTGATGTTCCTGCCCAGGTTTGGGCGGCGTGTCATAAGTGATCACTGTGTCGGGTGGCAGGTGCCCCTCCAGCACTTCGCCACTCAGCCCGGCGGCCGGAGGCGAGACAGACCGGCGCGTGAACCCGGTTTCCGGATCACGCCATTCCGGTTGACGTTCAAATGGCACACGAGGCTCAAAACTGTCTTCGACCATCATCAGCAGGCGCGACATCGGCAACCCGTAAGCGGCGCAAATCCGGCCAAGCGTTTCTGCAGACGGGCTGACATCACCCTTTTCCATGCGGGACAGCGTCGCCCGGCTGATCCCGCTTTGATCTGCCAATTGGTCCAGCGATAAACCCCGCGCGCGGCGCAGCTCATTCAGCCTTTTGGCAAGGCGATGCGATATGTCATGCATCATAATCAAAAGTGAGAAAAATTTTCATATATGAGAAGTACGCTGAAAACACAGCAATATCAACAAAAAAGGGCGCAGAATTCTCTGCGCCCTTGTTCGTGACTTTGTTGGACTGATTACTTCCAACCAACTTCGTTGAAGATTTTCTGCGCCTCGGGGATGTTCTTGGCGACTTCGGACAGGTTCACCTTGTCTGCTTTGAACTCGCCCAGCGATGCGACGTTGTCGGCCAGCGCCACACCTTCCACGGCGGGGAATTCATCATTGCCGTTCGAGAAATAAACCTGCGCTTGCTCACCGGCGAGATATTCCAGGAACTTTACCGCGTTCTCTTTGTTTGGCGCGTGGGCGGCAACGCCTGCACCCGACAGGTTCATATGCGCGCCCTCGGCGTCCTGAGCTGGGAACTGCACGCCGATCATGTCGATATCTGCGCTCAGGCCCTTCACATCTTTGCGCAGCGCACGAGCGAAGTAGTACGAGTTGGAAACGGCGATCTCACATTCGCCCGAGACGATCCCGCGTAGCTGGTCGGTGTCACCGCCCTGCGGTTCGCGTGCCATGTTTGAGACAACGCCTTCGGCCCATGATTTTGCGGCCTCGGCACCGTGGTTCGTGATGATCGACGCCAGCAGGGTCTGGTTGTAGGTGTTGCTGGACGACCGGATGCAGACCAGACCTTTGTATTCCGGCTTGGCCAGATCCAGATAGCTGGCGGGCGGATTCGCGACATCGGCCTTGTCAAAGAAGATGATCCGCGCGCGCTGTGAGAAGCCGTACCACTGGTTGTCTTCGTCCTGTAGATTGGCCGGGATGCGTTCTTCCAGAACCGCGCTGTCGATCGGTTGCAGGATGCCGGCGTTCTTTGCGCGGGCCAGGCGCGAGGTGTCCACGGTCAGCAGGATATCGGCGGGTGAGTTCGCGCCTTCGGCCTCCATACGGGCGATCAGCTCGTCGGCCTTGCCTTCGATACGGTTGATGGTGATGCCGGTGGCGTCTTCGAAATCGGAATAGAGACGCTCGTCAGTGTCGTAATGGCGCGAGGAATAGAGGTTCAGTTCCCCCTCGGCGGCGGCGGAGGTTGAAATCAGGGCCGTCAGAGCGGCGGCAACGCATGTAGAGGATTTCAGCATCATATGTCCCAACAGTGAAATTTCGTGCCGGGCTATAACCCGACTGATTTGGTCAATTAAACGATTCTCAGGGGGATGCAAGGTAATCTGACAAATTTACTTGGGAAAATGATCGCTGATACGGGTATTTACCGTGCCTGGGTTTTTCGTTTTTCTTGGTGGCGGGCCCGGAAACGGCTAAATTGCCGGGAAGCTTCCGGGTGATGACTGCGGATTGTTTGTATTGAGCGCCATGCGAAGGGGCACATTTGATGACGGAAACGCTGGCTGAAAAGCTGGAGAAATCAAACTTTGGTCACTGGATGGCCCGGTTCGAGGGATTTATGGTTTTCATTGGCGTCGTCGGCCCGTTTGCAACGCTGCCGCAGCTCATGAAGCTGTATTTCACGCATTCCCAGCACGCAAGCGGTCAGTCCCTGTTGTCATGGTCCCTATACGCAGTGCTTTCGATGCTGTGGTTTTTCTACGGTCTGGTTGTGGGAAAATTACCGATCTATGTGGGCAACGGAATTTCAATGGTTCTCAACATTCTGATGGTCATCGGTATCTTGATCCATGCAGGGATCACGTTCTGACCTGCCAACAAAAAAACCGCGCTCGGAGGCGCGGTTCTTTCTATTCGAATTAAGCGGTTCTTAGCCCTGGCGAGCTTTGAACTTGCGCTGCGTCTTGTTGATCACGTAGACGCGGCCTTTGCGACGCACAATCCGACAATCACGGTGCCGGTTCTTGAGCGAGCGGAGCGAGTTCTTGACCTTCATGGGTCTGTCTCCAATCTGCGGCGCCTTCATCAAAGACGTGGCCAGCGCCTGGGTTAATCGGGTGCCCCGGATAACCGGAACAGTGAAATCATGGTGGGCGGTACAAGGATCGAACTTGTGACCCCTTCGATGTCAACGAAGTGCTCTACCGCTGAGCTAACCGCCCACTTACCTTTGCGTGCCCTGCCCCATAACGAAATGGGGCGCGGAACCCCGCGCCGGTAGCGGGGTCTATAAAAGGAGTCGCAAAGGGGTTCAAGGGGTTTGGAAGAACTATTTTCCGGTCTATGTTGGGCGCGAACAAGGAGTCGTTATGCAGAACACAGCCTATGTATTGGATTTGCCCGCCAAGCGCACGTCTTGTGTTGTGTTTTCCTCTCCTCATAGCGGTCGGAATTACCCGCAATCGTTGCTGCAGCGGACGGTTCTGAGCCGGGATGTGATTCGATCCTCGGAAGATGCCTTTGTGGATCAGTTGTTTTCGCCCGCTGCCGAATGTGGCGCGCCGCTGATTTCGGCGACTAAACCCCGCGCCTATCTGGACCTCAACCGCAGTGCCGAAGAGCTGGACCCGGCTTTGATCGAAGGCGCGCGCCGTCAGGGTCACAATCCTCGGGTTACATCGGGGTTGGGTGTGATTCCACGCGTCGTTGCGAATGGGCGCGCGATTTATCGTGGCAAGCTGACGATGGACGAAGCGCGTCTGCGTATCGATACCTGTTGGCGACCCTATCATGCACGCCTGAAGTCTTTGCTGAAGGAATCGCTGGATTCTTTTGGACAGGCGATTTTGATCGACTGTCATTCAATGCCGCATGAGGCGGTCGCAATGGCAGGGACCAACAGCACCCGCCGACCACAGATTGTTTTGGGGGATCGGTTTGGGGCGTCTGCCTCGCCCGAGATCGTGGATCGGATCGAAGCGGCGTTTGTCTCGGCCGGGCTGACGGTCGCCCGGAATGCGCCGTTCGCGGGGGCCTATGTTACGCAAACGTATGGGCGGCCCGGACGCAATCAGCACGCAATTCAGATTGAGATCGACCGGTCGCTTTATATGGACGAAACGCGGATTACGCCAAACGCCAATTTCGCTCCGTTTCGGGAAACGCTGCGGCAGGTCATCATGGAAATCTCACAGATTGGCGACGAGTCTGTGCGGCTGGCCGCGGAGTAACCTCATCGTAAGGCGCGACCCTTGACGATGGCGTCGGTTCCGAAGCGACGCCGGATTTCGTCCGTGGCGCGTTCGGCTTGCGATCGCTGGGATGCGCCCGGATCCAACAAGTCGCCCGAGATATCAGCCTGATTTTCAGAGCAGAGATCGGAAATGCCACATCCCAACAAGCGATACGGACCTTGATCGCCCACCTGATCGAACAGCCCGCGCGCGGTGCGGTAAATACGATCCGCGATCTGCGTTGCATCCCGCAGCGAAACGCGCCGGGTTAGTACTTTGTGGTCGGCTTTTTTCAGCTTAAGGGTCACGACGCGCCCCGCCAGCCCTTTGGCTTTGGCCCGGTCAGCCACTTTTTCCGCCATGCGCCACAGGTGGCCATCCAGAATGTCCAAATTGGCCGTATCTTCAAAAAACGTTGTTTCGTTGCTGATGGACTTCATCGGTTCATGCGCGGAAACACGGCGTTTGTCCTGCCCGCGCGCCAGATGCCAAAGCCGATAACCCATTGACCCAAAGCGCGCGGTCAGCGCCTCTTGGTCCCAGCGCAACAAATCCGAGAATGCGCGGATACCGGCGCGATCCAGCGACTCTTGCGCGGCGGGGCCGATGCCCCAGATCAGGCGGACGGGCTTGTCGTACAGAAAGGATGCCGTTTCCGCCTGCCCGATCACCGAAAACCCGCGTGGTTTGTCCAGATCCGAGGCAACTTTTGCCAGGAACTTGTTATGCGACAGCCCGATCGAACCTGTGACGCCCAGTTCATCCTTCATACGCTTTACAAGGCCTGCCAACATTACTGCAGGCGGCCCACCGTGCAGGCGTTCCGTGCCGGACAGGTCCATGAACGCCTCGTCCAAGGACAAGGGTTCGATCACGGGGGTGAGCTCATCCATCATGGCGCGTATCTTGCGCGAAACCTCGGCGTAAACTGACATGCGGGGCTTTATCACGACGGCCTCCGGGCAGAGTTGCAGCGCCTTGAACATCGGCATCGCAGACCGCACCCCGCGGATGCGAGCAACATAGCAGGCGGTTGACACAACACCGCGTTTGCCCCCGCCGATGATCACTGGCTTATCCGCAAGTTCCGGGTTGTCCCGTTTTTCGACCGAGGCATAGAAAGCATCACAATCCATATGCGCAATTGACAGGTCGAACAGCTCTGGATGCGATTTGATCCGGGGGCTGCCACAGGCACCGCATCGGTGAGCATCCGAGGATATGGACAGGCAATCTCGGCAAAAGCCGGGCATCGGGCACTTCCTCTAAACGTCAGTGCAAATCGGAGGGTCACTTATACCACTCTGCCTCGTCGGGCAAAGCGCGGACAGGTGAAAATCGTGAAAATTGTTTTCGAAAGAAGACCCCCCGCAAGTGGGCGGGGGGAGGTAACGGACCTCAGGAAGATACGGTCCGCGGGGAGTATCACAAGCCTAGAATCGCGCAAAAACCCGCGTTTCGATAGGACCTAGATCACATAACGAATTCTCGTATTTTTCATGTGTGTTTTGGGGCACAGGGACGATTTGGCGCGGAGCGCGGGAAAAGTGACGTAAGGTCAAGTTGTTGTCGGCCGTTTTGTGCGATTTTCCGGGCGGTTCACTCGGTCCGTGGCCGTGGCTCCAAAGAAATTAACATGCCAATTTTTTAGTCAGCCGCGGTTGGGCTTGGCTGCTTGAAGCTATGAAAGCTCGTTCAGAATCGCGTCAGCGGCGGCTTTGGGATCGTCTGCGCGATAGATCGGGCGGCCAACCACGACGTGATCTGCCCCGTTAGCAATGGCGTTTTCGGGGGTGGCCACACGCTTTTGGTCGCCAAGCTCGGCCCCGGCGGGGCGAACGCCGGGGGTTACGATCAGCCGTCCTTCGGATTGGGGCAGGGCGCGGATCAAAGCAGCCTCTTGCGGGCTTGCGATGACACCGTCCGCCCCGGCCTCAAGCGCGCGCGCGGCACGTTCAACCACCAGGTCCTGCACGTCACCGTCTTTCAGCAGGCTCGCATCCAGATCATCGCGGTTCAGCGAAGTAAGGATTGTGACGGCAAGGATCTTCAGGTCCTTGCCTGCAGCGCCTTCTTTTGCGGCGCGCACTACATGGGGATCTCCATGCACCGTCAGAAAGTCCAGATCGAACTGCGCCAGACCCCGAACAGCATTTTCGACGGTATTGCCGATATCGAACAGTTTCATGTCCAGAAAGATGCGTTTGCCATGATCTTGCTTCAGCTCATTGGCCAGCGCCAGCCCGCCGCCGGTCAGCATACCCAGGCCGATTTTGTAGAAAGACACCGAGTCACCAAGGCGTTCGGCCATGGCCAGACCTTGCAGCGCATTCGGGACATCGAGGGCAACGATCAGGCGGTCATCGGACATGGGGCGCTCCTTTTTGGCAAACGTCGGCGTCCTACCGGGTTTGGTGGCTTCTGTCCATGCAGGATAGAGGAGTGACTTAGATCACGGCACGGGGTGCTTAATGTGATATCATGCCCCTGAATTGCAGGAGCGGATTTGAGAATGAAACGGAATATACGACAACTAATCATGTTGGGTTCAGCCCTGGCATTGGCAGCGTGTCAGGATATGCCGCTGGAGGAAGAGGCGGCTGACATGGTGATCAAGACCCCGACCAACGACAATCTGCGTTTGGTTGGGGGTTATCGTTCGACCGACGACGATTGCCAGTTGACCGGGGAAACGGCCTTTACCATCGACTTCCTGGATGACGCGGCTGATCTTGTGTCTTGCCCGACGGGCAGCGACGCAGCCCAATCGTTGGTTGAAATGTACAACGCGCGGGAAGTGGCTGAAACCGGAGGGTACACGGTTTACACAATACCGCGCAGATAGGGGTTGAATTTGTGTTCAGCCTCTTGAACGGGGGCAGATATTTCCCAGATTGAATGTGAGGCTCTGACCGACGCATGCCGCCAAGCGGGTGCATCAAAACAGGGCGCTTGGAAAAGGAGATTAATATGGACTTGAACAAGTTCACCGAGCGGGCACGGGGTTTCGTGCAAGCGGCGCAGACCATTGCGATGCGGGAAGAGCATCAGCGCCTGACGCCCGAACATTTGCTGAAAGCATTAATGGATGACGATCAGGGACTGGCCAGCAACCTGATCACACGCGCCGGGGGCGCGCCCAGCCGTGTTGCAAATTCGCTGGACGCATCTATGGCACGCATTCCTAAGGTCAAAGGCGATACCGGGCAGGTCTATCTGGATGGCCAGACCGCCAAGGTTCTGGCCGAGGCCGAGAAAATCGCCACCAAGGCAGGCGATAGTTTTGTTCCTGTTGAACGCATTCTGATGGCTTTGTGCATGGTGAAATCCAAGGCCAAGGATGCCTTGGAAGATGGCGCTGTGACGGCGCAGAAACTGAACGAAGCGATCAACGATATCCGTAAGGGCCGTACTGCCGACACCGCGTCTGCAGAGGACGGCTATGACGCGTTGAAGAAATACGCGCGTGATCTGACCGAGGCTGCGGCTGAGGGCAAGATTGATCCGATCATCGGACGCGATGAGGAAATCCGCCGCTCGATGCAGGTTCTGTCGCGCCGGACCAAGAACAACCCCGTTCTGATCGGTGAACCCGGCGTGGGTAAAACCGCGATTGCCGAGGGTATGGCCCTGCGTATCGTTAACGGCGATGTGCCGGAATCGCTGAAGGACAAGAAGCTGCTGGCGCTGGATATGGGCGCGCTGATTGCTGGTGCGAAATACCGTGGTGAGTTCGAAGAACGCCTCAAAGCCGTTCTGACCGAAGTCACCGAAGCCGCCGGTGAGATCATCCTGTTTATCGACGAGATGCATACGCTGGTCGGCGCCGGGAAATCCGACGGCGCGATGGATGCGGCCAACCTGATCAAACCCGCTTTGGCGCGGGGTGAGCTGCATTGTATCGGCGCGACCACGCTGGATGAATACCGCAAATACGTTGAAAAAGACGCGGCCCTTGCACGCCGGTTCCAGCCCGTCATGGTGCAGGAGCCCACGGTCGAGGACACGATCAGCATCCTGCGCGGCATCAAGGAGAAGTACGAGTTGCACCACGGTGTGCGCATCTCGGACTCGGCGTTGGTCTCGGCGGCGACGCTGTCGCATCGCTATATCACCGACCGCTTCCTGCCCGACAAAGCCATCGACCTTGTCGATGAGGCGGCGTCGCGTTTGCGGATGGAGGTAGACTCCAAACCTGAGGAGCTGGACCAACTCGACCGTCAGATTCTGCAAATGCAGATCGAGGAAGAGGCGCTGAAGCTCGAAGACGACGCGGCCTCTAAAGACCGTCTGGAAAACTTGCAAAAGGATCTGGCCGATCTGCAGGAGAAATCCGCCGAGATGACCGCCCAGTGGCAGGCCGAGCGCGACAAGCTCGCGGGTGCGCGCGATCTAAAAGAACAACTCGACAAGGCGCGCGCTGATCTGGAAATCGCCAAGCGCGAAGGCAATCTGGCCAAGGCCGGGGAACTCTCCTATGGCGTCATCCCTGAGCTTGAGAAAACGCTGACCGAGGCCGAAAACGCCGAAAGCAACGCCATGATGGCCGAAGAAACGGTGCGTCCGGAACAGATTGCTTCGGTGGTCGAGCGCTGGACGGGTATTCCGACTTCGAAAATGCTGGAAGGCGAGCGCGAGAAATTGCTGCGGATGGAAGACGATCTGCATTCTCGCGTGATCGGTCAGGATGCCGCCGTCACCGCCGTCGCAAACGCCGTGCGCCGTGCGCGGGCTGGCCTGAATGATGAGAACCGCCCGCTGGGCTCGTTCCTGTTCCTCGGCCCGACCGGTGTAGGTAAGACCGAGCTGACAAAGACCGTAGCGAACTTCCTGTTCGACGACGACAACGCGATGGTGCGCATCGACATGTCCGAGTTCATGGAGAAACACGCGGTTGCCCGTCTGATCGGTGCCCCTCCGGGCTATGTCGGTTATGACGAGGGCGGTGTGCTGACCGAAGCCGTGCGGCGCAGGCCCTATCAGGTCGTGCTGTTTGACGAGGTCGAAAAGGCGCACCCGGATGTCTTCAACGTGCTGCTGCAGGTTCTCGATGATGGCGTTCTGACCGATGGTCAGGGCCGCACTGTGGACTTCAAGCAGACGCTGATCATCCTGACGTCGAACCTTGGGTCTCAGGCGCTGAGCCAACTGCCCGAAGGTGCCGACAGTGCGCAGGCACGGCGCGATGTGATGGATGCAGTCCGGGCACATTTCCGGCCCGAATTCCTGAACCGTCTGGACGAGACCATCATCTTTGACCGGCTCAAGCGGGCCGATATGGATGGTATCGTCGATATCCAGATGGCACGTCTGCAAAAACGTCTGGCTGCTCGCAAGATCGAGCTGGCGCTGGACGACGGGGCCAAGGAATGGCTGGCGAACGAAGGCTATGATCCGGTCTTCGGCGCACGTCCGTTGAAACGCGTGATTCAGCGTGCGCTGCAGAACCCGCTGGCCGAGGCTTTGTTAGCCGGTGAGATCAAGGATGGTGAGACCGTTCCAGTGACCGCCGGATCGGATGGGCTGATCATCGGGGATCGGCTGGGAACGTCTGAACGACCCAGACCAGATGACGCTGTGGTTCACTGATTTAAAGAACAAGAAAGACCCTCCTGATCGGAGGGTCTTTTTTTCTGCCCGGATCAAATTGCAGAAGTTCGCTTTTCATATGGGGTGGGCCACGCGGGAATAGGTTGGTTTCATCCCGACTTCGTCAGATCATCGCGAATATCCGTGCAGTCCCGCCAGTCCCCCCTTTATGTTTCGGCGCACAGTCGTGCGATCAGATCCGATACCGGAATTTCGTCGACGGAAGCCCCGTCAGCCGAAAAATCCAACGGCGCATCAATATGGGTACCCGTATGTTCGTTCACCGTCAGCTGTTGCAGGTTGAAACCGTATTAAGAAAACTTGAACACAGGCTCTGCGGCATAGCCGGGTTCGTCCAGATAGGTGGGAAAATCGGGGCTGATGGTATGGGTCATGTCTTTTATCTTGCCGTCACCCGCTGCCATCGCCATAGGTGCTGACGCGCTGGCGTCTGCTGCAGCCACCCCAGACGCAACTGCCGCTTTGAAGATCGACCTGCAGAGCCTTTTGGTGAGAACGTGTCCCCACGGCGATCAAATGCATCTGTTTGTAGGAATGCACAGCCCCAACAAAAAACCCGCCAGAGAAGGCGGGTTTTTCCAGAGTCGGTTGGGGCTGGTACAGCCCCGTGTGTTGGATCAGGTGCCGTCAGGCGCCGGTCGGCAATGCGTTCAGGTCCTGTGCGTTGTTTTCATCCAGGTTCGTGTCTTCACCGATTTCCTCGCAGGTCACGGGGAAGGTTTCATTCGAGTCGCACCCGGAGATGGGGTAGGTTTCTTTCTCAGCGCATGCAGCGATAAACAGAACCAGCGACAAGCCCGCAACCAGTTTCGTTTTCATAATTCGTCCTTTCCGATCAAATTTGCCGTTTCATTCAAAGCGCGACCTCAGCGACCGATGTCCATTGGTCGTAAACTCCGTCCCTTCGCGCCTAGAAAAACGTAAGCGCAGGAACTGTGCGCTGTATGGCGTCAATATCAAGCATGACGCTAGGTCCCCTATATAAACAAAACGAAAAAACATAGCGGAATGGCCTGAATGCGTCACTTGGCCCGAAATTTGCATGTTGTCGGGTGTGATCCGCTTTTTGGATAAGGGCCAAGCACTCGGTCGACCGCCGTTTTCGTTACAGTCACTTCTCCCAATCGTGACGCATGTTGCCTTGGTCCTGTGTTAAGACCGACCTACCTGTTCCTTAACACTGGCCAATGACGGAGAAATACATGGCGCATCGCTGGACCAACACATTGACGCGGGCAGATGTCACCCCGCGGGCGGCCTTCTTGAATCGTCGCCAGGTGATGGCGGGGCTGGCCGGAGTTGGTTTGGCCGGGATGTCGCATAAAGCCAGCGCGCAGGAAGCGCTGGAGCCGAACACTTGGGAAGAAATCACCTCGTACAACAATTATTATGAGTTCGGGACGCGAAAGGATGATCCGGCCAAATATGCCCATTCCCTGGTGACGGAGCCCTGGAGCATCAAAATCGACGGTCTGGTCGACAGACCGGGTGAGTACGACTTCAAGGATGTAATGTCCGAGATGACCGTGGAAGAACGCATCTATCGGTTTCGCTGTGTCGAGGCATGGTCAATGGTCATTCCATGGAATGGATTTGAACTGTCGGATTTGTTGAACATGGCCGGTGTGCAAGAGGGTGCCAAATTCGTGGCGTTCGAAACGGCATACCGCCCGGATGAAATGCCCGGTGTCCAATACCCGGTTCTCGACTGGCCCTATCGTGAGGGGCTTCGGCTGGATGAGGCGATGCATCCGCTTACGATCATGGCAACCGGTATTTATGATCGCCCAATCCCGAACCAGAACGGGGCTCCTTTGCGTCTGGTGGTGCCGTGGAAATACGGGTTCAAGTCCATCAAGTCGATCGTGCGCATTACTCTTTCGGATGTTGAGCCGCCGACCAGTTGGAACATGGCCAATCCGCGCGAATACGGGTTCTATAGCAATGTGAACCCGAACGTAGATCACCCGCGCTGGTCTCAGGCGTCAGAGCGCACTATTGGCGGCGGGCTGTTTTCGAAACGTATTCCGACGCTGATGTTCAACGGCTATGAGGCCGAAGTGGCAGGTCTTTACGACGGCATGGATCTGTCGGAATACTACTAAGCGCATGCAGAACGTGAACCAGATACTCCGCCGGGTGCCTGTATGGGCCGTCTACGTGCTGGGCCTGATCCCGGCACCGTGGCTGTTCTATCAGGGTCTGACCGGAGGGTTGGGTATCGATCCAATCGAGGCGCTGGAGCATCGGTACGGAGAGTTGGCGTTGCAGCTTTTAATCGCAGTGCTTGCTGTTTCTCCGCTAAGGCGTTTTGCAGGTCTCAATCTGCTTAAGTTTCGACGTGCATTGGGTGTGCTGACATTTACCTATGTCAGCCTGCACCTGCTGGTGTGGCTTGTTCTGGATGTGCAGTTGCCAAGTCAGATTTGGGCGGACATCCTCAAACGTCCCTACATTACGGTTGGCATGGCCGGGTTCCTGCTTTTGTTGCCCTTGGCCCTGTCTTCCAATGATCTGTCGGTTCGCCGTTTAGGTTCACGTTGGCGCGCCCTGCAGCGTCTGGTCTATCCGGCTGCGATTTTGGGTGGGTTGCATTACGTGATGCTGGCAAAAGGGTTCCAGATCGAACCGCTGATCTATCTAAGTGTGATTCTGGCCCTTCTGGCCCTGCGTTTGCCACTGTCGAACCCGTTCAGCCGATTCCGACAAGCCGATTCCACCTGATCGCTGACTGAGTCTGTGGGTAAGCTTGTGCAAAACCTGAGTCGCACATGAAAACGGTGGCCTGAGGTGTTCGTTTTGGCAGGCGATTATAACTCAATTCTATGAAAATAAACAATAAATTCCATATTATGAGTTTTTTCGAATTTTTCTGAATTTTCCACTTGCGGCTTTGTGGGGTAAACCTTAGAACCCCCTTCACCGGCGCTGCTGAGGCGGTGTTGACGGATCGGAGAGACGGTCGGACGGGCTGGAGAGACAGTTGAGACGCATCGGAGAGACGGTGGGCATCTTGAGGGATTGAGTTAGGCGGGCGCGCTGAGGGATTGGCGCAACGGTCTGGTTTTTGGCTCTTGGTGTTATGTTCTTTGACATTGATGGATAACTGAAGAGATATGTGGGCGGTTTGGTTCGTTTTCGACGGATTGAATGTCTGTATATCGCGCTGGTAGGGGTTAGTGCTCAAGTAGTCGAATAGGCGGTAGCACACTTAATGATCCCGATGACCAGTGTCAGCTTCACTGTTTGTACGGCTTTCGGTTTCTGATGAAACCAGAAGCACACAAACAGATGACTTTTGGTTGCACCCTGCCTAGCCGGGTAGGGGGATTGCCTAATCGCGCTCAAGTAGCCGAATAGGCGGTATCGCAATCAAAGATGTGCAGAGGTTCGAACGTCAAGGATAGCGCAGCAATGTGCTTTCAACTTGAGAGTTTGATCCTGGCTCAGAACGAACGCTGGCGGCAGGCCTAACACATGCAAGTCGAGCGCGCCTTCGGGCGAGCGGCGGACGGGTTAGTAACGCGTGGGAATATGCCCAGATCTAAGGAATAGCCACTGGAAACGGTGAGTAATACCTTATACGCCCTTCGGGGGAAAGATTTATCGGATTTGGATTAGCCCGCGTTAGATTAGGTAGTTGGTGGGGTAATGGCCTACCAAGCCTACGATCTATAGCTGGTTTTAGAGGATGATCAGCAACACTGGGACTGAGACACGGCCCAGACTCCTACGGGAGGCAGCAGTGGGGAATCTTGGACAATGGGGGCAACCCTGATCCAGCCATGCCGCGTGAGTGATGAAGGCCTTAGGGTCGTAAAGCTCTTTCGCCTGTGAAGATAATGACGGTAGCAGGTAAAGAAACCCCGGCTAACTCCGTGCCAGCAGCCGCGGTAATACGGAGGGGGTTAGCGTTGTTCGGAATTACTGGGCGTAAAGCGCACGTAGGCGGATCGGAAAGTTGGGGGTGAAATCCCGGGGCTCAACCCCGGAACTGCCTCCAAAACTATCGGTCTAGAGTTCGAGAGAGGTGAGTGGAATTCCGAGTGTAGAGGTGAAATTCGTAGATATTCGGAGGAACACCAGTGGCGAAGGCGGCTCACTGGCTCGATACTGACGCTGAGGTGCGAAAGTGTGGGGAGCAAACAGGATTAGATACCCTGGTAGTCCACACCGTAAACGATGAATGCCAGTCGTCGGGTAGCATGCTATTCGGTGACACACCTAACGGATTAAGCATTCCGCCTGGGGAGTACGGTCGCAAGATTAAAACTCAAAGGAATTGACGGGGGCCCGCACAAGCGGTGGAGCATGTGGTTTAATTCGAAGCAACGCGCAGAACCTTACCAACCCTTGACATCCCGGGACCGGTCCAGAGATGGATCTTTCACTTCGGTGACTCGGTGACAGGTGCTGCATGGCTGTCGTCAGCTCGTGTCGTGAGATGTTCGGTTAAGTCCGGCAACGAGCGCAACCCACATCCTTAGTTGCCAGCAGTTCGGCTGGGCACTCTAGGGAAACTGCCCGTGATAAGCGGGAGGAAGGTGTGGATGACGTCAAGTCCTCATGGCCCTTACGGGTTGGGCTACACACGTGCTACAATGGCAGTGACAATGGGTTAATCCCAAAAAACTGTCTCAGTTCGGATTGGGGTCTGCAACTCGACCCCATGAAGTCGGAATCGCTAGTAATCGCGTAACAGCATGACGCGGTGAATACGTTCCCGGGCCTTGTACACACCGCCCGTCACACCATGGGAGTTGGTTCTACCCGACGGCCGTGCGCTAACCTTTTTGGGGGCAGCGGACCACGGTAGGATCAGCGACTGGGGTGAAGTCGTAACAAGGTAGCCGTAGGGGAACCTGCGGCTGGATCACCTCCTTTCTAAGGATGTTCCTAGATTTGATAGGCTTGCCTTCAACGTGGAACACTTAGCAGAAGATCAACAAACAAAGTTGATCAAACTCATGGACCGAGCCGTCCTCATATCTCTTCAGAAAATCAGGATCTTGCGAATAGGCGTGAGGTCCGGCAAGGGGCCTTAGCTCAGCTGGGAGAGCGCCTGATTTGCATTCAGGAGGTCAGGAGTTCGATCCTCCTAGGCTCCACCACTTCTGCAGTCGGCCCCGTATAAAGTGGGTCGGTAGCTCAGGTGGTTAGAGCGCACGCCTGATAAGCGTGAGGTCGGAGGTTCAAGTCCTCCTCGACCCACCACTTTCCTTCGATTTGACCGTTAAGCACTGTTTTGAGTGTTTAGCCGTCCAATCGGACGTCGCTTCTTCGGAAGCATTGACATCGTATAGAGAGAAATCAATCAACACTGTTTGATCGCGCCGAGTGTGGCGTAGATCTCAGTCGTTCTCATCTTCGGGTGAGCGGGTTGTGACACGGGTGTTTCCTCGCCTGTCCACGACTATCGCGGCTGAAACGAACAGAGTTGTCCAAGTCAAGTACACTAACCCGCATGATCTGACGATCATGCATTGTCTTCTATCCTCTGCGTGGGGCCGACCGACATCGGCAGCGCGGGTTCCAGGATGGAAGGCGGGAAAGTATGCTTTTGGTTCAGAAGAAAGATCATCTTTAGTTACCAGCTGGATGATCGCGATCGACATACTTGTGCTCAAGTAGCCGAATAGGCGGTAGCACACTATCATGTGTCTTTCTCTTTCTGGATCAAATCAAGCGCGAGAAGGGCGTTTGGTGAATGCCTTGGCAGCAAGAGGCGATGAAAGACGTGATACTCTGCGATAAGCCATGGGGAGCTGAGAATAAGCTTTGATCCATGGATCTCTGAATGGGGCAACCCACCTGAAAGCTTCATATTGTTATCCCCTCACAACCTAGTTGTGAGATAGATACTCAATATGGGGTTTAAACAGGTACTTAAGACCTGAATACATAGGGTTTTAAGAGCAAACCCGGGGAACTGAAACATCTAAGTACCCGGAGGAAAGGAAATCAATTGATACTCCCCTAGTAGCGGCGAGCGAACGGGGACCAGCCGAGCCAGATGAGTGACTAGAACACGTTGGGAAGCGTGGCCATAGCGGGTGACAGCCCCGTATAGGAAGCTTTGATGGACGTATTAAGTAGGGCGGAACACGTGAAATTCTGTCTGAAGATCGGAGGACCACCTTCGAAGGCTAAGTACTCCTTGCTGACCGATAGCGAACCAGTACCGTGAGGGAAAGGTGAAAAGCACCCCGACGAGGGGAGTGAAACAGTACCTGAAACCGAACGCCTACAATCAGTCGGAGGCTCCTTGCGAGCTGACGGCGTACCTTTTGTATAATGGGTCATCGACTTGGTCTCACGAGCAAGCTTAAGCCGTTAGGTGTAGGCGTAGCGAAAGCGAGTCTTAATAGGGCGCATGAGTTCGTGGGATCAGACCCGAAACCGAGTGATCTAGGCATGGCCAGGTTGAAGGTAAGGTAACACTTACTGGAGGACCGAACCCACATCCGTTGAAAAGGATCGGGATGAGCTGTGCCTAGGGGTGAAAGGCCAATCAAACTCGGAGATAGCTGGTTCTCTGCGAAATCTATTTAGGTAGAGCGTCATCCGAATACCCCGGGGGGTAGAGCACTGGATGGGTAATGGGGCCCCACAGGCTTACTGATCCTAACCAAACTCCGAATACCCGGGAGTACTAGATGGCAGACACACTGCGGATGCTAACGTCCGTAGTGGAGAGGGAAACAACCCTGACCTACGACTAAGGCCCCCAATTCATGGCTAAGTGGGAAAGCAGGTGGGACGACCAAAACAACCAGGAGGTTGGCTTAGAAGCAGCCATCCTTTAAAGATAGCGTAACAGCTCACTGGTCTAAATAAGTTGTCCTGCGGCGAAGATGTAACGGGGCTCAAGCCATGAGCCGAAGTCTAGGGATGCGTAAGCATCGGTAGCAGAGCGTAGTGTGACATAGATCCATGCCTCCTTGATCCCTTCGGGGATATTGGAGGCGAGGATCTTTCGATGAAGCCGGCCTGTGAGGGATCCGGTGGAGAGATCACTAGTGAGAATGATGACATGAGTAGCGACAAAGAGTGTGAGAGACACTCTCGCCGAAAGTCCAAGGGTTCCTGCTTAAAGCTAATCTGAGCAGGGTAAGCCGGCCCCTAAGCCGAGGCCGAAAGGCGTAGGCGATGGGAACTAGGTTAATATTCCTAGGCCAGGAGGATGTGACGGATTGCGGATGTAGTTCAGCCTTATCGGATTGGTTGGGCTGCTGAGCAGTTCCTGGAAATAGCCCTCCATCAGACCGTACCCTAAACCGACACAGGTGGACTGGTAGAGCATACCAAGGCGCTTGAGAGAACGATGTTGAAGGAACTCGGCAAAATACCTCCGTAAGTTCGCGAGAAGGAGGCCCGGTTCCTAGGCAACTAGGGGCTGGGGGCACAAACCAGGGGGTGGCGACTGTTTATTAAAAACACAGGGCTCTGCGAAGTCGCAAGACGACGTATAGGGTCTGACGCCTGCCCGGTGCCTGAAGGTTAAAAGGAGAGGTGAGAGCCTTGAATTGAAGCCCAGGTAAACGGCGGCCGTAACTATAACGGTCCTAAGGTAGCGAAATTCCTTGTCGGGTAAGTTCCGACCTGCACGAATGGCGTAACGACTTCCCCGCTGTCTCCAACATCGACTCAGCGAAATTGAATTGCCTGTCAAGATGCAGGCTTCCCGCGGTTAGACGGAAAGACCCCGTGCACCTTTACTACAGCTTCGCACTGGCATCAGGATTGTGATGTGCAGGATAGGTGGTAGGCTTTGAAGCAGGAACGCAAGTTCTTGTGGAGCCTCCCTTGAGATACCACCCTTCGCACTCTTGATGTCTAACCGCGGTCCGTTATCCGGATCCGGGACCCTGCGTGGCGGGTAGTTTGACTGGGGCGGTCGCCTCCTAAAGCGTAACGGAGGCGCGCGAAGGTTGGCTCAGAGCGGTCGGAAATCGCTCGTTGAGTGCAATGGCAGAAGCCAGCCTGACTGCGAGACTGACAAGTCGAGCAGAGTCGAAAGACGGCCATAGTGATCCGGTGGTCCCGAGTGGAAGGGCCATCGCTCAACGGATAAAAGGTACGCCGGGGATAACAGGCTGATACTGCCCAAGAGTCCATATCGACGGCAGTGTTTGGCACCTCGATGTCGGCTCATCTCATCCTGGGGCTGGAGCAGGTCCCAAGGGTACGGCTGTTCGCCGTTTAAAGAGGTACGTGAGCTGGGTTTAGAACGTCGTGAGACAGTTCGGTCCCTATCTGCCGTGGGTGTAGGAGACTTGAGAGGAGTTGCCCCTAGTACGAGAGGACCGGGGTGAACGATCCACTGGTGGACCAGTTGTCGTGCCAACGGCAGTGCTGGGTAGCTATGATCGGACAGGATAACCGCTGAAGGCATCTAAGCGGGAAGCCCCCCTCAAAACAAGGTCTCCCTGAGGGCCGTGGAAGACCACCACGTCAATAGGCCGGAGATGTAAGCGCAGTAATGCGTTCAGTTGACCGGTACTAATCGCCCGATAGGCTTGATTTGATCCAGTAATGGAAAGACAAGACCAAAGCATACACACCTTGAACATGGATAACTTCGTCGCTTTTTTGCAAAAGCAAAAAGAGCGACGGTGTTGATTGAAAACACAACCGAGTGGCAACGCGCCTTTTGCAAGCAAAAGACGCTGCCTGCCACCTGTCGCTTTCTTGCACAGCAAGAAAGTCGACATGGGCTTTTCCTCGGTTTGGTGGTCATAGCGCAAGTGAAACACCCGGTCCCATCCCGAACCCGGAAGTTAAGCACTGCCGCGCCAATGGTACTTGGGCTTAAGCCCCGGGAGAGTAGGTCACCGCCAAACCTAGTAAAAGCCCAATTCTCTCTAAACGATCAGCAGAACACTACCCGGTCTCAAATAGCCCAATAGGCGGTAGACCAAACCAAAGTGTCGCGGGATGGAGCAGCCCGGTAGCTCGTCAGGCTCATAACCTGAAGGTCGCAGGTTCAAATCCTGCTCCCG